>JAAELT010000500.1 GCA_024226315.1 bacterium | reverse complement strand
GCCAGCTCAACCCTGAGTTATCTTGGACAGCAGTGATCTGAGGACCAGCTTTGACGTGGGTGCGTTCAGCGACCAGCGACGCAATACTACCTGCGCAGTAGCCACTCGAAGAGACCACCACGGCGGGTCTTGAACAGCACAGTAATGTTATCGATAACGAAGTTGTCGATGCCGCTGGACCCTCCAGTGGCATGGCGTCGCGACTCAATCCGCAAGACGTTGTTGTTTCTCAAGAGCCCCGGCTGAAGGAGCAGATGGTGAGTCGCCCACCTCTGGACTACAAAGACCTTGATGTCGTCGCGTGCGAAGTCGACGCTCGTTGAGAGACCCCCAAAAACCTTCGTGCTGTTGACCTGAAGAACGCTATTACGGTGCGATACCCCCAATGATTGGAACTGGAGAATGGCGTCCTGGGAGCGGTCGATGTTGGGGCACTCGAACGGGAAGTCCTTAGCTGCACCAACAAAAGGAGCCTCCGTCTCTCGATCGAACTCGAACTCATCCGCGATGCTGTCACCGAATCGCTGTCGAACTGCTTGTACTACCGTGAAGTCGAGCGGCATCGGCCCCTCCTGTCGGCTGAAAAGGTTGATTCAACTGGTCGGGCCGTTTGATCTGGTACCAGCGAGAGAGCGGCTGTACTAGGCTCGTCTCAGGCCAACTGCTTGCGCCGGACGACCCACGGCGAGTTGTTCATGGCTACGATTGGACTCGAAAGGAGTTAGAGTCTCTGCGGAGCATTTCGGTTTAGTCCGGTCTGAATCCGCTCTCAGATCTTGAGGATCGCTTGCGCTTGGAGTAAATCTCCACACCGTTGCGGCTCGCCCCCCCAGTTGGTGAAGTCAGCGGCCAGGCGCTCCTTCTCGAGCGCCGCGCTGATCTCCTTCTCGACCCACCAGCTGGTGAGTGACGCCCCCGAGCAGCAGAGCAAGACCTTGTCCCATAGCCGGATGCCGCGGTCGACGGAGTCGTAGATGTCATCACCCGGCAGCATCTGGTGCTCGTCAAGCCAGCAACGGATGCCGCGGCCTTGGAGGCCGTCGTAGAGGCGCCGAGCGAAGCTGTTGTCATCGTGGCTGTTGGAGATGAAGCAGGACTAGAACTCAATCGACTGGCCGATGCGGCAGCGGAAGACGTCTATCCAGTCCTCTTCGACACCCGCGCCGTGAAGGAAGGCTTCGATTTCGCCTTGGCGGTGCGGCTGGTCAGCGAGTGCGGCCGCAGTAAACGCCAGCGTGCTGGTCGAGATGTCCGAAGGACCGCTGTGGTCAACGGTGGCGAGGTTCCGAATCCCGGCCAAGTCGCAGGCGATCAACGATGTCGCTCCGACTACGGCGCCACGGATGTCGGCGAGGTTCGCGCCGGTGAAGTCGACGTGGGCAAGGTCCGGACGCACCTCCGCATTCGCGGCTCGCCACTCGTTCCACGTCACGACACCCTGCTGGAGGATCTTCAGGTGCTCGTCATTCATGGCCGCTCGGAAGTCTAACCGCCCGGCGGTCGGTGTTTGTCGGTATCGAAGAATAGCTTCATTACGTCGTTTGTGAAGCTCACTCTCAATCCGTGACGGTGGGCCGGGAGCACCGTTCGCGTCAGGGTGCAGTAGAAGCCGTCCCTCACTGCCTCACTGAGCTTTGAGCTCCAGGGTCTTGCGCAGCACAGGCAGTACAGCTCTGTCCTTGTCCCGATTCGCCAGCTCCTTGGTCTCGATCACTTTGGCGAGCTCGAGTACCTGGAGCCGTAGCTCCGCCACTTGACGTGTCCTGGTCGACTCGAGGAGATCCTCGTAGTCGGCGCCGCTGATCGAGGCTATGACGTCGAGAGGTCCCAGGTCAGTCTTCAGGAGGTTCATGCGGTTCGTCGCCAACCTGTCGACGGTCGGGACGATGTGGCGTCCCGCGGGATCGCGGTAGCTGGCCTTCACCGTCCGGAGCACCTCCATCAGGCGTTCCAGGTTCTCGCCGGAACGTTCATAGACGATGTCCAGATCGAGCGTCGTGATCGGGGCACCCTCGAGAATCGCGGCGACGCCACCGACGACGATGAAGTCGACGTCATGGCTGCTCAGGAGCTGCAGAAGCTGGAAGTACCTAGGCTTCTGCTGCCTCACGGAGCATCCAGACGGTGTCGATCATGTCCTGCGCCGCCTCCAGGCGCTCCTTCGGGCCCAATTCGAGCATCCAGCGAATCAGGCTGACGTCGACGCCGTCTTCCGAGTACGCCTCGGAGGGTTCCACCGCCTCGGGTGATGAAGGCACCTCGGATGCTCGAACGCAGGGAGTGGGACGCCGGGACTCCATGAATTGATCCTAGCACGGAGCCACCGAGGCCCGAGACTGCACCCTCGTCGCGGAGCCTCGGCGCGAGAGGCGTGCGTGATGGTGCGGCCAGGCGGACTTCTGCCCGCTCCGGGATGGTTTTCTCTATGTGAGAGAGAAAAAGATCTCGTCGACTTTCAGATTCCGTGCTATCCTCCGGCAACTCCGGTCTCCCGGCGGAGATCGAGATCATCCCGCGGGCGGGCAGCCCGCAGACGAAGGGAGTACCCATGCTTGGCAGAAAGAGACTGATGAACAAGGTGCCGATCCGGCTCGCGAAGGCGGCCCACTCGCTCGCGG
Organism: bacterium; assembly: GCA_024226315.1. Classification (GTDB taxonomy): domain Bacteria; phylum Acidobacteriota; class Thermoanaerobaculia; order Multivoradales; family J023; genus JAAELT01. The sequence goes on along the minus strand of JAAELT010000500.1, from coordinate 80,105 downwards.
CGGCGGCAGAGCACCAGGCGGAGGACGTGGACGCGGCGTTCAGGGAGCGAGTGGCGAAGGTGCTTCGCGAGGGAGAGGAAGCGCCAGACGTGAAGCACCTGATGGACGTCGTGGCGCGGCTGGTGAGATACGAGAGCCGGGAGCTCCTCGGCGTCGACGAGGCGACCATCTGCCAGGGGATGAGCGTCTCGCGGATGCGCCGTCAGTGCCGCGCGGCGAAGGCCGAGCTGCGGGCGCTGATCGTCGATCTCCGCGAGCGGCTGCGGGGGATCTACGGCGTTCAGGAGGCCGCCGAGATCCTCGGCTTCAAGGGGCGCACGCCGCGCAACCTGGTGGACCTCCATCTGCTCGCCGGCCGCATCTTGCGCCGCCTGCCGAAGCTCGAGCAGCCCGAGGAAGAGTGGCTGACCATCGACCCGGCGCCCTGGATGCGGAAGCTCAGGCCCCCCTACGAGAAGCTCGGCCACGCCCTGGCCGGGCTCGGCAGCGAGCGCTGGCAGCAGGGCGGCGCCCACCACGTCAAGAAGCAGGTTCTCGAGTCGTTCGAGGGCACCTACAGTCTGACCGTCCGGCTGTGCGAGGTCCTCTGCTACCTGGCGGGCCGGAAGTTCCTCGGCGAGCGACTGCGCCCAGGGGCGGTCAAGATCCTGCGGGGTGGCAGCCGCGCGGTCGACGAGGCCGAGGCGCAGGCGGCGCGGTCCTGGGGCCTGCCGCGGGCGCTGACGCGCTGGATGGAACGGCCCGAGCCGCGATCAGGCAGCCCGAAGCGCGGACCTCAGCGCGTCGCTTGAAGAACCGGCAAAGCGGTGCCCCGGCCGGCGGATCGCCGTTGTCACCGGTGGCAGCGCGGTGGTGCGGCCGCGCCGTCGCCGCTGCCACAGGTGGCAGCGTGGTGGTGCAGCCGCGACGCGCACGCTGCCACCCCGTGCGGAGAGGGGGCGCGACGGCGTCGTCGTCGCTGTCACCGGTGACAGTGTGGCCCGCGACCCGCGACGTCCCCGCTGTACGTGCCGGGGAACGTCCGTTGACCGGGTAGAAAGAGCCGCCCACGGTCCGGGTCAGGCAATTCTGCCACTGAGAACGACCCTCCTGTGCTTCACGCAAGGCGATTCCGGAGCACCGGCGACTCTTCCCCGAGGCCTGAGAAGACGTCTTCGGCGTAGAGAGAGAGAGGTTGTCCGAAGCCTGGGAAGGTAGCTTCGAGAGGCAGGATGCCGTTCCCGGAGTTCGGGGAAGGTATCGTCCGTCTGATCCAGGCCGACCAGCCGGCGAGCTGGCTCAGATACGGTGCTGGTTGATCCCCTCGGCCATGGACAAGGCAAGCTCCTGCTGGGCGGTCAGAGAGTCGTTCAGTTGCTGCTCATAGATTTCCGCCCATAGGTTCTCGTCACGGGCGTTCAACAGGCGGACCGTGGCGCGTACGCGCTTTCCCGAACACACAACGGTACCCTCGACCAGCAGATCGGCCTCGAGCTCGCGGGCGATTGTCGACAGCATCTTGCCTTGCTGCTCGTAGCCGAGGGTCGACGTTCGCGAGATCACCCGAAAGAGTCCGGAGCGTGCGAGGTCCGTGATCAGGATGTCGGTCATCGCGCGGACGAACGACTCCTGGCGAGGGTCGCCGGAGAGGTTCTCGAAGGGAAGCACCGCCAGGCGCAGCGGACCGCTCTCTCGCCTCCGGGCCCTCGCCTCGGTGACGACCGGTGCGATCAGCCGATACCCCCGCTTGGGGATGGTCTCGATGGTCTTCGCGCTGCGAGCGTTGTCTCCGAAAGCCTTGCGCAGCTCGGAGATCGCGTGGGTCAGCACGTCGTCCGAGACGTGTGCTCCGTGCCAGACCGTCTCGATCAGATGCTTCTTGGTCAGCACCTCTCCGGCATTCTCGATCAGATAGAGGAGCAGTCGCATGGCCTTCGGCTTGACGCGAGTCGTCCTGCCCTCGTCCGAGATCTGGCCCAGATCGAAGTCGACGTGCCACTCTCCCACCCGGAAGGTGCTGTTCACGCCGGCTCTCCCCGCAGCTCGCAGCCGGCCCTGGCACCCTGTCGCCAACGGTCTCCCGGGGCTCTTCCAATACCGCAGACTTCTCTCGATATATTTACTTTCATCAATAGAAAGAGATAGATGTCTTCGTACGTGTTCGCAGTGGTCATTTTGTCGAGTCCCAGACCGGCAAGACTAGCAGCAGGATCCGTTCGCTCATCTATTGTTCAGAAAAAAATCCGAATATGTTCAGGACATGTACAGATCCGGGAGTTATCTTTTTGGATCGTCAAATGGATTCTCGTTTTGCCCGAGAAAGAGCAGAGTCCAACCCATTCTTGCCGCTTTTAATCTGATTCATTCTCTTATGTAGTGGGCTTTGCGTTGGGCGATTAATAAGTCGTTCCGCTGGAATGACCAGGAGAGGTTCGTGTACCAGGACACTCGATCTGATCTTTTTGACTGGATGGGCCGGAGATGGCGGCTCCTTCTTGCCGAATCCGAATTCTGGTTCAGGGAACGATGGCGCCTTCTCGAAGTGATGGGCTCGATCGCGATGCAGGAGCAGCTTGGACATAGTCAATGGAGAAAAGGACACCGGGATGGGCGGGGAAATCGGATGAAGGGCTGCCTCTTGCCAGCGGAGGGCGCCGACAGGATCTGAGCGTCTGGAATGAATCCGAGCCGGCCGCGGCGAGCGGAGACCACGGCATTCTGGAGCTGTTCGAGCGCCATGCCTCAGAGCGGCCCGAAGCGCCTGCGTTGCGGTTCGGCGAGCACGAGCTCAGCTACCGTCAGCTCGACCGGCGGGCGAATCGCCTGGCGCGTTTCTTGACCCGTTCCGGCGTCGGGGCCGAGGTTCACGTCGGGCTGTGCCTGGAGCGCTCGCCCGAGGCTGTGATCTCGTTGCTCGGCATCCTCAAGGCCGGGGGCGCCTATGTGCCTCTCGATCCGAGCTATCCCACGGAACGCCTGGCCTACATGGTCGAAGACTCCCGCGCGCCGTTGGTTCTCTCGAGCTCGGATCTGGCCTCGCGCCTGCCGGAGACCGGTGGGCGCCGGATCTTCTACGACTCGTGCCTGCCGGAGATTTCCGGCGAGAGTCCGCTCGGCCTCGGTCTCCGGATCGATCAGGAGCAGACCGCCTACGTAATCTACACCTCTGGTTCGACCGGACGACCCAAGGGTGTGCTGGTTCCCCATCGTGGCCTCTTCAACATGGCTGCGGTGCAAGCCGATCTGTCCGAGGTCGGCCCCGGAAGTCGCGTGCTGCAATTCGCCTCGCTCAGCTTCGACATCTCGGTGTTCGAGGTCTTGTGGGCGTTGACGTCGGGTGCCGCACTTCATCTGGTTTCCGGCGAGACGAGCGTTCCAGGGCCCGAGCTCCAGACCCTCCTGATGGAGGAGGAGATCACCCACATCGACCTCACGCCCACAGCGCTCAGCGCTCTGGGAGCGCTGTCCGAGGATCACTATCCGGCTCTCAGGGAGATCATTTCTGGCGGCGAAGCGTGTTCGGCGGAGTTGGTCGATCGCTGGGCGCCGGGCCGACGCTTCTTCAACGCCTACGGCCCGACCGAGGCCACGATCACCGCGACCGCTGGTCGCTGCCGTGCCGGTGACGGCAAACCCTCGATCGGCCATCCGATCCGCGGCTACACCATGATCGCGGCGGATCGAAAGCTACGCCCGGTGTCGGTTGGCGAGATCGGCGAGCTGTTGATCGGCGGTGCTGGTCTGGCTCGTGGCTACCTCGGCCGGCCGGCGCTCACCGCCGAACGATTCGTGCCGGACCCCTGGGCTGCTGGGGCGGGCGGGCCGGCGGGCAGCCGCCTCTATCGAACCGGCGATCTGGGCCGCTTCCTGCCCGACGGGCGGATCGATTTCCAGGGCCGCCTGGACGACCAGGTCAAGGTCCGCGGTTACCGCATCGAGCTGGGAGAGATCGAAACCGCGATCAGGGAGCATCCGCAAGTGCGGGAGGTGGCGGTGCTGGCCCGCGAGGATCAGCCCGGAGTCCGCCGCCTGGTGGCCTACGCGGTCCCGGCGACAAGCGACGTCGAGCCCGAGAACCTGCGAGGCGACCTCCGCGGGTTGTTGCGGAGACGTCTACCCGACTACATGGTGCCCGACGCCTTCGTGCTGCTCGACGCCATGCCGCTGTCGCCGACCGGCAAGCTCGACCGCAAGGCCCTACCCAGGCCCGAGAGTGAGGCGGCGGAGGAGTACGTGGCGCCGCGTGACGGCGTCGAAGAGACGCTGGCCGGGATGTGGTGCGAGCTGTTGGCGATCGATCGAGTGAGCGCCACCGACGATCTCTTCGCCCTCGGCGGGCATTCGCTGCAGATGGTGCAGCTCATCGCCCGAATCCGCCAGGAGTGGGGTGTCGAGCTGTCGGTACGCGACATTTTCGAGCATCCCACGGTGACCGCTCTGGCACGGGCGGTGGAGGACTCGAGCGGGTCGTCGGTGGCCGCCACGCCGACGATCGTCGTCGAGCCGCGTCAGGGTCCGGCGCCGCTGACCTATCCCCAGGAACGGGTGTGGTTCCTGGATCGCCTGTCTCCCGGCAACATCGCCTACAACACCCAGACCTCGATCCGCTTCACCGGTCCGCTGGACGTCCACGCACTGCGGCGAGCCTTGACCGAGGTCGCGCGCCGCCACGAGATCCTTCGCACCAGTTTCCCCGAGGTCGACGGTCTACCCGTCCAGAGGGTCCATCCGCCGCTGGTCATCCCGCTGCCGATCATCGATCTGCGAGCTCTGGATCCGGCGCGCCGGGAAGAGGTGGCCGAGGATCTGGTGCGCGTCGAGGTCCGCCGAGCCTTTGATCTCGATCGCGCCCCGCTGGCGCGCTGGAGCCTGATGCGCCTGGACGAGGAAGATTACCTCCTGCTCCAGACCGAGCATCACTTCGTGCACGACGGTTGGGCACTGGCGGTCCTGCTGCGCGAGATCAAGGAGCTCTACGGCGCCTTCCGCGAGGGGCGACCGTCGACGTTGCCGCCGCCCAGCCTGCAATACGCCGACTTCGCCGTCTGGCATCGGAAGTGGCTCGACAGCGGCGTGATGGCGGAGCAGCTCGCCTACTGGCGCGAGCAGCTCGCCGACAGTCCGCGACTGCTCGAGCTTCCCACGGACCGGCCGCGGCCGAAGGTGCAGAGCTTTCGCGGCAACGCCCTGCGCGTGCACTTCCCGGCGGAGCTCTACGCTTCGCTGCGGGAATTCGACAGGCGGCAGGGCGTGACGCTCTTCACCACCATGGCCTCGACGTTCTACACCCTGCTGCATCGCTACACCGGCCAGCGGGACATCCTGGCCGGCAGCGGCGTGGCCAATCGCCGCTTCCGCGAGACCGAGACCATGCTCGGGATGGTGGTCAACACCGTGGTCCTGCGCACCCATCTGGACGGCGAGATGCGGTTCGACCGGCTGCTCGAAGAAGTGCAGGACACCGTGCTCGAGTCCCACAACTATCAGGACATGCCGTTCGACAAGATCGTCGAGGAGATCCAGCCGGATCGGGACCTGAGCCACAACCCGCTCTTCCAGGTGATGTTCAGCTTCCACGACTCGGCGATCCCGCCGGTCGACTTCAGCGGTCTGACGGGCCGCATGTTGGAGCTACCCAACGGCTCGGCAAAGACCGATCTCAACGTCATTGTCATCCCGCGTAGCGAACAGCGAGTCGGACAGGGCGACGACCGCACGGCGCGGGAGATCACCCTGCTCTGGGAGTACTCGACCGCCCTCTTCGACTGCTCGACCATGGTCCGGATGCTCGGCCACTACCGGACGATGCTGGAGGCCTTGACCCACGACCCCTCGGTGAAGCTGGCCGAGCTGCCGCTCCTGGGCACCGCCGAGCGCCACCAGCTGCTCGCCGAGTGGAACGACACCGCCGTCGCGGCGCCGGTGGGGAGGGTGCACGAGCTGGTCGCGGGATGGGCCCGGCGCACACCCGAGGCGCTTGCCGCCGCCGGCGACGAGGAGCTGACCTATGGCGAGCTCCACGGCCGGGCGGAACGGCTGGGGCGCCTGCTGCGAGCTTCGGGGGTTGGGCCAGAGTCAGTGGTGGGCGTGCTCCTGGAGCGCGCGCCCCGAATGCTGGTGGCCATCCTCGCCACCCTCGAGGCCGGCGGCGCCTATCTACCCCTGGATCCCGAAGCGCCGCGGGAGCGCCTGGCCTTCCAACTCGAGGACGCCGGCGCCGGGGTGCTCCTGACCCAGGAAAGGCTGCTGCCGGGGCTGCCCGAATGCCGGGCGAAGGTGATCGCGATCGACGCCGCGCTGCCGGCGATTGAAGGCGGCAGCGCGGAACCGGGTCCGGCGCCGCGGGCGCGGGCCGCCCAGCGCGCATACGTGATCTACACCTCGGGCTCCACCGGCACGCCCAAGGGCGTCGACGTCCATCATGCCGGGCTGGCCAACCTCGCCGCCTGGCACCGCCGAGCGTATCGGCTGGGGCCGGCCGACCGCGCGACCCAGATTGCCGGCCTGGCGTTCGATGCCTCGGTGTGGGAGGTCTGGCCTTATCTCACCGCCGGCGCCAGCCTGCACTTTCCCGAGCCCGAGGTGCGCGCCGAGCCCGAGAAGCTGGTGCGTTGGCTGGCCGAGCGCCGCATCACCCATTCGTTCCTGCCCACCCCCCTGGCCGAAGCGGTCCTGCGCGAGACGGTTTTGTTGGAAGGTCTCTCTCCGGAGCTCGAGCTGCGCACGATCCTCACCGGCGGCGACAAACTCCAGGCACCACCGCCGGCCGGCTTGACGACGGTGTTGGTGAATCACTACGGACCGACAGAGAACACCGTGGTCACCACTGCCGGTGCTGTGGCCCCGGCGGAGCCTGGTGTCGGGCCGGAGTCTGGCGTTGGTCCGGAACGGGCGCCCGACATCGGCCGACCGATCGACGGCGTTCAGGTTTACATCCTCGACCGTGACCTGCGCCAGGTACCGATCGGTGTTGCGGGGGAACTGTGCATCGGCGGCGTCGCCGTCGCTCGCGGCTACCTCGGCCGGCCGAGCCTGTCCGCCGAGGTGTTCGTTGCTGATCCCATCGGCTCGGCCCCGGGCGGGCGCCTCTACCGCAGCGGCGACCTTGCGCGGACGCTACCCGACGGATGCATCGAGTTCCTCGGCCGGATCGACTCCCAGGTCAAGGTCAGGGGCTTCCGGATCGAGCTCGGAGAGATCGAGGCGGTGCTGGGCGGCTGCGAGGCGGTGAGTGAATGCGCCGTGCTGGCCTGGCGGGAGGATTCCGGTGACAACCGGCTGGTGGCCTATGTGACTCCGTCGGAGACCGCTCCCGAGAGTCCCGAGGCGCTGCGCGCGACGATCGAGGAGCTCCTGGCGCCCAAGCTGCCGGAGTACATGATTCCAGCGTTCTACGTCGTCCTCGACACCCTGCCGCTGACCGCCAACGACAAGATCGACCGCCGGGCCCTGCCGCCGCCGGAAGGCGACCAGGAGCGCCACGCTGCCCGTTTCGTCGCGCCGCGCACGCCGGAGGAAGACGTGGTGGCCGCGATCTGGTGCGAAGTGCTCGGGCGGCAGCGGGTGAGCGTCGAGGACGACTTCTTCACGCTCGGTGGGCACTCGCTGCTGGCCACCCGGGTGATGGCCCGCTTGCGCCAGTCGTTCGGCGTTGAGCTGCCGCTGCAGGTCCTGTTCGAGGAGCGCACGGTTGCCGCGCTGGCGACCCACGTCGCCAGCCGCCACCGCCGACGCGCCGGGAAGGCGGGCCTCGAGCCGCACGCCGAGCGCTCGGCGTTGCCCCTGTCGTTCGGTCAGGAGCGGCTCTGGTTCCTGGATCGTCTGTACCCGGGCTCGGCTGTCTACTCCATCCCCGCCATCATCCATCTCGACGGGCCACTCGACGCAGAAGCCCTGGAACGTGGCCTGAAGGAGATCGTCCGTCGTCACGAGATCCTGCGCACGACCTATGATGCCTCGGCCGACGGACCGATGCAGGTCGTCCACACGACCGGCTTCGGGGATCTCCGAAGTGTCAATCTCGAAGCGGCCGACGAGCCGCGTGCGGAGGTCGATCGGCTGGTCCGGGAGGAGGCGCGCGAGCCCTTCGATCTCGAGCGCGGGCCAGTCTTTCGCTGCCGTTTACTGCGCCTCGGCGGCCGGCAGCACATGCTGCTGGTCAACCTGCATCACATCGCTGCCGACGGTTGGTCCGTCGAGATCCTGATGAACGAGCTGGCGGCGCTCTACCAGGCCGCGACCGACGGTCGCCCGACACCGCTGCCCGAGCCTTCGAACCAATATGCCGACTTCGCCGCCTGGCAGCGTCGGTGGCTGGAGGACGGCGCGTTGACCGAGCAGGTCGCCTACTGGCGTGAGCGTCTGGCGGGTGTCGAGCCGCTCGAGATCGCCACCGACCGGCCCCGACCCGCCATCCTCGGCACCCGCGGTGCCCGCGAGTCGTTCAGCCTGCCGGAGGAGCTCTCGGTCCAGGTGCGCGAGCTTGCCCAGCGCCACGGCGCGACGCTCTACATGGTGCTGCTGGCCGCCTTTCAGGCGCTGCTCTATCGCTACACCGGCCAACGCGACCTGACGGTCGCTTCGCCGATCGCCAATCGCAGCCGGGCCGAAACCGAGGGGCTCATCGGATTCTTCATCAATACCCTGGTGCTGCGCTGCGACCTTCAGGGCCTCGACAGCGACGATCCCAGCTTCGATCAGGTGCTCGAGGCCGTGATCACCTCCGCGCTCGAGGCCTACGCCCACCAGGACGTGCCGTTCGAGAAGCTGGTCGAGGAGCTCCAGCCCGAGCGCCGGCGCGACCGCAATCCCCTGGCCGAGGTGAGCTTCGTGCTGCAAAACGCCAGCGCCCTGGAGCACCGGCTCGACTCGGGGCTGTCGATGCGCTTCCAGCCGGTGGCGACCGGGACGGCGAAATTCGATCTGACCCTGTCGCTCACCGACGAGGATCCGCTCTCGGGCGGCGTGGAGTACAACCTCGATCTCTTCGATCAGGCCACCGTCCTACGGCTGATCGGCCACTACCGGAAGATCCTGGAGGCCGCGGTCGCCGAGCCGGGGCGGGGCATCGGCGAGCTACAGCTGCTCACCGACCGCGAAGTCGAGCAGCTCGAGGCCTGGAACCAGACCGCGACCAGCTACCCGGCCGAGTCCTCGATCCAGGAGCTGTTCGAGGCTCACGCGGCCCGCGCGCCGAGCGCCGCCGCTTTGATCTGCGGCGAGCGGCGGCTGTCCTATGCCGAGCTCGATCGTTGGGCAACTCGGGAGGCGCGGCGTTTGCGTCGTCACGGGGTCGGTCCGGAGACCCTCGTCGGACTGTACATGGAGCGCTCGATCGAGATGGTGGTGGCGACGCTGGCGATCCTCAAGGCCGGCGGTGCCTACCTCCCCCTGGACGTCAACGATCCCGGCGAGCGGATGCGCTTCGTGCTCGAGGACTCCGGGATCCCGCTGCTGATCACCGATGATTCTCTGCGCCAGCGGCTATCGATCGATGACGGTGGCCGGCGGATCCTGAGGCTCGAGGCCGATGACCCGGATGCCGAGACGGAGATGGAGAGCGCGGCGCCCCGCACGCACCCCGACCAGATGGCCTACGTCATGTACACCTCGGGATCGACCGGCAAGCCCAAGGGCGTGGTGGTCCGGCATCGCTCGGTGGTTCGCCTGGTGTGCGACTCCGGTTACGCCCGGTTCGGTCCCGACGACGTGTTCCTGCAGTTCGCGCCGGCTTCGTTCGACGCCGCCACTTTCGAGATCTGGGGTGCGTTGCTCAACGGCGCCTCGCTGGTGATCGCTCCGGCCGGCCGCCTGGCGCTCGAGGAGCTGTGCCGGGTGGTCGCCGGCCAAGGCGTGAACGTCGCGTTCTTCACCACCGCCCTCTTCCACCAGCTGGTGGATGGTGACCTCGACGGTCTGCGCGATCTCCGTCTCTTGTTGACGGGAGGCGAGACCGTGGCGCCGGCGGACGCACGCCGGGCACTCGAGCAATTACCCGAAACGACGCTCGTCCATTGTTACGGCCCGACCGAGAACACGAGTTTCACGACCTGCGATCCGATGACCGACGGCGCGCAGATCGACCACATCCTGCCCATCGGTCCGCCGATCTCGAACACCACGGTCCAGGTACTCGACCGCCGTCGGCGGCCGGTGCCGGTCGGCGTTCCCGGCGAGCTGACGACCGGCGGCGACGGCCTCGCCCGCGGCTATCTCCGGCGCCCCGCGCTGACCGCCGAACGGTTCGTGCCCGATCCGACGAGTCGGCGTCCCGGCGAGCGCCTCTACCTGACCGGAGACCTGGCCCGCTATCGCAGCGACGGCCGTCTCGAATTCCTCGGCCGTAACGACCATCAAGTCAAGATTCGCGGATTCCGCATCGAGCCGGGGGAGATCGAGGTGGCGCTCGCTGCTCACCCGGAGGTGCTCGAGTGCGCGGTTCTGGTGCGCGAGGACACGAGCGGAGAAAAGATGCTGGTCGCCCACGTGGCGACGGCGGGTGGCGTCGAACCAGAAGAGCTCGGCGCTTTTCTGCGCCGGGGCCTGCCAGAGTACATGGTGCCCGTGGTTTTCGATTTCCTGGAGGCCTTGCCGATGACTTCCAGCGGCAAGGTGGATCGAGCCGTGCTGGGGCGCCGGCAGCTTCCCGACCGGGCCGGCGGCACCGAGCTCGGTCCGCCGCGTACGCCGTTCGAGAAGCTGGTGGCGTGGGTCTGGTCGGACGTCCTCGATGTCTCCTCCGTGGGCCGGCAACACGACTTCTTCCAACTCGGCGGCCACTCGTTGCGAGCGACCCGGGTCGTGGCGCGTTTGCAGGAGCTGCTGGACGTCGAAGTACCTCTGGGCATGGTCTTCGACGCCGCCCGGCTCGAAGACTTCACGCTGCGTCTGGACGAGCACCTGGGCCGCAGCGAGGCCGGCGAACGGGCGCGCAGCCGGCTCGCCCGCCTCGCCGCCGACGAGCTGCCGGTCGACGACTGGATAACGCGCCTGCGGGCGGCTGAGACCGAGACCGAGATCGGTCGCCGCGACCCCTCCAGGCCAGCACGCCTGTCGTTTGGTCAGGAACGCCTGTGGTTCCTCGACCGCTTGGAGCCGGGATCGACGGTGTACACCATCCCGGCGACCATCCGTTTTACCGGCCCGCTCGACGTCGAGGCGTTGAGCCAAGGCCTCGGGGAGGTCGTGCGCCGTCACGAAGTCCTGCGGTCCACGTATGGCGTTCGGGCCGGCGAGTCGATCCAGGTGATTCACGCGGTCGCCTTTTCCGAGCTGGAGATCGTCGAGCTCGGCGACCGGGGCGAGGCCGAGGTCGAGCGTCTCCTCGGCGAAGAGATCCGGCGGCCGTTCGACCTCGAACGTGGGCCGGTGCTGCGGTGTCGGCTGCTGCGCCTGAGCGGCACCGAGCACGTGCTGGTGATGAATCTGCACCACATCGCCACCGACGGTTGGTCGATGGAGGTGCTGATGGACGAGCTGGCCGCACTCTACCAGGCCGCCGCCGCCGGTCAGCCCTCGCCGCTCGCCGAGCTGCCGGTCCAATACGCTGATTTCGCCGCTTGGCAGCGAGATCGGTTCGACGACGGGCAGCTCGCCGAGCAGATCGCATACTGGCGCGAGAGTCTGGCCGACCTCGATCCCCTCGAGCTGGCCACCGACCATCCGCGTCCGGCGGTGCTCGGCACGCGGGGAGCGCGCCAGCCCTACACCCTCGGCGCCGAGCTCTCGGAGCGGGTGCGGCAGCTCGCGCAACAGCGCGGTGCCACCCTCTACATGGTGCTGCTCGCCGCCTTCCAGGCGCTGCTCCATCGTTACACCGGCCAGGCCGACGTCGCGGTCGGTACGCCGATCGCCAATCGCGGGCGCGCCGAGGTCGAGGGATTGATCGGCTTCTTCGTCAACACCCTGGTGATGCGCGCGGATTTCTCCGCCGATCCGAGCTTCGAAGATCACCTCGGCGCAGTCGCCGAGACCGCGCTGGCGGGCTACGCTCGCCAGGACGTGCCGTTCGAGAAACTGGTCGAGGAGCTCCAGCCCGAGCGCCGCCGCGACCGCAACCCGCTGGCCGAGGTCAGCTTCGTGCTGCAGAACGCCGCCATCCTCGAGCGGCAGCTGGGAGCGGATCTCGAGATGCGCTTCCAGATGGTGCACACCGGCACCTCGAAGTTCGATCTGACGCTCTCCGTCACCGACGACGAGCCCCTGAACGGCGGCGTCGAGTACAACACCGACCTCTTCGACGCCAGCACCATCGACCGGCTGATCGGTCACTACCGGACCCTGCTCGAGGGAGCTGTCGCCGATCCCGAGCGGCCGATCGATGAGCTGCCGCTGCTCACAGCGGTGGAAATCGAGCGGTTCGCCACCTGGAACCAGACCCGTACGGATTATCCTCGATCCTCGATCCAGGAACTGTTCGCCGAGCAGGCGGCGCGCACTCCCGATGCCATCGCTGCCAGCTGCGGCGATCGACAGTTGACCTACGCCCAGCTCGGCCAGCGGGCCGGCCGCCTGGCGCGACGGTTGCGGAGCCTGGGCATCGGCCCCGAGATGCTCGTCGGCCTCTGCGTGGAGCGCTCCCTCGAGATGGTGGTGGCGACCCTCGCGATCCTCGAGGCTGGCGGCGCCTACGTGCCGCTCGATCCCGATTTCCCCGAGGACCGCCTGCGCTTCATGCTCGCCGACGCCGCGGCGCCGGTGGTGATTACCCACGGCGCGCTACGGTCGCGGTTGCCGATCGGCGACAGCCCGGACGAGCCGCGCGTCATCGATCTCGACTCCGCTCTCGAGGGGTCTTCGGACGCCGGGCCGGAAGCGCTTCTCCCACGCTCGCATCCCGATCAACTGGCCTACGTGATGTACACCTCGGGCTCGACGGGCAGACCCAAGGGAGTGGCCGTGCCGCATCGCGGAGTCGTGCGCCTGGTGCGCGACACGGGCTACGCGCACTTCGGCTCCGGGGAGGTCTTCCCGCAGTTCGCGCCGGCGTCGTTCGATGCCGCGACTTTCGAGATCTGGGGACCGCTCTTGAACGGCGGCCGGTTGGAAGTCTTCGCTCCCGGTCGGACGTCGCTCCAGGCATTGGGACGCGCTCTGACCGAACGCAGGGTCAGCATCATGTTCATCACCACGGCTCTCTTCCACCAGATGGTCGAGGGCCACATGGGCCAGCTGGCGGGAGTGCGACAGCTGCTGACGGGAGGCGAGGTCGTGGCGCCGGCCGACGTGCGCAAGGTGCTCGAAGCATTGCCGGACAACATCCTGGTTCATTGCTACGGCCCGACCGAGAACACCACCTTCACCACCTGCGAGCCGATGACCGACCCCTCTCAGGTGGGGCATGTCCTGTCTCTCGGTGGTCCGATCGCGAACACCACCGTCCAGGTGCTCGATCGCCACCTGCGCCCGGTGCCGGTGGGTGTGCCGGGCGAGCTGCTCTGCGGCGGCGACGGTCTCGCCCGCTGCTATCTCCACCGAGCCGCGCGGACGGCGACGAGTTTCGTCCCCGATCCGCACTGCGGGGCGGACGCCGCCGGCGCGCGCCTCTATCGCACCGGGGATCTGGTGCGCTACCGACCCGACGGCGGCCTCGAGTTCCTCGGCAGGTTTGACCATCAAGTCAAGATCCGCGGCTTCCGCATCGAGTTGGGCGAGGTCGAGGCGGTCCTCGGCCGCCATCCGCGAATCGAGGAGTGCGTGCTCGCGGTGTGGGGCAAGGGCCCCGATCAACGCCTGGCTGCCTATGTCGTGGCCGCCGGTGTCGAGGGGCGCGAGCTGCGCGAGTTCCTGGGCAGCAGCCTGCCGGACTTCATGGTGCCTTCGAGCTTCACTTTTCTCGACCGGATGCCGCTCACCCGGACAGGCAAGCTGAATCGCCGTGCCCTTCCCGAGCCGTCGGCGCCGTCGGCTGCCTCGGAGCTCATCGAGCCGCGCAGCGAGACAGAGCAGCAGCTGGCGGCGATCTGGCGGCGCTGGCTCAAGCTCGACGACGTCGGCGTCACCGACAATTTCTTCGAGCTCGGCGGTCACTCGTTGCTCGCCACTCAGGTGATCGGCGACGTGCTCGAGAGCTTCGGCGTCGAGGTACCCCTGCGGGTGATGTTCGATAGCCCTACGATCGAGGGCCTGGCGATCGCGGTCGCCGCCCACGAGGCCGAGCGGGTGGACGCCGACGCGATGGAGAAGATGCTGGACGATCTCGAAGGCCTGGCGGACGACGAGCTCGAGGTTTTCCTGGCCCAGGAGGACCCCACCGGCGGCTAGCCGGACACCACCATGAGCGATCTCGAGCGACGCCTGGCCCGCCTCTCGCCGCAGCAGCGCGAGCTGCTGCGGCGACGCCTGCGTGCGTCCCGCGGCAGAGCCTCCCCTGAAGAGGTCGACGGTTCGCCGCCGCCGCGCCCGGCGCGCATCCCGCGTCGATCCGGTGACCGCGGCCGGGCCGTGCTGTCCTTCTCTCAGCTACGCCAGTGGGTGCTCGAACAGCTCGAGCCCGGGACCGCCGATTACAACATTCCGATCGGGTTCCGTCTCGAAGGCCGGCTCGACGTGGACGCGCTGTCCCAGACCCTGGACTCCATCCTGCGGCGTCACGAGGTCTTGCGGACCACCTTCGAGCCGGTCCCCGAAGATCGGTCTGGCGAGCGCGGATCGAGTCCCGCGGCCGACGGCGTGGTGCAGGTCATCCACCCGCACCGCCCCTACCGATTGCCGGTCACCGATCTCGGCGGTCTGGATCGCGCCGAGCGCGAGGCCGAAGCCCGTCGCCTGGCAGAGGTCGACGCCGGCCGGCCGTTCGACCTCGAGCACGGGCCACTGGCGCGTTTCCAGCTCCTGAGACTTGGCAACGAGAGCCACGTGCTGCTCACGAACCTGCACCATATCGTCAGCGACGGCTGGTCGCAGGGCGTGCTGTTGCGTCAGCTGGGCGAGCTCTACCGGGCGTTCGCCGCCGGCGCCCCGGATCCGCTCGAGGAGCCCGAGATCCAGTACGCCGATTTCGCCGCCTGGCAGCGCCGTCGCCTTCAGGGACCGGTGCTCGACGAGATGCTCGACTACTGGCGCCGGCAGCTGGCCGGAGCCGCGCCGCGGCTGGCCCTGCTCACAGACCATCCGCGGCCTCGGACGCCGGACTTCCGGGGAGCACAGGAGCGGCGTCTGCTGACGCCGCCCCTCGCCGCGGCGCTGAACGGCCTCGCCAGAGAGAGCGGCGCCAGCCTCTTCATGGTCGTCCTGGCGGCCTTCCAGGTCTTGCTCCACCGCCATACCGGCGAGCGGGACGTGACGGTGGGCACCTTCATCGCCAGCCGCAATCGTCCGGAGATCGCCGACGTCATCGGCTTCTTCGTCAACAACCTGGCTCTGCGTACCTCGCTCGATCCGGGAGAGGGTTTCCGTCAGCTGCTCGAACGGGTCAGAGAGACCACCCTCAGCGCGTACCAGCACCAGGATCTGCCCTTCGAGAAGCTGGTCGACGAGTTGCAGCCGGTTCGCGACGCTGGTTCGACGCCTTTCTTTCAGACCATGTGCGTGTTGCAGAACACCGACCACGGCGGCGTCGAGCTGGAGGGACTGGAGACGACCTACCAACCGGCTCGGCACAAGCGCTCGAACTTCGATCTCACCCTATGGACATCGGAAGAATCAGGCGGCCTCCAGCTGGTGCTCGAATACCGAGCCGAGCTGTTCGAGCCGTCCACCGTCGAGCGCATGCTGGGGCACCTCGAGATTCTGCTCGAAGCGGTGGCGGCGGATCCGCGCCAGTCGATCTCGACCCTGCCGATGCTGGCTGCCGGTGAGCTCGATCAGCTCCGCCGCTTCTGGCGTGGACCCAGCACGCCGGTGGCCGAGGGTACCGTCCTGCGGGGCTTCTTGCGCTGGGCCGCTGAGACCCCGGCTGGGGTGGCGGTCCGGCAGGCGGGACGTGAGCTGAGCTATCGGCAACTGGCCGATGCGTCGGCTCGACTGGCCCGGCGGTTGCGCGCCCACGGAGTGGGGCCTGACCGCGTGGTGGCGGTGGCGCTCGAACGCTCACCGGAGCTGATCGTGGCGCTGCTTGGCGTCCTGCGGGCGGGTGGCGCCTATCTGCCGCTCGACCCCTCCTATCCGGAAGAGCGCCGGGTCTACATGATCGAGAGCTCGGGGGCGGAGTGGGTGATAACCGAGGAGCATCGGCGATCGATGTTCGCCGAAGCGGCGGAAGTGATCTGTCTCGACCTGACGGATCAGGTCCAGGAATCGGGCGATGACGCTGGTGATCTCTACGCGGAGCCCGACCCGGGTCAGCTCGCCTACGTGATCTACACCTCCGGTTCCACGGGCAGGCCCAAGGGGGTGCTGATCGAGCACCGGGCCTTGCTGCACTATTCGCTCGACGCTGTGCGCGCCTACGGCGTCGAATCCAGCGACCGCTTGCTGCAGTTCGCCTCGGTCGCCTTCGACACCAGTGCCGAGGAGATCTATCCGGCGCTCATGACCGGCGCCACTCTCGAATTGCGCGACGACACCCTGATCGACTCCAACGAGGATTTCCTCGGTGGCCTCGACCGCTTGGGCATCACGGTACTGAACCTGCCCACCGCTTTCTGGCACCAGATGGTCGATGCGCTGGAAAGCGACGGCTCGGCCCTGCCCCGGGATCTTCGGCTGGTGATCATCGGCGGCGAGAAAGCGCTCGGCGACCGGGTCGCGGCCTGGGGGCGGATCGTGGCCGAGAGCGCCCACCCGGTACGGCTGGTCAACACCTACGGCCCCACCGAGGCGACGATTGTCGCTACCCGCTGGCCGCTGGACGGGGGCGGGGACGAGCCCACGCCCGACGATCCGCCGATCGGGCGGCCGATCGGAGGCGCCCGCGCCCGCGTGCTCGATCGCCGGCTGCAGGCCGTGCCCGTCGGCGTCGCGGGCGAGCTCTGTCTGGGCGGTCCGGGGCTGGCCCGCGGCTACCTGGATCGACCGGCGTTGACCGCCGAGCGCTTCGTCCCGGA
This sequence comes from bacterium, assembly GCA_024226315.1. Taxonomy (GTDB): domain Bacteria; phylum Acidobacteriota; class Thermoanaerobaculia; order Multivoradales; family J023; genus JAAELT01. The sequence continues at coordinate 63,141 of JAAELT010000500.1, read as the reverse complement.
TTCGTTCGCCGGCGCTCCCGGCGCGCGGCTCTACCGCAGCGGCGATCTGGGTCGCATCCTCGGCGGCGGCGAGCTCGAATACCGCGGCCGCGCCGACCATCAGGTGAAGGTGCGTGGCTTCCGTGTCGAGCTGGGCGAGATCGAAACGGCGCTCGATCGACATCCCGGCGTCGGCCAGTCCGTGGTCGCGGCCTTCACCGGCGCGTCGGGAATCGCGCGCCTGGTCGCTTACGTGTTGCCGGTCGAGGGCGCGGAGACGACTGTCCCGGCGAATGCCGAGCTGCGCTCCTTCCTGGCCGAACGGCTGCCCGAGCACATGCTGCCGGCGGCCTACGTGCCGCTCGAGACCTTGCCGCTGACCGCCACCGGCAAGGTTGATCGCCGGGCTCTGCCCGAGCCGGATCTGACGCGACAGCAGACGGCAGACGAGTACCTGCCGCCCTCGACGCCGGTCGAGGAGGCGCTGGCGAAGATCTGGCGCGACGTGTTGCGGACCGACCGGGTCGGGCTCCACGACAACTTCTTCGCCCTCGGCGGCGACTCGATTCTCGCCATCCAGCTGGTCAGCCGGGGGCGCAAGGCCGGGCTCGACTTCTCCCCGCGGCAGATCTTCGAGCACCCGACCCTGGAATGCCTGGCAGGTGCGACCGGTCTTCTCGATCGTGACGAGGGTGCCGCGTCGCAGACCGCGGGCACCGCCTCGACACTCGACCATTCAGTGGCCGCCACGGCCCTCGAGCCCGAGCACTTCCCGTTGGCGGGTCTCGACGCTTCCGAGCTGGCCGAAATCCTCGAACAGCTCGGAGGCGTTGCAACGGCGGGAGAGTCCGCCAACAACATCGAGGCCATCTTCCCGCTGACTCCGGCGCAGCAGGGCATGTTGCTCTATCTGCTGCTCGCCGATGCTGTGACCGGCACTTTCTTCGAGCATTTCGTCGCCGACGTCAGCGGCGAGCTCGACGTCGCCGCGCTCGATCGGGCGTGGCGGCAGGTGATCGGGCGCCACGGCGCGCTGCGCACGCTGTTCCTGTGGCGAAACCTCGAACGGCCGCTGCAGGTCTCGCTGCGCACCATCGAGCCGAGCTGGGACCATGTCGATCTGCGTGGGCTCTCAGAGACGGCCCAGCGCCGTGAGCTGACGTCCTACCTGGAGGGCTTGCGCCGCCACGGTTTCGAGCTCTCGCGGGCGCCGCTCTCGCAATGGGCGACGTTCCGCGTCGGCGAGCGGCGCTGGCGACTGGTGTGGGCCTTCTCGCACCTGATCCTGGACGGTTGGTCGGTCGCCCTGGTCTGGGGGCAGGTTCTCGCCGCCTACGCCGCCCTGCGCCGTGGAGAGCTGCCCCCGGGGCTGCCGGAGCGGCCCTTCAGCGACTACGTTGCCTGGCTGGAACGGCGCGACTCGGCGGAAGCCGAGAGCTACTGGCGTCGTACCCTCGGGGGTCTCGAACGGTCCACTCGCCTGGCCATCGAGCACTCTCCCGCCTCGGGTGCCACCGAAGATCTGCCGTTCGAGCGCCGGCAGCTGGCATTGCCGAAGCAGACATCGGGCGCGCTGGTGGCGCTGGCGCGGCGCCTGGGTGTGACCCCCAACGTGGTGTTTCATGGCGCGTGGGCGTTGCTGCTGGGCCGCTACGCCGGCACCGGCGAGGTGGTCTACGGCGGCGTGGTCTCGGGGCGACCGCCCGAGATCGAGGGCGTCGAGACCATGGTCGGTCTGATGATCAACGCCATGCCCACCCGTGTCGCCCTGCCCGACGCGGTACCGCTCGACACCTGGTTGCGGCGTCTGCAGACATTGCTGGTAGAGCAACGTCAGTACGAGACCCGAGCCATCGAAGAGATCGAGCGTTGGATTTCCTGGAGAGACGATCAGCCGACCTTCGAGCACGTCATCACCTACCAGAACCATCCTCTGCACGGCAGCGAGACACGATCCATCGAGGGGCTGGAGCTCGGTACCATCGACCTCGACGAGCAGACCAACTATCCGCTGGTCGCCTACGTGATTCCCGATCGTGGAGTCCTCGACAACGGCGTGGTGCTGCGCCTGGTCTACGATCCGGGCCGCTTTGACGGTCGCGCGGTCGAGCGGATGCTGGACCGCTTCGGCCGCTTGCTCGAAGGCTTCGCTGAAGATTCCGATCGCCGGCTGGGAGAGATCTCGCTGCTCAGCGGCGCCGAGCGGCGGCAGGTTCTGCGGATAGCCACGGGTGTGCCGGTCGAGACCCGGAGCGGAGTCTGCCTGCACCGGCTCTTCGAGGCTCAGGCCAGTCGAGATCCCGGTGCTCCGGCCGTGACCATGGTGGGGCTTGGGGAGCAAGGCGTGCTCACCTATGGCCAGCTCGATCGCCGCGCCCGCCGATTGGCCCATCGATTGGCCGCGCAAGGCGTCGGCCCCGACACTGTGGTGGGAGTTTCCCTGCGGCGGTCTCCCGAGCTGATCGTTTCGCTGCTCGGCGTGCTCCGGGCCGGTGGCGCCTATCTGCCGCTCGACCCGAGCTACCCGCAAGAACGGCTGAGTTTCATGATCGAGGACTCGGGCGCCCGCGTGGTGCTCACGGACCGCGCTTCGCGTCGGCGCTTCGGCCGCGCCGTCGTGCTCTGCCTCGAGGATCTCGATCTCGATGCCTCTGCTGAGTCCGCGGACGAGTTGCCGAGCTTGCCCTCTGAGTCCTCCGACCGGCACCTGGCCTATGTGATCTACACGTCGGGCTCCACCGGCCGCCCCAAGGGCGTGCAGATCGAGCACCGCTCGATCGCCCACTACGCCCTCGACGCGATTCGCGACTATGGGATCGAGGCCGGCGACAGGGTGCTGCAGTTCGCGTCGGTCAGTTTCGACACCAGCGCCGAGGAGATCTACCCGGCGCTCCTCACCGGCGCCACCCTGGTGCTGCGTGACGAGGACATGATCGCCACCACCGAGGACTTCCTCGCTCGGCTCGCTGAGGAACGCATTTCGGTGCTCAACCTGCCCACCGCGTTCTGGCACCAGATGGCGGCTGACCTCGACGCCGAGGATCTGGCGGTGCCGCCCGACCTTCGGCTGGTGATCATCGGTGGTGAGAAGGCGCTCGGGCAGCGGCTGGCGAGCTGGCGGCGCAGGGTCGGCGACGTGCGTCTGGTCAACACCTATGGCCCCACCGAGGCGACCATCGTTGCCACTCGTTTCGATCCGCCAGCGGATACGGCGGGCGAGGATCCCCCGATCGGCCGGCCGATCTCCAACTCCCGCGCCCTCGTGCTCGATCATGCCGGCCGGCTGGAGCCCGCCGAAGTGACGGGCGAGCTTCATCTCGGCGGGCCGGGGTTGGCGCGCGGCTACCTGGGGCGCCCGGCGCTCACCGCCGAGCGCTTCGTGCCCGACGCGGACTCGGATCTGCCTGGCGAGCGCTTGTACCGGAGCGGCGACCTGGCCTGCTACCGCACCGACGGTCAGCTCGAGTTTCGCGGCCGCACCGACCACCAGGTCAAGGTGCGCGGTTTCCGCATCGAGCTGGGTGAGATCGAGGCGGCTCTCGACCATCACCCTGGCGTCCACCAGTCGGTGGTGGTGCCCCACCGGATTCTCGAGCAGGCGGGCGATGCCGGCACCAGGCTGGTTGCCTATGTGGTACCGGTGACGAGTACCGAGCTACCAGCGGCAGAAGAGCTGAGGGGCTTCCTGGCCACGTCGCTGCCCGACTACATGCTCCCCGGTATCTTCACTGCTCTCGAGGCCTTGCCGCTCACTGCCGGCGGCAAGGTAGATCGTACGGCCTTGCCGATTCCGGATCTGGCCGGGCCTGATGTAGAGGCCGACTACGTGTCACCGTCGACACCGGTGGAGCGTCGGTTGGCTGAGGTCTGGAACGGCGTGCTGGGGCGCGACCGGATCGGCGTTCGCGACAACTTCTTCGCGCTCGGTGGCGACTCGATTCTCGTCATTCGACTGGTGGCACGCTGCCGCAAGGCGGGTCTCGAGATCTCGCCGCGGCAGCTGTTCGAACATCCAACTCTGGAACAGGCGGCGCGGGTCGCCACGGTTCTCGACGGCGAGTCTGTCGGCGCGTCCGATGCGTCGATGACCGGTGTAGCGCCCGAACGATCGTTGCCGGTCTCGGCTCTCGAACCGGCGCACTTTCCGCTGGCAGGTCTCGATGCCGGGGACCTGTCAGGGCTTCTCGATCGGCTCGGAGCCACCGCCGAGGCCGGAACCGGCAACAACGTCGAAGCGATCTTCCCGCTGACCCCGGCCCAGCAGGGCATGTTGCTGTACCTGCTGCTGAACGACGCCACCGTCGGCACGTTCTTCGAGCATTTCATCGGCGACGCGAGCGGCGAGCTCGACGCCGGTGCCCTGGAGCAGGCCTGGCGCCACGTGATCCAGCGCCACGGCGCGCTGCGGACGCTGTTCGCGTGGCGTGACTTGGAACGCCCGCTGCAGGTGACGCTTCGGGCCGTCGAGCCGAGCTGGAACCGCGTCGATCTGCGCGGGCTTCCCGTGACCGTGCAGCGCCGCCAGATGGCCGCTCATGTCGAAGACCAGCGCCGGCGGGGTTTCGAGCTGTCGCGCGCACCGCTCTTGAGGCTGGCGCTGTTTCATCTCGGTGACCGGCGTCACCGGCTGATCTGGACGTTCTCCCACCTGATCCTGGACGGCTGGTCGGTCTCCCTGGTCTGGGCTCAGGTTCTCGCGGCCTACGCCGCGCTGCATCGAGGCGACCAGCCGGCAGCGCTGCCGGAGCGGCCCTTCCGCGACTACGTCGCCTGGCTCGAGAACCGAGACGCTGCGGCTGCCGAGGGCTACTGGTGTCGCACCCTCGAGGGTTTCGAACAGCCGACGCGCCTGGGCATCGATCATGGCCCCAGGCCTGGCGACGGCCGGCAGTTCGGGCTCCAGCAAATCGCGCTGTCGGGAGAAACGGGCAGTGCGTTGGCGTCGCTGGCGCGGAGCATGAGTGTGACCCCGAGCGTGTTGTTCTACGGCGCCTGGGCGCTGCTGCTGGGTCGTTACGCCGGCGCTGGCGAGGTGGTCTTCGGCGGCGTGGTCTCGGGGCGGCCGCCCGAGATCGAGGGCGTGGAGACGATGGTCGGGCTGATGATCAACGCCATGCCGACCCGCGTCGCGCTGACCGATTCGATGCCTCTGGAAGGGTGGCTGCGGGACCTTCAGACACAGCTGGTGGCTCAGCGCCGACACGAGACCCGGGCGCTCGAAGAGATCGAGCGCTGGATCTCGTGGGAGCACGACCAGCCGATCTTCGATCACCTCATCAGCTATCAGAACCATCTCACGTTGAGCGGTACCGACGGGGTGGCGATCGAGGGTCCGGAGTTCTCCCGGATCGATCTCGACGAGCAGACCAATTTCCCGCTGGTGGCCTACGTGATTCCCGTGGGTGCGCTCGAAGGTGGTGTGTTGCTGCGCCTGGTGAATGATCCGAGCCGCTTCGACGGTGAGGCAGTGGATCGTCTGTTGGGTCGCTTCGGCAGGCTGCTCGAAGCCTTTGTCGAGGAGCCGGGACGGCGGCTGGGTGAGATTTCCCTGCTGAGCGCCGACGAGCGGCGACAGGTTCTGCGGACGGCTACGGGCGCATCGGTCGAGACCCCGAGCGGAGTCTGTTTGCACCAGCTCGTCGAAGCGCAAGCAAGGCGAGATCCTGGTGCGACGGCAGTTGCCTTGGCGGGGCGCGGGAAGCAGGGCGCGCTCAGCTACGGCCAGCTAGATCGCCGGGCTCTCCGCCTGGCTCACCGGTTGGTCGCCATGGGCATCGGTCCCGGCTCCGTTGTAGGAGTCTCCTTGCACCGGTCGCCCGGGCAGATCGTCTCGTTACTCGGCGTGCTCCGGGCTGGGGGCGCCTACCTGCCGCTCGACCCGAGCTACCCCGAGGAACGGCTGGCCTTCATGATCGAGGATTCGAAGGCCTGGGTCGTGCTCACCGATCGGGCTTCGCGCCAGCGCTTTGGGTGCGCCGAGGTGCTCTGCCTCGAGGAACTCGACGCCGAGCCTGATGTCGCGGACGACTCGCTGTCCCTGCCTGTGGAGCTGTCGGACCGGAACCTGGCCTATGTGATTTACACCTCGGGCTCCACCGGCCGCCCCAAGGGCGTGCAGGTCGAGCACCGTGCGATCGTGCATTACGCGCTCGACGCGGTCCGCGATTACGGGATCGAAGCCGGCGATCGAGTGCTGCAGTTCGCGTCGGTCAACTTCGACACCAGCGCCGAGGAGATCTATCCCGCGCTCCTGACCGGCGCCACCCTGGTGCTGCGCGACGACGACATGCTCGCCACCACAGAAGACTTTCTCGCTCGGCTCGCCTCCGAGCGCATCTCGGTGCTCAACCTTCCCACCGCGTTCTGGCACCAGATGGCGGCCGATCTCGACGCCGAGGATCTGGCCGTTCCCCCCAGCCTGCGGCTGGTGATCATCGGCGGCGAGAAAGCGCTCGGCCAACGGTTGGCCAGTTGGCAGCGCAGGGCCGGTGACGTGCGCCTGGTCAATACGTACGGTCCCACGGAGGCGACCATCGTCGCCACCCGCTTCGATCCGCCGGCGGGCCCGGCGGCCCAGGATCCGCCGATCGGCCGGCCGATCGCCAACTGCCGTGCCCTGGTGCTCGATCATGCCGGGCGGCTGGGCCCGGCCGAGGCGACGGGCGAGCTGCACCTCGGCGGACCGGGGCTGGCGCGCGGCTACCTGGGGCACCCGGCGCTCACCGCCGAGCGCTTCGTGCCCGACGCGGTCTCCGGTCAGTCCGGCGAGCGCTTGTACCGGAGCGGTGACCTGGCCTGCTACCGCACCGACGGTCAGATCGAGTACCGCGGCCGCACCGACCACCAGATCAAGGTGCGCGGGTACCGCATCGAACTGGGCGAGATCGAGGCAACGTTTGACCGTCACCCGGGCGTCCATCAATCGATCGTCGTGGCGCTCCAGCCAGAGCAGCCGGCCGCAGGTGGCACCCGGCTCGTGGCATACGTGGTAGCGCCGCGGGCTGACGCAGCGCCTTCGGTGAAAGAGCTTCTAGGTTTTGCGGCCGAGACGCTGCCCGACTACATGCTACCGACCGCCGTGACCGTGCTCGATGCCCTTCCGCTCACCGCCAGCGGCAAGGTAGACAGGGCCGCTCTGCCGATCCCGGATCTGGACGGGCACGATCCGGAGGCCGACTTCGCGCCGCCTTCGACGCCGGCGGAGCAGCGGTTGGCGGAGATCTGGCGCGGCGTCCTCGGCCGCGAGCGGATCGGCATCCACGACAGTTTCTTCGCCCTCGGCGGCGATTCGATCCTGGCGTTGACGCTGGTGGCGCGCAGCCGCAAGGCGGGGCTCGACTTCTCGCCGCGCGCGCTGTTCGAGGCTCCGACGATCGCCGAGCTCGCGCGCCTCGCCGTGGCGGTGGAGTCGACCGTGCCGGTGGCCACGCCCGCGCCCGAAGAATCTGGCAACGCTGCTTCTGGCCCCGAGATCCTGCCCGAATCCGGGCTCAGCACCAACGACCTCGAAGATCTGTTCGCCGAGATCGGCGCGACGGATTAGGAGATGCTCCCTTGAAGAAAGAGAACGTCGAGGCCATCTACCCCCTGTCACCAGCCCAGCAGGGCATGTTGCTCTATCTGGTGGTCACCCCGGAGGCGACGGATGCCTTCTTCGAACAATTCACGTGCACCCTGCGCGGTGAGCTGGATGTGGACGCTCTCGGCCAGGCTTGGCGTCAGGTCGTGGCACGGCATCCAGCGCTGCGCTCGTTCTTTCTCTGGGAGCATCGCGACAAGCCTTTGCAGGTGGTGCTGCGCCAGGTCGAGCTGCCGTGGCAGGAGGTGGACCTGCGCGGTCTCGACGATGCCGAGCAGGAGCGACGTCTCGAGGCCTGGCTGGCGGACGACCGCCGGCGCGGCTTCGATCTCGACGCGGCTCCGCTGCTGCGGGTCGGCCTGCTGCGGATCGCCGACGACGTCTACCGGTGCGCCTGGAGCTTCTCGCACCTGCTGGTCGACGGCTGGTCCACCAACCTCGTGCTGCAGGACGTCTTCACCGTGTACTTCGCGATGCGGCAGAGTGTCGAGCCGGGACTGGAAGCGGCTCGGCCGTTCAGCGACTACATCCGCTGGCAGCAGCACCAGGAGCTTGACCAGGCGGAAGCCTACTGGCGTGGCGTCCTGGCCGGTTTCTCGCAGCCGATCACGCTCGCCATCGATCGGCGCGCCCAGCTGCCGGCCGAGCGCCAGCTCCGCTTCGCCGAGGTCCAGGTGCCGGTCGAAGCGTCGGTGAGACAGGGCATCGAGAGCCTGGCGCGGAGCCAGGGACTGACCCAGAACGTGATCTTCCAGGGCGCCTGGACGCTGCTCCTCGGCCGCTACGGCGGCGAGGAGGACGTGATCACGGGCAGCGTCGTCTCCGGTCGGCCGCCGGAGATCGACGGCGTGGAATCGATCGTCGGGTTGTTCATCAACGCGCTGCCGGCGCGGGCGTCGATCGCCGCCGGACAGTCCCTGGCGCCCTGGCTCCGGGAGCTTCAGCTGCAGCTGGTCGATCAGCGCCAGTACGAGTACTGCCCGCTGGAACAGATCCAGCGCTGGATCGGTCTGCCGCGGATCTTCGAGCCTCTGCTGGCTTTCCAGAACATGCCGGCGATCGCCGACACCTCGGCCGAGCGCGACCTCGAAGTCACGGACGTCCACCTGACGGAGGAAACCAACTACCCGCTGGTGCTCTATGTCATCCCGTCGCAAGACGACATCTTGCTGCGGGTGGTTCACGACGCGGATCGTTTCGACAGCGCCGCCGTGTCCTCGATGCTCGATCATTTCCAGGCGCTGCTGGGCGCCTTCGCCGTGCGCCCCGAGGACGACCTGGGCAGCTTCTCCCTGCTGAGTCCGGCGCAGCGGCGCGAGGTGCTCTCCCTGGGAGCCGGCGAACGGTCGGCGACGCCTGCTGAGGATCCGGTGCACCGCCTGTTCGCTGAACGGGCGCGTCGCAACCCGGGAGCGGTGGCTGTCGCCGTGGCCGGCGGCGGTGCCGAGCTGACCTACGAGCAGCTCGACCGCCGGTCCAACCGGCTCGCCCACCATCTGCGCCGCCTCCTGGGACCTCGGGACAGCAGCCACGACGATCTGGTGGCGGTGGCCGCGGAGCGCTCTCCAGAGATGATCGTGGCGCTCCTCGGCGTCCTCAAGGCGGGCGCTGCCTACCTGCCGCTCGATCCGGCCTATCCCGACGAGCGCCTGCGCTTCATGCTCGAGGACTCGGCGGTGCGGTTATTGATCACCCAGGAGGCGCTCCGGGAGCGCTTCACGGGGGTGGAGACGGTGCTCAGCCTCGACGGCGCGGACACCCCCTGGGCGGACGAGAGCGCGGACGATCCCGGCATTGAAATGATGCCGGCCGATCTCGCCTATGTGATCTACACCTCGGGCTCGACGGGGAAGCCGAAGGGCGTGCTGATCGAGCACGGCTCTCTGTCGCACTACAGCCGCGACGCGGCCGACGCCTATGGCGCCCGCGCCGCCGACCGGGTGCTGCAGTTCGCTTCGCTGAGCTTTGACACCAGCGCCGAGGAGATCTATCCCTGCCTGACGCGCGGCGCCACGCTGGTGCTGCGCAACGAGGAGATGCTCGCCTCGGTCGACGACTTCCTGCGCCAGCTCGACATCGACCGCGTCACGCTGCTCAACCTGCCGACCGCGTACTGGCACGAGATCAGCGCCGAGCTGGCCGAAGAGCCGGCGCCCGCAGTGCCGGAGTCGTTGCGCCTGGTGATCATCGGCGGCGAGAAGGCCCTGGGCGAGCGGCTGGCCAGGTGGCGCGATTGGCTGGCTGCGGCGGACCGCGAGATCCGGCTGTTCAACACCTACGGCCCAACCGAGAGCACGATCGTCATCACCCGTTGCGAGCTCGGTAGCGCGGAGGATGCGGAGCTGGCCACGGATCCGCCCATCGGGCGGCCGATCGGCGATACCCGCGTCGTTCTGCTCGACCGCGATCTGGAACCGGTGCCGCGTGGGCTCCCCGGCGAGCTCTACGTCGGCGGCCCGGGGGTGGCGCGGGGCTATCTGAACCGCCCGGACCTCACCGTCGAGCGTTTCGTGGACGATCCGTTCGCGCCCGCCGGCGTGAGCGGCCGTCTGTACCGAACCGGCGATCTGGCTCGCTTCCGCGGAGACGGTCAGCTCGAGTTCTGTGGCCGCGCCGACGACCAGATCAAGGTGCGCGGGTTCCGTATCGAGCCTGGAGAAGTCGAGGCGGCGCTCGCCGAGCACCCGGCGGTGCGCGACGCGGCGGTGGTGGCGCGCGAGGACGTGCCCGGAGAGCCCCGCCTGGTGGCCTACGTGGTCGCCGCCGCGGAAGAGCCGTCGCCTGATCGTGGCGACCTGCGCAGCCATTTGTTGCGCACGCTGCCCGACTACATGGTGCCCGCGGCCTTCGTGACGCTCGAGTCCCTGCCGCTGTCGCCCAGCGGCAAGGTCGACCGCCGGGCCCTGCCGGCTCCCGAGGCGCCGGCCCGCAGGACCTACGCGGCGCCACGCAACCAGATCGAGGAGCTCGTGGCGAGCCTGTGGAGCGATCTGCTGGGCGCCGAGCGGGTGGGTATCGACGATAATTTCTTCGAGCTCGGCGGCCACTCGCTGGTGGTCGGCCGTTTCACCTCGCGCCTGCGCAAGGCCCTGGGCGTGACGCTGCCGATGCTGAGCGTCTTCGAGCATCCGACCGTGGCCGAGGTGGCCGAGCGGGTTTCGGACCGGCTGCGCGCGGCGGAGGGCGGCGAGGTGGCCGACGGCGAGCTGCCGCCGATCGAGCGGGTGCCGCGGGACCGGCCGCTGCCGCTCTCTTTTCCCCAGGAGAGGGTGTGGTTCCTGCAGCAGCTGTCGCCCGACTCGCTGGCTTACAACTTCCAGATGACCTTGCGCTTCCTCGGCGACCTCGAGGTCGACGTGCTGGAGCGCGCGCTCACCGAGCTGGTGCGCCGGCACGAGGTGTTCCACACCCGCTTCCCGGGGGTCGAAGGCATGCCGGTGCAGGTCGTCGAGCAGCCCTGGCAGGTCCAGTTGCCGGTGGTCGACTTGAGCGGCCTGGCCGAGGAAGACCGGGAGGCCGAGACCGAGCGCCTGGCGTTCGAGGCGACCCAGGTACCTTTCGACCTGGCGCGCCTGCCGATGGTGCGCTGGCTGCTGCTGCGCACCGGCGACCGTGACCATCGCCTGAACCAGATCGAGCACCACTTCGTGCACGACGGCTGGTCGATCTCGATCCTGATGCGCGAGCTCAAGGTACTCTACGAGGCCTACCAGGCCGGCCAGCCGTCACCGTTGCCTGACCTCGAGGTGCAATACGCCGACTTCGCCGTCTGGCAGCGTCAGCGTCTGACCGGCGATCCGATGGCGCGCCTGCTGGGCTACTGGCGCAAACAGCTTCAGGGCATGCCGTCGGCGCTCGAGCTGCCCACCGACCGGCCGCGTCCCAAGACGCCGAGCTGGCGGGGCAACAACCGCACCTTCCGCATGCCGTTCGATCTCTACCAGGACGTGCGGGCGATGAGCCGCGATCACGGCGTCACCCTCTACATGGGCATGCTGGCGGGCTTCTACACCCTGTTGCACCGCTACACCGGCGAGGTCGACCTGCCGGTGGGCGCCGGCGTCGCCAACCGCCGGGGACCCGAGGTCGAGGCGATCATCGGCATGATGGTCAACAGCGTGGTGATGCGCTGCGGCCTGGACGGCGATCCCACTTTCCACCAGCTGATGAAGCGGGTGCGGCAGGTGACCCTCGGCGCCTACGCCCACGAGGACATGCCCTTCGAGCAGCTGGTGCGCGAGCTTCATCCGCAGCGCGAGGCGAACCGCAATCCGCTGTTCCAGGTGATGTTCAGCTTCCACGACGCCGGCATGCCGAGCTTCGACTTCGGCGGCCTCGAGGTGGGCTACGCGACGCGCAACAACCGCTCCGCCAAGACCGACATCAACGTCATCGTGGCGCCGCGCGCCGAGCAGCTGGTGGGCCAGAACGCCGAGGACGAGGAGCTCTGGGCGGTGATCACCTGGGAGTACTCCACCGAGCTGTTCGACACCGAGACCATCGACCGTATGATCCATCACTACCTGGCCCTGCTGCGCTCGGCGGTGGAGAATCCCGAGCAGCGGATCTCGGCGCTCGAGATGCTCACCACGGGGGAGCGCGAGCAGATGCTGTCCGAGTGGACCGCCACCGCCACCGACTACCCGCGCGAGGCCACCGTCCATCGTCTGTTCGAGGAGTGGGCGGAACGCACCTCCGAGGCCGTGGCGCTGGTGGTGGCCGGTGAGGCGGGCGAGTCGCGCGAGATCACGTATCGCCAGCTCGATCGGCGTGCCAACCGTCTGGCCAGGCGCCTCCGGCAGCTGGGCGTGGGTCCCGAGGTGCCGGTGGGCCTGTGTCTGGAGCGTTCCGCCGGACTGGTGGTCGCCGAGCTGGCGGTGCTCAAGGCGGGCGGCGCCTACGTGCCGTACGACCCGGCCTATCCCGAGAGGAGGCTGCGCCTGCTGTTCGACGACTCCGCCGTCTCCGTGCTGGTGACGACCGAGGAGCTGCTGCCCCAGCTTCCCGACGCGCTGCCGCCGAGCGTCGTGTGTCTCGATCGCGACCGGGAAATGCTCGACGGCCTCGACGGCGAGCCGATCGAGAGCGGTGAGGAGGCCGAGGCCGCTCCGGAGCAGTTGGCGTACGTGATGTACACCTCGGGCTCCACCGGCCGACCCAAGGGGGTGAGCGTCTGTCACCGTAGCGTGGTGCGCCTGGTGCGCGACACTGACTATGCCCGCTTCGGCGTCGACGAGGTTTTCCTGCAGTTCGCGCCGGCGTCCTTCGACGCCTCGACGCTGGAGGTCTGGGGACCGCTGCTCAACGGCGGGCGCCTGGTGATCGCGCCGCCGGGAAGGCTGTCGCTGGAGGAGCTGGCGGCGGTCACAGGCGAGTACGGCGTGACGACCGCGTGGCTGACCGCCGGCCTGTTTCACCAGATGGTCGAAGGCGGGCACCTCGCGCAGCTCTCCGACCTGCGGCAGCTGCTGGCCGGCGGCGACGCGCTGGCCGCGGCCCGGGTGCGTCAGGCCCTCGCGGAGCTGCCCGGTACCACGGTGATCAACGGCTACGGCCCCACCGAGAACACCACCTTCACCTGCTGCCATCCGATGACCGACGCGGCAGAGGTGGACGACTCGGTGTCGATCGGCAAACCGATCCGCAACACCAGCGTCTATGTGGCGGGCGACGATCTGCGGCCGGTGCCCGTGGGGGTGCCGGGCGAGCTCCTCGCCGCCGGCGACGGCCTGGCCCGGGGCTACTACCGCCGGCCGGCGTTGACCGCCGAGCTGTTCGTCCCCAATCCGGTGGCCGAGACTCCGGGGGAGCGTCTCTACCGAACCGGCGATCTGGTGCGCTACGCGAGCGACGGTCGCCTCGAGTTCCTGGGGCGCAACGACTTCCAGGTCAAGATCCGCGGCTTCCGGATCGAGCCCGGCGAGATCGACGCGGTGCTGCGCGGCCACGACCGGATCGGCGAGTGCGCGGTGGTGGCGCGCGAGGATTCTCCCGGCGACAAGCGGCTCGTGGCCTACGTCGTGACGGCGGACGGGCAAGGCGATGGCGACGGCCTGGAGACCGACGAGGAGCTCCGAGCCTACCTGGTGCAGAGGTTCCCCGACTACATGATTCCGGCGGCCTTCGTGCCCCTCGACCGACTGCCGCTGACGGCCAACGGCAAGCTCGATCGTCGCGCCCTGCCGGTACCCGACTACGCGCGGCGCGCGGAGGACGCCTGGGTGGCGCCGCGCACTCCGCTCGAGGAAACCCTCTCGGGGGTCTGGCGGGAGGTCCTCAGCGTCGAACGGGCGGGTGCCAGCGACGATTTCTTCGAGCTCGGCGGGCACTCTCTGCTGGCCACCCAGGTGATTTCTCGCATGCGCCGGGATCACGGCATCGAGGTCTCCCTGGCCCAGCTGTTCGAGACCCCGATCCTGGGTGATCTGGCCCTGGTGCTATCGAGCGACGCGGGAACGGCGGCGAGGAGCATCGTCGCCGCCGCCGGCGACGAGCCGGCCACGGACGAGATCCTGTCGGGCGCCGACTCGATGTCGGACGGCGAGCTCGACGCCCTGCTGCAGACCATGCTCTCCGGCGGAGATCACGGATGACGTCGCCCGCCAAGCAGCTGACGGCCGAACAGTTGGCCGGGCTCTCGCGCGAGCAGAAGCTGGCGCTCCTCGCCCGGCTCGCCGGCAAACGCAAGAGCGTGCCGCGGGCAAGCCCGCTGTCGTTCTCTCAGCAGCGCCTGTGGTTCCTCGATCGCTTCGACCCCGGCGGCTATGCGCACAACATCTTCCGTGCCGTGGAGCTCGAGGGGGCGCTCGACCGCGACGCTCTCGAGCGCGCGCTGGCCGAGATCGTGCGCCGTCACGCCGCGCTACGCGCCCGCTTCACCGAGGTCGACGGCGAGCCGCGCCAGATCGTGGCCGGCGCGGATGAGGCGGAGGAGCTGCTACGCCAATCGTTGATCATCGTCGACCTGCGCGCCGTGCCGTCGGCGGCCCGCCGTCGGCAAGTGAGGGAGCTGGCGTTCGAGGAGGCTAGCCATGCGTTCGACCTCGAGCGGGCGCCGCTGCTGCGGGTCAGCCTGGTGCGCACCGGCGAGCGCAGTCACACCGTGCTGGTGACGCTGCACCACATCGTTGCCGACGGCTGGTCCCTGGGTCTTTTCTTCGGCGAGCTCAGCGAGCTCTACCGAGCCTTCAGCGCCGGCGAGCCGTCGCCCCTGCCGCCGCTGCCCATCCAGTACACCGACTTCGCGCGCTGGCAGCAGGAGGAGCTCGATCTGACTCCCCAGCTCGATCACTGGCGCGCCGACCTCGACGGCGCCCCCGGCGTCCTCGACCTGCCGACCGATCGGCTGCGTCCGGCGGTGGCCAGCGCCCGCGGCGCGATCCATGAGCTCAGTCTGTCGGAGCCGCTGCACGAGCGCCTGAAGACGTTCGCCCGCCAGGCCAGGGCGACGCCGTTCATGGTGTTGCTGGCGGCCTTCGACGCGTTGCTGTACCGCTACAGCGACCAGAAGGATTTCCTCATCGGCACGCCGATCGCCAACCGCCATCGCGCCGAGGTGGAGGGGCTCATCGGTTGTTTCGCCAACACCCTGGTGCTCCGCGCCCGGCTCGACCGCGGCGTCACCTTCCGTCAGCTGGTGCGGCAGATCCGGCGCCGGGCGCTCGACGCCTATACCCACCAGGATCTGCCCTTCGAGAGGCTGGTGGAGGAGCTGCAGCCGCAGCGCGACCCGAGCCGCAACCCGCTGTTCCAGGTGATGTTCGCGCTGCTCAACACGCCGGCGGCGCGGCTCGAGCTTCCGGGACTGGAGGTACGCCCCTTCCACGTCGAGCGCCACCTTTCGAAGGTCGACCTCACCCTCGAGATGTTCGAGCTCGGCGACCGTCTCGAAGGCTACTTCGAGTTCAACCTCGATCTGTTCGAGCGCGCTACGATCGGCCATTTGACCGAGCACTTCCAGGTGCTGCTCGAGGCGCTGGTCACCGAGCCGGACCGTGCGATCAGCCGCCAACCCTGGCTGACCGCCGCCGAGCATCGCAGGCTGGTGGCGGTGTGGAGCCGCGGCGGCGGCCGCAAACCGGTCAGAGAACCGATCCATCGCTTGATCGCGCGCCGCGCCGCGCAGACGCCCGACGCGATCGCGGTGATCGAACCAGCCGCGGTCGCCAGCGGCTTCGAGCGCTGCCTCTCCTTCCGCCAGCTCGTGGACCGGGCGCGGCGCCTGGCCGCGGTCCTGCGCCGCCGCGGGGTGGGCCCGGAGAGCCGGGTCGGCATCTCCTTGGACCGTTCGCTCGAAGCCGTGGTGGCGATTCTCGGCACTCTCGAGGCGGGCGCCGCATACGTCTTTCTCGACCCGACCTACCCCGAGGAACGCCGGGCCTACATGATTGCCGACGCCGGCGCGGAGCTGATCCTCACCCGGGAGTCGCTCACGGAGGTCCTGTCCGAGTCGGCGGAGGACGGTGCCGAGGGGCGGCCTCTTGCGCTCGAGAACGCCGCCTACCTGGTCTACACCTCGGGCTCGACCGGTCAGCCCAAGGGAGTGGTGGTATCCCACCGCGCGGTGTCTCATCACGCCTCCGCCATCGCCCGCCGCTATCGGCTGGGGGACGAAGATCGGGTGCTGCAGTTCGCCTCGCTGTCGTTCGACATTTCTGTCGAGGAGATCTTTCCGACCTTGCTCTCGGGTGCCGCCCTGGTGCTGCGCCCGAGCACCCTGTCGCTGACGTTCACCGAGTTCTTCCGCTTCATGGAGTTGCACCGGCTCTCCGTGCTCAACCTGCCGACGCCCTATTGGCACGAGTGGGTGTCCGAGCTCGCCAGCGGGCGTCTCGATCTGCCGACCGTTTTGCGGCTGGTGGTGGTGGGCACCGAGCAGGCCCTGGCCGATCGACTGCGCATCTGGCGGGATATCCTGCACCAGCGCAAGGCCAGGCATCGGCTCGGCTGGATCAACGCCTACGGCCCGAGCGAGGCCACGGTCACGACCACCGTGTACGGCGCACAGACACTCGAGAGCAGAGAGCGGGCCCGTGCCGAAGGCGGCGACGAGACGCGGGGCGAACACGGCGGTCCGCAGCACGTACCCATCGGCCGACCGATCGCCAACGTGCGCACCTATCTGCTCAACAATCACCTGGCTCCGGTACCGCCAGGGGTTTCGGGCTACCTCTACCTCGGCGGCGACAGTCTGGCGCGGGGCTATCAGGGTCGGCCGGCGCTCACCGCGGAGAAGTTCGTGCCCGATCCCTACGGCCACGAGCCGGGCAGCCGGATCTACCACACCGGTGACGTGTCGCGCTGGCTCGCGGACGGCAACATCGAGTTCCTCGGCCGGGTCGATCACCAGGTCAAGATCCGCGGCTTCCGCATCGAGCTGGGCGAGGTCGAGGCGGTTCTGAGCGGCCACCCGGAGGTGAAAGAATCGGTGGTCACGGCGCCGGAGGTGGCGCCCGGCGAGCGCCGTCTGGCGGCCTATCTGGTGCCCGAATCGCCGCTGGTGAGCGCCCCGGAAGCGCCGGCGCACGAGATCACCGAAGCCTCACGACAGATGATCGACGGGGTGCGGGCATTCGCCGACGAGAGCCTGCCGCACTATATGGTTCCCGCCGCTTTCGTGGTGCTCGACCATCTGCCGATGACCGCCAGCGGCAAGGTCGACCGGCGAGCCCTGCCGGAGCCCTCGTGGACCGCCGCGGCACACACTGGCCCGTTCGCTGCTCCCCGCACGCCGCAGGAGGAGCTGCTGGCGGAAGTCTGGTCGACGGTGCTCGATCTGCCGCGGGAGCCGGGTGTCGACGAAGACTTCTTCGATCTCGGTGGCCACTCGCTGCTGGCCACCCGGGCGCTGGCGCGAGTGCGCGAGCTGCTGGGCGTAGATGTGCCCATCCGGGTTTTGTTCGAGGCGCCGACGATCGCCGGCCTGAGCGAGCGGATCGACGCCGAGCGCCGGATCGGCAGCGGCACGGTGCCGCCGCCGATCCGGTCCCGGACGGCCGAGGGCGCGCCGCCGACGGCAGCGCCGCCCCTGTCGTTCGCCCAGCAGCGGATGTGGTTTCTCGATCAGCTCGAGCCCGGCTCGGCGGCCTATAACATGCCGGCAGCGCTGAGCCTGGCCGGCGACCTGGACGTCCGCGCCCTCGAACGCTCGCTGAGGGAGATCGTGCGCCGGCACGACAGCCTGCGGACCACCTTCAAGTCCGAAGCCGGCCGTCCGACCCAGACCATTCAACCGCCGCCGGCGGTCGAGCTGCCGGTGGTCGAGGTCGAGGGCCAGGAGGCGGCCCTGGAGCTGGCGCGCCGCGAGTCGCTCGAGCCCTTCGACCTCACCAGCGGTCCGCTGCTGCGCACCGTGCTGCTGCGGATCGACGAACGCGAGCACCTGCTGGTGTTCACCATGCATCACATCGTCTCCGACGGCTGGTCGATCGACGTCTTCCTGCGCGATCTGGTCAGGATCTACGACGCCTTTCGCCGGAAGCGGCCGTCGCCGTTGAATGAGCTGCCGGTGCAGTACACTGATTTCGCGCGCTGGCAGCGCCGGTGGCTCGAAGGCGAGGTGCTCGACGGTCAGCTGGCCTACTGGCGTGAGCAGCTGGCGGGCGCGCCATCGGTCCTCGAGCTGCCGCTCGACCGGCCGCGGCCGCCGGTGCAGAGCTTTCGCGGCGCCCGCGCGCCGATCCGCCTGTCGGCGGAGCAGGGCGAGCAGCTGCACACGCTGGCCCGCCGGCTGGGGGCCACGCCGTTCATGGTCCTCCTGGCCGCGTTCGGCATGATGCTGCGCCGCTATTCCGGGCAGGACGACGTCTCGATCGGCACGCCTGTCGCGGGCCGCCAGCGCCCCGAGCTCGACGACCTGATCGGCTTCTTCGTCAACACCCTGGTGCTGCGGCTGGACCTGGGTGGCGACGAGGACTTCAAGGCCCTGGTGAAGCAGGTCCGGGAGACGGCGCTCGACGCCTACACCCATCAGGACGTGCCCTTCGAGCAGCTGGTGGAGGAGCTGCGGCCGGCGCGCGAGATGAGCCACAACCCGCTCTTCCAGGTGCTCTTCGTGCTCCACCAGGCAAGGCCCGGCGGCCGGGCCCTGGAGGATCTCGAGCTCGATCTGCCGTCGATCGACAATCGGACCTCGCGGTTCGATCTGACCCTGTCGTTGAGCGACACCGGGGAAGGGCTCGAAGGCTTCCTCGAGTACGCCACCGATCTGTTCGACGCTCCGACCGCCGAGCGCATGGCCGGGTATCTCGAGCGCCTTCTGGTCGCGGCGCTGGCGGCGCCGGAGCGACGGCACACCGAGCTGTCCGGCCTCGGCGCCAGCGAGCTGCACCAGCTGACGGCCTGGAACGACACGCGGGTGGAGTACCCGGAGACCGCGCCGATCCACCTCCTGTTCGCCGACCACGCCGAGCGTCACCCGGACGCGGTGGCGCTGATCTTCGAACACCAGTGGCTGAGCTATGGCGAGCTCGACCGCCGGGTCAACCAGTTGGCGCACTACCTGCGCGGGCTCGGAGTGTGCCGCGACCGGCTGGTGGGAGTTGCGCTGGAGCGCTCCGTGGAGCTGGTGGTGTCGATCTACGCCATCCTCAAGGCGGGCGGCGCCTACGTGCCGTTCGACATCTCGTATCCGCGACAGCGCCTGAGCAGGATGCTCGAGGATTCGGGCATCGACATTCTGCTCAGCCGCCGGCGAGAGGCTTCGAAGCTGCCGCTCGCGGACGCCGAGGAGGGCCTTCGGGTCGTAGACCTCGACGAGCTGCGGGGCGAGATCGGGCGCTGCGCCACAGCCGCGCCCGAGATCGAGACCGACGACGAGCAGCTGGCCTACATGATCTTCACCTCGGGTTCCACCGGCAGGCCCAAGGGGGTGATGAACCGCCACGGCTCGATCCGCAACCGGCTGCTGTGGATGCAGCAGGAGTACGGCCTCGAAGCCCACGACCGGGTGCTGCAGAAGACGCCGTTCTCGTTCGACGTCTCGGCCTGGGAGCTCTTCTGGCCGCTGATCACCGGCGCCCAGCTGGTGGTGGCTCGCCCCGAGGGGCACCGGGATCCCGCCTACCTGGCCGAGCTGATCGCACGCCTGGGCGTCACCACGGTGCATTTCGTGCCCTCGATGCTGAACCTCTTCCTGGAGCACCCTCGGCTCGACGGCTGCGACTGCCTGCGGCGGGTGATTGCCAGCGGCGAGGCGCTGCCGCCCGAGACCTGCCGCACCTTCCACGGCCGGCCCGAGCTCGCCGGCGCAGGGCTGCACAACCTCTACGGTCCCACCGAGGCGGCGGTCGACGTCACCTACCATCGCTGCCTCCCCGAGGGCGAAGAGCGCGGTGTGCCCATTGGTCGACCAGTGGCCAATACCGAGATCCACGTCCTGGAACGGCTCGGGCCCGTGCCCTTGGGCGTCGCCGGTGAGCTGCTGATCGGCGGGGTTCAGCTCGCTCGCGGCTACCATCTTCGTCCTTCGCTCACCGCCGAAACCTTCGTTCCCGATCCGTACGGCGATCGGTCTGGCGCGCGCCTCTACCGCACCGGAGACCTGGCGCGTCATCGGCCGGACGGCGAGGTCGAGTTCCTGGGGCGACTGGACCACCAGGTCAAGATCCGCGGTCTGCGCATCGAGCTGGGTGAGATCGAGGTCGCGTTGGATGAGCACCCTCGAGTGCGGGAGTGCGTGGTCCTGGCGCGGAGCGACGACGGCGACGGCGATCCAAGGCTGGCTGCCTACGTGGTGCCTGCCGAGCCGGTGGTGCTGGCCGAGCCGGTGGCGCTGGCCGAGCCGGTGGGCGCGGTCGCCGGTTTCACCCGCCACTTGCGCAAGCATCTCGGCACCTCGCTGCCCGACTACATGGTGCCTGCCGACTTCGTCTTCCTCGACGTGCTGCCGCTGGGTCCCAACGGCAAGGTTGACCGTAAATCCCTGCCCGCTCCCGAACGCGACCGTTCCTCCCTCGGGTCGACCTTCGTGGCGCCGAGGACTCCGATCGAAGAGCAACTGGCAGGCATCTGGCGACAGGTGCTCGGGCGCGAAGAGATCGGTGTCCAGGATTCCTTCTTCGACCTCGGCGGGCACTCTCTTCTCGCAGTCCAGGTGCGGGCGCGTATGGTCGAGGCCTTCGGGGTCGAGCTGCCGCTACGGCGGATGTTCGAAGCGCCCACCGTGGCGTCGCTGGCCGAAGACCTGGTCGAGCACGAAGTTGCGGACGCGGACCAGGATCTGCTGGCGGATCTGCTGGCGGATCTGGAGAGCTCCGGCGAACCCACGAACACATCCGGCTCCGAGCCGGTTTCGAGCGTTTAGGAGATCTGATGACTGTCGATACCGAGCTCGCCGAACGCATCGCCCAGTTGCCGCCGGAGCAACGCGCCCGGCTGTTCGAGCAACTGCGCGAGAAGAAGATGAGCCGGCCGGCCGCCGAGGCCCGGCGGGCGATTCCGCGGCAGCCTCGCGACGCCGAGAGCTATGAGCTTTCGTTCGCCCAGGAACGGCTGTGGTTTCTGAACCAGTTCGAACCGGAGAGCGCCGAATACAACGTGCCGCAGAGCTACCGTCTCGAGGGCGAGCTCGACCCGGCTCGGATGCGCCGTGCCCTGAGAGCCCTGGTGGCGCGTCACGAGACATTGCGCACGACGTTTCGCGAGGTCGACGGCGAGGCCCGCCAGATCATCGCGGTCGAGGCGAGAGTGGAGCTGCCGGTGCTCGACCTGCGCGACAGCGACGGCGACGATCGGGCGCTCGAGCTGGCCCTCCAGGACGCCACCGGCGACGCCCGCGTGCCCTTCGATCTCGCCCGCGGGCCGCTGCTGCGCGCTCGCCTCTACCGGCTCGCCGATCGGCGTCACCTGCTGTACCTGAACGTGCATCACATCGCCTTCGACGGCTGGTCCCAGGACATCATGATCCGCGAGCTGCTGGCGCTCTACCGGGCCGGCGGCACCGGAGCGCCGGCCCTCGACGAGCTGCCGATCCAATATCTGGACTACGCGCTGTGGCAGCGCCGGGTGCTGGCCGGCGAGCGGCTCAAGGAGCAGGTCGAGTTCTGGGGTCAGCGGTTCGCCAGCACGCCGGTGCTCGATCTGGCCACTGACCGGCCGCGTCCGGCGGTGCGCACCCATGAGGGCTCGATCGTGCCGGTGGCGCTGTCCGAGCAGCTCACCCGCGACCTGGAGGAGCTCGGCCGCGGCGAGGGCGCGACGCTGTTCATGACCGTGATGGCGGCGTGGCGCACGTTGCTCTATCGCACCAGCCAGCAGAGCGACTTCGCCATCGGTACGCTGATCGCCAACCGCACCCGGCCCGAGCTCGAAGGCCTGATCGGGTTCTTCACCAACACCCTGGCGCTGCGCCTGGACGTCTCGGCCGTGGCCGGCTTCCGCGATCTGCTGCGCCTCGAGCGCTCCGCCACGCTCGAGGCCTACGACCACCAGGATCTGCCGTTCGAGAAGCTGGTGGAAGAGCTCAACCCGGAGCGTGATCTCAGCCGCACGCCTTACTTCCAGGTCATGTTGCTGTTGCAGAACGCGCCGCGGAGAACCTCGGCTGTGGAAGTCCCGGACGAATCAGATCTGGAAGTCAGCCTGGAAGGTGTCGATAGCCACACCGCCAAGTTCGACCTCACCCTCTACCTGGTCCAGGGAGCCCGGCTCACGGGCTTTCTGGAGTACAACAGCGACCTCTTCGAGCGCGGCAGTGCCGAACGCCTGGTCGAGCACTTGAACGTGTTGCTCGAGGCCGTGGTCGCGGATCCCGACCGAGCGCTGGACGAGATCCCGCTGCTGGCGGCGGACGAGCGTCAGCGGTTGCTGGTGGACTGGAATTCCACCCGCGCCGAGGCGCCGCGCGGCGGCGTGGTGCAGATGTTCGAGCGCCAGGTGGCGGCCGACCCGGAGCGCCCGGCGCTGGTCGCCGACGACGAGAGCCTCACCTACGGCGAGCTCGACCGGCGCGCCAACCGCCTGGCGCGCCATCTGCGCCGGCTGGGCGTCGGCCCCGAGGACTTCGTCGGCGTGTGCACCGACCGCTCCTCGGCGCTGCCCGTGGCGCTGCTGGGGGTGCTCAAGGCGGGTGGCGCCTATCTGCCGCTGGATCCGGAGTACCCCCGCGAACGCCTGGCGTTTCTGCTCGCCGACACCGCGGCGCCGGTCCTCCTGACCCAGAAGCCGCTGGTGGAGAAGCTGCCCGAGCACGGCGCCGAGACCGTGCTGCTCGACGAGGACTCGGGTTCCTGGCACGACCTCGACGACGCGGCGCTGCCGGATCCCGCTCCCTCTTCGGGCCTGGCCTACGTGATCCACACCTCGGGCTCGACGGGTAAGCCCAAGGGGGTGCTGGTGAGCCACGGAGCGCTGGCCAACTTCCTCACCACCATGGCGCGCCGCCCGGGCCTGACCCGCGACGACACGCTGCTGGCGGTGACCACCCTCTCGTTCGACATCGCGGGCCTCGAGCTCTACCTGCCACTCACCATGGGTGCCCGCCTGGTGCTCGCCAGCCGCGAGGTCGCCGGTGACGGCGAACGCCTGGCCGCCAAGATCGCCGACTCCGGGGTCACCGCAATGCAGGCCACCCCGGCCACCTGGCGGTTGCTCCTGGGCGCCGGCTGGCGGGGCGACCCCGAGTTGGCCGTGCTGTGCGGCGGCGAGGCACTGCCCGGGGATCTGGCCAGCGAGTTGCTGGGCAAATGCCGGGTGCTGTGGAACGTCTACGGCCCCACCGAGACCACCATCTGGTCGGCGGCGCGGCGGGTGGAGGCGAGCGACGCCAAGGCCGCCACCGTCACCCTCGGCCAGCCGATCGGCAACACCCGCATCTACCTGGTCGACCGGCGTTTCGAGCCGGTGCCCGTGGGCATCCCGGGCGAGCTGCTGATCGGCGGCCGCGGCCTGGCGCGCGGCTACCTGCGGCGCGGCGGCCTGACCGCCGACCGCTTCGTACCGGATCCCTTTACCGCCACCGAGTCCGGGGGCCGGCTCTACCGCACCGGCGATCTGGTGCGCTATCGCGCCGACGGCAACCTGCTGTTCCTCGGCCGTCTCGACCACCAGGTCAAGGTGCGCGGCTTCCGCATCGAGCTGGGTGAGATCGAGGCGGCGCTGGGTCAGCACGAGGGCATCGCCCAGGCGGTGGTGATCGTGCGCGAGGACCGGCCGGGTGATCGCCGCCTGGTCGCCTACCTGGTGGCCGCCGGCAAGGACCTGCCGAAGACCGCCGAGCTGCGCGAGGCGCTCAAGAAGTCGCTGCCCGAGTACATGGTGCCGGCGCTCTTCGTGCCGGTCGAGGCCATGCCGCTGACCCCCAACGGCAAGGTCGACCGCAAGGCCCTGCCCAAGCCCGACCCTTCGTTGCTGCGTTCGGACACCGAGTACGTGGCGCCGCGCGACGAGACCGAAGAGGCCCTGGCGGCCATCTGGTCGGAGGTCCTGGCGGTGCCCAGGATCGGCATCGACGACAACTTCTTCGAGCTCGGCGGTGACTCGTTGCTGGTCATCCGGGTGGTGTCGAAAGCCAAGAAAGTGGACCTCGGCATCACCACCCGGCAGCTGTTCCAGAACCCGACGGTCGCTCAGCTCGCCGGCCAGGTGGGCACCACCGAGATCCTCGCCGAGCAGGGGCCGGTGGTGGGGGAGATTTCCATGACCCCGGCGCAGATCCACTTTCTGGGTCTGGGTCACACCGAGCCTCAACTGCACAGCCTGGGCGCCATGCTCGAGCCCAGAGAAGGCGGCATCGACCGCGCCGCCGTCGACGGCGCCCTGGCCGCGGTGCTGCGCCAGCACGACACCCTGCGCATGCGCCTGGAGCGACGGGATGGCGGCTCGGTGCTGATCGGCGCGCCTCCTCCCGAGACCGCCGGGGCGCGCACCTACGACCTGTCGCACCTCGAGGGCGACGAGCAGAAAGAGGCGGCGCGCGAACGGGCCACCGAGCTGATCTACAGCTTCGAGCTCGACGGCGGGGTGCTGCTGCGCGCCGGGCTGTTCGAGTACGGCGACGCCAAGCCGCCGATGCTGTTCCTGATCGGCCACTTCCTGGTCGCCGACATCGGCTCCTGGCAGACCATCCTCGACGACTTCGACCGCGCCTACGCCAGCCTGAGCAAGGGCGAGGAGCCGGCGCTGGGTGAGAAGACCACCTCGTTCAAGCAGTGGGTCGAGCGCCTCGACGAGCACGCCAACGGCAAGGACATGGTGCCGGAGCACGACTACTGGCTCAAGGAGGAGCGCCGCGAGAGCGCCCGCATGCCCCTGGACCGCCCCGAGGGCGCCAATGTCATGAGCAGCTCCAAGAGCGTGCCGCTCGAGCTGACCGAGGCAGAGACCGAGGCCATGCTGCGCACCGTGCCGCGGGCCACCGGCGCCCAGATCGACGCCATCCTGCTGGCCTCCGTGCTTTACGGCTTCGAGCACTGGACCGGCAGCCGAGCGCTGTTGATCGATCTGCTCGGTCACGGCCGCGAGCCGCTGTGGGACGACATCGATCTGACCCGCACCGTCGGCTGGCTGAACACCATCTTCCCGGCCTTCCTGACCCTCGGCGAGACCGAGGATCCGGTGTCGGCGGTGAAGTTGGTCAACCGCCAGCTGCGCGACATCCCCAACGGCGGCATCGGCTACGGCTTGCTGCGCTACCTCAACCGCGATCCGGGGATCGCCGGCCGCTTCGAGCGCCAGCCCGAGCCGCAGGTGTTCTTCAACTACTTCGGCCCCGACAACGCCGCCGAGCTGACCACGCTGAAGAAGGTCGAGGGTTTCGGCGGCTACGGCTTCGACCAGGAGACCCGGCGCCTGCGGCCACTGGCGATCGGCGTCTACGTGCAGGACGAGAAGATGCTGATTCGCTGGGAGTATTCGACCAATGTGCACGAGCACGAGACCATCGAGAAGGTGGCCGAGCACTCCCTCGGCATGCTGCGTGAGCTGATCGCGCGAGTCGGCGAGAGCACGAGCTGAGCCACCATCGGACCCGCAGCCAGAACAACGGAAACCACGGCGATCAGCCGTTCACGGAGGAGACATGTCAGAAGAAACCACCCCAGGCTCCAAGCCTGGCAAGGGCTTGAAGCGATTCACCCTCATCTGGGTCGGGCAGCTGGTGTCGCTGCTCGGCTCGGGCCTGACCCGCTTCGCCCTCGGCATCTGGGTGCTGCAGCGCACCGATTCGGTGACCCAGTTCGTGCTGATCACCGTCATCGCCGGCCTGCCCGGCATCCTGCTGGCGCCGATCGCCGGCGCCTTGGTCGACCGCTGGGACCGCCGCAGGGTGATGATCGCCGCCGACGTCGGCGCCGCCCTGATCACCCTGGCGGTCGCCCTGCTGCTGTGGCAGGATAGCCTTCAGGTCTGGCACATTTATCTGTTGGCCGGCCTGGGATCTGTCCTCAGCACCTTCCAATGGCCGGCCTACATCGCCTCCATCACCCTGCTGGTGAAGCCCGAGCAGTACGGCCGGGTCAACGGCCTGCTGCAGTTCGGCGAGGCCGGTACCACGATCGCGGCGCCGGCACTGGCCGGCCTGGCGATGGTGACGATCGACATCTGGGGCATCCTGCTGGTCGACTTCGCCACCTTCCTGGTGGCGGTGACCACTCTTCTCCTGGTTCGCATCCCGCGGCCCAAGCGCAGCGAGGCCGGGCGCGAGGGCGAGGGCTCGATCTGGAAAGAGGCGGCCTACGGCTGGACTTACATCAAGGCCCGGCCCGGGCTTCTCGGCCTGCTCTTCTACTTCGCCGGCATCAACTTCGTCACCAGCATGTGCGGCATCGCCATCCTGCCGATGGTGTTGCGCGTGGGATCGGAGGTTTCAGCCGGCACCGTGCTGTCGTGCATCGGCATCGGCATGCTGCTGGGCAGTACCTACATGAGCGTCACCGGCGGCCCCAAACGCAGGATCAACGGCGTGCTCGGCTTCGGCGTGATGTTCAGCGTGTTCATCTTCCTGGCCGGCGTCTCGCCGGCGGTGTGGTGGATCGCTGGCGCGGTGCTCCTGTGGCACGCCAACATCCCGGTGATCAACAGCTGCAGCCAGGCGATCTGGCAGAGCAAGGTGGAGCCGGACGTGCAGGGGCGGGTCTTCGCCATGCGGCGCATGATCGCCCAGTTCACCGTACCCCTGGGCGACTTCTCGGCCGGCCCGCTCACCGACCACGTGTTCGAACCGCTGATGGCCGAGGGCGGCTCGCTGGCGCCCACCCTGGGGCCGTTGATCGGCTCCGGCCCGGGCCGCGGCATCGCCCTGATGTTCATCGTCTTCGCCATCTTCCCGATGCTCACCTCGCTGTGGGGCTACATGAACCCGCATGTGCGCAACATCGAGGACGAGCTGCCCGACGTCGACACCGAGGGTGAGGAGGAAGAGGAGCCCGCGGAGGACGCTGTGGACGGCGAGGAAGCTTCCGGCGAGGACCGGCCTGTCTCCGACGCGGAGGAGCCTGACGCCGCCGAGCCTGACGCTGTCGAGACCGATGCCGCCGAGCCTCTTGCTGAAGAAGCTACCGACCCGAACTGACCCTCTCTAATACAACGCTAGGTAATCCCACGATGATTCGTATCGCACACACCTGTCTGCTCCTTCTGCTGATCCTGCCCGTCGCGGCCACAGCCCAGGAGGCGGCCGAGTCCACGGCGGCCGAGTCCACGGCGGCCGAGAAGCCAGGGCTGCGCCGTTTCGAGGTCTCCGAGGCGACCTCCGACATCCGCGTCGACGCTGTGCTCGACGAGCCTGCCTGGGCCGACGCCCTGGTGATCGACCTGCCCTGGGAGTGGTTCCCCGGCGACAACGTCACGCCGCCGGTGGCCACCGAGTGCCTGGTGACCTACTCCAAGCGCACCCTCTACGTCGCCTTCCGCGCGTTGGACCCGGAGCCGGGGAAGATCCGCGCCCACCTGATGGACCGCGACAACATCGGCAGCTTCTCGCAGGACGACCACGTCGGCATCCAGATCGACACCTTCGACGCCGAGCGCGAGGCGCTGCAGTTCCGCTCCAATCCCCTCGGCGTGCAGGTGGACGGCACCTTCAACGACGTCAAGGGCGAGGAGGACTTCGCCTGGGACGCGATCTGGGACAACGCCGCCCGCATCACCGCGGACGGTTACGTGGTGGAGATGGCGGTGCCGTTTCAGCAGCTGCGCTTCCCGCGCACCGCCGAAGTCCAGACCTGGGGCTTCGAGGCCTTCCGCAACTACCCCCGTGGCGACCGCCACCGCATCAGCTCCAAGTTCACCGACCGCGACAGCGACTGCACCCTGTGCCAGGAAAACAAGGTCACCGGTTTCGTGGGCCTGACCCCGGGCTTGAATCTGGAAGTGGTGCCGACAGTGACCACCACCCGCACCGACCAGATCGAGTCGTTTCCGGACGGCGGTCTCGCCGAGGGCGACGAGGAGGTCGAGCCCGGGCTCGACGTGCGCTGGAGCATCACTCCCA
This sequence comes from bacterium, assembly GCA_024226315.1. Classification (GTDB taxonomy): domain Bacteria; phylum Acidobacteriota; class Thermoanaerobaculia; order Multivoradales; family J023; genus JAAELT01. The sequence goes on along the minus strand of JAAELT010000500.1, from coordinate 35,155 downwards.
ACACCGCGCTCAACGCCGCCGCCAACCCGGACTTTTCGCAGGTCGAGGCCGACGCCGCCCAACTCGAGGTCAACACCCGCTTCGCCCTCTTCTTTCCCGAGAAACGGCCCCTCTTTTTGGAGGGTGCGGATTTCTTCGAGACCCCGATCCAGGCGGTCTTCACTCGCACCGTCGCCGACCCCAGGTGGGCCGCCAAGCTCACCGGCAAGGAGGGGCCGCACTCGATCGGCGCGTTCATCGCCGAGGACGACGTCAACAACCTGATCATCGCCTCCAACCAGCGCTCCTTCCTCGCCCAGCTCGACGACCAGGTGCTGGCGAGCGTCGTGCGCTACCGTCGTGACGTCGGCGCCCAGTCCACCCTCGGCGTGCTCTACACCGGCCGCGACGGCACCGGCTATCACAACCGGGTGGCGGGCCTCGACGGTTTCGTGCGCTTCAATCAGTCCAACTCGATCAAGCTCCAGTACCTGAGCTCCGACACCGAGTATCCGGAAGAGCTGGCCACCGCCGCCGGTCAGCCCGAAGGTTCCTTCGACGGCGACGCAATCCACCTCAGCTTCCTGCACCGCAGCCGCGCCTGGGTGGCGACCGCCGAGTACGAGGACATCGACCGCGACTTCCGCGCCGACAGCGGCTTCGTGCCCCGGGTCGACCTGCGCAGTTTGAACGGCATGCTCGAGTACCGCATCTGGGGGGAGCGTGACGACTGGTACCGGCGCGTCACCTTCGGCGTCTTCGCCGAGCGCATCGAGGACCAGGACGGTCTGGTGACCGACGAGGGCGTCAACCTGTTCGCCACCATGAACGGCCCGCTGCAGTCGTTCGCCGATCTCACCATCGGCGATCGCGAGGAGCTCTTCCTCGGCGAGCGTTTCGACACCAGCTTCCAGGAGTTGTTCTACCAGATCAAGCCCACGGGCAGGGCCAACCTGGCCTTTCAGGTGCGCAACGCCGACGCCATCGACTTTACCAACGTGCAGCCGGCCGAGGAATTCAGCTTCACCACCGCCCTGCAGTTCCGGCTCGGCCGTCACGTCGACTGGACGCTGCAGCACCAGATCCAGACCCTCGACGTCGATGGCGGCGAGCTGTTCGAGGTCAACCTGGCGCAGACCGAGATCGTCTACCAGTTCAACGTCCGCACCTTCGTCCGCGGCATCTTCCAGTACCAGACCATCGACCGCGATCCCAGTCTGTACACTGTGCCGGTCGACGGCGAGGACGAGGATCTCTTCACCCAGCTGCTGTTCTCGTACAAAATCAACCCGCGGACAGTGCTCTTCGCCGGCTACTCCGACAACCGCTTCGGCTTCGACGACATCAGCCTGACGCAGATCGACCGCACCCTGTTCCTCAAGCTCAGCTATGCGTTTCTCTTCTAAGAGCGCCATACTCGCCATGACGCTGCTCACCTTGACTCCTTCCGGCGTCGCCGCCGAAGAGGCCCAGATCCTCAACCTCCTGCGCGCCTATTTCGGCGGCGGCGTGAGCGCCCAGGCGCGCAGCGCGCTGGTCGAGCGCATCACCGGCGACGAGGCCTGGGACCGTTCCCGGCTCAGCGAGCAGTTGCACCGCGCGCGGATCCACAAGCGGCTGAAACCCGGGCGCCTCGTGGTCGAGATGGACGTCGGCTACGGCCAGCGCCGCGGCATCATGCTGCGCATCCCAGAGGGCTACACCCCGGAGCGCGCCTGGCCGCTGGTCTACGCGCTGCACCCGAGCGGCAGCAACGCGCCGTCGTTCATGCGCCGCGCCGAGCAGCTGCTGGGTAAGGCGGTCAACGACTACGTGATCGCCGCGCCCACCGACTACCACCAGACAGTGATCGACGCGCCGCCGCCCTACACCCCCGAGCATCCGGTGATGCTGCGTGAGTTCCGCCGCCGCGTGCACCTGGACTCCGATCGCTTCTACCCGCTGGGCTACTCACTGGGCGGCTATGCCGCCTGGACCCTGGCCATCCTGCACCCCGACGAGTTCGCCGGCTCGGTGTCCATCTCGGCCGCCTTCTCTTCACCGACCGACGTCGACGGCCTGTGGCGGGCGCTGGTGCCGAACTTCCAGCACTTACCCGTCCTGCACGCCTGGGGCGAGCGCGACGGCCTCACCGTGCCCGGCTTCGAAGGTCGCAACCAGTCCACCGGCAGCATGTCGAGCCTCAACCGCAAGCTCAGCCCTCTCATCAAGGAGTGGAACCTGGGGGTGATCGAGCACCGTCAGCCCGGTGCCGGCCACGGCGGTGTCAACCCGCCGCGCGCCCAGCTGATGAAGATCCTCGAGGGCCGCCGCCAGCACTACCCGAAGCAGGTGCGGCACACCTTCCGCCACATCCACCAGGCCCGCGCCTACTGGCTCGAGGGCCACGAGTGGGTGGGCAGCCACTGGAAGCAGGGCCAGCGCATCCGTCCCCGCCGCGGCGAATCCAAATCCGCCGCCTACGGCCGCGTCATCCTGGAGCAGCTCGGCGAGCTGCGCGGTGAGATCGACGGCCAGACGTTACGGGTCGAGCGCCGCCACGTCGGCGAGCTCACCGTCTGGCTGGGCGACGGCATGATCGACTGGCAGAAGCCGATCACCGTCGTCGTCGAGGGTAAGACAGTCTTCGAAGGCCACGTCCAGCCCGATCCGGGCGTCGCCCTCGCCCAGGCGGCGCGTACCCGCGACTTCGACCGGTTGCGCTGGGCGGGGATCAAGGTGTTGGGGCCGGGCAAGGTGGAGGTGGTGAGCGCGGAGACCGGGTTTCCGCCGTACATCCGGGTGCCTTAGGGGGGGCCGTCGGCATTGCAACGTTCGTCGCGGCGGTTGGAGAGGGCGTGGAGGCCGCCAGAGCGCCGCGCCTTCTCGGCAATCTCCGAGACAGGCAACAGGGCCCGCGAAGCCTCCCTGGCGATCCCCTGAAAGGCTCACCGAGCCCGCCCGGGCGTCGCGGCCGGCGCCAGGGTCGCTCGGCCCGAGGAGGTCGGGACCCCAAAAAGTACCACCGACTCCTGCCGGCTGGATGTCTCTCTCGGAGCTCAGAAACCTAGAGCAACCTGGTAGCGGAACGGTGCCGCTTTCCCCGCCACACGTCCGGGCTCGAAGGTCGACTTCTCCAGCGTCTTCACGGCTGCTTCCGTGAGGCCGAGCGGCAGACCCCGCAGAGGCCTGACGCAGGTGACATTTCCATGCGCGTCGATGACCGCCTGCAGGTACACCGTGCCGCGAACTCCGCGTAGCCACGCTTTCTTGGGTGGGGGTTGCCTGGCCTGCTTGATCACCGTCGGCCGGGTCACGGGCTGCCCCTCGGGCGCCTTCGGAACCGCCAGCAAGCACCGCAGCTCGCGGGGGCCGCGGGGGACGTCCGCGTCGCCCACCAGGGCGAAGTACTCGTCCAGGCGGGCCCTCGCTTCTTCCATGAAGAACTGCCTGGCCAGTGCTTCCGCCAGGTGGTAGTGGGTGAGGGGGCTTCGCTCGGGGGCCAGCTCGATGGCCTCGCGCAAGACCTCCGTCGCCATGTCGAGAATCGCGAATTCAGACAGCAGATCATCGCCATGGATGCGCAGCAGCACGGCATCGCGGGTGAGCTGTGGAGTCTCTCGCACGGCCTTCGTATTCATGAGCCGCGCGTGACTGCGCCGGGTTTTGAAGCTCTTTTCGAGAGTGCTCTGGAACAGCGCGACCCCCAGGTGTGTCAGGGCCTCGGCCCTGACGGTGGGATCTTCGGTCGACTCGGCCCAGGAATGGGCGATCTCGATCGCCTCGGGGAACTGGCCGAGCTCGAGGTGCGCCCGGACCAGGAGGCGGAGCGCGGCCGGGTCGTCTCCGCCGGCCGCGGCGTTGGCCTCCTCCAGCAGGCGGATGGCGTCTTCGTGCTCGTACTTCGAGAGCAGCTTCTCGGCTTTCTGGGCCCACCTGGCGTCCGCCGTCGCGTCCACCGTGAGGGCGGGCAGCGTGGCGGCGGCCGGGGAAATGCTCAGGCACAGGAGCGAGATCAGGAGCGACGCGGGCACGAGCTGTCTTCTGACGGGTTTCAAATCCATCTCCTCATAGAGTCATTATCTGAGATCGGGCCCTCCCGCCCTTCAGTCCGTCCGCGTCTCCCTGTCGCTGCGGAGGCTTCGGGAAACTATACGCCCCTGCCGAGCGCGGTATTCAGCGGCCCTTCAGCGCCGCGCGATAGGGGAGTCTCAGCTCACCGAACGACGGTGATTCCGGCGTCGTCGACCCAGCGCGCGATCAGACCCCAACCGCCGAACGACTCGGTGACCACGATCCTCAGCTCGTTGCGGCCCTCTTCGAGCGGCAGATGCAGCCGGCTCTGGTGAAGGCCCATCACTCCCTGCACCCGCGGCCGGTCGAAGCGATAGCTCTGATCCAGGCCGACCAGCGGACTTCCGTTCAAGAACACGCTCACCGCGTCGCTGAACCCGAGATCGAGCGACCGTACCCCGGCCGCCGCGGCGTCGATCCGGAGTCGGATCACCGCTCCGTAGGCGCGTACGCCCTCGGGGCGCCCCAGCCGATCGAGGAGGAGCGTCCCGTCCGGCTCGGTCTCGACATTTCGCCATGTGCTTTCGTCGACCTCCGGCAGCTCGCCGTACAGCTTCTGCTCGATCGCGAAGACCGGCGACGCCTGCCAACCGGTGACCGTCCGCGGGTCCGGCGCGGCGGCCGCCGGCACCGAGTCGAAGTCGAACGTCGTGCGGCCGGGCGAGACGCGGAGGTTGCGATAGCGGACGCCGAACGGCGCCTCGGAGGTCCTCGGGATGAAGCTCCGGAGAGCGATGCCGCCGCCGCGTGGTTGGTGCGCCATGCGGGCGATCACCATGGTGGGCTCGACCAGGTCGCCGACGAACACCGCCAGCTTGCGGCCGGCGAATTCGAGACGCACCGGAATCCACTGCTCGGCGGGAAGCCCGGCCGCCGCCGTCCCGTTCTCGCCGTGGAAGATCTGCCACTGGCTCACCCCGCCGATGACCGGCGTGTACTGTAGCGCGTCCGGCAGGTGCGACTTGTGCGCGCGCAGGTAGATCTCTTCCCAGCTGCGGTCGCCGCCGTCGCGAAACCGGACGTACGCGAACGACCGGTGTGAGCTGACCTGGACGTCGACCTCGATCGTCCCGTTCTCGAGCTCCACGCCGGGAGCCTCGGCGACGCCCATGCCGATCTCGAGCACCGGAACGGCACCGGTCTCGACCACCCGGGCATCGCCACCGAGCTTCCAGGTCGAGTCGAACGGGATCTCCTCGGCGGCTGCTCGAGTGGCGGCAATCAGACAGCCCGCTGCGACCAGCGCGCACCAGATGCCGGAGTTCAGCTTCCTGACCGATGGGTTGTCATGCATGGCTCGTGATACGGCTCGGAGCGCGGAATGTTCCCGTCGTGGAGGAGCGTCACCGGCGGCCCGCCGCGATGCGCGGCTCGGTCGCGTTCGAGACTGCGGCTCGGTCGCGTTCGAGACTATGGACGGCGAGGATGGGCGGATGTCCCACCCTGGGGGGCAGGGCGTTTGCGTACCAGACTACCCGGCCGGGGTTTGTTCGCGACCGTCTCTCCGGGCAAGGGTCTTCGAGGGGAAGGAGGCTGCCATGACCTCGACGATCGAGAAGACGGATACCGAAGACAGGGTTGAGCATGGAATGGCGGAGGAGAAGAATGTCGAGGAGATTCGGGATCTCGGCCGTATCGTGATCGACGCGCTCGATTTCAAGCCGCCCCGGTACGTCGAGGCGATTCTCGGCCGGTGGTGGACGTGGCTACCGCCGCATCGAGCTCTGTCGGAGTTTCGCGTCGCCAGCCCGTGGCGATTGCGGCGCACGCTGAAATACCTGATCCAGGTGACAATCCCTTCGATCCTCCTCGAGCCTCCGGTGGACTCGAACGACGGGTTGTTTCGCAATCGAACCAAGATCCTGAAAGAGCCCGATCCCGAGGGTCGCGAGGACTCGTTTCCCGAAGAAACCTGGTTTTATGTCAATGGCATTGTCGCCAATGAGCAGCTCGCCAGGATTCAGGCGAAGAGTCTGGCTCTGCTGTTCCGCCGGCCGATCAATATCATCTTCAACGCCACCGACTCCACGGGGGCCGACGTGCTCGAATGCGTGCTCGGCAAGGGCTGGGGGATCATGAGCGAGCCGGCGCGATTCGCCTATCACCGCCTTCACGAAACTCTGGAAGACGAGTCGAAGAAGCGAGTGGTCGTCGTCGGCTACTCTCAGGGCACGATCATCGCGGCCAATGTGTTGAGGGCGCTCGAGGATCCTCGTTTCAGAGCGCGGCTGTTCGAGTCGGAGTCGGCGCCAGAGCCGGACGCGGCTGCCGGGCCGAGCCGGCCCGAGCTTCTTCGCAAGCTGGAGGTCTATGCCTTCGGCAACTGCGCGGACACCATGCTTCACGATCCCGGAATGCTGGCCGCTGGAAACGCCGTCCCCTGGATCGAGAGCCTGTCCAACGAGTACGACCTCTTCGCTCGGATGGGGGTCCTCGCTCCACACAAGAAGCGCAACGGCATCGAGATCCAGGGTGCGAGCTACGTCAAACGGGGCAAGTTCGGCCATCAGCTCAACGAGCAGTATCTGTTCGATATCTACGACTGCCTCGACGCCGGCCGGGACACCTCCTACGTGCCGGTCGAGGGCAGCCACGAGCTGCCGAGGTTGTTCTCCTACTTCGGCGGTCAGACCCCGGATCCGTATTCCTAGTGCCCTGTTTGATTAGAACGCGTCACCTGCCGCGAGAACTACGAGGCACTGCGGTCGGCGAGGGCTTAAAATGGGCGAAAGGAGATCTCCATGCCCATTCGAATCGTCGTCGAGAGAGTCATCCCCGCCGATTGCGAGACGGTGTTTCATACCGTGCTGCCTGGACACCATTCAGCGCTACTTCATCGCGCGGGAGGAAGGGGACGCCGGAGCGACGCGGAGGGCTGCTCAGATCGCCGCCGGTCCTGAACCGCCTTGATGCCGGGCGCCCGTTCCTGGCCAGGAAACCGAGCACCGGGCAACTCTGGCCTTCGGCGACCGTACCTCATGGAAAGGGCGGAGGAACATGGCCCAGCCAAAGAACCCGATCTCGACCGCGGCCGTCCTGGCCCTCGTCTGGATCACCACCTGGGGGGCGGCTGCCGCTAGAGCGGAGCGCGCCGAGGTGGTCACCCTCGAGCCCGAGGAGCTGGCCGCCGGCGTTCCCCTGACGCTGGAGTGGCGGTACCAGCCCGGGGATCGGGCGGAGTGGGCCGACCCGGGTCTCGACGACTCGGAGTGGCCGCTCGTCCGTCCCGCCCTTCGGGATCCGCAGCGGATTCCAGGAGGGTGGCAGGGGATCGGCTGGTTCCGCCGCCGGGTGGTGCTCGCACCCGAGTTCGGGGAGGCGCCTCTGGGGCTGTTCATCGTCCAGGCAGGGGCCTCGGAGATCTTCGTCGACGGCCGTCTGGCGGTTCGCTTCGGGACCGTCTCCAGCTCGCCCGCGCAGGAGCGCTCGATGGTGCCGCAATACGTCGAGTCGATCGCCCTCGAGCCGGGAGTCGAGCACGTGATCGCGGTGCGCTACTCGAACGCGATGGGGAATGCGCTGCCGCAGGACTTCCGCGGCTTCGAGCTCACCCTCGGAGAGTTGCAGGCCCTCACGGCGATCGGGCTCCGGGGCATCCGCCAGTACACCGCCATGATGTCCGGGTCGATCGGTCTGTTCGGCGCCTTCACGATCCTGCATCTGCTCCTGTTCGTCTTCCAGCCCCGGGCCCTGGAGAATCTCTTCTTCGTTTTCTTCAGCGGCTCGATCGTGGCCATGCAGCTGTTCGAAGTGCGGATGAACTCGCTCAGCGACCTGGACCAGGCACTGGTGGCCTACAAGTGGTGCCTGACCTTCGCGATCAGCATGGCCCTGTCCGCCCTGCTGCTCGGTCTGAGAGTGTTCAAGCAACGGATCGGATGGCCCTTTGTGCTGTCGGCGGCGGTCGCCGCCGGAGCCGTGCTCTGGCTGTGGACGCGGCCCGTCTGGACAGACATGCTGCCGGTCACCATCGTGCTGTTTCTGGTGCTGCTGGAGACGCTGCGGGTCGGGCTCGTGGCCCTGCTGCGCCGTGAGCCGGAGGCCTGGGTCATCGGTTTCGGACTCCTGGTGCTCACCCTCACCGTTCTGCTCGGCACAATGCGCACGTTCGGGATCCTGGCGGTGCCGTGGCAGGCACTCCTGGCGGTCGGCTTCGGAACGCTGGCCCTCAGCTTCTCGGTCCACCTGACTCGCGGCGTGGCCCGCACCAACCGGGAGCTTGCGCTGAGGCTCGACGAGGTGGAGGCCCTGACCGCCAGGAGCATCGAGCAGGAGAGATGGAAGGCGCAGGAAGAGACCGAACGGCGAGTGCTGGAGGCCGAGGACCGTCGCAAGACGGCCGAGTTGGAGGAGGCGCGGCGGCTCCAGCTGGCGATGTTGCCGCGGGAGCTTCCCGAAGTCGAAGGGCTCGACTTCGCCGTCCACATGAGCACCGCCAACGAGGTGGGCGGCGACTACTACGACTTCAGCGGCAACGGCGACGGCAGCTGCCTGCTGGCGGTCGGCGACGCCACCGGACACGGTCTCCATGCTGGGATGATCGTCGCCGTCGCCAAGAGCCTCTTCCAGACGTGCAGCGACGAGGCGAGTCTGTCGACAGTGCTCCGGCGGATCGGTGCCGGGCTCCGCAGCATGCGCCAGCGTCTGGCCAGCATGGCGATGGTCCTCGTCCGCCTGAGCACCGACAAGCTGCAAGTGGCTTCCGCGGGAATGCCGCCACTGCTGATCTGGCGTAGCGACAGCGGTGAGATCGAGGAGTTGCTGTTGCCCAGCACGCCGCTGGGAACGATCGAGCACACGCACTGCGACGAGCGCGAGATCACTCTGAACGCCGGCGACACCGCCCTCATCATGAGCGACGGCCTGGTCGAAGTCACGAGCTCGGAGGGCGATCTGTTCGGCTACCAGAGGGCTGGCATCCTGTTCGCGGAGTCGGCTCACCTGCAACCGCAGGCGATCATCGACCGCCTCGTGGCACGGACCCAGGAGTTCATGGGCGACCGGCCGCTCACCGACGACATGACGCTGGTGGTCCTGAAGGCGCGGTCCTGAGCCGTCGAGCGGCGTCCGTCTAACCGCTACCGGAGTCCGTGCTCCCGGAAGATCTTCTCGAGCTCCGCCCGCCGGGCGTCGTCGTCTGCTGATTCCGCCAGCGCCTTCAGGGCTTCGGCGTAGGCGACGTCGAGAGCCTCGGCGGCGGGCGCCTCGATGTCGGGCGCGATGCCCGTGCCCTCCCAGTTGGACTCGGTGATCGGGTTGATGGCGCGGGCGAAGGGAATCGCGGCGGCGAGGCCGTGACCCAGATTCACGACCTTCACCGGGTGCGCTCCGCCGGCGCTGCGCTCGCCGACCACCGACGCTCGTTCCATGCTCTGCAGCATGTAGGTGAAGCCCTCCGCGGCCGAGAAGGTCTGGGAGCTGATCAGCACGTAGACCGGGATGTCGGGCATCCTCTTGCCCGGCACCCACGGCAGGGAGTAGATCTGCCGGGTAGCGTCCAGGCTGCGGACGTACTGGTCGACCAGGTGCTGCGGCGCGTCTTCGAGCAGGTAGCTGATCAGGATCTGCGCCATGAAAGGCGAGCCGCCGAAGTTCTCCCGCAGGTCGATGATCAGGGCCTCGGAGTTGCCGAGCATCGCCATCGCCGCGGCGGCGGCGTCGCCGGCCACGGTCGGGTCGGCGAATTTCTTCAGCTCCAGATAGCCGACGTTGCCATCGAGGATGCGGACCTGGCGGAAGCCGTAATTCTCACGCCAGGCTCTCGCCTCGTAGCGGCGCCGGGCCTCTTTCAAATCGTCCTCGTTCTGCCGTGCCTCGGGCGGCAGCACGAAGACCCGTAGATGCTTGTCCGCGGCGACTCCGCGAAGGTCGCTGGTGAGCAGCGCCGCCAGACGATCGGGAGCCGAGGTCGACGAATACGCGTCGTCCTTCAGCCGGTTCTCGACGCGGGTGGCCATCTCCTCGGCCTGCTCGGCAAAGACATAGACCTCGCGCAGCGACTTCGCCAGCTCGTCGACGACGCCGCGCCGCGCTTTGCGGTCGAGGTCTGCGGCTCCGGCGCTGGCCGCGAGCGGTGCGAGCAGCAGTGTGAGCGCGGTCTCTCGAAGCATGTACGGGATTCTACACCCGCAGTACGGCAGGTTCCCGGGACGACGCAAGAGCACTCAGGAGGGTGGCGCGAAGAATCTGAGGTAGACGTTCTGAGCGCGGTAGCGGCAGTGGGGTGCGTGCTCGCGGGATACCTCGAGATAGGTGGCGCGCGTCGCGGCGAGCTCTTCGGCGGAAAGCGGGGCGACCTCGCCGGCCTCGTCGAGCTTCGATCCACTGAGGGCTCGGACCTCGGTGGCGTGGTGCTCTCTCGGGAAATCCAGGTCGCCGGGCAGCGAGGCCAGCATGAGATATCCGTCTCCGTCCCAGGCCACGACGCTCCCGAGAGGCGACAGATCGCCCCCTTCTCTCAGGTCCGGGCCGACATCCACGCCTCTGCCGATCATGCCGCCGTCGCGGCGCGACCAGGCCCAGAGCCAGCCGCGCAGCCGGCTCCAGGTCAGGATGCTGTCGCCCTCCGGTGAGAATATCGCGCTGCTCACTGCGTCCTCGTGCTCGAGGTCCGGCGTCGCCGGGGTGCCCGTGGCCACGGTCCATACCCGAACTCTCTTTCCCTCGCCCCAGCTGAGCAGCAGCTCGCCGTCGGGCGACAGCTCGGCGCCGTGGAGCCCAAAGCCGTGCGAGAATCTCGCAGGAGGCGCCGAACCGTTCCGCCACAGGTAGACCTCGCTGCGACTCCAGGTCGTCAGGGACCGTCCGTTGCGTGAGAATCGAGCCCCCGCCACGGGCTCGTCGTGGAGCAGGGGAGGCGAGATCGCTTGCCAGGTGCTCGGGTCCCACAGCCGCGCCGTCTCGCTGCCGTCCCAGGTGAGCAGGCGGCGAGGATCCGCCCCGAAGGTCGCGCCGCGGACGTCGCGATCGAAGCCCACGGCAATCGGCTGAGCGGTCTCGGCGTCCCACAGATAGGCGGTGTCGGCGAGCGTCAGGACGGTGGCGCCGTCCGGCGAGAGCAGCACCTCTTCGATCGGATGCTGGTGGTCGAGGCTGTGGAGGAGCTTCGCGGTCCCGGCCTGCCAGATCCGGAGCTCACGGTCCCACCAAGTCAGGAGGAGCTCGTGATCCGGCGACAGGAGCGCTCCGGAGATCCGTTCGTCCGCCAGCAGCTCGGTGGCTCGGCCGGTCTCGGGCTCCACCCGGTGCAGGCCGTCTCCCCAGGCCAGGACGGACCGCCCGTCCGAAGCGAACCGGGCTCCGTTCCAGCTTCCGCGAAGCGAATACCGGGATCCGATCTGTGGGGAGTCGAGCACTTGCCACAGGCGCGCCGTCCCGTCTCCTCCCCAGGTCAGAAACCGCCGGCCGTCGGAGGCGAGGGCGGCGCCGCGCAACTGGGCATGGTAGGCGGCCGGACCGATCTGCTTTTTCGAACTGAGCTCGTAGAGCCGGGCCGAGTCGGGCTCGGCCAACAGCATCCACGACCGGGTCACGTCTGCGAGCCGGGGGCGGTCGCGCTTCGGCAGACCCAGGTCGAGCTCTTTGATCTCGCCCCCGTCGGGCCAGAGCACGCGGATGCCCCGTTTGCGGTCGAAGCTGTTGAACCGCCACTCGACGCGCGGCCTGCCAACGCTCAGGGCACGGATCTCGGCCTCGTACAGCTCCCGGCGCTCCCTGTCGCGGATCCGTTCGTCCGTCGCGACGTCCCACAGGGAGGTGGCAACGTCTTCGGAGTCCTCGTCGTCGTCCCGGCCGCGGATCAGCAGCATCCTGCCGTCCCGGGTCAGCGCGGCATCGTCCACCACCTCGCCCTCGGCCGGGAGCCGATGCAGGCGGAGAGTGCCAGTGTCGTCCCACAAGCGGACCTCGTCGTCGGCGTCCTGGGTGACGACCGCGCTGCCGTCTTCCGCCGGGCGGACCTCGACGACCCGTTCGCCGTGCTCCATGGGCGAGCCTCGAGGCTCGCCGTTCTCCGTGTCCCACCAGCGCACTACACGCCGGCTGGAACCGTCCGCGGCGTCGCTGATGGTGATCAGGAGCTCGTCGCGCCTCGTCAGGATCGCCTCTCTGACCGCCCCATCGTGGGCCAGCTCGGGGCCGAACGGCACCCCTTCGGCGGCGTCCCAGATCATCACGGCGTCCTGCCGGGTCCAGGTCACGACCAACCCTTCGTCCGACGACAGCACCGGCCGCTCGTCCACTACCGCGTGCGGGATCCGCGTTCCGATCTCCTCTCCGTCGTCAGCCAGGAACCGCACCCGGCTGTCCTCGCCCCAGGCCATGAAGCGCCGGTACTTCTTCATCCAGATCGCGTTCTTCAGGCCCTGCAGCTCGGGGCCCACGGTCTCGCCGGTGACGCCGTCCCGGATCTGGGCGGTGCCGTTCTCGTCGAGCCAGATCAGGACCCGGCCGAGATCGGCGGTGGCCACCGGCGACGGCGCGTTCGCCGGCTGCTGCCAGACGTGGCGCAGGATCACGTCATACCGCAGCGCGTTCGCTTCTTGCACGAAGGCGGCGACCTTCATCTCGGCCGGAGCGACGGCGATCGCCTGGCCGAACAGGTGGCGGGCGAGGAGCTCCCGGCCCTCGTCGCGAGCCTGCTGCCCGGAGGTCACCTGCTTCAACGCCTGCTCGCGCAGGGCGGCCCTGTCGCTGTCGATCTTCGCCAGTCGCATCCGCCAGCTCACCACGCCAGCGGTGAGGAGCACCGCGGCGAGAACTGCGGCGGTCACCGTCCGCCGCCGCCGCCGCCGGAGGCGGAGCTTGCGGTCGCGTTGCTCGATCTCGGCGCGCGATATGCCATAGATCTCGGCCAGGAGCCGGTACCAGACGGCCTCGAAGGGAGCGCGGTCCGGTCGCTGCCGGGCCGGGTCGAGCTCGCGGTAGTCGATCGCGAGCGGCATTTCCTGATGCTCGCAGAGCGCCTGCGGGAAGGCCTTGTCGGCCTCCTCGCTTGCCGTCGCCTCGTTGTTGGGCACGCCGTCGACGAGGATCGAGATCACGCTGCCGGGGTCCCGCGCCTCGACGAAGCGGCGGATCTCGTCGTTGACGAAGTCGCTGCCCCGGGAGCGCGGAGAGCACAGCACGACCAGGCGCCAGGAGCTTGCCAGGTGCTCTTCGATGGCGCGGAAGTAATCTGTGCCGGTGATGTCCTCCTCGTCGCGGAAGATCCGCAGGCGGCGGTGCGGGACGTCGAGCTCCTTCGGTGGCACGTAGGACTCGAGGGCCTTCTCGAGCCGCCGGGCGAAGGCCGCGTCCCTGCGGGAGTAGCTGATGAAGGCGTCGTACCTGGCTTCGGCCCTGCTCGTGGACTCCGCCCTCATTCCGGCGACCCTGGCGCCAAGAGCAGCACGAGCAGCAAGGTGGACCCGACTTTTTGCAGCACGCCCGGCATTCTACACGCGCGTCGCGGTATGCTCCCGTGGCCCCCAGGAGTCTCGAGAGCATGCCAGGGAACGACGCCAAGAGGCTGCGCCTTTCGATCCGCGGCGCGGTGCAGGGTGTCGGTTTCCGGCCATTCGTCTTCCGGCTGGCGGAGGAGCTGGAGCTCGCCGGCCGGGTGGCCAACGACAGCCGCGGCGTGGTGCTCGAGGTGGAGGGCCCCGGCGACCGGGTGGAGGCGTTCCTGGACCGCCTGCCGCGGGAGCGTCCGCCGCTGGCGATCCTGCTGGCGGTGGAGCCGAGCTGGCACGAGCCGGCCGGCTATGACGACTTCCGCATCGAGCACAGCGACGAGGCGGGGGAGAAGACCGCTCTGGTGCTGCCCGACGTCGCCACCTGTGCCGACTGTCTGGCCGAGGTGTTCGACGCCACGGACCGACGCTACCGCTACCCTTTCACCAACTGCACCAACTGCGGGCCCCGGTTCACCATCATCCGGGCTCTGCCGTACGACCGGCCGAACACCACCATGGAGCGATTCCGGATGTGCCCGGCGTGCCAGGGCGAGTACGAGGATCCTCGTGACCGGCGCTTCCATGCCCAGCCCAATGCCTGCCCGGAATGCGGTCCCCAGGTGGCGTTGTGGAATGAGCGAGGCGAGAACCTGGTCGATGGCGAGGAGGCGCTGCGCCGAGCCGCGGCGGCGGTGGAGGAGGGAAGGATTCTGGCGGTGAAGGGGCTGGGCGGTTTCCACCTCATGGTCGACGCCGGCGACGGTGAGGCGGTGGCGCGGCTGCGCCGGCGCAAGCACCGCTACGAGAAGCCCCTGGCGTTGATGGCGCCCGATCTGGACGCGATCCGGGATTTGTGCTTCCTCCCCGAGGCGGCAGCGGAGCTGCTCGCCACGCCCGAGGCCCCGATCCTGCTGCTCGAGCGTCGGTCGGATGCCGTTCTGGCCGAAGAGATCGCGCCGGACAATCCATATCTCGGCGTCATGCTGCCGTACGCACCGCTCCATCACCTGCTCCTGCGCCGGATCGGCTTTCCGGTGGTCGCCACCAGCGGCAACCTGAGCGACGAGCCGATCGCGACCGACAACTCGGAGGCCATCGAGCGGCTGCGCGGCATCGCCGATCTGTTCCTGGTGCACGACCGACCGATCGCCCGTCACGTCGACGACAGCGTGGCGCGCGTGCTCGAAGGCGCGCCCCGCCTGGTGCGCCGAGCCCGTGGCTACGCGCCGCTGCCGGTGATGCTGAAAGAGCCGGTGCCGACGATCCTGGCGGTGGGCGGACACCTCAAGAACACGGTCGCGCTCTCGGTCGGCGACCAGGTGTTCGTCAGCCAGCACATCGGCGACATGGAGACGCCCCAGGCCCGCGACGCCTTCGAACGGGTGATCCGCGACTTCCTGGATCTCTACGAAGCCGAGCCGGTGGCGATCGTCCACGACCTCCACCCCGACTATCCGTCGACCCGTTGGGCCCGGTCGGTGGTCGAGGGCGACAGCGATTCTGCCGGCTGGAAAGCGGCGCTTGCAGGGCTGCCGCTGGTCGGCGTTCAGCACCACCACGCGCATCTCGTCTCGTGTCTGGCCGACAACGGCGTCGACGGCCCCGCCCTGGGCGTCACCTGGGACGGCACCGGCCACGGCACTGACGCTACGGTTTGGGGTGGTGAGTTTCTGCGCGGCGACGCGGCCGGCTTCGAGCGCGTGGCCCATCTGCGTCCCTTTCGCCTGCCCGGCGGCGAGGCGGCGATCAAGGAACCTCGTCGCTCGTCGCTGGCGCTCCTCTGGGACCTGTGGGGCGAAGACGTCCTGAATCGCCGCGAGCTCAACACCATCGCCGCGTTCACCGGTAGCGAGCCGCGGGTGCTGGTGGGCCTTCTGGAACGCGGTTTTCGGGCACCGGTGACCACCAGCGCCGGGCGCCTGTTCGACGCCGTGGCGTCGCTCCTGGGTCTCCATCAGCGCACCCGCTTCGAGGGCCAGGCCGCGATGGCGCTCGAATTCGTCGCCGACCAGGACGTCGACGACGCCTATCCGTTGCCGCTCGAGGCCGGGGAACCGACACGACAGCTCGACTGGCGGCCGCTGGTCGAGGCGATCCTCGAAGACTGGCGGCGTGGTACCGACGCGGGTATCATCTCTGCCAGGTTCCACAACGCCCTGGCGGATGCGGTGGTGACCGTAGCGCGGGAGACTGTAATGCGGGAGACCGTAACGCGGGAGACCGTGGAGCCCAGGGTGGCGTTGACCGGCGGCTGTTTCCAGAATCGCCTGTTGACCGAGCGTACCGCCCAGCGTCTGCGACGGGCCGGTTTCGAGGTCCTGCTCCAGCGCCAGGTGCCGGCGAACGACGGCGGCATCAGCCTCGGTCAGGTGGCGATCGCCGCGGCGTGGCTGGCGGCGGGGGACGGTGGCTGACTTTCCGGAGGTTTCGATATGTGTCTCGGCGTACCAGGAAAAGTCATCGAGATAATGCCCGACGAGCTCGGCATGACGATGGGCAGGGTGAGCTTCGGCGGCATCGTCAAGGAAGTCTGCCTGGCGTATGTGCCGGAGGCCGAGGTCGGCGACTACGTGGTGGTCCACGTGGGCTTCGCGATCAGCCGGATCGACGAAGAGGAGGCCGCGCAGGTGTTCGAATACCTGCGCGAGATGGGCGAGCTCGAAGAGCTCGACGTGCCGCAGCCACACGAGGCTCCGTCTTGAAGCAGCCGTCGTCTGTGAAGGAGCCACCGTCGTGAAATACGTCGACGAATATCGCGGCGGTGAGGAGGCGGGCAAGTTTGTGGCCGCGATCGGCCACAAGGTCAGCCGGCCGTGGTCGCTGATGGAGATCTGCGGCGGTCAGACCCACACGCTCATCAAGTCGGGCATCGACCGGATGCTGCCCGAGCAGGTGAACATGATCCACGGCCCCGGCTGCCCGGTGTGTGTGACGCCGATCGAGCTGATCGACAAGGCGATCGCCATCGCCCGGCGCCCGGAGGTGATCCTCACCTCCTTCGGCGACATGCTGCGGGTGCCGGGCTCCGAGACCGACCTGTTGAGCGTCAAGGCCGAGGGTGGCGACGTGCGCATGGTCTACTCGCCGCTCGACGCCGTCAAGCTCGCTCAGCGTCGCCCGGATCGCGAGGTGGTGTTCTTCGCCGTCGGCTTCGAAACCACCGCGCCGGCCAACGCCATGTCGGTGTGGCGGGCCCACCAGCAAGCACAAGAGAACTTCTCGATCCTGTGCTCGCACGTGCTGGTGCCGCCGGCGATGGAGGCGATCCTGGGCGCCCCCGATAACCGGGTTCAGGGCTTCCTGGCGGCCGGCCACGTGTGTACCGTGATGGGTTATTGGGAGTACGAGCCGATCGCCGAGAAGTACCGCATTCCCGTGGTGGTGACGGGCTTCGAGCCGCTCGACCTGCTGCAAGGCACCTACATGACGCTCGAGGCTCTGGAGGAGGGGCGCTGGGGGGTGATCAACCAGTACACCCGTTCGGTGTCGCGCGAGGGCAACGTGCCGGCCCAGGAGCTGCTGAAGAAGGTCTTCGAAGTCTGCGACCGGCCGTGGCGGGGCATCGGCGAGATCCCGGCGAGCGGCTTCAAGCTGAAGGAAGAGCTGTCGGCCTACGACGCCGAGCAGAAGTTCGACGTCGAGAGCGTCACCGCCACCGAATCGCCGGACTGCATCGCCGGCGAGATCCTGCGCGGCCTCAAGAAACCCCACGAGTGCTCCGCGTTCGGCACCCGCTGCACTCCGGATCATCCGCTGGGCGCGCCGATGGTGTCGTCGGAGGGAGCGTGCGCCGCCTACCACAACTACGGGCGGGGAGGAGCATGAGCGAGGAGGGCAAGCCGGTCTCGTTCGACGGCCTCGCCTGTCCGCTGCCGCTCGCCGAGCATCCCACGGTGCAGATGGCCCACGGCGGCGGCGGCCGCATGTCCCAGAAGCTCGTCGGCGGCATGTTCCTGGAGGCGTTCGACAACCCGGTGCTCCGCACCCTGCACGACGGCGCCCTGGTCGAGCTCGGCGGCGCCCGGCTGGCGTTCTCCACCGACTCGTTCGTCATCCGTCCGCTTTTCTTCCCGGGCGGCGACATCGGCTCGCTGGCGGTGCACGGCACCGTCAACGACGTCGCCATGTGTGGCGCCAGGCCACTGGTGATCTCGGCCGCCTTCATCCTCGAAGAGGGCTTCCCGATGGAGGATCTGTGGCGGATCACGCGCTCGATGAAGGGCGCCGCCGCGGACGCCGGCGTCACCGTGGTCACCGGCGACACCAAGGTGGTCGATCGCGGCAAGGGCGACGGTGTCTACATCAACACCTCGGGCCTGGGCCTGCTCCAAGACGGCGTCGAGATCTCACCGCTCCGCGCCCGCCCGGGCGATGTGGTGCTACTCTCCGGCGCCATCGCCGTGCACGGCATCGCCATCATGTCGGTTCGCGAGGGGCTGGAGTTCGAGACCCGGCTCGAGAGCGACTCCGCGGCCTTGAATTCGATGGTCGCGTCGTTGCTCGAGACCGCCGGTGAGGACGTCCACGTGCTTCGTGACCCGACCCGTGGCGGCGTCGCCAGCGCCCTCAATGAAATCGCCGCCGGTGCCGGCGTCGGCATCCGCCTCGACGAGGCGTCGATCCCGATCTCAGAAGAGGTGCGCGGCGGCTGCGAGATCCTCGGGCTCGATCCGCTCTACGTCGCCAACGAGGGCAAGTGCCTGGCGATCGTCGAACGCTCGGCCGCCGACGCCACGCTGGCGGCGATGCGCGAGCACCCGAGGGGCGGCGAGGCGGCGATCATCGGCGAAGTCGTGGCCGAGCCGGCGGGCACGGTGGTGCTGCACAGCCGTATCGGCGGCGAACGGATCGTCGACATGCTGAGCGGCGAGCAGTTGCCGCGGATCTGTTGACCGGCCGCTCTCTGATCCATTCGATCAGCCGTTCGACCAGGCGGAGAGATCGAGCGACTCGAAGCCATCCGCGAAGATCGGCTCGCTAATCGACACCGAGCCGTCAAGGCTGGCTCCCGGGATGCCCTCCCCGCCGGTACCGCCGAACGAGACCGGCGGATCTTGCGAGAATCCGACCATCGAGAGGATGCCAGTCTGCTCCGGCTGACAGCTGGGAGTGAGAATGATGAACGCGATCACGCCGTCCGGCAGGGATGCGAGCGGCGGTCCGTAGTCGGCGATGACGAAGTCAAGCTCGCCGTCGGTGTCCTCGGGATCGTAGCTGACGGAGCCGCTGAACGGAGTTGGCAGCACGAAGACGATGCTGTCGGGAATGCCGTCGGCCGGATCCGAGTCGGCCGGATCGAAGTGGAGACAGTCTTCGTCGAAATCCAAGGACGCGATGGCCGCGCTGACGTCCGTGCCTTGACCGGTGAAGAGGATTGGCACCACGACCGGAATCTCGAAGACAGCCGGGATCCTTTCCGTGATGCTGAGGACCGGGCCGGTCGAGGCGCTCACGGAAGCCGCGACGAGGAAGACGAGGGTGAAGTAGATCGATGACGCTCTCATGCCCAGCTCCTGCTGTTGTTCGGGAAATCGGGAACGCCGTATCCGGGATGCCTCGTCCCGGATACGGCAGGCCGCGGGGTCGGCTACCTGTTCGAGCCGTCGCTCGTGGTGCCTTCGACGCTTCGGCCGGAAAGGTCGCCGAATGAAGCCGCGGGATCGTTCGAGAAGCTCACCCTTGCCGCGCCGCGGTCGGTGCGCTCCATGCGCTCCAGCGTGAGGGCGAGCAGCGGCTTCCGCTCGTCTCGATCGAGTGCCTGGCTCGGGTCCAGGATCGCGATGTCGATCTCGCCGTCGGTGTCCGCCCGATCGAAGCTCACCGTGACCTGGGCACTCGCCGGGAGATCGAGGCGGATCGCGTCGGGGGCGCCGTCGCCGTCCTTGTCGCTGGCGTCGAAAGCCAAGGTGTTCTCGTCGTAGTCCACGGAGAAGATCAGACTGTTGATCTCCCAGACCCGTGGGTGAAAGTACACGGGTACCGAGACCGCGCCGGCATCGGCGGCCTTCTGCCGGGCTTTCCCCATGTACAGCGCGGGCTGCCCCCACCCGGACTGGGAAGACCTCGCTCCGTCGCAGGCTCCCGGGCCGTCGAAGATCAGCAGGATCTTGCAGGAGAGATCGCCGGCGTTGATTAGCTCGTCGGCGTTGGCGTCGCAGCCGACCGGGCTGCCGGGAAAGGCACCGCCGGGCGCGTCCAGCCAAGAGGTGCCGTCTTCGTCGAAGACCTCGAGCACGCAGGCCGAGAGATCGCCAGCGGTGACCGAGCCGTCGCCGTTGCAGTCGCCGCGAGCCCCGGGCAGGATCTCGACCGAGCCGCCGGCGCTGTCGCCCGGGACGTCCTGCCCGAGGGTGTCTCCGAAGGTCGGTGCCGGCAGGTCGGAGAACGACACCGGGGCGATGATGCTCGTGCCGGCTGGCTCGCAGAGGGTCGTGAAGGTGATGGTGGCGAGGTCGCCGTCGGGCAGAGCCTCCAGCGGCAGGCCGGGGTCGAAGATGGCGATGTCGAGCTCGCCGTCGAAGTCGCCGGCGGCGAAGCTCACGGAGGGCCCGAAGCCAGGTGGAAGCGAAAACGAGACATTGTCGAGCTCGCCGTCGAGATCGGTATCCGCGGGGTCGAAACCCAGGCAGGTTTCATCGTAGTCGACCGAGAAGGTCGTGGCCGCGACCTCGAGACCGTTGCTCGTGAAAATGATGGGAACGTCGACGGTTGATCCGAAGCCGGCGGGGATCTCCGCTGGGATCACGAGGGTCGGCCGGTCTCCGTTCGAAATGCCGGCCCCATACACTTGAGCGTCGCTGGCTCGGTTGGACACGACCAGGAAAGAGTCGTTGCCGATCGCGAAGGACTCCCAATCGCGTGCTCCACTGGTGGGCACGGCTTGAACTTCGAAGAACTCAAAACTGTCCCATCTGTAGATCTTCGAGTCGATGTTCCGGTTGTTGGCGTTGTCTCTATAGTTGGCGAGCGCCAGGAAAGAATCGGTTCCGGCAGTGAAGAACTCCCAGTCGAATGCGCCTGAGGTGGGAATCGACTGGTATTCTGCGAAGTCGGCGCCGGTCCATTTGTAAATCTTCGAGTCGATCTCGAACCTGGGGCCGTCGGAGTAGTTCGCGACGGCGAGATAGAAATCGGTGTCGATTCTGAAGGACTCCAGGTCAGAGGCGCCGCTGGTGGTGACGGAGCTGTGCTCGGCGAAGATGTTGCCGTTCCAGGCATAGATTATCGAGTCGGTGGTCCAGGACGGTTGATTGAAGCGATTAGCCACGGCGAGGAAGGGCGTAGCCCCGATCGTGAAGAACTCGAAGTCAAAGGCGCCGTGGGTCTGTAGGGACTGGTATTCCTCGAAGAGTCCGTCTCGCCATATGTAGATCTTCGAATCAAGGTTGTAGCTGCTTCCGTTGTAGTAGTTGGCGACTGCGAGAAAGAAGTCGCCGTCGATCGTGAAGGACGCCCAGTCGTAGGAGGCGTTGGTGGGTAGGGTTTGGTGTTCGACGAATTCGTCGTCGGCTTCGTCCCATTTGTAGATTGGTACATCGGAATTGTAACTCGTCCCATTGTGGACGATGGCAAGCACAAGAAAGTAATCGGCGCCTATGGTAAAGAAATGGCAGTCGGAGACGCCGCTGGAGTTGGCGAGAATCTGGTGCTCGATGAAGCCGATGTCAGACCATTTATAGATCTTGACGCGGCTGTTGACGCTTCCGGCGCTGGAGTCCGCTGCCAGATAGTGGTCTGTGCCGATCGTGAAGAATTCAGAGTTGACGGTTCCGCCGGTCGGGAGAACTTGAAAGACCTCGAATTCGAGAGGCTCCGCGGTTGTCGGCGGAGAAACAGCGGATAGCAGTACAATGGTGAGGGCCAAGGTTGTCACCGCGGTTTGCGTCTTCATGGTCTTGCTCCTTTGAGTGAGATCGATTCTGATTGCTCTACTATCGGTCGCGCAGAGTGGCCATCAAAACGTTTCACCCTGGTGCAGCAAAGTCCGCAGGCGGCGTGCGGGTACTGTCCTTCGAGCAACTCGTTCGTGCAGGGGAGGCCGTTCAGCAACCTCGAAATGAGATCACTGGGAGTACCAGACCCGACAGCATGACGCGGAACCGTCAGCGACCGAGAGTCATTGCCAATCGCCGATGAGCTGGAAAGCAGCCCAGTAGTAGGGCGCTGAGGCGACCTCTCCCCGCGCGTTCTCGACTTGCCCGCGGATCAGCTCGATCTGGGCCTGCTGAAGCGCGACGTCCTTGGGCTTGCCGTCTCGGAGATGGCGGTAGAAGCGGATCATCAACTCGGCAGTGGTCTCATCGGCGACGCTCCACAGCGTGGCGGCGACGGTGCGGGCGCCGGCGTACTGGAAGGCACGTGTGAGCCCGTAAAGACCCTCGCCCCGCAGTTCCTTTCCGAGGCCGGACTGGCAGGCCGACAGCACGACAAGATCGGCGTCGATACGGACCCGCTCGAAGATCTCCCAGGCCTGGAGCAGGCCATTGTCGCGGTCTTCGGAGGACTCTTCGGGGATGGTGAGAGCCACGAAGGAGTTGAGGGGGAAACGGTCGTCGACTTTGCCGTGGGTGGCGAAGTGCAGGATACGGGTGTCGCGGTCAAGGGACTTCGCCCGCTCCTCTGTGGCCTCTGCGCCCAGATAAGACTTGATGGCTCTTGAAGGGAAAAGGCTGGCGATCCCGTCGACCTCCCGGCGGGTGTGAGGCAGCGGCCGAAAATCGAACCCACGGTCTGCCGAGGCGCGGACATAGATGTCCCCATGGCGGGTTTCGGCGATGTCTCCGGGATAGAGGGGGTCGCCGAAAGCTGCCAACTGGGTCAATGATTTAGAGCTGGCTTCTGTGGACGGCCGGCGGGTCTTCTTGAGCTCGGTGTAAACTGTGGCGGAGAGGACCGAGTGTAGCGGTTTCCATTCCACTAAGTAGTGCCACTCCCGACCCGAGTCTGCTCCATTCTCTTCCCCGGGGGAAGCGGGAGGTGGATCACCTTCGCGGATAAGCGCAGCGAAAGGGAGGAGGTGCAGGGGACCGTCGGCGATAATCAGTAGCCGGTCGCTCTGCTGTACGGTGGGCTCTGCGGGTTTGATCAGGGTCTCGTAGAGATGCTTGGAAAGCTTGATGCGGCTCGCTGTACGCGATTTCCATCCCTGCTCGTTGGTCGCAGTGTGGAAGCCACTCACGAGGAGCGTCAGTTTCTCTTCGCCAACGGGGAGCGAGTAGACCTGGAAAGATCCTTTGTTCGTCATGATGAAGAGATCCGTAGTTTCCTTGCCGACGCTGAAGGAGAGCATTGCCGTTCCTCTGTCGAGGGTCTGCTGAGCGGCTTTCAGATCGACCGGCCGAGGGTATTGGAGCGCTGCCAGCTTGGGCGACTCTTTACGTATCTTCTCGGCAATGTCGTCACGTTCTTCGCGTAGTCGGCGGAGCTTGCTCTTCAGGTCTTCGATCTCTGTCGAGTCTTCTTTGGGGTTGAGATCGGCGAGCTGTTGCTGGGCCCGATTGTAGTTTGCGGCAACGCGTCGGCGAGCCTGATCCGTCTCTCCGGGAACATCGGAGAACACAAGATCGCGCTCTGCGAGCTGCGCTAGAAGGGTCTGGGCGCGGGATCGTTCCAGGGTGTGAAACGCTTCGTCAGGTTGATCGAGTTCCAGAAAGAGTTCGAGCGTGTCGCGATAGTACTCTGCGCGGTTAGCTCGAAAGGCCGCTTGCACATCATGGGATCCGCCGAGTCTGCCAACCTGGTCTTCCAGCGTATTGAGGGCCCGGAGAAGGAATGCGAGTGCTGGCCGTGGCTGATTCTTGCTGCGGAAGACCCTTGCCAGCGCATGAGTCATCGCTGCCTCGCCTGAGCTTCCGGGTGACTGCTGCTGCTGGATCTCCAATGCCTGTCTGTAATACTCAGCAGCTTTGTCCAACTTGCCACCTTCTAGAGCCACGCTTCCCAAGTTGGCCAGGCTGATAGCCGTATTGGAGGCACGAGGTGCTAGCTGTTGCCAAATCGTGAGAGACTGCTGATGGTATTCCGCTGCACGAGCCAGCGCACCATCTCGAAAATATGCAACCCCCAGGTCGTTCAGACCTAGTGCCACGATGATACTGCCAGGTGCTAGCGTCTGTCGGATCCGCAATGCCTGATGTTGGTACTCGATCGCCTGGTTGAATTTCGAACGGGCGAGAGCCACGTTCCCTAGAGCGCTCAGGCTGTGTGCCACATCGAGACTGTCGGGTGCCAGCTGTCGCCTGATATCCAGTGCCCTTTGGTGGAGATCGGCTGCTCGGTCCAAGTCGCCGCGTCGATATGCTAGGTTCCCAAGATTGTTGAGAGCGATTGCAACAGGCGGTCCTTCGGGTATTACTACTTGAAAAATCTCAAGGGCCTGCTGATAGTAATCGGCCGCCTCGTCGAGTTCTCCTCGATCGGTTGCCAGTGAACCAACATTGTTAAGATTGTAGCCAACAGTTAAGCCGGAGGGATCAAGTTTTTGCAGGATCTTCTGGGCTCTTTGGTGGAACCCAGCCGCGCGGCTGAGTTCCCCTCGTTGCGCAGTCACCGCTCCGAGGTTGTCCAGAATCGTAGCAACGACGAGGCCACCAGGGACTAACTTTTGCTGAATCTCTAAGGCTTGTTGATAGTACTCGGCCGCCTGCGCTGGTTGGCCTTGGGTCCCGGTCAGGGTCCCTAGATTAGCGAGGCTAGCAGCAACTTCGGGGCTGTCAGGGGCCAACTCCTGCCGAATCTCAAGCGCCTGCTCAAAATAGCCTCGTGCCGTATCGAAGTCTCCCAATCCCCAGGCGACTCCACCTAGATTATTCATGCCTTTGGCAAGAGCCAAGCTCGTTCCCCAGGTTCTAATTCGGATTCCTTGCGCCGAAGCGAAGGCTTCACCCGCTTGCTCGAACTCAGTTTGCGTTGCCCAATAACTATCTCCGATGGCCTGCCAAACAACCACTTCGGATAGCGGATCGTGAGCTTCTTTGAGCGCAGAGCGATAAGCCGCATGAGCCTTGCTCCACTCTCTCGCCTGGCCCCAGACACCTCCCGTGCGCATCAGGATCCAACACGGCAAGCGCCAATCGTTTTCGTAGCCGGTAGTCGCGGACAACTTGCTCCACACCTGTGATGCTGCTTCGAGTTCCCGCGTCTCGACTAGCTCTTTTCCCTGCAAGTAGATTCGTAGCATCGGTTTAGGCATCCGAGGGCGCACCTTCGCGTCCCACCGCCCGGCTGCCACCTCGAAGCTTGTTACCTCCACATCGCGCCAACCGGTGAGCCGGATTGTCCCTCGGGGCGCTTGTTCGATCTTCAACCACTCCCAGTCGAACGGTGACCCGAGTTCTCCCTGAACTCCCTCCGGATTCGCGGGAGGATTCGGTAGCCGATGCCAGGAGAGCAGAATGTCACCGGCCTGGAGACCGGCCTTTGCCAGCGCCGAGCCCTCGCCCACCTCCTCGACGACCACACCGGTCTCGACCGACTGCCCCTCTGAAGCCGGCTGCGCTCCTAACGGTCGCACACATCCGAGCAGACCAAGGGCCAGAGCTATGCCAGCCATCCTGAACCGAGTCTTCCAACCCTCGAACGCACTTCGCATCACAATGCCTCCTCCCCGCCACCCCTCGGCGCCGGCTATCCTGGGAACAATCCAAAACCTATTCGAACAGTAGCATACGCTGCTACGCGCTTCACCCAGAGGATACTCATACCACTATGCTATAGTAGCGCGTCATGCCCCCCACATCCAGTGAGGTTAGCCGTCTCCTCGACGCGTGGAGCAACGGCGACACTAAAGCACTCGACCAGCTGATGCCCTTGGTCGCCGACGAGCTGCGTGTGATCGCCCGTCGGCTGTTCAAAACCGAATCAGCCGGCCATACGCTGCAACCCACGGCCCTCGTTAATGAGGCCTACATCAAGCTCAGGGGCCAAAGGAAGGTGCAGTGGAATAGCCGGGCGGAGTTCTTCGGTGTCGCGGCCAACATGATTCGCCACATTCTCGTCGACTACGCGCGCCACCGACAGGCCAAGAAACGTGGCGGGGACGTGCTCAAGATTCCGCTCGACGAAGTGTTCGCTTTGCCCGAGGAACAGGATGCTGGGGTGATCGCACTCGATGAGGCCCTCAAAGACCTGGCCATGCTCGATCCCCGCCAGAGCCGCATCGTAGAGCTGAGAATCTTTGGCGGTCTCAAGTTTCAAGAGATCGCCGAGTTAGAGAAGATCGGGCGGACCACCGTCTGGCGCGAGTGGAAAACGGCTCTGCCCTGGCTGAGGCGCGAGCTCAGCCGGAGTTCGGCTTGCCGGGGATGAAACGCTGGGCTCCCTGTTCTCGCGATTAGAGATAGGGGGAGACTCCGGGCTACTGGAGCCCTTGCGCCGGAGGAGGTACTGCTGAAGGCAGCCCGGATATGGCCGCGATGACGCCGGAGCTCTGGAAGCGAGCCAAAGAGCTTCTGGCCGCCGCTCAGGAGCTCGAGACCAGGGATCGTGAGAGCTTCGTCGACGAGGCCTGTCAGGATGATGTGGCCTTGCGTGAGGAAGTTGCCGAGCTACTCGAGTACGAGGAGCCCGGGGTCGGCATCCTCGACATTGGTTTAGGCTTGCTCCGGCCGCCCGAAAGTCGCGAAGACGGGGGCCTCGATGATTCCGGCGCCGGATCCCTGTCGGCCCTCCACGAGGGGCAACGGGTTGGCCCCTACGAAGTCGAGCGAGTGCTTGCCGAAGGCGGCATGGGCACTGTGGCGCTTGCGGTGCGAGAGGACGACTTCAGCAAGCAGGTGGCCCTGAAGCTGATCAAGCCCGAGAAGCTCTCCGAGGATCTCCTGAGGCGTTTCCAGATGGAGCGGCAGATCCTCGCCAGCCTCGCCCACCCCAACATTGCCGTCATCCACGACGGCGGCACCACCGAAGACGGGCTGCCCTACTTCGCGATGGAGTACGTCGAGGGGGTGCCGATCGATCGCTACTGCGACGCCGGGAGGCTCTCGATCCGCTGGCGCCTGGAGCTGTTTCTGAAAGTTTGCTCGGCGGTGGAGGTGGCCCACCATAACCTGGTCGTTCACCGCGACCTCAAGCCCGGCAACATCCTTGTGACCGCCGCCGGCGTGCCCAAGCTCATCGACTTCGGCATTGCCAAGCCGCTGGGCGCCGAGCTCGCCGCGAAGAGCCTGGCCACGGCGCCGGGCACCACGCCCATGACCGTCAAGTATGCCAGCCCGGAGCAGGTGCGGGGCAAGCAGATCAACACCGCCACTGATATCTACTCCCTCGGAGTATTGCTCTTCGAGCTGCTGACCGGTGAGGCCCCTTATCCCCTGGATTCCTCGAGCGTCATCGAGCTGGCCCGAGTGATCTGCGAAGAGGAGCCCCAGAAGCCCAGCTCGGCGATCCGCCATAGGCAGGAGACCCACTCGGCCGACAGCGCGGACGCCCGCCAGACTGCGGCTACCCCGAGCAGGAATCGTCGCGGAGAAAGTCGCACCAGCGATACCCGGAGGATTAGCCGTCGCCTCGCTGGCGATCTCGATAGCATCGTTTTGAAGGCGCTGCGCAAGGATCGCCGCAATCGCTACAGCTCGGTCGAACAGTTCTCCGAGGACATTCGCCGCCACCTTGCGGGTCTGCCGGTGATCGCTCGGGAAGGTACCTTTGTCTATCGGGCCGGGAAGTACCTCCGGCGTAACCGGCGGTGGCTGGCAACGGCTTCGTTCCTGCTGCTAGTGGTCTTGGCCAGTGCGATGATGAAGATTCGAGCCGACCGTCAGATCGAGCGTGTAAAGCTCGACAACCTTCGGGCTGAGAACCAAGCAAATATGCTCTCGGGCCTGCTGAAGAACCTCTTCATCAAGGCTTTCAATCCTGACGAAGCCCAGGGTGGTTCTCTCACCGCCAGCGAAGTCCTGGATCGGGGACGAGAGCTGATCACCGCCGATCTGGAAGGTGAGCCCGAACTGCTCGCCATGCAACTGGAAGCCATGGGCATGGTTTATGAGGAGCTCGGTCGCTACGACAGGGCCCGCCCGTTGTTGGCAGACTCCCTGCGGCTACGGCGCCGGTTCTACAACGGCGATCATCCGCTCCTGGCTCGCGGGCTGAACAACATGGCGGCCTGCTTCTACCGCGCCGGAGACGATCGGCGTGCCGAGATCCTGTACCGCGAGGCTCTCTGGATGAGGCGAAGACTGGGCCAGGAAGACATTGACCTCGCCAAGCCGATGAGCAACCTGGCGACGATCCTGATGAACCTCGGCAAGTATGAAGAGGCCGAGGAGGAATACCGCCGAGTTCTCGAGAGTCGCGAAAGGGTTTATGGCTGTGAGAGTACCGACGTGGCCACGAGTCTCTTCAGCCTCGGCACCCTTTTTTATGTCCGAGGCGATTTCGAGGCCGCAGAGGCCCCGTTGCGAAAGGCTCTAGGCATCCGTTCACAGGCCTTCGGTCCGGAGCACACCAAAGTCGCCAGCGCTCGGAGCACATTGGGGAGAATTCTCCATGCCCAGGGAAGGCTCGAAGAGGCCGAAGAGCACTTCGCCGCGGTTCCGGAGCTGCTGCGGAAACGGCTCGGAGAAGACCACATCCAAGTCGCGTTCACCAAGAGGGACCTGGCGGCTCTGCGCCTCGACCAAGGAGATCCTGCAGCCGCCGAGCTGCTCCTTGCGCCGGCGTTGAGGGTCTTCCGCCAGACGAAGCCCGAGGGCTCCTGGGTCATCGCCGACGCCGAGAGCCTCCTGGGCGCCTGCCTGACCACCACGGGACGTTACGAAGAGGCGGAAGCGCTCCTTCACCGAAGTTATCGGATTCTCCGGGAGCAGCGCAGCGAGCGAGCCATCTACACACGCAAAGCCCTGAGCCGACTCCACGAGCTTTACGCGGCCTGGCACGAGCGGGAGGCCCCTGGCGACCTCCCGCCCAACGAACCTATAACCGGATCGTGACCGGCGAGGTTGCCTTACCAGCTCGAGGCATTCACCGAAAGGCTGTACGCCCCCTCGTCGCGCAGCTGGCCCTCGACCCGAACGAAATACCAGCCGGGGGCGAGGGTCGTGGCAATACGGAAATTGTCTCCGTCGCCGCTATCGTCATCCGTCGCCAACCGGTGGCCGGACCGATCGTAGAGGCTGCCGAACGTGTCGGTCCATCCGGCGGTGCCGATCTCCACGGTCCGAAGCTCGTTGAGCCGGAAGGTGAAGAAGTCCAGGTCATCTCCCCAGTCGTTCCGGATCTCGCCGACCACCGCATGACCAAGGTTCGATCTGGTGGCGCACGCGACCGTGTCACCATGATCATCGACCTCGCCCGACCGGCACATGATGGCGAGCACGTCGCGCAGCCGCGGGTCCCAAGGTTCGAGGTCGGTGCCAAGAGAATCGCCGCCAAGACCGAAGGCGATCGACTCGGGATCGGGCTCGTCCTCGTCGGGGTCTCCATTCTTCAGTCCACAGGCGAAGGCGATCGACTCGGGATCGGGCTCGTCCTCATCGGGGTCGCCGTTCTTCAGGCCGCAGGCGAAGGCGATCGGCTCGGGATCGGGCTCGTCCTCATCGGGGTCGCCGTTCTTCAGGCTGCGGTCGCCCACAAATGCGTTGGTGAGCTTGTACTCGCCGAGTTGTATCAAGGGATCCTGAGCTGCGACGCAGAACAGATAGCTCCCTGGTCTTCGAATCTCGAGTACGATGCTGGTTGCCGACCTTTCGAGATACGCAAAGCCTGCTCCGCGATCTCCCCTGGCGTCACCGGCCAGGCCGTGAAAGACGAGTCTCGGCTCCACCGTAGACTGGCCTGGCACAGCTACGTCGAGCTTCAATCTTCCTGAAGGAAGGAAAGCTTCGAACCACTGCGGTTCAGTTTCAATCGGATGAAAGATACGGATGGTGTCGTTGGTTTCTGTCGCCGTGGCGTTCGTGGCGTCAGCGGTGTTCCGGTCGACTGCCTCAGTAGCACTTGCGGTCGTGAGAGCGAAGGCGCCGAACAAAAAAAGCGTCCGGAGTGTTGCAGGATTCGGTCTTCTGGTTTCGAGCATGGTCCTCTCCTGTGCAGGCCGGATAGCCCGCGATGAATCATTAGTTGTGGTTGCTACATCGGTTCCGGATTTCTAATCCGGAACATCGAACGCGACGCCGGCTGGCGTTCGGAGCGAGCTCGCGACTCTCGCTTTCGTTAGAGGTTCATAACCGGTAGATCGATGCGAGTTGCACGATTGGGTGGGAGATCGCCTATAATGGGCCGTTGATCATCGTATTGCTCGCGCAGGGCCGGATCACGAGGAGAGGTTGTGAAGTCAAAGTTCTCGGAGTTCATCTGTTCGCTGGATTCGGAGGGTGAATCCAGCCAGCCGAGTCAACCGAGCTTTGACGCGTTTTTGAAACGCCTGGGGGCGGCGTTGCGCGGCGAGGTCCGCCGGCGGGGCCTGTGGGACAGGCCGCCCAGGTATCTCGGGGTTGTCGGGAGAAAGTGGGCTGATGAAGACGCCTTCGAAGAGCTCCTGGCCGACTGCCTTTTATTCATTGTCAAGAGGTTGCGAAGCCTCTTGAGGCAGAGCCAAGAAGGGTCGAACATCGACGGTCTGATAGTTCTCGATATTCGCCACTTTCTTCACACGGCCCAGCAAAAGAACGATCCTGTCGGCTCGAGGGTTTATGAGGTACTCGTGTCGGCAGTGAAGAGATCTATGAACGACGATAAGCTGCATCTCTTGGCCAGCGATACCGAGGGGGTCGGTGAGGGAAGGAAAGAAAAAACCGGCGCGAAGATCGGTCGCAGCTCGGTGCTCTGCTTCACGCCCCGACCCGATTTCCGGCCAGATGTCAGAGTCGACCTCATTCAGAGGGTCGAAGCAT
This sequence comes from bacterium, assembly GCA_024226315.1. GTDB lineage: Bacteria > Acidobacteriota > Thermoanaerobaculia > Multivoradales > J023 > JAAELT01. The sequence continues at coordinate 4,857 of JAAELT010000500.1, read as the reverse complement.
GGAGCTCCTATCTGTTCCCAGATCTGGTGACTGCTTGGCACACAAGCGGGGTTGTGGCAAGGCTCGAGGCTTGCATCTGCAGACTTCAGGATGAAGGAGTCGAGGCGTTCCGGTTCGGAGACCTGATGGATTGCTTGCGGGATAATGTTCGTGGGTGGCTCGGCACAGTCCGGCTCGTGTCCGCAGGACCACTGGCCCGTGAAGACACGGACCACGATCTCGCGATGATCGTCCAGATGGTCTTCCCGGATAGAGAATTCGAAGACCGGCAGAGCTTCCGTAAGATGCGTAGCTGTGTTATCCAGAGGCTCGAAAGCCTCGAGGAGTCTCTTGGGACCCAGGACTATCTTCTGAAGCTCTGGTTGTTTCTACTCAGCTACGCGGCAGAGTCGAGCGAGATCGGGGATGAGGACAAGCCTCCGTCGGCTCTCAAGCTCAGCCAGATCCTGAGCATTCCTCGGAATCGGATACTCGGTCTCAAAGAGACTCTCGGCCGCCTGGTGAGGCACTGCCAAGATGCAATCTCTGGCAAAGTGCCGGTTAGGAGTATTGAGGAGGAGTCGGCGGACTTTGGGCCGCCCCTTCCCAGCCCGAGCTACGCCCGTCAGGAGAGGTCCACCGACATGAGCCAGAAGAGCCGTTTGGAGCGCCTTCGCTTGCAGATGGGGGAAGCTGTCGACCGATTCGCCGAAGACCGTGCCCATGCCGAAAGCCAAAAAAGGTGGCCGCCTCGTTTGGGAGACACCTTCATTTTCAAGCAGACCGCCGACGTGCCCATCGAGTGGGCTGCTATCGAACAAGATCCGGCGAACCCGCGTCGCCTGCTGGTGGTTCCGGCCGATGATCGCCCCTTCATCGGCAGCCGAGATGTCGAGTTGTCCTCGGAAGCTGCCGGCGGTCTCACGAGCATCCGGTGCGGTCTGGGAGTATGGCTCGATGAACAAACACTCGACTCGGAGCTACGGACCGGCGTGCTGGATCTCGGAATGGTCAGCCAGGTGTGGCAGAAGCGACGCAAGATCGAGTCCGGGGCCTTGGCCGGATCCCTCCTGGAGCAGGAGGTGGACGGCGATCCGGAGTATCAGGAGTGGATGGAGAGGCTCGCCGGAGCTCGGGAGTTTCTCAACGAGCGCGCGGTCGCCGAGGTCCGTGAGGTTACTGAGCAACCCCGGTGGGCCTCGGTAAACAGCCTCCTACCTCTCGCCGCTTCGATTCTCCTGGTGGTCAGCCTGGGTCTCATCGGCACGCGGTATCAGAAAATCGCGACCCTAGAGAGCGGCTTGAAGGGCCAGGAACCTCAGCTCGACCTACCGTTTCGCCACTTCACGGGAATGGAATCGGTCCGAGGTTCTGAGAAGCCCTTGAGGGTTCCCGCAGCGGCAAAGCGCATCGCCTTGATTCTCGAAGTGACGGAACCGGAGCCCTATCCACTGTACCGGCTGGAGATACTGGAAGAAGATACCCGACGAGAGATCTGGGTCAGCGACCACCTGACCAGGACCGGAAGCGAGTTGAGTTTGGACTTGCCAAGCGTGCTCTTCCCCGCGGGCAGCTACCGATTGCGGGTCTATGGCCTTGGTGGAGCCGAGGCTGAGTTCTTGGAGGAATACCCTCTGGCCATCGAGATCGAATAGACCTTCTCAGCGGCGAGCAGCTGCCGCGGATCTGCTGACGAAGAGGGCGGGCTAGCCGCTCTTCTTCTCCGCGGGTCCCTGTATGGACCGTAGAAAGTGCACCAGTGCGTTGACCTTCTTGCGTACCACCTCCTCGCCGCCTTCTTCGTCCAGCAAATGGAAGGCGTCACCCCAGACCGGCATGTCCTTGCTGCCGTGGCCCTTGACCTTCTCACGTCCGTCGATCTTGGCCGTGACCCGGCCGAAGTAGAAGTGGCCGCCCTCTTTCTGGGCGAGCAGCGTCAGGTCGCTGGGCTCCACCTTCAGGTGCTCGGCCATCGGACCGTCGCCCTTGGCTTCTACGCCATGGCAGGTGCGGCACCAGGCGCGGAAGAGGCTCTTGCCCTGGCTGATCTTGCCTCGGTCGATCGGCTCGTCGTCCTGTGCCGCCGACACGCCGGGGGTCGTCAGAAGCAGGAGAACGGCTGGCAGGGCGATTGCCCAGATACCGGCGGACAGCTTGCTCCGCGGGGGCGTCGCGGACTGATATCGGCTCCTCATCGTCTCTCCTCCTCAGTGAGTCATGCGTTGAACCTGACCGGTGTGGGCCATTCTAGCATTGGTGGTCGCTCGGCGCTCGTCGCTACCCGTCCGGGTGGGTTCGGTCCACCCATCGGGGTATTCCGGCCACCTGTCCATGGGGCTAGCGTGGGAGGTGCCACGAAAAGGCCCACCTGGGAAAACCCAGGGTCGCAAAGCCACGGGTCCTCATCTCCTTCAGGTAAGACAGCCGGGCTGCCGAAAAAGGCAGGGGTTGCAGAACCCAACAGGGGGGGTTGCTAAAGAAGGAGGCCCGAAATGAGACTGCAAGTGGCGTTGGTCACCGTGGTGGTTCTGTGCCTGGCCGCGGGCGTGTCGGCGGAAGAGGTGTTCGTCCACTTCGAGGGGATGTCTCCCGGAGACAACGTGGCCGGCCTCGGTACCTTGCACCAGAACCTTTCCGTCGAACCTCTGAACAACTGGGGCGAGCTGTCGGTAATCCAGACGTTCTACGTCGGTCCCGAGCGCGAGTACACGGTCTACAAGGCGCCCAACCGCAACGCCTGGGACGCCTGGCACACTAACAACGCTCTGGAGGACCGCTTTGGCGACATCGTCGACTCGGAGCGGGCGGACTTCGACCCGATCGACTACGAGCCCGCCAACGGCTTCGCCAACACCGACTGCTCCTGGCTCGATCGGTACGATCCGTACTGGTGCCCGCAGGAGTTCGCCATCACCTTCCACAATCGGCGGGTGCACAAGTTCAAGATGCTGATGGTCGACTATGGCGACTTCAACCCGACCCGGGACACCCTGCACGAGGTCTGGCTCAAGGGATTCGAGAACGGCGAGGAAGTCGTCGCGCCCTACACCATCGAGTACACCACCGCGGCCGACATCGTGCCGACGTGGTGCTCGCTGGGCTTCAATCCCGACATCGAGGCGGACGCCTGCGATTGCCAGCAGAGCGGTCTCGGCCACATCCACATCCAGGTCCACGCGCCGCCCGGCTCGAGCGGCTTCGACCGCGTCGAGCTGGCGATGGGAGCAGGCTACGATCCGAACGTCGCGTTCGACAGCCTCAGCATAGGTTACGTGAACCTGATCGACATCTGCCCGGTCGCCTGCCCGAACATCCTCGAAGAGGACGGCAGCGACAGTGACAGCGGCAGTGACTCTTGCAGCGACAGCGGCAGCGACGGCAGCGACTCGGACAGTGGCAGCGACCGTACCGTCGAGGATGACAGCGACAGTGGCAGCGACTCGGACAGCGGTACCGACTCGGACAGTGGCAGCGACTCGGACAGCGACAGCGATTGCAACCCCTGTGGCGGCAGCCGCCTGCCCGTGGCCGTCCTGGGCACCGGAGAGTTCGACGTCTTCGAGGTCGTACCGGAGAGCTGCCGGCTCGAAGGCGTGCCCGCGCAGAGCTGGGACTATGGAGACGTCTCCAGGCCTTTCGTCGGCGACCTGGCCGACGAGATGAGCTGCACCACCGACGGGCCGGATGGCTTCACGGATCTGACCCTCGAGTTCGACCGTGACAGCATCGTCGCGGCCGTCGGCAGCTTCCCGCCGGCGACCATCCTGCACTTCCAGATCGCCTGCACCCTCACCGGTGGCGGCGAGTTCCTGAGCGACGACATGATGTACGTCGTCGAGGGCACGGGAGACCGTAGGCCGACCAAGCCTCGCGTGCTCAGCCGTTGAGCTGAGCGATCGCAACTCGATAGCCTCGTCCGGCGCATGGCGCCGGACGAGTGGGGCCGTCGGGTCGTATGCGTCCGGCGGACTTGAGCCGCGCGGAGTTTGCAATCTGTCGATTACCGCGGTAATGTTTCGGTATGAGTCTCGCTCGATCCAAGATCACAGCACAAGGTCAAATCTCCGTCCCCGCCAAAGTCCGGCAGAAACTCGGCGTCGGTCCTGGGGCTGTCCTCGTTTGGGACGAAGATAAGGGCCGGATCGTGGTTCGCCGGAGTGGATCGTATACATCGGAAGATATTCACGCTGCTTTGTTTCCCGATGGACCGCCGAAGCCGAAGAGTCTGAAGGACATGAAGGACGGCATTCGCGGGCACCTTCGGAAGAAGCATGAGGTCGGTTGATACCAACGTCCTGGTCCGGCTCATCACGCGTGACGACGCCGAACAGGCCAGAGCCGCGGAGGAATTCGCCCGTCCAGGTGGATGGATCTCTCATCTGGTGCTCGCCGAGACCACCTGGGTCCTGTCCTCGGTCTACGAGCTCAAACCGGCGGCGATCGCCAGAGCGGTCGAGATGCTGCTCAATCACCAACACCTCTCGGTGCAGGGTCGAAGCACGGTGGTGGCGGCACTCGAGCATTTCAAGAAAAGCCCGGCTCTGGGACTCTCAGACTGTCTGGTGCTCGAGATCGCACGCAAGGCGGGGCATCTACCACTCGGTACCTTCGACCGCAGGCTCAGTGCACTTCCTGGAGCGCACCGACTCGAAGCTATACCACCTTCCCCTTCCACTTCCCCCGCCGGAACAGCGACGCGCTGACCACAGCCAGTGACGAGAACGCCACGGTGATCGCCACGTAGACGCCGATCGGGCCGAGATCGAAGGCGTAGGCGAGGGCGAAGGCCAGCGGGCCCGCCACGTGAAAGTGGCGGCCTCATGGACAGGGTCGTCCAGTCGGCTCGGGTGGGAAGAGGCGCCGGCGCGACGCTCGAGG
>JAAELT010000499.1 GCA_024226315.1 bacterium | reverse complement strand
GACGTCTCGCCCTGCGGCATCCTGCTCGACGAAGTCCGCTGCGGCAACGTGCGCGAGAGGTCCTTCCAGCAGATCCTCGACGCCAGCTCGGCCTTCCAGGACGTGCTCGACCGCAATCGCCTGAAAGGCAAGTGCGGCCGCTGCCGCTACAAGCTCACCTGCGGCGGCTGCCGCGCCATGGCCTACTTCCATGACGGCGATCTCATGGGCGAGGACCCGACCTGCTTCTTCGAGCCCGAGGACGAGACCACCGTCTCGGAGCACGAGGCGGAGACCAACCGGATGTTCAAACGCTACGCTTTCATGGTCCGACAGGCCCGCAACGCGAGGGAAGCGAACGATGAGTGAGATGGAACACAAGGCCCTGGAGATCCTCGCTCGGATCGCTAAGCGGGACGCCAGCGACCTCGCTCCCGGGCAGTACCTGGTGGCCGACCTCTCGATCGACAGCCCGAAGGCGCTGGAGCTGCTGTGCGACATCGAGGAGGAATGCGGGTTCGAGATACCCGACGACGCCGTCAATCGGCTGGAAACGGTCGGCGACGTCATCGAGATGGTCAACTCCTTCGATCGCCAGGCCATCGCCTGAAGCATTACGGGCCATGCCTGCGAGCGTGCATTACCACCCCTGGACTCACCGCACCGCGCTGCTGCTCACCGCCGCGACGCTGCTCTTGATCATCGTCGGCGGCGGCGTGACGACGCTGCGCGCCGGCGACACCGAGCCGACCTGGTCTCTGCGCTTCTGGGAGTGGTTCCAACCGCCTTCGGAGCTGCTCCAGAAGGAGGGCCACATCTGGGAGATGAGCCACCGCCAGCTGGGCACGGTGGTCGGCTTCGTGGCCATCGCTTTCATCGCGCTGCTGTGGCGCAAAGAGCCGCGTCCCTGGGTGCGCAAGCTGGGCTACCTGGCGTTCGCCGGAGTGGTGGCCCAGGGCGTGCTCGGCGGCGCGCGGGTGCTGGTGGTGTCGGACGAAGGCGACGCGCTGCGCTCGGCGATGGAAGTCGAGACCGCCGCGGGTGCCCAGAGCCTGCGCTATCTCTTCGCTCTCGTCCACGCCGGACTCGCCTACCTGCTGTTCGCCCTGATGGTCTGCCTGGTATGGCTGACCTCCCGGCACTGGCGGGAAGAGGCCACGGCGACGGACGACGCCCGGAAGATCCGGCGCGGCTGCATCGCGGCGGCGGCCATCGTGTTCGCCCAGCTGCTCGCCGGAGCCTACCTGCGGCACGCCCTGCTGTGGACCACCGCCAAGGTCGTGCTGCACGTCACCGGAGCGCTCCTGGTCGCCCTCGCCGCCGCCTGGCTGGCGACTTCCGTCTTCCGCGCCCGCGGGCGGCTCGAGGTCCTCGAGCCGCCGGCCCTCCACTTCTTGTTCCTCGCCCAATTGCAGATCTTTCTCGGCATCCTCGCCTTCGTCGCCGGCACCGGGTCCCACGCCCGAGACTTCTCCTACGGCTGGACGGCGGTGCTGCACACCGGCCACCAGGTGGTCGGCCCCCTGCTGTTCGCGGGCTCGGCGCTGCTGGTGTTGAGAGCCTTCCGGAGCCTCGATCTCGCGCCCTGAGCGAGGGGCGCTCCTCGTTCAGCCAGTGACGCCGGGAGGCCGGAATCAATTTCCCCGATCGAGCGCGTAAGCCCGGCCGGACCGTGTACGACGAGATGGGGTGCCTACCCCTCGAAGCATGCTTGCTACCCCAATGAGTGGGGCGCGAACACGGGGCGGGCCATCATACTCCCCTCGACTCAACTTTCTCCCTCGATATCAATCGGGGTACCACGCTTTTTCAGCAGAAAGGCAAGGTGCGATTCGTGAAACAGACACTCATCTTGATCGTAGCGCTTGTCGTTGTCGGTCTTCTGGGGTGGCCGGAGGCAACTCCAGCACAGGATTCGAAGCTCGTCCAGGAGGGCGAGGCGGTCTACGCATCCCGCTGCGTCATCTGCCATGGTGACCAGGGCGACGGCAAGGGACTGACGGGCATCATTCACCGGGCGCAGAAGAACGGCCTGGTGATCAACATCTATCCCAGGGACTTCACGGCCGGCGTGTTCAAGTTCCGCAGCACGCCCAGCGGCTATCTGCCCACCGATGAAGACCTGATGAGGATCGTCACCCAGGGGGTCGCACGATCCGGCATGCCTTCACACACCGATCTGTCTGCCGAGGAGCGCCGGTCCGTCATCGAATACATCAAGACCTTCTCGAAACGGTGGCAGGAGGAGGATCGCCACGGCCAACCCATCAAGCTCGGCCAGACACCCGATTTCGTCGGGTCCCCGGCCTCCAGGGTCCGGGGGCGCAAGGTCTACGAGGCCATGCAATGTGCCCGGTGCCACGGCGAGACAGGCCGGGGAGACGGCTCGGCGGCGGAGACTCTCGAAGACAACTGGGGAGAGAAGATCCTGCCGTTCGACTTCACTTCGGGGGCGCTCAAGGGAGGTTCTTCTCCGGACAACATCTATCGGACGTTTGTCACCGGCCTCGACGGCACTCCGATGCCCTCCTATGAAGACGCATTGAACGAACAGGACCGCTGGGACCTGGTGTCCTTCTGCATTCAGTTGATGAAGGCCAGCGAGTATGGAAGTTAGCGCGATAGTGAAGCGGGACTGTGGATCGGACACCCAGAGCACGAACGTACGCGTCGAACAAGGAGAAATACGATGTCTACCAAACGGCTGATCACAGGTCTGGGCCGCAACAAGACCACAGTGTTGATGAGCATGGTTGCCTTACTCGCCATTGTCGCCGGCGCCGTCGGCCTGCTACCGGCCCTGGTCGAGGCGCGGGAAAAAGCCGGGTTGCGCCACGAGATCCGTCCCGGGGAGCTGGACGATTACTACGGCTTCTTCAGCGGCGGCCACTCGGGTGAGATCCGGGTCCTCGGCCTCCCGTCGATGCGGGTGATGAAGCGGATCCCGGTCTTCAACCTCGACCCGGGAAGCGGCTGGGGTTTTACCAACGAAAGCCAGGCGATGCTCAAGGGCACCAACGCCGGCGACACCCACCACGTCCACGGCTCCTACAAGAACGGCACCTACGACGGCCAGAAGCTGTGGGTGAACGACAAGGCGAACAACCGCATCGCCCGCATTCGTGTCGATCTGCTCGAGGTCGACGCCATGCTGTCGATCCCTCATACCCAGGGAACCCACGGGCTATTCCCCCAACGCGCGCCGAGTACCGAGTGGTTGATCGTCAACAGCGAGTTCCGCACGCCGACGAAGAACGACGGCACCGGTGACCCCCTGGACAACACCAACTACTTCGGCGTCCACACCATCGTCGACGCCATGAAGATGGAGATCGTCGCCCAGGTGAAGGTGGCCACCAACCTCGATCTCGCCGCCACCGACTACGACGG
>JAAELT010000498.1 GCA_024226315.1 bacterium | reverse complement strand
ACTTTAATCATTCTATAATGGATTGAATAAGCGTTAATGCTTTGTAATAGATAGTGGAATTAATGTGCTTTGTGTAGTACTATAGGAAGTATGCATTTAATAGTGATTTCGATAATAGTTCATATTTGCTAAATTAAGTTTCAATAAAGGGAATATTAGTTAAACTGCAAATAATACCTACTAAATAATACCGCAAAGATAACATTAAGTCCTCTCACTGAAAACCTAAAATAGAGCACTTACTGCATTTAATTACCTAAAATAGCGTCTTTTTGTATAGTGTTTATTGTTTCCTTAATTACATTAATCATTTTTTAAGATTTAATTCAATAAAATAATACATGAAATAATAATAGTATTATCAACTGACTTTCATATTTAATCCTTTCGTATTATCACACCTAAAGTAATTAATTGGAATAAAAGATAGAATACAACCTGTCTTAAACGATCTAAACCCAGCTCATAGTATCTTATTTAATTGAACAAATTAACTCACATATCATTTTCATAATAAAGAGAAAGATAAAGCCGAAATCGATGTACTAAAATTAACATATTGATAAGAACTCTTTACATTTATTAGCCTGTTTTCCCTAAAGTTACTTTAATCCCATTATGAAGTTAAATTAATGATTTCTATACTTCGATCTAATAATTACGTCCTCTTAATTAATTGTACTTATTCAGACATTAATAATAATAACTGTAATGTGTTACTCTTTTACATTTATTCTACCCAAATAAAATTAATTAAAAGTATTGAATTCCTAATATTCTCTGTAGTACATATATTAATTCAAGTATTATAGGGTCTTTTCGTCTAATTAATAACCATAATTGTATCTTCACAATGTATTATTGATTTTAAAAAACATGATTGATAGAGTAAAGTCAATCGTAAACAGTTTGGTTATCACATAATTAATGAGCATGACATCATCCTACATTATGACCTCTTATTTAACTAGCCAGAATTACCTAGTATAAATTTACCAGCATTATCCACTGCAAGACAAGTATATATTACTATCTTAGCACTTATTTACGTTTTTATTAAACAGTCGTTAACATCGTTGCCAAGTTCACTAACAATATATGTTTCCGTTAAAATAGTCTGTGTATCGAGGCCTAAGGCCTTAATGCATTAAATAATCAGTCTTTGTGCTGTATT
>JAAELT010000497.1 GCA_024226315.1 bacterium | reverse complement strand
TATCCGGTACTTCCAAAGCGGCGAATCGACCCATAGGACGCCCAGGATTTCTCGCCAGGGCTCGGGACTGCTCAGAGTCTGGCTCTACTACGCCGCCCTCAACGTCGTCAAACACGACGGTCAGCCTCGAACAAGCCGTTCAGGCACGAAGGAACTGCTGCGCCTTCACGCCTTCCCCCTTGACTTCACACAGGACACTGACGCGGGGCGAGCGCGGGGCGGTGTGGGCCGGTCTCAGGCGAGCGCGGGGTGGTCGTGGGCGTCGGGGGAGGGATCTCTACCGATTCAACATGGTTGATCTCAATTCCGAGAGTCGCAATAATATGCTGTATAGAGAGTTGTTGCTGCAGAATACATGGCTTCAAGAGAATGATAAAGGTCACCCGAGTCGAACCTCTTTCCCTCTACAGCCTCCGGGTGGTGTTCTCAGACGGCGTCCGGGGTGAGATCGATCTCTCAGAGCGTCTGTTCGGTCCGGTTTTCGAGCCGCTGCAGGACGAGGAGCTCTTCTCCGAGGTGACGATCGACGAGTTCGGCGCCATCTGCTGGCCGAACGGCGCCGACTTGGCTCCTGGTGCGCTTCATGCCGAGCTGAGCCGCGCCCGGGTGGGACCGGCGTGATCGCAGGCGATCTTCGCCGCGCGCGGTAGAGTCGCCGGGAAGGAGTGTAGCTTATGAAGTGGCCGGGAAAGACCGACACGCGTTGGGTAGGAGAGGTCGGGATGCCGACCGATGAGGAAGTCGCGCAGGTCGCCGGATACGACAAGTTGCTTCTCTTGAAGGCGATCGATTCTGAATTCCTCAGGGGCGAAAGAATCACGGACGTGGTGACCTGGCACGACGAATCGTGTGCGAGCGTGCTCCATGACGGAATCTGCAACTGCTCACCGGAGGCTACGTTGACGGGGCGGATGGGACGGTACTTCGTGCGCAAAGACGGAACGGTAGAGCCTCTCGACCCCAACTAGGGTGTAGCCGGTTAGGTGTTCGGGAGAGACGTGCGACAAGAGACGGCGGCCATCGGCCAGGGCGACCACGAGGCCACATGAAGACCATCTCAGCCTGTGACGCCCAGCGCGATCTTCAGCGGGTCCTCGACTCCGCCCAGGAGGAAAGGGTCGTGATCACCCGTGACGGCAAGCCCGTCGCGGTGGTCTTCGGCCTCGGGTCTGTGAAGAGGAGGACCTGCAGCTTGCCGGCTCCCAGGATTTCTGGCGGATGATCGAGAAGCGGCGGCAGTAGGGGCCGGAGATTTCGCTCGCTGAGGCGAAGTCCCGCTTGGAGGCCAGGCGCGGCAGCCGCGAAAAGCTTCTCGCCGTCTTGGCGAAGGCGCCCGATGTGGAGCCCGAGGGGCCGGATCGCCTTTGATCGCTTGAGTGGTCGGATCAGCGCAAAGGTAGGTAGAAGACCTGGCCTTCGAGTTCCTCCGGCTCAGTCGCCTTCGCTATGAGTTCGAGGTCCTCGACTGTCTCCCCGATCCCCAGCTTCTCTTGATGCACGTAGACGACTCCAGCGAAGGAAACACCTTCTCGCTGGCGGCAAACAGCCTCGACCACCAGGTCGTCGTCGTTGGTGAAGAGCACGCGCCGGAGAGTGGTAGCACGGTCGAGGAGCTTGGGATCGGGCATCTGGTGAGCACCGTCCTCGAACGCCGTGAGGACGTCAACATCACGGAGCCGTAGACCGGTCACCACCGCGCTGCGGACGTTGTGGTCCACGTAGAAACGGACTGACATCCGTTCCTCAGGAGCTGCGCAGTTGCCGAAGCCGCTCTACGACCGGTGGCTCGGGCGTCTCCCGACGCAGTTGCTCGACGCGTTCGAGGCGCCGATCCATGTCGGCGTCGAGTTCTGCCTTGTGGTCCCAGTAGTAGGCCAGTGCCGAGTAGATTTGGCCCAGGCTCAGGTGAGGAAGCTCGAGATGGAGCTGCTCGGGGCTGATCCCGGACGCACGCGTGTGGAGGACGATCTCGATGACCTTGGTGTTCGCGCCTTCGATGACAGGGGTGCCTGCGTCGTCGAGAGCGATGTGCTCGTAGGTAGTGGCCGCTACAGACATTGGCGATCTCCAGGAGAAGTGCCCCAACTCGTTGGAGCATAGCATCCAACCGAAACCAGACGGTGTCAGGCGAGTCTCGGCGCGGGTCTGCGCCACGACCAGCCAATCGTTCCGCTTGATCCCGATGGACATGATCTCGCCGTCCTCGTCGGCGTCAAGGATTGGCTTCGCCACCGCTGCGCGGCGCTGGCGCGTCCTTGACACCGCCTGCGGGCGGCTGAGCGGAGGCTGGGTATCGGGTTCAAGGGCGAGGAGCAAGCCGCGACAAGACGTCGCCGGCTTTTTCACCAGAACTGCTGGCGAGGACGCGCCCGATCGAGACGCTGGGCTCAGTGATAGTCGTCTGAGAAGGCGCGGTCCATGGAGAATCCGCTACGGTTGCCGAGCATCGAGGCCGCAAACTGCGGTACCCGCCAGACGATCATCGCGAAGATGATGGCTCCGCCCATGACCTCGAAGAAGTGTCTGGGGTTGGGCAGCAGGCTGAACTCCTCCGACAGCCACGTCTCGGGCAACGACATGCCGATACCGATCAAAAGGTACAGGACGAAGAGCTTGACTCCGACCCGCACGGCGTAGACCAGGTAGCCCTCCGCGAAGCTCACCGTCCAGCGCGAGCCGGCGAAGCCGAGCAGCAGGATGCCGCCGCCGATCACGATGTAGCTCTCGATCAGGGTCATCAGCAGAATGCCGGCGATGATGGTGAACGAGAGCACCACGAAGATCGGCGCGATGAAGAGCCACCAGGGGGCCTCGAGCAGAGCCAGGACGCTGTCGATCGAGTCGAACATCCCGACCGCCACGTCGATTCCCTGCTGCACGACGGTCGATGGGTCCAGGGCCTCGAAGCCCGAGGCTTCCTGGCCGGCGCGCACAAAGCTGCCGATGATCATGGGTACCCAGGTGGGAGCCAGAAGCAGCACCGTGTAGAGGAACATCAGCGTCACGACCTTCCTGAGGATGCGCACAAGCACGATCTCGTCTTGGCGGGTGGCGAACGCCCACCAGATGCCCGACCAGATCAGCTCGATCGTGGCGAGCAGCAGGAAGAGGCGCTGGGCCAGGGGCTGGAGCGTGCCGAGCCAGGAGGACGTCGCGCTGGCGTATGCGCCGGCGATGTCGTTGAAGATGCCGTCTCCCATGGGCGCTACTCCTGCTGCTCCGGGCCCTGGGTCTCTTCGACCGCCTGCGGCTCGGTGTTGATCCCTGACTCGAGGGCGCGGACCAGGAGGCCGGGGAAGGGGGCGCCGTCCTGGCCGTCGTAGGGCTTCGACGTGCGCTTCGCGGACTCGCGCAGGGCCCGCAGGAAGTGAATCTGGTTGACCGTGGTGCAGTTGGGCAGCAGGCGGCGGCCGTCGTCGCGGCACAGCTCGATAGCTTGCTGCCAGATTGCCGAGCCCTGGACGGCTTGGGCGTTCCAGTAGTCGGCCGTGTAGGTGGCCGACAGCTCGGGCGAGGCCAGCGAGGCCAGCGGGTCGAGCTCCTCGGGCGGGGCCGGAGCGCAGCTGGAGGTCCAGGCGCCGAGGGAGGTCCAGGCGGCGAGGATGATGAGGCTGATGGACGCTTTGAGTCGTTGGATCATCGTGTGTCCCTCGCGCAGCCGTAGCAGGGAAAGGGCCAGTCGGCGGGAATGCCGGTGAAGCCGTCCAGGCCGGTGTAGGGATGGAAGGGCTCGTGGGCTTCGTCGACCAGGGTGCGGGTGGTGGCTTCCCGGTTGGCCTCGGCGTTGAGGCGCACGCCGTAGTAGACGTTTTGCGCGCTCATCTGGGAGGCGAGGAGCTGGTTGAGCTTGGCGGTCTCCTGGGCGATGTGGCCCTGGAGCATGTTCGAGGCGCTCAAGGCTTCGAGGTTGCCGTCCGCTGAATCGGCGATCTCGCGCAGCTCGTCGAGCTGCTCCTGGGTGGTGGCGTATTCCACCGCTTGCGCGCTCGCGGAGGAGAGCGTCGCGGCGAAGGTGTCGAGCGCCACGGTGGTCCAGTGGCCGTAGGTGGCCTCGAAGTGCCCGGGCTCCATGGCTTCGAAACCCGCGAGGAGCTCGCGGTAGCGTTCGAAGACTTCTTCGTCGGCGTAGGTGAGCGACTCGCCCTGGGCGGCGAGCTCGTCGAGATAGAGGAAGTGCTCGCCGAGCTCGCGCCAGTTCGGGTCCTCGATGCGCTCGAGGTTGCGCTCCATGGTCTCGAGCTGGTCGATCAGATGGCTGATCTGGGTGACCGCGTGGACGACCTGGAGGATGTTCTGGATGAGGTTCGAGACGTCGATCACCGGAGCTGCGCCGATGATTCGCTGAGCCGGCAGGGCGAGCAGCAGGACCATCAGCGCGAAGGGCAGGATGCGGGACGGGCGTTTCGTCTTCATGTGGGTCTCCTTTCGAGTAGCTCCGCGGCCCATCTTTCGAGGCCGCGCTCTTCGAGCCAGGCGACAGGCCAGGCGCCTGAGTGGTTTTGTTCGAGCTGGGCGATGCGCCTCAGGCTGTCCTTGTCGCTCGCGCCGACAAAGGACAGCGCCAGGGGCCCGAGGGTCAGGTCGATGAGCCGGCGGCCGTGGATCGCGGTGTAGTAGTAGTCGCGCTTCGGCACGGCCGAGGCGACGGTCTCGATCTCGCGGGCGTTGAGGCCGATCTCTCGATAGAGCTCGCGCACGTGGTCGGTCACAGCCTCAGGGTTGGGCAGGAAGATCTTGGTGGGGCAGGACTCGTAGATGACGTAGCGCTTCTCAGACCGATGGATATCCGCCAGGCTCTGGGTCGAGAAGACGACCGATGCGTTCTTCTTGCGCAGCTCCTTGAGCCAGGTCTGGATGCGCTCTGCGAACAGGCCGTGCATCAGGAAGGTCCATGCCTCGTCGATCACCAGCAGCGTCGGTCGCCCGTCGAGGCGCTGCTCGATGCGGTGGAAGAGGTAGAGCAGCACTGGCACGACGACCTTTTCTTTCAGCTCCATCAGGTGGCTCATCTCGAAGACCGAGAAGCGGTTCTCGCTCAGGCCGTCGGACTCCGCATCGAGCAGCGAGCCGAGCGTGCCGTTGAGCGTGTAGGGCCGGATGGCTTCCCGCAGTGACTCCGACTGGAGGCGGATCTCGAGGTCCGTGAGGGTGCGCGAGGGCGAGGCCGCGAGCAGTTCGAGCGCATCATGAATAGCCGTCCTCTCGCGCGGCGCGATCTCCAGGCCCAGCAGGTCGAACAGCACTTCGAGCCACTCCGCCGCCCAGGCGCGTTCCCTGGGGTCGTCGATGCCGGCCAGCGGGTAGAAGGAAAGATCCTCGTCGCGCTCGCCGGCGATGGCGTAGTGGTCGCCGCCGGCGGCCTTCGTGAGCGGCATAGCGGAGTAGCCCTTGTCGAAGACGAAGACCTGGGCGTCCTCGTAGCGGAACCACTGGGCCTCGATCAGGCCTAGCAGTGTCGACTTGCCCGAGCCGGTGGGGCCGATCACCAGCGTGTGGCCGACGTCTGAGACGTGGAGGTTGAGGCGAAAGGGTGTTGAGCCGGAGGTGGCGGCCCAGAGCAGCGCCGGGGAGCTGTCGGGGAAGAACGGGCATGGATTTGTTGCGAGACCCGCCCAGACACTCGTGGCCGGCAGCAGGTCGGCCAGGTTGCGGGTCGAAACCAGTGGGCGGCGGACGTTGGGGTAGCCATGGCCCGGGAGCGTCCCCAGGTAGGCTTCGATGGCGTTGACCTCTTCGAGTCGGGCGCTGAAGCCGTGGTTTCGCAGCTCGCGCAGGACCTGGCGAGTGGCTTCCTGCAGGTCTCTAGTGTCCTCGCTCATCAGTACCAGGACCGGCGTGTAGTAGCCGTAGGCGACCTGATGGGAGGCGGCCTCGGCCATGGCTTCGTCCGCGTCCTCGGCCATGCGCACGGCGTCGCGGTTGGCGAAGCGCTGCTGCTTCGGGGCCGCTTGGGGGCGCAGGACATCTGAGAGGAGGCCCGAGAGGCCGCGGCGCTTCTGCCACCACTTCCGGCGGTAGCGCCGGATGTGCTTGGTTGCTGTCTCGGGGTCGAGCGGCAGCCAGCGGCTCGAGAATCGGTAGGGGAGCGCCAGGCGATTCAGGAAGTCGAGCATGCCGGGCAGCGAGTGGAGGGGGAAGCCGGTGATGCCGATGGGTGCGATGTGGTGGCGGCCGATCCTGGGCGCGAAGCCGCCTGAGAAGTCTTGGGAGGCGAGCAGCACATCGAGGTAGCAGGGCGGGTCTGTCAAGCGGACCTTGTGGTCGAGGCCGGTGACGCACAAGTGGAGGTGGGCGGCCAGAGCTTCTGAGTCGAGGCGGTCGATCTCGAGGCGCGCTGAGAGCAGGTCTTCGAAGTCGTCCAAGCGGCGCTCGAAGAGGCGCAGGTGCTCGCGGTAGTCGAAGGCGCGCTCCTCGGCGCCCTCGATGAACCACCCCATAGCCTTCGCGTGCGTCTCGGGAGGCGGCATGTGGGTGACGGTGAGCACGTAGCGGGTCTCGAAGTTCCCGTGAGCGCGCGAGTACTGACGGCGCCTCTCCTCGTCGATCGCCGCCGTCACGGGGTCGGGGAAGGCGCCCGGGGGCGGATAGCCAGCCGCGGGCGAGCGCACCGCGTCGACGTGGAGCATCCAGTCGCCACCGAGCGGCAGGAAGGCCTGGTTCAGGTGGCGGGCAAGCGCTGAGAGCTCCTCATCAGTGGCTGAGTCGACGTCGGGCCCGCGGTAGGCGAAGCCGGCGAGCAGGCTGCCGTCCTTGTTGACGGTGACGCCGTCAGCGACGAGCGCTCCCCAGGGCAGCAGGTCGGCCAGGCCCTTGGGCCTGCGGCGGTGCTCTGGGAGCAGCATCAGTGAGTGGTGTTGAAGGGGTGGATCGGTGGCAGCGGGGCACCGTAGAGAGCGCGGGCCGGGTAGTAGGTGCGGTGGACCACGTGGCGCGAGTAGACGCGCCACATCTGGGAGTCGTAACGGGCCGCCAGCACGAGGCCGGAGTGACCGACAGTGGCCAGCAGCGCAGCAGTGAGCAGGCTCAGCGGATGCGGACCGATGCCCAGCACCAGCACTGCGATGACGACTGCGTTGATCAAAACCAGCTCGCGCTCGGCGCCGGCCAGGAGGATCGGGCGCACGAGAGACGGGTGAAGCGGGGTCTTCAGACCTGTTTCGCTCACACCATGGCTCCCGTGAAGCCCAGGTTGGCTAGGAAGGAGACAGCGGCTAGCGCCACGCCCCCGCCGAAGACGATCTGGGAGAGCTTGCGGCCGCCGGTGCCGTGCTCGGTGAAGGCCCAGGTAATTCCGGCGACGACGATCGCCGCGATGATCATCAGGCGCGCCACCGTGCCGGTGAGGTTGTCGACCAGGTTCTGCAGGCCGGTGTCCCAGGGCATCGCGGGACCGCCGGTCGAGGCGAAGGCGGTGCCGGGGAAGAGCAGGAGGACGAGGCAGGCGAGGGAGAGGGCGCGTGAGCTGATCTTCATGCTGGGGACTCCTTGTCTTCTGTTGCGGAATCGATGAGGTAGCCGGCCTCCTGGTCGTGGCCGCGGACCGCGATGAGCTGCTGGAGGTAGCGCCTCTGGCCCTCGCGGACCATGTGGGCGACCAGGTGGACGGTCGAGGCGACTAGGCGGGCCTGGGAGGGGACGCCGGCTTCCTGGGCGAGCTGATCGAGGCGCTCCAGGGCATCCTGAGCGCCGTTGGCGTGTACCGTGGCGCAGCCGCCGGGATTGCCGGTGTTCCAGGCTTTGAGCAAGTCGTAGGCTTCTGCTCCGCGGACTTCTCCGATGACGATACGGTCGGGGCGCAGGCGCAGGCTGGCGCGCACGAGCGCCCGCAGGGTGACGCTTTCTGAGGTGTGGAGGAGGACATGGTTGGGGGCCTCGCACTGCAGCTCGAAGGTGTCCTCGAGGATGCAGAAGCGCTCGCCGGGAGTAGAGAGCCGGGTCATCTCGCGTAAGAGAGCGTTGACGAAGGTGGTTTTTCCGCTGCCCGGGCCCCCGGACACGACGAGATTGAGCCGGGCACGGATGCCGAGACGCAGCATCTGGGCCTGCTCCGAGGTGAGACTGCCGTCCGCGAGGTAGCGCTCGAGTGGGTAGATCTCGGTAGCGCGTTTCCGGATGGCGAAGATGGGCGCTGAGACCAGGGGCGGGAGAATGCCTTCGATCCTGCTGCCATCCAGAGGCAGCTCGGCTTCGAGAACAGGTTGCTTTTCTCCGACCACGCGGCCGAGAAGGCCGGCGACAGTCGAGATCAGGCCCGCAGCCTGGAGCGCCGACATCGACTCGCCCATCGGCACCATGCCGCGCGACCTGTAGTCGATCCACAGCCGGCCGTCGGCGTTGAGCAGGACCTCGGTGACGTCGTCGTTTTCGAGCGCGCGCACGACGGCCTCGCCGAGCTCGCGGCGCAGCGAGTCGCGGTGGCGGGCGATCTGTTCAGGGGTCCACTGGTGGCTCATTGGAAGATTCTAGAGTTCGTGTAAGTGCATTTTATGCACATATAAGAACTCTAAGTCAAGAATGCGATTCAGGCGTTGCAGCCCGGGAGGGGCGTCGAGGAAGCCAGACCGCGTGCTGTCTACGAGGCCAGAGCGTCGAGCGTCTGGCGAATCTCCCGGAGTTCGCCCTTGGCGGCCGCCTCACTGTCCGCGACCAGTTCTTCGGCCGCGTCGACGATCTTCCGGGCCGCCTCGACCGTGTCGCCGCCCGCGGCCACCAGCAAGCGGATGGCACGCGAAAGCGTCGGCTCGCCGTCGAGAGAGTCATGAGCCAGACCCACGACGGAGGCGATCGCCCAGCGCTCTGGCTTGCGGTTGAGGAAGCCCTCTAGAAACGCGATCAAGCGCGCGCGCAGCTCGCGGGGCAGGCTGGTCTCGGTCACGAATTCGAAGGGACCGGTCGTCCTGAGATCGTCGAGAGCGTCATAGAGCACCTGGATGTTTCCCGGCTCGAGGCCGACGACCCGGTCGACGAAGAGCCGAACCTCCTGGGCGAGCACCTCATCGGCTGGGATCGCCGCCGACCAGACGTTGCGCCGCGGTCCTTTCTTTTCGACGCTGAGGTAGCCCTTGCCGACGAGGCGCTTGAGCATCGTTTGGATGTAGCGGTAGTCGACGATCGCGTCTCGCTGTACCTCGAGCACGATGTCGTTCATCGCTGCTTCAGGGCCGAGGCGCCAGCAGGCCCGCAGCACGGGCCATTCGCCGGCGGCCGGTCGCTCGGGCAGCGTGCCTGGAGGCTGGACCGCACGCGGTCTCGTGGTGGTTGTCATGACTTGACGGCTCGCTTGGGAAGCACTCACGCGGTCAGAAGAACTCTACTACAGAGTATCGAGGGCGCTGCCTCGGTCTCGCGTACCTCGAAGCCATAGGTCCTGGAGAGTGGCCGTTGACTAGATTCATTTTGTATGTATAGTAAGAGTCAATACGAACTCTAACAAGAGCCGGCCGGCGCGAAAGGCGAGGCGCTCTTGTGCGACCCCGCAAGGGAGGAGGACCAGCATGTGCAGCAGGCGCGAACGTTCGACTCGTCATGGTGAGATTGAAGGCAGGGCAACCGCGCGAGGGTCTGAGCCGATGAGGGGAGTGGTTGGCCGGCGGCGCCTCCGAAGGGCCGGAATCGGGCTGCTCCTGGGTCTGCTGGCAGTGGGCGCCTATGCCCAGGGGGGCATGGCACCCGATCTGATCGTCACCAAGGACGACGGCGGGGTGCTCGCCACCCCGGGCGACACCGTGATTTACGCCATTACGTTGGAGAACGCCGGCGGTACGGCAACGGGCGTGCTGCTGAGGGACGTGGCGCCCGAGAACGTGACCTTCAACGCGGCGATGAGCGATCCTGCCTGGGTCTGCTCCAACCCGCTGGTGAGTTGTTTTCTGTCGTTCGCTACCGTGGCCGCCGGCGCGCCGCCTCAGACCGTCCAGATCGCCTTCGACGTCATCTCCCCACTACCGTCGGCGGCCCAGGCGATGCGCAATACCGTCCGCGTGGGCGATGACGGCTCGTCTGGCCTGGATCTCGACCCCTCGAACAACTTCGCCTTCGACGTCACGCCGTTCAGCCCGGACACCGGTCCGGACCTGGTGGTCACCAAGACCGACGGCGGAGCGGTCGTTGGCGCGGGCGATCAGGTCGTCTACACGATCACGGTCGCCAACGAGGGCACCCAGAACACGGACGGCGTGGTGCTCTCCGACGCGGTGCCCGAGAACACCACGTTCAGCAGCGCGGGAAGCCATCCGGGCTGGTCCTGCTCCGGCGGGACCTGCTCGCTGGCGGTGGGTTTCCTGGGTGTCCTCGATGCTCCCCAGAGCTTCGATATCGCGTTTGCCGTTGACCTGCCGCTGGCGGCCGGAGTGAGCGAGATCCGCAACACCGCCACAGCCACCGACGACGGCAGCTCAGAGCCCGACCTCGATCCCTCTAGCGACTCCGCCACCGATGTGACGCCCATCGACTTCGCCGGCGGCACCGGGCCGGACCTGGTGCTGATGAAGGACGACGGCGGCGTGAACGTCGATGCGGGGGGCACCGTGGCCTACACGCTGACGGTCGGCAACGCCGGCACTCAGGACGCCTCCGGCGTGACGATCACCGACACGATCCCGGCGAATACGACCTTCTCGGCGGGCGCGAGCTCCCCGGGGTGGAGCTGCGCTGGCGGCGCCTGCACGCTGCAGCTGGGCCCGGTCGCGGCCGGGGCACCGTCCCAGCAGGCGGTGGTCGCCTTCGACGTGGTCTCGCCGGTGCCGGCTGGCGTCACGGCGATCAACAACAACGCCTCAGTCTCAGACGACGGCAGTGGCGGCGCTGATCTGGCTCCCTTCAACAACACCGCCACCGACACCACGCCGCTCGGCACAGGCCCTGGTGGTGGCACGGCTCCCGACCTGGCTCTGTCGAAAGACGATGGTGGCGTCACGGTCGACGCCGGCGACACCATCGTCTACGCGCTGACGGTTCAGAACCAGGGCAACCAGGATGCTGCTGGGGTGACGGTCACGGAAACCGTGCCGGCGCACGCACGGTTCGATGGCGCCTCGAGCGACAGCGCGTGGAGTTGCTCGGGGGTGGCGGCGGGCTCGACCTGTACGCTGAGCGTGACCTTGGTGCCCGCGGGCGCAGCTCCCCTAAGCTACGCGTTCGCGGTGGACGTGGAGTCGCCTGTCGCCGCCGGGGTGAATGCGATCACCAACACCGCTACGGTCGCCGACGACGGCTCGGGCGGCGTCGATCCCGACCTCTCGAATAACACCGCCACCGACTCGACCCCTCTCGGCACGGGCCCGGGAGGCGGCACCGCACCTGACCTGGCAGTGGTCAAGAACGACGGCGGGATCACAGCCGATGCCGGCGACACCATCGTCTACACGCTGTCGGTTCAGAACGAGGGCAACCAGGACGCCGCCGGCGTCACTGTGACGGAGACCGTGCCGGCGAACGCGCAGTTCGACGCGTCCTCGAGCGACTCAGCCTGGAGCTGCGCGGGGGTGGTGGCGGGGTCGACCTGCACGCTGAGCGTGTCGTTGGTGCCCGCGGGTACGGCTCCCCTGAGCTTCCTTTTCGCGGTGGACGTGGATTCGCCCGTTGCCGCTGGGGCGACGGAGATTACCAACACCGCCACCGCTGCGGACGATGGTTCGGGCGGTGTTGACCCAGACCCTTCCAACAACACCGCCACCGACACCACGCCGCTCGACACGGGGCCGGGTGGCGGCACGGCGCCCGACCTGGGCCTGTCGAAGGATGATGGCGGCGTCACAGCCGATGCCGGAGATACGGTCATCTACACGCTCTCGCTTCAGAACCTGGGCCACCAGGACGCCTCGGGCGTGGTGATCACGGAGACGGTGCCGGCGCACGTGCGGTTCAACGCACCTGCGAGCGATGGTGCCTGGAGCTGCACTGGTGTCTCAGCAGGCTCGACGTGCACGCTGAACGTGCCGCTGGTGGCCGCAGACGCAGCTCCCCTGAGCTTTCTGTTGGCTGTGGACGTCGCTTCTCCCGTAGCTGCTGGAGTGACTCAGCTCACCAACACCGCGACCGTCATAGACGACGGCTCGGGCGGCGTCGATCCCGACCTCTCGAATAACTCCGCCACTGACTCGACCCCTCTCGGCACGGGTCCAGGAGGCGACACCGCACCCGACCTGGCAGTGGTCAAGAGCGACGGCGGGGTTACCGCCGACGCTGGCGGCACCGTCGTCTACACGCTGTCGGTTGAGAACCTGGGCAACCAGGACGCTTCGGGAGTGGAAATGACCGACGTGGTGCCGGATCACACCCGCTTCGACGCTCTGGCGAGTGATGTCGGCTGGAGCTGCCCGGACAGCGGCCCGGGGTCGAGCTGTACCTTCTTCATTTCGGTGCTGCCGGCGGGATCTGCGCCGCAGGACATTCAGTTCGCGGTCACGGTCGACTCACCCCTGGCGGCTGGTGTCACGGCGGTCACCAACACCGCCACGGTCGATGATGACGGCACAGGCGGCGTCGACCCCGACCTCTCGAACAACACCGCCTCCGTGACCACGCCGATCTCCTCTGGTCCTGGCGGCGGCACTGGCCCGGATCTGGTGCTCATCAAGGACGACGCCGGCGTCAGCGTCGGCGCGGGCGAGAGCGTCACTTACACGCTCACGGTCGAGAACGTCGGCAACCAGCACGCCTCTGGAGTGGTCATCACGGACACCGTCCCGGCGAACGCTTCCTTCAACAGTCCAGCCAGCACGCCGGGTTGGAGCTGCACGGCTGGTACCTGCACGCTCGGCGTCGGAGGCGTGGATGTGGGTGCCGTGGCGCTGACTGTCGGAATCACGTTCGTGGTCGACGATCCGTTGCCCGCTGGGGTTACCGAGATCTCGAACACCGCAACCGTGACCGATGACGGTTCCGGCGGTGCGGACCTCGACCCGGCTGACAACACCGATACCGAGATCACGCCCATCAGCACGGGCTCAGGCTCAGGGCCCGATCTGGTCGTGACCCTCGACGATGGTGGGGCCTTAGCGAGTGCGGGTGAGGTCGTGATCCACACGGTGAGTGTCGAGAACGTCGGCAACCGCGGCGCCACGGGCGTCGTGCTCGAGCACATCGTGCCGCATCACGTGGCGTTCGAGAGCTCCGCGAGTGATTCTGCCTGGGTCTGTGCGGACGTCGCTCCGGACTCGGTGTGCACGCTCGGTGTCGGTGCGCTCGCCGTCAATGATCCGGCGCCGAGCTTCGAGATCGCGTTTCGCGTCGACTCGCCTATGTCAGCGGGCGTGCGCGAGATCTCGGCCTCGGTCACCGCCACCGACGACGGCACGAACGGCACCGACCTCGATCCGACCGACAACTCGGCCACCGAGTCCACTCCGCTGCGCATGGGTGCTGGCGGTACTGGTCCGGACCTGGTGGTAGTGAAGGACGACGGCGGGACGACGGTCAAGCCCGACGGCCTGGTGCTCTACACGATCTCCGTCTCCAACACCGGCAACCAGCACGCCTCGGGCGTGGTGGTCAACGACCTGATCCCGGAGCTGACTACCTTCAGCGCCGTGGCGAGCGGTCCCGAGTGGGGGTGCGGTGAGACGACGTGCTCGCTGCTGGTGGGCGATGTGGCCGCTGGAGCGCCCTCGCAGGTGTACGTGATCGGCTTCGTGCTCTCAGCGGACGTGATCGATCGCCGGGAGATCGAGAACGTCGTCTCGGTCTCGGATGACGGCTCGGGTGGGGAGGACCTCGATCCCTCGGACAACTCCACCAGCGAGGCCACGCCGATCGTGGCAGCTCCACCGCCTCCGGTGGGTGAGCCGGAGGTCGTCGCCGAGAAGACGGACTGGCTGGTCGACGGTGAGCCTTACGGCATCGAAGGCCTCGTCATCGAGTACGACGTGTTGGTCCGCAATGTCGGCAAGGCCGCGGCTCTGGAGCTGACGTACTCGGTCGCGCTCGATCCCCATACCCGGTATCTCGAGGGCAGTGCGTCCTCAGAAGGCGGGCTTGTGATCGAGCAGGGTGGGACGTTCGTGGTCGAGCGAAGAACGCTTGAACCCCGAGACGAGATGCTGATCTTCTATGCGGTCGAGGTCGTGGATTCGGATGGCCTGACGGAGGTGCAGGCCCAGGGGCGCATCGAGAGTCCCCACTTCACAGCCGTTCTCACCGACGATCCCGATACCCCGGAGCCGAATGACCCGACCGTTACCGAGCTCGGCGTAGGGCTGGGTGTGGTCGACATCCCGGTGCTCTCGCCGTGGGGGCTGGTGATGTTCCTGATGGTCCTCGGCGGCTTCGCCTTCTGGCGTCTGCGGGAGGAGCGGTGATGATCAACAAGGCCATCCTGGTGGGCAATCTCGGTGGCGATCCGGTACTGCGCTCGACGACTTCCGGCGTGCCGGTGGCGAGCTTCTCGCTGGCCACCCACCGTCGGTGGCGGGACCGGGACGGCGCGAGGCAGGAGGCGACCGAGTGGCACAACGTGGTGTGCTTCGGGCGCCAGGCGGAGGTGGCGCGGCAGTACCTGAGGCAGGGCCGGCAGGTCTATGTCGAGGGGCGGATTCAGACGCGGTCCTGGAGGAGCGGCAGACCGGGCAGCCGCGGTACAGGACCGAGATCGTCTGCAGTGGGTTCCAGATGCTGGGGTCAGCGACCGAGCAGGCTCTGGCGGTCAGGGTAGAGGAGGAAGCGCCGCCGGAATCGGATGGGGCTCCTGAGCCGGAAGACGGCGACATGCCGGGTTAGTGCAATGGGACGTGGCCTGGATCCGGTGGTGGCCGTGTGAGGGTGGGGCAGAGCGCGGGGAAGAGGCTGAGGGAGAACGGCTGTGATCGGAACATGAGCGTGTAGAGGTGGGGCGGAAGTCGGAGTTTTGGGCGTCACCCCGCTGGCGCTCGGTCGGGCTCGCCACTATATCTCCTCGGTCACTGCGCTGTCGTAGGCCGTGTCAAGCGCCTCCCTGCGGGGATTCCGCTGGGATCCCAAGGCCGGCGCCCTACCTCTGGTACACATGATCCCCGCAAGCATCGCAGCCGCGGTGCCGGCCGGAACTCCTCGCCTCTTCGAAAACTTCCGGCCCTTGCCGGTACCCGAACCGCAAACCACCCTTCGAGGTGGCGGCTTCCTACCCTCCAACGGGTCGCTCGACTGCCGGCGCGCCTGGTACTCTCTTCGTCGAGGTAGTCTAGGCTGCGGACGGGAGGCGCAATGAAGCAGCTGAAGGCGAAGGACGTCATGAGCGGGGCGGTAGTGACCGTCCGCGTCGACCTCACCCTCCGGCAGGGCCTAGATCCTGACCGAGCAAAGATCTCCGGGGCGCCGATCGAGGACGACGAGGAGCCTGCTGGGGTGGTCAGCGTCACCGACATCAACCGCAGCGCCGCGCAGCCGATCTCCGTGGCACCTGAGTGCCGCCGATCCTCGAAAGGAGCCGTTTTTTTTCGCCTCTTCAGTCGAAACGGGGGACAACCTGCGACCTAGACTACTTGCCGGTTCGTCGGCTTTGCCCGCTCGTTGACACCTATGAATTCGACTGCGCGCATCGAATCTCACGCCGACCGCTCCAGAACTCGCGACCGATAGGCCAGCCTTGGAGGGACGGCCCGAACATCTGCGCGACTGCCTGAGCCAGGCGAGTATCTCCAACACCAAGCTCAATCTAGACACCGAGAACACTATGAGATTGCGAATTCTTCTATCTCTCCTCCTCTTCTCCCAATCACTTCAGGCCCAAGACGCCCGTGAGCTCTTCTCTCCCGCAGACGAAGCCGTTCGCCTGGGCGCCTACCAGACGTCTAAAGGGAGAGCTCCCGGCGGGACGCTCATCGAGATCGACTTCAACCTGCTTCATGCGGCTCCTTCGGCCCTGAGCTTCACTCTGCCTGCAGGAGAGTCCTATGTGATCTACAAGGAAGGGTCACCCAAGCAGCGAGAAAGCTCGACCTGGTGGGGAAAGACTCGATCAGGCGACCTTGCCCTCTTCGCGTCCCGCAACGGTTTACTTAGAGGAGTGATCTTTTCCGAACGCGGGGTATACAGAATTGAACCTCGGTCCGGCTACCATTTTCTGGTCGAGGTCGACTCAACGCGACCCTTTACTTGCGGCGTTTCAAACCAGCCACGAGATTACACGCCGAAAACCCATCAGCCGAGCTGTAACGATCCTGATTGGTACAACGTCGCAGAAGCGCCGACCGTGATCGATCTGCTCGTCCTCTATACGCCGGAAGCACTCGGTGAGACCGACGGCGTAGAAGATATGGAGCTTTTTATCGACACGATGATACTCGAGTCCAACGCTATCTTTCAAGCCAATAATATTGCTATCGAATTCAACGTGGCGCACGCACGAGTCACAGACTCATTGGTTGACGGCGCCCACCTGCTCTATCAGGACTCAGGCGATTCAGAAACAGACAAGTTGTGGCTTTCGACCGACCCGCTCGTCGCCCAACTCCGCGATGAACACAGCGCCGACCTGGTCAGCCTACTCGTTGAAGACCTGGAGTGGCAAGGACTAGCCATCGTCTGCGGCCGCGCCAATGTCATGGAGCAGAGCACGACGGGGCCGAGCTTTGCAGCAAACGCCTTTCAGGTAACTCGATTCGCCTGCGCCGCCGACGGATTGACCTTTATCCACGAACATGGCCACAATATGGGCCTTCAGCACGATTTCGATCCAACATCTCAAACAGACCCCGACTCTGCCTACTCCTCTACACGCGAGGAAGCTTCCTTCTGTTTTTCATTTGGCCATTTCGAGACAGGGCTATTGCATACTGGTTTTCGGACCATAATGTCAACGACGAATGAGTGCGATCTCCTCTTCAGTTGGTGCCCGCTCGAACCATATTTTTCCAATCCTGACGGGGCCGACCCGGACAGCGGTGCCGCTTTAGGCGTGCGAGACAAGGCGGACAACCGTCAGACTCTTGAGCTGACCGCGCCGATCGTCGCGAATTTTCGCGCCCACAACGATCATTTTGAAAAGCGATACCCTCTCACAGAGCTCTCCGGAGAGAACGCGGCCAGCAGCGATTACTCGTCGACGGAGCCGACCGAGCCATTGGCAGCAGAGCTGGCCGGCTCGATCTGGTGGGAATATACGGCCCCAGAAACGGGAGCTCTGACAATAACCGCTGAGGAGCTCGAGTACGTCACTAAGCTGCCAATGCCAGCGCCGCTGGCGGTCTACACGGGAACACAGCTTTCCGACCTGGTTGAGGTGGCCTCTGATCTCTCGCCAGGCCAGGAGTCACAGGTGAGCCTTCCCGTCGACGCCGGCAGCACTTATTTCATTCAAGTGGGCAAGCTCGCAACCTTGCCGTACCCACCCTTCGCGGAGTTTGGGACGATCAACCTCAGTTGGCAGCTGGCCGTGGAATCTGACTTCTTCTTGACGGTCGAAGACAACCCTGATCCAGTAATCGTCGACTCCGAGTTGAGCTACACAGCCAGAATCTTCAACACCCTTCCCGTGGATGTTCCCGCCGCCACTCTCACGGCCGTCTTGCCCGATGGCGTCACACTTCTCGCCATTGATTCATCGACAGGATTCTGTTCGGAATCCAGCGGGACGATTACCTGCAATTTCGACGCTATCAACAGCGGATCTGTCACCACTGTCTCAATCCACGTACGCCCGTCAACGGCAGGTCTATTGACCGCAAGTTTCGAGATAACGGTTCCAGCCGAAGACCCCAATCCTGGCAACAATACGGCAACCCTCAACACCACCGCCGAGATCGCCGTAGCGAATGTCGGAGTTCTACTCAACGACACTGGCGATCCTTCACAGGTAGGCACCGAGGTGGCCTATTACCTGACGATTATCAACGCCGGTCCAGCGGCTGCCACAGATGTTCGGGCGACCATTAGCTTGTCGGCTGAAGTGAGTTTTCTCGCGGCAATCCCGACGGACCTGTGTTCCGAAGACAGCGGCATCGTTACGTGCTCACTCGGCAGCGTTCAAGGTGGCGCGACGACGACCGTCGCCGTCGCGGCAACGCCGAACTCCGTCGGAACGATAACGACCGGCGCCACAGTGACGGCTCTCGAGCCCGACCCGAATCTCACGAACAACACTGCCCTTGAGGAAACCACGATAGTGGAAACTGGAGCCGATCTCGAGGTCGTTCTCGTCGATCTGGCAGATCCGGTGATCATCAACGACAACCTTGCCTGGCTCGTTAATATCACCAATCACGGCCTGTCTCACGCAAATGATGTTGTGCTAACCAGCACTCTTCCGGAGAACGTGATTTATGTAGGCACGAACATGCCGGGGGCGTGCAGTGAATCGGGCGGCGTGTTCAGTTGTGAGATTGGAGCCCTAGAGAGCCGGACCTCGTACCCCACTATCGAGATCATTGCACAAGCCGTAGCCGAAGGAGCTGGCGTCAATATAGTGGAGGTGAGTGGTTCAGAAGCCGATCCCCAGCTGCTCAACAACACCGCCCAAGAGAGCACGCTGGTGATTGACCTGGGAGGACTCTCGGAGCACGAACTGACGGCAGACGATGCGGCGCCGGCAGATCTTTTTGGCAATTCCGTATCGATCAGTGGCGACACCGTCGTTGTCGGAGCCCCTTATGACGATGACGCCGGGAGCAAGTCGGGTTCAGCGTACGTGTTCGTGCGCAGCGGTACAAGCTGGATCGAGCGGGAGAAGCTCACCGCCAGTGATGCGGCCCCGGGCGATGAATTCGGCGATTCTGTCGCAGTCAGTGGCGACACCATCCTGATCGGAGCTGCGAGAAACGACGACGCCTGCCCGGCAAATCCGGACTGTAATTCCGGCTCAGCCTACGTCTTCGTACGCAGCGGCACGAGCTGGGTCGAGCAGCAGAAGCTCACCGCCAGCGACGCCGCAGCAGTGGATCTTTTTGGCGAATCCGTTGCGATCAGCGGCGAGACCGCCGTCGTCGGATCTGCATGGGACGATGACGCTGGCGGTCACTCTGGCTCGGCCTACGTCTTTGTACGCAGCGGAACCAGCTGGACCCAGCAGCAGAAGCTCACTGCCAGCGATGCCGCGATAGGTGACGAGTTTGGCCGTGCTGTAGCCATCAGCGGCGATGATGTCGTGATTGGAGCTCGTCTGGACGACGACGCCGGGACCGACTCCGGCTCGGCCTACGTGTTTGTGCGCAGTGGGGTGAGCTGGGCGGAGCAACAGAAGCTCACTGCCAGCGATGCTGAGGCGGAGGATCTCTTCGGCTTCTCCGTAGCCGTCAGCGGCGAGACCGTATTGATCGGAGCTCGAGAAAGCGACGGCGCCTGTCCTTTGGACCCGAACTGTGACTCCGGCTCGGCCTACGTGTTTGTCCGCAGTGGAACCAGCTGGACACAGCAGCAGGAGCTGACTGCCGATGATGAGGCCGCGCTCAATTGGTATGGCGGCTCCGTAACGCTTGGTGAAGATATCGCTGTGGTCGGATCTGATCTGGCCGATGATGCCGGCAATAACTCAGGCGCCGCCTACGTCTTTGTGCGCAGTGGGACGAGCTGGGTTCAACAGCAGGAACTGATCGCGACCGATGGCGCAGACGGTGATCGGTTTGGCATCTCCGTATCAAACAGCGGCGGTCCTATCGTGGTCGGTGCCTTCGGACATAACCATGCAGGAAGTGATTCCGGCGCAGCCTATGTCTACGCCCTCGCAGCTCCCGTTCCCACCATCACCGTCACCGCTCCTGCGACCCCTATCACGCTTCACCCCGGAGACACAGCGAGCCTGGCGTGGACATCAACCGACACCGATCCCCTTGACGACATCGTCCTGGCGATGAAACGCGACATTGTTCCGCCGTCTGAGACGGAGCCGGATGGCGTGAACTGGTTCCGCTTCTCAACGAGCACGGAGAACGACGGTGTTCAGGATGTGGAGGTACCACCTGGAGTCGCCTTTGCCGACGATTGGCGGTTCTACGCGCGGCATGAGCCCAGCGACGCCTACGACGCGACCGACCTCAGTTTCTCCGTGGTATGTCCTGACGAAGACAGCGACGGCGTCTGCGACCACGTCGACTACTGCCCGGGCTACGACGACACGTTGGACGCCGATGGTGACGGAGTTCCCGATGACTGTGATCTATGCTTCGGGGACAACTCGAATGGCGACTGTGACGGTGACGGCACCTGCGACGAGCTTGATCCGGATCCCTGCACTGACATCGCTGTGGAGCTCGCTGAGCTGGCGGATCCGGTCGCTCTCGGCGCGGAGATCACCTGGTTGGCGGGCGTCAGGAACAACGGCCCGGAAACGGCGAACAACGTCGTCCTCACCGACAACCTGCCATCCGGCGTGGTCTTTGTTTCTACCAGCGAACCGGGCTCCTGCACCGAAGCGGGTGGCGTGGTGACGTGCGATCTGGGAACTCTCCTGACCGGGGAGGAGGCCGCCTCGATTGCGATCACCGCCGAGACCCTACAGGCGGGCATCGCGACGAATCAAGCCAGCGTCGTGGCGTCCGAAGGCGATCCCGAGACCTCCAACAACGTGGCGAACGTCGAGACCTACGTCTTCGACTCGAACGGAGGCTTCGGCGACAAGCTCCTGCCGGGCGACGGCACCCGGCAGTTCGGCACGTCTGTCGCCATCGCCGGGGATCTGGTCGTCGTCGGAGTCCACGAGTCGAACACCGGGCCGGGTGCGGCTTATGTTTTCGAGAAGGTCGACGGCTCGTGGATCCAGCGCAGCAAACTCGTGCCACCGCAGCCGGTCGCCGGCGACTGGTTCGGCTACGCCGTGGGCATCATCGACAGTACCGTATTCGTCGGCGCGCCGATGAAGAACCTCTTCGGCAATCAGAGCGGGGCGGCCTATCGTTTCGAGAGACAAGGCGACGTCTGGTTGCAGGAAGACATCGTCATCGGCTCCGACGTGGTCGCCGAAGACCGCTTCGGCTGGTCGATCTCGGCAGGGGACGGCCTGGTGGCATTCGGCGCGCCATACGGCAACGATAACGTCGCCGACGACTCCGGCAAGGTCTATGTCTACACCTTCGATCAGGGCATCCTGGCCGAGCGCGCCAAGCTGACCGCCAGCGACGCGGCGGACGACGATCATTTCGGATCCTCGGTGGCCGTCGGCGACGGCATCATCGCCGTCGGGGCGGACGACAGCGACCCGCAAGGGGACTCGTCGGGATCGGTATATGTCTTCGAGGGTGCGGGCGAAGTCTGGACCGAGAGGTCGATCCTCGTCGAGAATCTCGGCGGCGCCACAAGAAGATTTGGAACGGGTCTCGCGGTCAACGGTCAGACGCTGGTGATCGGAACCGGTGGGGCGAACGATTTCGGCTCCGCGTATATCTTTGAGAGATTCGGCGACGTGTGGCTCGAGACGCAAAACCTGGCCATCGGCGATCCGGCCTTTGGCGACCTCTTCGGTGCCGCCGCCGCGTTCAAGGGCCAGCTGCTTGCGGTCAGCTCCTTTTATGACGACGACAACGGCGACAACTCAGGATCTGTCTACCTCTTCAGGAACTTCGATGGCGAGTGGCTTCAGACACTGAAGATCATCGCGTTCGATGGGTCTGAGAACGACAACTTTGGAGCAGCTCTCGCGATCAACGACTCCGAGACCCTCGTCGTCGGCTCGATCGGAGACGATGACGCCGGCCTCGAAGGCGGCGCCGCCTACGTCTACGATCTCGGCACGGTGATGCAGATGACGCTGCCCTCGTCCCTGGCCGAGATCGAGCACGGCGAGAGCATCGAGCTGGGGTGGACCGGCACCAATACTCTCCCCTTCGATTCCATGGTCCTGTCGATGAAGCGGGACGCCGTGCCTCCCAGCCATCTGGAGCCCGACGGCGTCGACTGGTTCCGCTTCACCGAGGATACGGTGAACGACGAATCCGAGGTCGTCACCGTGCCCCAAGAGGTCGCTCAGGAAGATGACTGGCGCTTCTACGTCCGCCATCGAGCGACGGGCGCCTTCGACGCGACGGACTTCACCTTCTCGGTCCGGTGCGCCGACGCCGACGATGACTCGGTGTGTGACGGCGACGATCTCTGCCCCGGTTTCGATGACCTGCTGGATGACGACGGTGACGGGACGCCAGATGGTTGCGACCTCTGCGCTGGCTTCGACGATAATGAGGACACCGATGCTGACGGCGTTCCGGATGGCTGTGACGCCTGCATCGGCTGTGGCCTTTGCTCCGCTACCAGCGGATCCGCAACGATCCGTTCGACCGGCGCTGGCGGGCTGTGGCACAGTCCGTCGACATGGCTCCAGGATAGGGTTCCTGACCCCACGGACCGAGTCCAGATCAACGGACCCGTGAGCATTCGAGGTGACGCTGAGATAGCCAGCCTCAGCGTTGACGGAATCGGTGCCCTGGACGGCGGCAACGGCTTCAGCGCACCGACACTTATTGTAAGCGGGGATCTGGTGAATCAGGGGACTATTGGAAAGCCGAACACCAACAACCTCCACCTCGTCATACTAGGCGACACAGTCAATCACGGCCAGTTTGCGAACCGCGCCTCCATCAATGTCCACGGCTGCATCTCGAACCATGGAACGTGGGATATCTCGACTACGCTTGGAGGATCGGGGCCGCGTACGATCGGCGGCTCGGTGGCCTTGGACGTGGGTGTCACGATCGGTGGCGATGTCGAGCTTGCAAACAGCATTGCCCTACTCTCGCTTGGGATCAGCTACTCTGCGACGCTCACGATCAAGGCGCCTGTTATCGTCACGACCGGCGGCCTTGGCGGCGGTGGCCAACTCACCGGCAACGGCAGCCTCTACGTAGAAGGAGGCATCTACAACGGCTCCATCTTCGGTGATCTTGCCGACTTCCGCTTCGTCGACAGCGTGAGCTTTACCGGCGGCTCGTTGAGTCTGCCGCTGATCGTTCTGGAGAATGGCACCTTCACCTTCACGGATGTCACCTTCGATGGCGAGGTTCAAGTCTTGGCTTCGGCTACTCTCTTCAGCCCAACGGACTCTTATCGAGACTTTACGTTCACGATCAACGGCAACCTCTTCAACCAGGGCCTCTTCACCTACGGCAGTAACCCCAACTACTACGAACCTTTCAACGTCACGGTCAACGGCAACGTCACCAACGACGGAAACATGAGCTCCAGCAGAGTTCGCCTCATCGTATCCGGAGACGTATTCAACAATTCTACCTGGCTGGCGAACCTCTCTCTGCATGGGAACCTGACGAACAATGGACAGTGCTCCGGTGCCGTCCTCCACGGGCCGGGGGTTCATATCGTGGACGGCTCCAATCCGATCGGCGGCCTCACCATCGCCGACGCCATCGAGCTAGGTAGCAGCACCGAGATCGAGAACGATCTGACCATCAACGGCGGCACGACTCTGACCATCAACTCGCCGAGTCTAGTCACTGCCCGTGGCCTCAAAGGCGGTGGCCAACTCATCGGCAGCGGCAGCCTCCACGTTGGAGGAGGCAGCTACAACGGCTCCATCTTCGGTGATCTGCCCGAGTTCCGTTTCGTCGACAGCGTGAGCTTCGCCAGCGGCTCGTTGAGTCTGCCGCTGATCGTTCTGGAGAATGGCACCTTCACTTTCACGGATGTCACCTTCAATGGCGAGGTTCAAGTCTTGGCTTCGGCTACTCTCTTCAGCCCAACGGACTCTTATCGAGACTTTATGTTCACGATCAACGGCAACCTCCTTAACCAGGGCCTCTTCACCAACGGCAGTAACCCCAACTACTACGAACCTTTCAACGTCACGGTCAACGGCAACGTCACCAACGACGGAAACATGAGCTCCAGCAGAGTTCGCCTCACCGTATCCGGAGACGTATTCAACAACTCGAACTGGAACGCCACCCTCACCATCTTCGGCAACCTGACCAACAATGGCGACTGGACCTCAGTCGTGAATGCCGCGTGGTCCGAGATCCCGCAGTCGACCGGTTATGAGCTCCAATTGACGACGACACTTGATTCCTGGCCCGCGCCTGTTCCTGTCGCCGCGACGACCTACTCGATCAGTGAGCTCGTGGATTCGATCCGTTTTTGGCGGACCCGCGGCATCGTCGAGGGCGAACCGACGGAATGGAGCGAGCCGCGGTCGATCAACGCGGGCTCGGTCGAGCTCCTGTCACCCAACATACCGGCGACCTACGAGATCGGCGATCCGGTCCTTCTGGAGTGGACCGGCAGCGGTCTCGACCCCACCGATCTCATGCGCCTCGACATGAAGCGCGACTCGGCTGCGGCGAGTCTGCTCGAGCCCGACGGGATCGATTGGCTGCGGATCGTCGAGGCAACGTCGAACGACGGCTCCGAGCAAGTCGTGATTCCGGCTGTCTACTCTCAAGCCGACGACTGGCGTTTCTACGTCCGACACGCGGGGACCGGCGTCTTCGACGCTTCGGATTCGGTCTTTGTGGTTGAATGTTCCGACGCTGACGGCGACGGCGTCTGCAACGAGCTTGACGCCTGCCCCGGGCACGACGACCTCGCCGACGCCGACGGCGACTCGGTCCCCGACGGCTGCGACGACTGCCAGGGCGACAACGCGACCGGCGACGATGACGCCGACGGCGTTTGCGACGATCTGGACGCCTGTCCCGGCTTCGACGACCACGCTGACGCCGACGGCGACTCGGTCCCCGACGGCTGCGACCTGTGCGTCGGCGACAACGCGACCGGCGACCCGGACGGCAACGGCATCTGCGAGGACGTGCAAGGGGAGCTGCCGGGGCCGAGCTTGGTGTGGTTCGACGGCCGGCGGCTGATGTGGCAGAAGCGCAACCCGGATGGAACGCTCGAGCCGGCGGCACCGTACGTGATCCGCGGTGTCAACTGGTCGCCGGCCAGCGAGTCGACGACAGGCGACAACGCGGCCAGGCGGGCAGAGTTCGGGATCTGGGCGGCGACCGACGCGCCGCTGATGGCGGCGATGGGCGTCAACACGGTTCGCCTCTACCTCGACCCGGGCTTCGACGCCACCGCGCTGGCGGTACTCGACGGGCTCTACAACCAAGGCATCATGGCCATCCTCACCGTCGATGACGCGGTCAACGACGTGGCGAGGGCGCAGCAGGCGGTGGCCTTCTTCAAGGACCACCCGGCGGTGCTGATGTGGATGCTGGGGAGCGAGTGGAACATCAACCTTTACTTTGGCAACGCGGCCTGCGCCACCCCGCAGCAGGCGGCGCTGTGCACCGAAGCCGCGGCCCAGGCGGTCAAAGCGATCGACACGGATCACCCGGTGGCCACCAGCTACGGCGACATCGACATCGACACCGACGGCCTGCGCCTCGCGGACACTGCGGGCTACGTCGAAGTCGACGCGCCCAGCGTCGACGTCTGGTCGCTGAACATCTTCCGCGGCTCGAACTTCGGCGACCTCTTCGACCAGTGGGGCTCGATCACTGGCAAACCGATGTTCCTCGGCGAGTTCGGCACCGACGCGATGTACAACGCCAAGACCCTGATCGACGAAACGATGCAGGCGCACTGGGACCTGTGCCTGTGGAACGATCTGCTGGGGGAGCTGGCGGAAGGCCATCCCCAGCTACCCGGGATCGGCGGGCTGGTTTTCGAATGGAACGACGAGTGGTGGAAGGTCGACCCCGCCGGCTCCCAGGAGCTCGGCGGCTTCCCCGGCGGCCATGCCGACGGCTTCGCCAACGAGGAGTACTTCGGCCTCGCCACCATCGACCGCGGGCTGCGGCTGGCGGCGGCGGTCCTCAGCTCGGCCTTCGATCCCGGCTACGCCCTGCCACCCCACGGGCTTGCTCTAGGCACCGTATCCCGCGGTTCGGCCGCTGCTCAGTTCCCTGGTCAGTTCGGAGTGGCGCGCTTCTATCGCTGCGGCACGGAACTCTACGAGCGGCTCGGCGGCGGAGGCGGCGGGCGCGGCTTCAACGTCCTGTCGGTCGATCCAGCAACCGGCGATGAGATCTCCCCGCCCCAGAACTTCGACACCTATGGAACGCGCTCGCAATGTGCGGCGAACGACCCTTCGGCCGCGATGTACGCACTGGTGGATCATCTGGATGCCGTGCCCGACGGCACCCTGGTGATGATCTCCGTAGCCGACGAGGCGGGGCTGAACCAGGATGACAGCTGTGCGGCCTTCTCGGACTCCACCTGCTATCAGGAGGCACTGGCGGCGCTTGAGGCGCTCGGAAGCACCCGGATCCGTGATTACTGTTTCCGCGACTCCTGGGCCCAAATCGCAGTCAAGGGCGAAGGCCGGGCCGTGGCCGAGGGGCTGGCAACCGGCGACTTGGTGTCGTTGGTTTCCACGCTTCCGGACCCGGGCACCTTCACGCTTTCGGTCGTCAAAGCGGGTGATGGTACCGGGACTGTGACCAGCGATCCCGCCGGCATCGACTGCGACGGCTCCTGCCTGTCTGCCGCCTCGTCCTTCGCTACTGGAACGTCGGTCGCTCTGGATGCCATCCCCTCGCTCGACTCTCTTTTCACGGGCTGGAGTGGTGACGAAGACTGTGCGAACGGCATCGTGACGGTCGATGCTGACAAATCTTGCACGGCGAACTTCTGCCTGGATGCCGATGGCGACGGTATCTGCGACGACGTCGACGTCTGCTTTGGCGCCAATGAGACGGGCGACACTGACGGCGACGGGGTCTGTGACGACATCGATCAGTGCCAGGGAGACGACGCCAGCGGAGACACTGACGGCGACGGGGTCTGCGACGACATCGATCAGTGCCAGGGCAACGACGCCAGTGGAGACCCAGATCAGGACGGCATCTGCAGCGATCAGGACATCTGCTTTGGCGACAACAGCTTCGGCGACGGGGACGACGACGGCTATTGCGCGGATGTCGACTGCGACGATAGCGATCCTACGAACACAAGCGCCCCGTGTGTCCTCTTCCAGGATGGCTTCGAATCAGGAGACACCCTCGCCTGGTCGAGCACAGTGCCGTAGAGCCGCGGTCGTCTGGCGCTCCTTGGGCGGCCGGTCAACTCCTACCGCCGCAGATCCTCAGCGGCGATCAACTGCTTCTCTGCCAGGACCTTCACCAGGCCCGCCAGCAGATTCTTCAGGTCCCTGAGTTGTGCTGGGAGCTCCGTGGCTTGGCGTTGGGGTGCTGAGGTCCTGGAGGCGAGGTAGGGCGCCGCCGGCCAATAGAGCTCGGCGAAAAACGACTCCGGCTCGATGCCGATGGTCTCGAGGATCAGGAGCACCTGGTCGAGGCGCAGGTTCTTCTGCCGGGTGAGGAGCTGGCTGATGTAGGAGCGGCCCCAGCCGAGGGTTTGCTGGACCTCGAGCTGGGTGAAGCCCTGCTGGCGGATCTTGTTGCGGAGCAGGGTCAAGAAGCGGGAAACGTCTGAGTCGGGGGTGTACATGGGTGAGGAGATGATAGCGCCCGGGACGTGGCAGGGGAGAGCGGGACGGAGAATTGGGCGTTACCCCGCTGGCGCGGGGTCGGGTCCGCCACTTCATCTCCTCGGCCGCTTCGCGGCCTGTGGGGATTCCGTTCTGGTCCCTGCCGCGGACGAGCCCGGGCGGGGTGCAGCGGCGGCATGAACGACGAGCCCGGCGGGCATGGATCGTCGGAGGAGCGACGTGAGGCGTCGGGTAAGGGGATCCTGCGGATCCCTCGGGCTGGCAGCCGGAATTGACGACAGAATGAGGCTTCAAGAGCGATGAGCCGATACACTGTTTTCTTCTCGATCGAAGTCAAACTTGAGGCCGAGGTCTCGATCGAGGACCATGCCTGCCGCGAGGCCCAGCACTCCTCCGCGCGGCCCAGAGTCTGAAACCTCAGTCAATTGACTCGGTAGCTAGATACTCCCCTAAGGAACTCCTGTTTGTCATCAGGCCGAATAACATCCATGTCCTCTAGTAGATCGAGTTCATTCCTAATGCAAGAGAATTCTAAGACATGTGAGCGTCCTGTAATTGGCCAGACGCATCGCCGCACAATCGGATGGCCTGGGAATCGATGCTTCGCCTGCTCTGGAAAGCGGAGGATGAACTCAGGCACGCTATGAGGAGAAAACGGCGAAATACGTCGACCCCACGGATGTGAGAAGTACCACTCGAGAATACGCATAGATTCTGAGCCGCCCCCGCCCCCAGCCGCTGCGCTGAAAGTAGCCCGAAGTTGGCTGGCGCGGGCAGTCACTGGAGCAACCACGCCCAGATCCGTTATGAAGTAGCCCGCACTGGCTTCTGCCGAGTCTGCTAGTAGCTTAGCGTTCCGGGTCTGCCCGACGGGTGTTTCCCAGACTAGTACCCTCTGCGATCGTGTGAGGGTTGCCAACCGACGACCGTCGGGACTAAAGGAGGCGGAGATCACACCAGCATCGTGCCGAAGCGGCGGCCCTATGCCATATCCTGTTTCCGCGTCCCACACCTGGGCCGTCTTGTCCTGCGAGGCGGTTACTACCCGATGCCCGCCCGGATCAAAGATAACGAAATTAAGGTGATCTTGATGGTGGAGAGGTAGGCCAACTTTCTCTCCAGTTCTTGCGTCCCAGACTTGCGCAGTCGTGTCCAATGATGCGGTTGCTACTCGGCGCCCATCCGGACTGAAGTCTACCGAAATCACGTCGCTATCGTGTCGCAGCCGCGAGCTAATCTCGCCTCCGGTCTTCCAGTCCCATATTTGCGCTTCGCCGCCCTTAGATGCTGTAAGCACTTGTTGCCCGTCAGGGCTGAATCTGGCGTCAAACACGACGTCGCTGCCTTGGAGAGGCGGTCCCAGCTTCGCTCCCGTTGTCGCATCCCATACTTGTGCTGTCTTTTTTGATGCCGTTAACACTCGTCGACTATCCGGACTGAACTCTGCAAGGCGAACTCCATCTGCATGAACTAGAACAGGACTAACCTCACTCCCCGTCTCCGCGTCCCATACCTGTGAATTGCCGCTCGAAGATGCGGTTACGACTCGCAGGCCGTCCTTGCTGAACTTTGTCGAGACAGCTTCGCCAAGCTCCTTCAAGATCACACATACATTCTGTCCAGTCTCGGCGTTCCAGGCCTGCACAGACCCGTCCGTGGATACGGTCACCACTCGTTGCCCGTCTGGGCTGAACTCTGCTGACTTTAGGTCGCCGCCGTGCTCGAGAAAGAGATCCACGCTCTCGCCGTTGTCCAGGTCCCAAATCTTCAGAATCTTCTCCTTATCCGTGAGTAAAATCAGCCCGCCGTCGGCGCTGAATTCCACAGTGCGGAGTCTCGTATTCGGCCCCCTAGCCGCCCCCCTAACCGGTCCCATCGAGGAGACTATGTCGCCTATCTGAGCGTTCCAAACGTAGGCGGTGCCGCCCGCGGTTGCAGTTAAGATCTGTTGCCCATCCGAACTAAAGATCGCGGAGGTAACAGCAGCATCGTGCTCGAAGGGCTCGCCGATTTTCTCCCGAGTGTCAGAATCCCACATCTGTGCTGTGTTGTCATTCGACGCAGTGACTACTCGACTCCCGTCTGGGCTGAAGCTAGCAGCGTTGACCCCCGCCAAGTGTCGGAGAGGAGGTCCTAGACTCTTCCCTGTTTCCACGTCCCAAACCTGCGCGGTTTCATCCAAGGATGCGGTCACGATCCTTTCGCCGTCAGGACTAAACTCGGCGTAATTGACCGTATCGGAATGATGGAAGCGAGGGCCTAGTGCGTTTCCTGTCTTAACCTCCCACACCTGCGCTGTGCCGTCTTGAGACGCCGTCACTATCCGCCGGCTATCTGGGGCGAACCTAGCCGTCCTAACCAAGCCTGTGTGTTCGAGAGGCGGCCTCCTCCTCTCTCCAGAGTCAACGTCGCTAAGGTGTACAATGCCTTTCCCGCGGTTCGCGCATATGTATGCTAAGTGTTGGCCGTCCCAGCTAAACTCTAGAGATTCAACTGCACAGGAATATCGTGCAGCTAGGCCGGCTGGCTCTGCGGTCTCTGTGTGCCATGTCCGGACAGAGTTGTTACTATATGCAGTTGCAATACGTTCGCCATCTGGGCTGATTTCAACCGCTTTAATTAGACGGTCTGGTTCAAACCCTTGGCGTATCTCTTCTCCTGTTTTGGTGTTCCACGCCTGGATAGTGCGAGTGCCGGAGCCGAAGGGAGAAGACAAGGTGATTGCCCTGCGGCCGTCGCCGCTCAGAGTCGCTGAAATCAGTCTGCCCCAATATCGCAAATAAGGTCCCCTCTCTCCGGAACTCGCATTCCATACTAGGGCCGATTCGCCAAGGGCTGCAGTCAGTAAGCGGTCGCTGTCTGGGCTGAAATCTGCGGAAACGAGAGATCTGTGGCCACCCAGCCTCAGTCCGACCTTCTCCCCGACGACTACGTCCCAAACCTGCGCCGTGCCGTCCTCGGAAGCAGTCACCACCTGTCGGCCGTCTGGACTGAACTTGGCAGCTCTAACGGCCCCGGCATGTCGAAGAGGAAGACCAACCGCTGCTCCGTTCTCCGCGTTCCAGACTTGAGAAGTATTGTCCTCGGAAGCAGTCACCACATATCGACCGTCTGGACTGAACTCTGCATAGTGCACGGGTCCTCCATGTGGTAGAGATCGGCCCATTTTCTTGATGGTGATTTGTGACTTAGTATTCAGCCGATAATCTAGCCCGATTTCCCACATCTGCGCCGATCTATCTGACGAGGCTGTCACAATTCGTCGGCTGTCTGGGCTGAACGTCACTGACGATAATTTACCATGCTGGGCGATTGATTCTAACGCGGCTCCGCTTTCCGCATTCCATACCTGAACTATGTCGCCTGACGAGGCGTCGCCCGACGAGGCGGTCACAATCCATACGCCGTTCGGGCTGAAATCTGCCAGTTTGACGGCGCCGCCGGGCCTAATAGTTGGGCCCTTCTGTGGTTCGGCCTCTAGATGCCAGACTTGTGTGGTGCCATTCCAAGATGCGGTCACTAGCCGTTGGCCATCCGGGCTGAATTTCGCAGATGCGACAAAGCTGCCTGGCTCTAAAGGTGGACCAATCGCTGTGCCAGTCTCTGCGTCCCACAATTGCGCGGTTCCATCGAACGATGCGGTCACCACCCGTAACCCATCTGGACTGAACTCAGCGTAATTGACGACATCGTTGTGCTGAAGTGGGGGGCCTAGCTTCGCGCCTGTTTCCGCGTCAAAGATCTGAGCGGACTGATCCCAAGATGCGGTCACCACCTGTGAACTACCCGAGTTGAACTCGACGGAGGTGGCGACCGGACCATGAAGCACGCCGATCTTGTCTCCCGTCACAGCGTCCCAGAGGTGCACACCGCCAGGCTCAGACACCGTCGCGAGCCGCCGTCCGTCTGGGCTGAACTTCGCCACGACGACAGGAGTGGAGTGCTGAAGGGGCTCAGATGGTTTGGGCCTTCCCATTGTTACTAGTAGATCCAGAACATGAGCTCGGAGAACTGGATCCCTAGGTTGATATCGAATTGCTGATGCGAAGGAAGCTAGAGCAGCACTGCCATTGCCCTGATCAAGGCGTCGTATTCCCTCCTGCACGTGTATACGTGCAATGCTACGTTGCGCGTTGTTATTTTGCACCCAAGCGAACCAGCCGGTTATCACGATTGCTGCCACTGCCACCGCTCCCAAGGTCGCTAGTGTCAATCGCAGGGATGCGCGATAGGTACGAGCCGTCAGACTTGCTTTCACCAAGCGTTCTTCGTCAACGGTCCTCTTGCGCATACCAGCTGCACCTGCGAGTACCAACTTAAGGTCGGTCTCGTCAAGGACTGGGCCCACTGCACCTTCCCTCCAGTCTAGGGCCCTCTGCGCTAGGATACGCCGCGCCCGCTGCCCTGATCGGTCTGATGCCTCGAACCGTCGTCGAACCAAAGGCGCCAGCGTGTCGTGGGCGAGGCAGGTAGTGCCGTACTTGTTACTGTCATCGCTGTCTGCCAGAAGTTCGCCTTTTTGGACCCGGGCTGTTCCTATCAGGAGATACCGGTCTATGCACTGTTGAATGAGCTCCGCGACCTCCTGGCGTTGACCATACCGCTCGAGCACGTTGGCTGCTCGTCGGGTCTGGGCTGTTCCGAGTTTGGTCGTATGGAGAAGCAGTAGGTCAAGGGCGAGGCCTGAGCGCTCGGCACTTGGCCGCCAGCTCCGCAGCCCAGCCAGCGATTCCCCAAGAAAATCGTCCAATAGGATCCCGCGACGTTCCAACTGTCGATACAGATCCAAGGTGAATCTTGGAGCGCTTGGACTCACTTTCTTGGCTTCGATCCACAATTTGGATAACAGGATCTGGAGTACTGGCGCAACCTGCGCGGGTTTCGGACTTCCACTGCCTGCGGCCGGGGAAACTACTGCTAGGTCGGTAACGATAGCCGTCACCACTTCTGGATCTACTGTCAGTCCGTAGTGAAGACGAAGTCGCTTGGCCCTGCTCGGGCCGGCTACGGCCTCAGCAATCCCTAGCGGGCCTAGGTGGAGGACCTCCACTTGCGTCCTAGGGAGCCTTTCGGTGTCCAGAGCGCCGAGAACTTCGGCGAGCCACTCCTTCCGGAAGGCCAGCACGAGCCGCCCTTGAGGGCGAAGGTCGCGTGTCGCGAACAGTGCGCGCAGAACGGCAGCGAACTTTTCCACCTCTGCCGCACTGCTGGGCAGCGGCCTCGTCCAGGCTTGCTCAAGCTGATCGAGAAGAACGACTAATGGCAAGCCCGTGGCTTGCTCGCGGCTGCGCCAGGCACCTGCCGGATCCGTAAGTTTATCAGCGCCGCCTATGCCAACTAGAAGAGTTTCCACCAAGCTGCGGTCACGTTCAAGTCGCACGAAAACGGTATCGTAGTCGGCTTCGAGCCGTGGCTGTAAGCCTGCCCCCAGCAGCGACGTCTTGCCAACTCCAGTGGCCCCGAAAAGAAGAACGATTGGTGGTCCGTCAGCAAACGTTACAGACTCGTACAGTTTACGGATCTCCTGCCCTCGGCCGAAGAAAATTTCAGTATCATCCCGCTCGAACCAATGGAGGTGCTTGAATGGCGAAGGTGGTAGGTCCCTCTCTGAAGGTTTCGGCAGTCCGAGGAGTGGATCCTTAGCCACCGATTCTCTAGCACCTAGGTCGAAGAACTCATGCAAGATGTCCGCATGACGCTTGGCCCTCTCATCCAACTCGGAGCCAGCCCAAAAATCGCAAGCTCCTCTCTCGTTCCAGGCAGACCGCGCGCGGTCTCTTGTCTGTCCTGAAACGGAACTGCTGACCACGAAAATAATATCGTTTGGCTGATCTTCTTCAGGCAGGGCCTTCAGTTTGTCGATCTCTCTCTCAGCCGCAGCAGGATCAAGGCGCTGCACTCGCTTGCATTGGAAGATCACCCGTCGGCCGTCACGCCGAGCAACAATATCTCGTCCCCGATCCCTACCGGCGGCCCCCAGATGCTCAACGCATTCGTATCCCTCACGATGTACTAACCACAGACACAGCCGCTCGAAATCGAAGGGTGAAAGCTGCTCAAATGGGAGGGCATGCCTCAACCGCGTGACTGCTGGTCGCTTAGCCATGGTCACGAACCGCTTTCCCGAACTGCAAGAGCAAGCCTTGTCGGGCCACGTTGGAGGAAGCTTGGCGGTGCGCTGGAGGTGTCGTACTTTTCGCTACGATGCCGCATGAGATAGGTCTGTATCGAAGCCATCCGATCGTCTACCGTGCCAACTCGAGCGATTCGGCCGGGGCGGCCTGGAGGATTTCGGGAGCTCTCAGAAGTGCGGAAGCGGGTCAGCGCCGTTGGCGGCGTCGTCGGACCGTCCCTGGTGCTGGATGCCGGCGCATCCACTCCTCGATCTTCTCTTTCACCTCGGTGATTAGCTCTTCGGTGAGGGTGCGCATCTGGGCAGCCTCGATCCAGAGTCTGAGCGAAGCCACAGCCTCGGTATCCTCGCGGAGTTCACGGAACCTGCGGTAGGTCTTATCGGTCAGCTGTTCGAGCTCGCCCCATCTTCGCTCGAAGCGGAGCAGGGCTGAGAGATCGAGACCGACGAGGGCGGTCTCGTACGGAGCCTCGAACTTCTCGAATCCAGCCAGCGCCTTGCGGAACAGACGCTCGGCTCGTTCCGTCCGTCCGAGCCGGATGTGAATCAAGCCCTCGACCCAGTACAGCTTGCACTTCTGCACGCTGCGTCGCGGTCCCAGCAGCCGGCGGGCCTTGCGTAGGTGCTCGAGTGCTGATTCCAGATTGGGGTTTGCGGCTTCGCTGACTGCGTAGGCGAGATTATGGGTCGCCGAGTATTCGACGCGCGGGGAGAGTCTGTAGTTGCCCAGAACCTCGCTCAGGACGGACACGGCCTCCGGGAAGAGGCGAGCTCGGGCGCAGACGGCGCCGCGGGTCGCCAGAGTCACGCTGAGCCATTTGTCGTCGTTCTCGGACTCACAGAGGCTCGTGCTTCGAGCGACGAGCTGGAAGGCTTCCGTGAATCTTTTCTGACACGAACGGAATACTGCCAATCTTAGGTAGATCTCTACTCGGCAGGTGCCCGAAATCTTACGACGGGTACAGATCTGGAGGGCTTTTTGAAACGATCCATCCGCATCGTGGTGGCGTTCCGCAACGCGCTGGGCGCTGCCGAGGAGCGAATAGGCTCTCGCCACTCTCTCGTTGTGCTCGCGGCGCCCCGCGGCCCCGTTGCTCTCGGGGACGGCCATCGCGAGCCGAGGTGCGACCCTGGCGAGCTTGAGCCCGGCCTGGGGATCGCAGAAGGTCACTTCTTCGGTGCGCTCGAAAAAAAGCTCGCAGAAGACCGGATCCCAGTAGGGAGGACGATCCAGCACACGCTCCACGCCGTCAGGCAGACAAGGCTCCAGCTCGCGCAGGAGGCGCTGCG
This sequence comes from bacterium, assembly GCA_024226315.1. Classification (GTDB taxonomy): domain Bacteria; phylum Acidobacteriota; class Thermoanaerobaculia; order Multivoradales; family J023; genus JAAELT01. The sequence goes on along the minus strand of JAAELT010000497.1, from coordinate 47,354 downwards.
CGTGGTTCAACGTATGCGGCATCTGCCAGGAATTCTAGCGAAGAGAGTAGGGCGCAGCAAGACGCCGCGCCCAGTGGAAAGGACGAGCTTAGCCGATGGGATCGACCACTGGGCCATTGCCCGCCCGAACGTCGGTCTTGACGCCCATAGAGTCACCTCCTTCTGACGCCGGAGATCGAGGGCCGCGAGAGTGCGGCGCGCGTCTCGACTTTTTAAGGTCACTGTACCGCGAAAACTGCCGGTTAACGGCAGCCGGCAGTTTGCCCTTGCAAGTGTCAACCTTTGACGGGAATCCGGCGATGAGGGGAATCCTCAAGTACTTTCAGTCGGGCGGTGGATCGCTTGTCGTTGAGGTCGAGCGCTGGGGGCAGACCCGCGTACCTTGACAGCCAAGACACAGGATGACGGCACGAAGCGCGAATCTCTTGGGAAGTGACTATGGAGGCGATCGGCCCTCGGCCGGCCGCGGGATGGATCGATGACTAGCCGAGGGACGAACTCCCCCGTAGACGGAATCTCCGCCCTCCTGGAGCTCACCGCTTCAGGCCGGCCGCAGCTGCTCGACTTCCAGCTCGATGTCCTCCTCAACAGCCCCCTCAGGTACTCCCTCCAGCATCTCGCCGTTGCGCTCGACGTGCCCGCCGAGAAGCTTGGGCCAGTGATCTACAGGGCGAGCCTCGACCTCGATGCTCTCGAGCGGCGCCGCGGTGTCTGGCGCGATCCCGGGGAGATCCTCGACTCCCCTAACGTCCCCGCGCTGCTGCACCTCTGCTGTGCCCGGGCCGGGCGCATTGACTCAGGTCATCGCCGGCGGCGGCTCGAGGTGATCGAGCGGCGGCTCAAGGCCGCGCACGAGCTGGCCCGCTCCAGGGCCTGGATCGAGGAGTTCATCGGCGAGCCGCTGTCCGTGCGGCAGGAGGCCCGCGGGTGCTGATCGCAGAAGCGCTGCGACTGCTCCGGACCCGCAGGGGGCTGACGCAGGCCGCAGCCGCGAAGCCTCAGGAAGCGCCGGATTTCCGTACGCTGTCGCACTGGGAGACGAGGCACAAGACGCCCAGTCTGAAGCTGCTGGACCGCTACCTCCAGAGCCTTGGGTTTGATTTCTGCGATCTGCAGGAGGCGTTGGATCTTGCCGAGGGTAGGGCGCCCAAGCAGGTGCGCGAGGAGCTCAAGGGATTGCGTGGTCAGGTTACCGACCATGAGGAGCGGCTGCTGCGGCTCGAGGTCGGTGGGAACGGGGACGAGGAGGTCGTGCGAAATGAGTGAGACGGAGCTGACGCTCGAGGAGGTGGCGAGGCTGGCGGATGGAGGAGAGGTGTCAGTCGAGATGTCGGTGAAGCTTGCGGGGTTGATTCGGAGGTGTCCGATGTTTGCTTCGCAGGTGGCTCAGCTCGAGGCGATGGCGGAGGTGGCCGGGGTGGGGCGGATCGAGGAGGGGCTCGATGCGCATCGGGATCTGGAGGTGCTGCTGTCTGAGGAGTGGGAGCATCCGGGTGAGGTGCTCCAGCCTGGGCGCCTTCTCTATGGGGAGATGATCGCGGTTGCTGGTGGGCGAGCGCGAGAGGTAGAAGGGCAGGAGAGGGAGAGGGTGCTCGAGGTGAAGCGGAGGCTCGAGGAGTTGGTTGGTGAGGGAGGAGGGGGAGGGTATTTGCCGGCCATCGAGCTGATCCGGGTGTAGGCTTTGGGTCGTCCCGCCGGCTCTTCGAAGTGAGTGACGAGAGAGCCCTTTCTTGTGAAGCACTATGAGGAGTCGGTGGGGCGGCTCGGCTCGGCGGAGTGGAGGTAGAGGCGGAGGCAGAAGCGGAGGATTTGGGCGTCCCCCCGCTGGCGCGGGGTCAGGCTCTGCGCTGCATCTCCTCGCGAGCGGAGCTCGCTGTGGGGATTTCGCTTCGATCCTTGACGCTGGGCGAGCGCGGGGTGGGATGGGAACGGGGGCGGAGAGAAACGAGCTCGCGCCTTTTAGCGCGGGCCGAAGTTGTCCATGAGCGCGTATGAAGTGACTTCCATGGGTTTCTCCTTCCGAGCAGACGCAGCTCTTCTCTGTGTTCGTAGGGGGGGTTAGGAGCCGGGCTGTTGCGAGATATACGAGACTCAGGAAGAGCGACAGACGCTTGCTGAACCTTGCTTGACCAGCCGGATGTCTCGCCAGATTCGACGCCATCCTTGAAGATGATTGCGCTACCGTCGATCACCGAGACCGGCCCGGCGATGCAGGATCTCGGGCTGCCACTCCAGCAGGTCAGAAAGCTCCTGGGTCATACGCAGAGGGCAGGCGACGGATCGGCGATTACACCTGGGCTGTCATGTCGGGGCAACCGAAAGCTGAGATCGTGGTGATCGGAGAGCGGCGCGCGGCGGACAGCTCCTGACTGTGCTTGGCGCGCGATCAGCGCCCCCGATGCTACACCCGACTCTGTGCCCCGCCCAGGGGCCAAGCTAGCTATCTATGGACCGGCCCCGCGCCCTCGGTAAACAGAATCGGGCTCCCGCGAATCTACGAGCTGATCGGCATGTCACCGCATGAGGCACCATAATATTAAGTCCATCGACCGAATCGGCACGCCCGCGATTCCAAGACTTCCTTAGGCATCCGCCGGAGTACACCTACGCTGTGTCCGCTGTCTCTATGGCCTCCGGATTCGCGGAGCGGCAATCTCAGCCGCATGACGGGCATTTGGATTCTTCCAGCGCCCGGTCCCAGAAGGCCGCCTAATGGCCCCCGGGGTGGGCGACGTGCGTACAGGATTCGACGTCGCCTCTTGGGTGAGCCGGGTGCGAACAGGGGGCGATGTCTCCTCGGGGATGGCACGGAGTCGCGTATCCGAAGTTATTGTAGCAGACGTGCGTGCAACGCCAGACGTCACCTCGAGGATGCAAGGTGTGGTTACACCGCGTGACGTCGCCGCGCGGATGGAGCCTATGATGACACTCTCTCCGAACTCTAGGGCTTCGTTCACCGCCAAGACCGGCGTCTCGAAGACAACGATCGAGATTCACCGCTCTCGAGGGGCCTGAAAGATGCGTCCAATCACCGCGTCCAAGCCGGGCGAGATCGTTTTGAATCGCAGGAAGATCCCGCCTGCTCAACATCCCGGCGTCGACCAGGGTGACGATTCCCCAGCAGTCGGCTTCCTGTTCCATCGAGAGCGGATGGGACCTTCCCAGCGTGTGGCCCAAAGCATGATGGGCGCATTCGTGCCCATAGAGCCACAGGCGGAACTCCGGAGTGACCCATGGCAGGATGCTTGGGTCATAAAGAATTACGGCTGCACCGGTTCCAGGATCGATCAGCGCCCGTGCCATGTCGCCAATTCCGGGCCGGGCCACCGAAACGACTGGAATCCCCCGGGCATCGGTGCAACCGTCATAGGTGATTTGGGCTGCAGCCGGGTTCGCGAGGCCCCAGGCCATCGCGAGGAAGGCTTTGACTAAGAATAGGCGCTTAAGCTGGCTGTTCATAGGTTCTCCTTCGGCGCTTCAAGAGATGATCTCTTCAACTTTCGCCCGCATAAGGACAAGACCTGCCCACACTCCGGCGAAGAGGCTTAGGAACGCCTTGATTGCCGGCGAGCCGACGACCCAGTCGAGGGCGGTCGGTATAGCATTTTCCTCAATTCCGGATCGTTCCATCTGAAGGCGGCCAGCTTTCCCCGAGACGGTAACCCTCAGGGCCTCACCCATATGGACGGCCGCGACTCCGTTGTTCCCCATTTCTTCAATCCGAACGATATCTGTGGCGCCGAAGCTCCGGGTTTGTCCGACGTCCGCCAAGACCAACTTGCCGACACTCGCCGCGGGAAGGAGAAAACGCTCCGCGACAGCCGGTGTACTAACCTCGCCGATAATCAAGAAACGGGGCTTTCCCAGGATGAGGTTGGCGTTCGCTTTTTGACAATAACGGACAGAGCTCATCGGTTTGAGGCGGATAAAGCGGTATGTATTCCTCTGCAAGTTAGCGTCCGCCTCCGATTTCGGGTCGATCCGGACTTCAAGTCTGCCTCCGCCCTCCAAAAAGGAGACCTCGCCGCAACCAGCGACGCGGCGCAACTGGACGGTGCTGCCGGCATAGGCCGTGAGAGTCAAAAGATCCAGGCGGTCGACCTTGGTGCAGTCGCGGCGCTCGATCTCCGGCACACAGTGGTTTAGGGGGTGGTCGCCCTGGTAGGCGATCGATTGGAGGCCCGCTCCTTCGACGAGCTCGTCGTCCTGGTCGCCCAGGCCGTAGATCAAAGCGCGAGTTGAGGTATCGAGGACGAAACGGGAGCTTGTCCAGTGAATCTGCGAAAGGATAGCCGCAACGATCAGCACGATGGCCGTACAGCCGACAAGCCAGCGAAGGGAGCACCGATTCCACAACCGTTGCCGGTGGCGGTCTATCTGTTCAATCAAGTCCCTGATGCCCTTGATCGACTCCAGGGTGGAATCGGGGTCCGCGAGTGTCTCGGCCAGCTTGCCCTCGAGCCGGGCTTTCCGCACGGCGAGGGCCGACGGGGGCCTCCCGGGAAAGAAGATCCTCACTGCTATGGTCTCCACAAACGAAGTGAGGTGGACTCAGAAGAGACGCCGTCAGGGTCCTCAACGACGAGATTGACGACAACCACTCCGGTAGGACCCGTCGGCAGGGAAAACGTAATGGGATATCCCGGGTCGATGTTGACTGCGAAGTCTTGGGCGACAACCTGACCGGTTGAATCGGTTACCCAAGCTCTCAGCACGGCGGCCTGAAGGGCGGACCGCACGGAGATTTCAACGATACTTCCACCGGCTTCGTCGCTCGTGACGGGCCAGAAGGTCTTCTCCTCGCCGGACTGCTGAGTCCATGCCAGCCAGCCGATCTCAGCCGGCGACAAGTCGAGCTCCCAGAGCGCTGCGTCGGCCTCCATCATCAGCGGTATTTGATCGAGTCTTCTTTGAGCGTCTAAACGATAATTGAGACCAGGGTCTCTCGGAAGACCTTGAAGCGAGATTATCGCCCCAGGGCCGACCTCCGGGCCGGTGACGACGTGAACCGCAAAAGGCGCCTTGCCTGTGGATTCGCCTCTCGGGATCTCGACCGTGAGCGCCTGCAAGCTTCCTCCGTGAAGAGCTGCTAGCTGGCCGTCGCAGTAACCGCCCTCCCGAAGACCGTAAACCTTCTTTTGATCGCCTTCGACGGGCGTCTTGGGCGGACAGTCGGAGCTTGACGCCGACATCGCGCAAAGGCCCAGGAAAACCGCTGCTACCAGAGCCGGACGAGTCGCCATGATTCGTTTTCCTTGGTAAACAGGGCGGTGCCCGGGACTCTCGAACGCTCGTAATTCATGGTCAGCTCCACTAGGTAGCTCTTCTTTGTACTCCAGCCATCGGTCGGCACCGAACGGACGAGCGGAGCGACGACACGGTCGATCGTCGTGACGTGCCCAATGCTCACGGAAACGAGAGAACCTGAAATATTGAGCATCCGGCGGCGGAGATCGCAGACGGTCGAAAGCGCCGGAGCCACTTTCTCAAGAGCCTCCGGCGGGTCGACGGTCGCCGACATGATCTTCATGCATTGGCCGGTGTGTAAACCCTCAAGCGTCCTTCGAACCGCGTCGGCCAGGTCCGGCGGCGGCGCCGCCGGACGCCTGAAGATGAGGCGTTTCGAGGCGCCCGCGTTGGTCGCCGTATCGACAAGACGGTCACCCTCCATGAAGAGGCGTGTCGAGAACGGACCATGCTTAAGGTTCAACGGCACACCGGTCATCTCCCCGGCCGGCACCAACTGAAGATCCCACACCCCCTTGTCATGACGTGACCGCTCGATATTCCACATCCTCACAGTGAAAGCGAGAGGCATGGGTGCCTGCGAGTCGAATCTACAACTCGGCCCGGTCGTTGCCAAGGGTAGGGTGCGGATGTTAGAGCCGAATATGCCGCTCAGATTCGTTCCTGTGACGTCAAATCTCCAGGTCCGTTCCTCAATCCAGAGACGCGCACAGCTCAAGACCTCACCGGACGGCGGCGGGGCCGTGTCCAGGCCAAAGACCTCCGATTGGATCCATTCTTCGGCTGCGACCGTCGCCGGCAATGCCAGAAATGTGATCACTAGGAACAAGAGAAGCACTGTCATTCGTCTTACTGTCATTTACTGTTCCCTCACGAGACGAAGAGGCACGGCAGGCATCCCGGCAGCCGTTAGGGTGCCCTCCAAGACGCCGCTCTTCGTGAAATTGAGTTCGGCATTGGCGCTCGTCGAGCCATTCCCGCGAAATCCTCCAGTCAGCTTGACACGTTTTCCACGGACTGTCGCGACCCCATTGAACCAACCGCGGCCCAATCCCTGCAGCCCAATGCAGTCGAACGTGTCCGTGCCCCGCGGCATGCACGCAAGATTGCCAACGCTGGATCGCCAGTCTTTTCTGGAAAGGTCAATGGTGCAGCGGATCAAGAGCGTTAGCGGCGATTTCGTTTTCGCCGACAAGATTCGGACGGTCGCCTGATCGCAGCTCAGCGGCCAGGTCATCGGATGCAACGCGTACTTGCCTTCGGGAACGTTCTTGCACTCGCCGTCTACTAGGGTCAGCCGCTGGTCGGTCACGGTGTTCGCAAGTTGCATATCGGAAGGAATAAAATCCTCCGCCGAGGCGAGGCAGACCGATCGCGACCTCCCGCAGTCGAATGATTCGTAATCACCCAATGCCCAATTTACTCCCTTGGTTCGAGAAGCGCGTGCTTGGACCGACTCCAGCGAAAGAATGAGGCTCTTTGAGCTCGCGGCCCGGCCGGTGTACAGCCCAAGTACACCACGTGGGCTGTAGGCCAGAGCTCCAGACTGTGTGGGCTTGCCGCCCAGAGGAGTGCTCACGATGTCCCAGCCGGCTTGGGCAAGGTTTGATCGGTCATAGGTTTCAACGTTGCCGCTCTGGTCAGTTGCCGGTCGGCCAGGCTGACTGGCGTCGCCCAGGAGGCGGATCTCGTCGCCCACGACGGGCTCGCCGATCAGGTAGTTGGTGAAAAGGGGATATTGGCCGGTGCGCTGGAGGCAGATGAATGTGACATCTCCCTCTCCGGGCACCCAACGCTTCAGAGGATTGGCACACAGCGGCGTTGGCTTGGTATTGCCGAAGAGCCTGACGGAAAGGCCTTCAGCGACCGTCGTCAGACCTAGCGTTCGGTCTTCGCCGAAAACGACATGCGCCGGTGTCGCTATCCAGATCTCCATCGCCGTCCAGCCGACCACCAGGCCAAGGCCGGAAGGGGTCGATGACTGCGTCGACCAGACCCAGGCTGTGTTCTGGGCCCAGCCGTTGATTGTCTCCGGATAGGGCCACTCCTGCGCGCATGCCGGTAAGCCGCGGGCGAGGTCTTCCAGCGGCTCGCGGTTTTCGGACGCGGCACCGCTCGGGCGGCCCTCTTCCGGCGGCGCGATGACCTGCCCGCTGCTGCCAACACCGTCTTGACACGGCGTCCCGACCGAAAGCGGCGCCCTCGGTGCGTAGTCCTGGACCTGGCCTGCCCGCGGACCCTGGTCAAAACGACACAGCGTGCTCGTCGCCGCTGGCGGAGCCCCGGCGGACGGTCCCTGGACCTGGCTCGGGCGGGCAATCACCTGCCCGCTGCTGCCAACACCGTCTTGACACGGCGTCCCGACCGAAAGCGGCGCCCTCGGTGCGTAGTCCTGGACCTGGCCTGCCCGCGGACCCTGGTCAAAACGACACAGCGTGCTTAGATCTTGGCTGAACAGGCTCGTCGGGGCGAAAGACACCAGAAACCCGATCCATAGAAGGGCAGATGCTTTCATAGCGTTTATGGACGCCGGGACCGTTTCCCGACGGCCTATTGGCCGCTACACCCGGCCGGCCGCGGGACGACGATGCGGGAGAGAGCGGCATGGAGAAGAGGTTTGAGTTCTATTTCCAAGATGAGCCTTTCATTGTGCTACAGCGCGGTCCGTAGCCCAAATCCCCCACACGGCATCGTTTTTCTGACCCAAATCGTCAATCTTCGGTCCTGAGATTCCTTGGCCGAGGCTCTGGATTGGGCGATGGGGGCGGGGCGCCGGGCTCAAACCCGACAGGGCATTTCAGCCGTCCGGGAGGCTCTGAGAGGCCGGTTGGGACCGAGCTCTCGGGCTGGCCGCAGTCATGACAGACAGCGGGCCGGTTCGGTAGAGTACGGATCCCCATGCCCCACGTTCGGCAGCGGGACGCCCTCAGCGTCCTGACGAGCCGCGCTTGCTTGAGATCGTTGCTGCTCTCGATCTCGGCCTCCCGGGGCTCGGCCACTCTGGCCGATAACAACACGACGACCCTGAGGTAAGCGGACCTGATCGAGGCCGCCTCCGCAGAAGCGACCTTGACCTGCTACCTACAAACTCGACCCAAACGAAGTGACAGGATCGTCAACTGGAAGCGTGTGTACGGCGCCAGTTACATGCAACGTGGAACCCAGGCCCCTGCTCCGATCCGAGAGACGGGACGCAGCGAATCAACTACTGCCAATCACCATAGAGCTGAAAGGCGGCCCAGTACTTAGGGTGCGACAGATCGATCGGGAGACCGTTGCGATCGAGTACTTCACCCCGGATCAACTCGAGTTGAGCAGCCTGCAACGCTCTGTCTTTGCTCAGACCGCTCTCAAGGTGGCGATAGAAGCGCCGGATCAGCTCTGGGGTCTCGCGGTCTGCAACTCTCCAAATCGTCGCGAGTACCGACCGTGCACCTGAAGATTGAAAGGCTCGCGTCAGGCTCAAGAGGCCATCTCCCCCCTGTGAGGGTCCCAGAGCACTTTCGCATGTCGAAAGGACAACCAAGTCCGCGCTGAGCTGCAACTTGTCGAGGATTTCCCAGGCTTGTAGAACACCGTCACTGCCCTCGGTTTCATCCTTCGGTCCGCTCAGCATGATACTGGAATTCAGGGGCATCTCATCATCCAGGTAGGTGTGGGTCGCAAAATGAACGATACCCGCTCGGACAGCATGGGTGAGGACGCTTTCCTCTGTGGCGTCGGCGCCCAAGAATAGATTCACGCGGCCGGGGCCGAGCGAATCGAGAATGTCCTCCGCTTCGAGTCGTGAGTGGGGCAAGGATTGCCAGCTTTGGCTGAAGGCGCTACGGTCCTTCCCGGCTCGCTTTCTTCGGGGATCGGCTGGCAGGTGCTCGAAATCCGGATCTGCGAATGCTACAACAACCGGGCTCCAAGGTGAAGGCGGTTGGCGTTGAATCAGATCATAGACGGATCCAGACAACACCAGATGTGTTGGTTTCCACTCGATGAGGTAGGTCCTGCCGTGTCCGTCTCCGATTCGATCTACCGCGAGTGCCGAGAAGGGAAGTCGATGGAGCGGTCCGTCAGCGACTATAACCAAACGTTCGGCATCCTGGATTTCTGGTAGTGCCGGGCCGAGCAAGAGCTCGGATAACGTTCTTGATTTATCAAGAAATGCATCGCTCTCCTCGGAGCCTGAAAGCGCGCTGTCAAGCAGCTCGCTCACCTGACTCTCAAGTTCTTCGAGGCCCAAGTCGATCTTGTGTGTCCTTAGTGTGTCTGAATCTGACAGAGAGAAGAGGGTGGTCTCGCCGTTCCCAACGCTGTATGATAGCATCAAAGTACCGAAATCGAGAACATCTGCAACGGCGTCGGCTTCTAGGGCCAATGGCAAATAGAATTCGGCCTTTTTCCGTGCTATCGAACGAAGTATGTTATTTGCCGATTCGAGTTCGCGCCAACTGGCAAGGAGTTTGTCTCGGGCTTTCCTTTGTTCAGTTGCTGAGCCGCGAGTAAGGTCTTCAGCTAGGCTTTGCTGAAGCGCACCAAAATTGCGAGCGATCTTTTGTCGTTCACTGATGAACCTTCTCGGGAGATCAGCGTCGTTCAATGCGGAGCTCGTTCTGGCTTGCCGTATGAAGCTCTGCGAGCGCGATCTCTCCAAGATGTGGAAAGCCTCCTTGTCGAGTCCGGCTTCAATCTTCGCTGCGACAAGATCCTGGTAGACCTCCCGATACCTTGCGAACCGCTCTGCCTCTTGGTCTCTTGAAGCTGCCTCGGAGGCGAGTTCGATCTCCAGGGCGCGGAGTGCAGATTCTAGCAACTTGATTCTGTCCGATACGTCTTGTTCTGTCTGGGCCAAGTTGTAGAGGTCCTTGGCTACACATGCGCAGCTCCACCCTGGTTCGACGGTGACTCGTATAGGAGGCTTCTTCTTCATCGATTCGGGCAGGTGGTGCTCTCTGAGAGCTCGGCCGTCGAAAGCGGGGTTCTGTCTGTTGTTGTCAAGGCTTCCGCCGCTGGATATCTCAATCAGCATCCGGCTGAAGGTACTCGCGTCGGAGTGATTCTCTAGTTCATTATTTACCGAGACCAAGCGAGTAAGCAGCTCGGTCACTACAGAGCTGTTGGGGTAGTGTATTCTAGCGGAATCGAGTGCCTGTCGATACATACGGTCGGCGTCAGCGAGTTGGCCAAGGGCTTCGTGGGCCCTGGCAATTTCGCGAGAAAGAGCGAAAGATCTGTTGTCGCCGTTCCCGGTCTCGTGGAGGTTTGCGAGCAACCTCTTGAAAGTATCGAGGGCTTCTTTCGGCCGCCCTTGGCTGCCGTAGGCGAGCCCAAGGTTGAATTGCGTTGTCTCTCGGCTCTTGCTGTCGAGCGGCGGGCTCGTGCTCTCCAAGGCCTTGAGGTAATATTCTTCGGCTCTCTCGTAGCGCCCAAGGCGAAAGGCACTCCAGCCCATCGAGGCGCTCAGTTTGGCTAGTGGTATGTCGAGAGAAGGTAGATGCTCCGCTATCTCTAGAGCCTGTTTGTAACTATCGAAAGCTTCTTCGAAACGGCCGTTGGTTTCATACGTGGCTGCCAGGGTCTTCACTGCCAGGAAATGTGCCTTCGAGCCTGCGGCGGCTTGGTGGACTGTTTCCACGATGAGTTCTTGGTTGTCTTGCGCTTCCTTTCGCATCGAAGCGACTGCCCACCGACGGTCGGACGTGTTAAGACCCACTGAGAGAGTCGGTCGATCCCTATATCTGTCCATCTGTTGCAATAATGCTGCCTTGAGAGCAGCATCTAATTGGCTTGCGCTGGTCGCGTGATCGCCAGTTTCTTGGGCTCTTGAGGCCAGTTCGACAAGAAGTTCTGTTATCTCCGATGTTTCTGTGATTTCTAGCGCTTCATTGTAGAGGTCGATCGCTGCTGAGAACTGGCCATTTTCTGCAAGTAGAGTGGCCCCCTTGGCTAGTGAGTCCACGAGGAAGCTGCTCTTGGGTGCACCGGCCCTTGCCAAGCCTATCGACTGGAGAGCGTGCTCGCCTGCTGAGGAAAGGTCTCCTAAACCTTCTTGGGCTTTTGCGATTTCGAGAAGTAGCCAACTTTCGGCCATGCTTCCTGTCACCGCTGCTCGAATCTCTACCAGCGCCTGGTGGTAGGCGGTTAGTGCCTCAGCAGTCCTGTTGGACTCCAGCTCCGCAGCCGCTACGGTCAATAGAAGCTGCACACGAAGGGGCCTCGATTCGAGGTCCTGGGCGGCTGAGAGCAAGGTCTCCGATAGCGAGATTTCGCCATGAGGATCGCGTATGGAGTGAGCGAAACGCACCAAGAACCACGCGAAAAGATCAGTTCGGCCGCTGTTCTTGGCCTCTTGAGTCAAGTCCTGCAGGTTCTGGGAAAGAGCGGATGCGTTGGCCGATCGTTTGTGATCGAGTGTTTCCTCATAGAGCTCATGTAGGGGCTCAGGTAGAACCGGTCTGACTTGGGTCGTCCAGACACGTCGCCAAGCACCGAAGCTCACGAAGCGACCTTCCAGTTGTCCTTCGAGAGTGATGGGCCCACGCGGCCGCTGCTCGACCTGGAGCCACCACCAATCGAATGGGCCTCTGATTGGGCCTGTAGCTGCCGGTACTCCCAGCTCTTCGTTTGCCGTCCGCTTCCAGCGGTACAGCACCATGCCGTTCTTCAGACCTGCTCGAGCGAATGCGGAGTCGGGCGCGATGTTCTCTAGGACGACTCCGTAGCTCAGAGTTTCGCTAATCGGTGGCCAATCGAGCGAAGGCGGGCCATGATCCAGGTCGGCATAGCAACCGACTGTGAAGAGAAGTACGAGTGCTTTCGCCAGGCGCCGCGCCCTTGAAGAACGGTGGCCCGATTGTTCGTGTCGACTTGGTGCATCGCCTCGTGAGCGTCGTCCCCTTCTTGCAGCTGCGATGTCGCCTCTCATGCCAGATCTCCTCGCGCCCCTGCAGTCGAAACTGGACACACCGCCCCCTGGATAGCTACAGCGTATTCCGCAGCTAAAAGTCCCCATTCTGGGCCGGGAACCGTCTCTCGCGAACGATTGTGACCGCCCCGCCGCCCTGAGAAGAAGACACGTAGATCGTGTCGACCATCACCAACGGCAGGACCGCGAGGGCTCAGGCAGCGGGCAGCTTCCGCTGATTGAGCTCGACAGGGCTCCTGATGCCACGCCACCAGGGCGATCGAGCGCCCTCGAGCCAGCCGATGAGGCCGGCGTCGCGGGCTCAGGGGTGCGTGCGGCTCCTCGTGCGGATCGGTTGGAGTGGGGATGTATGTGGGCCTCGCCGAGGAGGAGTAGGAGAGCTGCTCCTCGAGCGAGAAGACCTGGAGACGGAGGATCTGGGCGTCACCCCGCTGGCGCGGGGTCAGGCTCTTCTCTTCATCTCCTCGCTCGCGAGCTCGCTGCGGGGATTCCGTTTCGATCCTTGACGCTGGGCGAGCGCGGGGCGTCGTGGTGCGGGGTGGAGGGCGCGGCGAGCGCTGCTGGTGGTGGCCTCCGTGGGGAGGCGGTGAAGGGGGCTCGGGTGAAGGGATTCTTCGAATCCCTGGGGTCGGGAAGGTGGTCTCGCTCGGCCCTGCATCGCCTCGGGAACCTCTTTGTCGTCGCAGCGGAAGATGCTCGCTCTTGCCAGGCTCGGTCAGGTCGTGCCGCCGGGCGAGATCTTTGCCGCGGGCTCGAGGGGGCGGGCGTGAAGAGGCGGACGGTGCCGCTCGGGCGCAAGGCGCGGCTGGTGCGTCGCTCGCCACTGCGGCCGGGATCGGAGCTTCGGCGGTCGGCGCCGGCGCTGCGGCAGACTCCGCTCCCGGCCGTGAATCCGGAGCGGCTCGAGCGGCTGCGGGAGCAGCAGTTTGGGGCGAAGGCGGAGTGGATCAGAAGCTTGGCGTGTGCGACGTGCGGGGCGCCGGCGCCTTCAGATCCGAGTCACGTGAGGAGCCGGGGGGCGGGTGGGACGGCGGAGGATCTGATTCCGCAGTGTAGGCAGTGCCACCGGCGGCTGCATGATGTGGGGCGAGAAACGTTTGAAGCGGAGAAGCGCGTCGACCTGGCGAAGCTCGCCGAGGAGTATGAGGCCATGTGGAGCAGCCGAGAGGCAGGAGGATCTGTCTGCAGGGTCACTGACTGACGACGTCTGGATTCTGAACTGCGGCCAGGAGAGAGGCGATCTCCGCATCGCCTTCGGCAGCGTGCGTCACGTTGACGTAGAAGCCAGCGGGCTTGACCTTGGTCGCCTGCGACCGGAAGTGTAGATACGCCTCGAGCGGGACGTTCCCCGGTTCTTCTTCGAGCACGGTCGCCCATCCAACGCGCTCCCGCCACAGGAGGTCGTCAGGCTGGTGAAGGATGTCCTCTGCCTCCTGGGTTTCGATCAGGGCGCTCCACCTCTCATGGATCTTGGCTTCGAGCCGGCCCAACTGGCGAGCGGCTTCAGGGGCAGTGGCTAGCAGAGAAGCTTTGATCCGCTTCTGCGTCAGCCGCGCGACCAGGGTTCGCATGCGGCCGGCGTCGCTGGAGTCCAGGAGCTCCTTTGCACCCCAGACGGACCGTAAGGCCAGTGCCTTTTCGAAGGTGCCGTTCCGGCCTCGCCAGGGCAGACTCGCCAGGCCGTTCAAGAGTGCGAGCCACAGGGTTCCATCGCCCACGATGCGGCGAAAGTCGTCCCCCTGGCCACCTTGCCGGTACCGCCCGCGGATGGCGGCGATGAGACCGTGTGTCCGGTGCTGGAATTCCTCCCGGAAGAGGACGTCGAAGACCCTGACCACCCACTCCTGAGCTTCGTCGTCTTCCACCCAGCCCCCGCGGCTCCCGAGCGCGGCGACTGCCAGGGGGTAGGCTGCCGCCTGGACCATCTGGCTCGCGGTACAAGTTTCGGGGTAGCGCTGGTCGCCGAGCTGATCGAGATACTGCCGCATCTGGTCCCGAAGACGCTTGCGCACCTTCTCAGGCGGCGGCTTCTTGGCGGGCTTCCGTTTCTTCTGCTTCGGCTCGGGAGGGTCCTCTTCAGGATCCTCTTCCGGCTCTTCCGCCGCGTCGTGCTCGGAGTCATCGCCCTCCGCGAAGTCGAAGAGGGCTCTCATCACGCCGCTCAACGACAGAATCCCCGGCGAGTACGCCGGCAGGGACTCTGGTGTCAGGCTGGAAACCTCCTCCAGCGATCGAACGAGCTCGTCGGGATCGATGGACGGTGCCGGCGGTTCGTCCGGCTCTTTCTCTTTCTTTTCCTCACCGGACCGTGCCAGCGGGTCCGGAAAAGCGGCGGGATCGCTCAACAGCGCGGCGCCGATCCGCTGCAGCTCGACGACGATCTGCTGCTGTTCCCTCGGGGACTGCTGCCTCCCAAGGTTCTCCAGCGTGTTGACGATCCTCCGGCCGTGCGAAGCGTGCCGCAGCTCGGCGAGGTCGTTGATCCAATGATGCTGACGGGACAGGACACCGTCGACCTCGATCACGACCGCTGCGAAGAGCGTCCTCCTCTCCTCGAAGGGTTCGGCGGCTAGGGCGAGCCACAGGCTGCGATCAGCCGCCGTTGGCGCGCACGGTACTTCTCGCCCGAGAAGCTCAAGTCTGACGGCGGCATCCTCGGCCACGGGTCGCGCGAAGGAGACTCTGAGCTCGCCCGAGTCTCGTTCCCAGGCAATACCGGCGACCGGAGCCTGTCGGGTACCAGTGTCCTCCGAGCCGCCGGTTTCCGGATCCCTGGCGACCAACGTCGCCGGCTCCAGCTCTTCTGCTTCGAAAAGATCGAGGAGAGGCTGGAAGTCATCGACCGGGGCCTGATCATAGACGGTCACCACCTCGACGTTGCCGCCTTGGTCGGGCGGCTGAAGCCAGCCGGCGGCGGAGCAGTTCGCGGATCCCATGACCGCGGCGGCTCCGTCGGGCCCATCCAGCCAATAGAGCTTGGCATGGATCGGTCGCTTGTCGGGGTGCCGCCAAACCTCGACGTCGAGCGGCAGCCGCTCGAGCCGCTGCGGATCGAAGCTGGCTCGGTCCGGCTCGAGGGCGATTGCGCTCCGAGTGACGCCAAAGGTGCTGTTGAGCCAGCGCAGCAATGCACCGTCTCGATCCGTGGATCCGGTCAGGACACGCGCGACGTCGAAGCGGCGATCGTGCCATCGCTGCGCGAGTTGACTGGCCAGGGACCGGTCGGCGTGGCTCACGAGCAGGGGGCTCGCAACGTCGGGATCAGCCGCGGAGACGACCCAGGGAGTCTCGCCGAGGCTCCGAAGAACGTCATGTTCGAGCCCACCGGGGCACCATTCGCCGACTCCTGCGACGAAGTCCGTAATCCACCCGCCCTGGTCGGCCGCACCGGGACCGACGCGCCAGGACGTGGCCAGCTCGCGATTGGCGCCCCAGCCGCCGGCGGTCAGGTTCCCGGAACCGACCCACACCGCGCCGCCTTCGGAGCCCCAGCGCAGGATCACCTTGGGATGAAAGTTTCCTCTGGCCGAAGCTCTGATCAGTTGATACCGGTGTCCGAGGTGGCGAAGCTGGTCCTCCCAGCGAGAGCTCGCCTCCGCGACCCGGCGACTGTCGGCGATCACCAGGACGTCGCCGGTACCGCCGGCCCAGAGCTCGGGGAGGACGAGCCGCTCGAAGAACAGCGGATTGAAATCGAAGGTTAGGAGCACGGCGCTGGTGTAGCCTGGCTCGCGGCAGAAGGCCCGGGGAGTCATGGTGCCGTAGCTCCTCGAATCGTCCGCAGGCATCTGTCGAGGGTTGCTTCGCCCTCGGAAGTGAGACCTCCGGAATCGATCAGACGCAGTTGCTCCAACCAGCTGATCGCCTGCGGCAACCTGGACGCCGTGCGCCTGGCCACGACGACCTTGCCGCGGTGCCGCCACGTGTCGCCATCGCTGACCAGCACCGCGACGTCTCGCTTGGGATCTGCCGCCATGCGGGCCCAGGCCATTCGGAGGTGCTGGTCGATGGTCCGATGTGCGAGCTCGGACATTACCTTTGGCAACGACCACTCCTCGCGCAGGAAGCGCCGCACCCACGGGGCGACGATTTCGAAGACTCCGAGCCTGCTCCATCCGACGTCGATCCGCTGCTCGAACGGCTCGGTGGTGAAATCAGGCCACGGCTCCGAGCGCAGAGTCGCCAGGATCCAGGCGACCGGCAGCGTCGCCAGGGCGCCCGCGCCGCTGTTCAGTGCGGTCGCGATCAGATCCCACTCGTTGAGGCTCTGACGCCATCGATGGAGACCCCGCAAGTCGCGACGTTCGACGCTGGTCGCCTCGTGCACCCGTTCGAACAGGTCTCGGAAGGAGAGATCGTGAGGACTCTCGTCGGTCGCGATCAGCCCCAGGCCCCGCAGAGGGTCACTTTGCTCGCCCTCCCTGGCGACCAGCGCGCCGATGGTCGTGCCGCTCGCCACGGCGGCGCCGGTCGTCTCTGCAAGGATCTCCACTTCCTTCACGATCGCTTTGAGTGCGGCCTCGTGGGCCGCAGCCAACAGATCTCGGACCGAGTAGCGCAGCCAGCCGTCGAGGACCTCGTGGAGCTTTTCGGGCAGGCGCCTCTCGAGGGCGTGCGCTTCTGCGAAGAGGTCGCGTTCTCTCGGAGGCCGCGAGTGGAGATCGGCCAGCGCCAGGAGGCATGCATAGGTCTCGACTCGGAAGAAGTCCTCGGGTCGAGGTTCGAGCGGCAGCAGTGCCTCGAGCAGCAGGTCGACCTCGGCCGGCGGGATGTCCGCCAGCGAGGCCAGCTTCCCGAATTCCTGAAGCTCAGCCACCGCAAGGTGGCCGAGACGTTGACCCTGCGAGAATGCGGCGCCGGCGCGGCAGCCGCTCATCTGACCGCGAACCAGTTCCGCGAGCGGTAGTCCTCGTTCCTTGGTCAGTCCCGGTATGCTGCTATCCCGCGCGAAGCTGAGCCCCAGTTGCTGGGATGGATTCGCGTAGGTGCTTACCGCGAGCTGGCTCACGAGGGCTTCGAGGTGCACAGCATCCTCATCCGCCTCAAGAGCTTTGCTCGCCTTGTCGGAGCCGATGACGCCGACCATCTTCGGATCCGCGAGTAGATTGCCCACCGCCACCGCCGCCTCGACGCGCGAGGCGAAGTCACGGAAGTCCTTCCAGCGGTCAGGACCGCGGGCCTGGCCGTAGCTGTGGACGATCCAGGCGTGGAGGGAGAGATAGCGGATCGAGGGGGTGATCGTCGTCACGCCGGTGAGCAGGGTGCTACCCACCGTCTGTACGGGTAGGCGGAGGCCGAGGAGATCGAGGCCACGGATCAGGTCGGCTCCGATGTCCACCCATTCGGGAGCCGGCCGGATGTCAGCTATCGCCATCAGCTATCAGCAACTCCTGTTGCGGCATCTGGCCCCTCACCGAGCTTCTCGGACAGGCCCACACCGCCAGTTTCTCCGCAGGTGGCCAGCCAGCATGGGCCAAGGGTAGCAGGTGGCTGCCGCGGACCGACTTCTCGAGATCCACCCTCCGACCGGCTAGGCGGTGAGCCGGGTAGTACCGCCAGAAGTCTCCTTCTGGGCACAAGATGCAGTGGACCTCATGCCCGTATCAATGTCTTCGCGGCGGGCACTGTGGGGGCGAGGTACGATTTCTCTTACCTTCCACAGTCGGCGTCATGAGCCCTGCGCGTGTGTTCGGAGTAGTATTTGCTTCTGTAAAGCAGAAGGAAAACTTTCCCCTGGCTTTTACAGTGGCCGTTCTCGGCTCCGGCATCGCCCAGAGACCAGGTTTGGCCATCATTTTGGTCTCGGACGCTCGCCTGGAGCGTGAACGAGCGCTGTGGACGCCTGGGAAGACTTTTCCCTGGCGTTTACAGTTGCCGTTTCGGGTCCGGGGCGTTCGCCAAGAGCGGTTCTTGGCACTGAGAAAGCGACGGACGACTTTTCCCTGGCTTCCACAGTGGCCGATCGCGGCTCTGGCATCGCCCGGAGCCAGGATCGACCGCTGTTTCGGCCTCTTGAGCTCGCCAGGAGCGCGAACGGCGGCTGTGGACGCCCGGGGCGACTTTTCCTCGCCCTTCACAGCCGCCGTTTCTTGCCCGGTTCCTCGCCCAACGTCCTGACGGACGCTGGGGAGGTCTCGGGCGACTTTTCCCTCGTCTTCACAGCGGCGGTTTCGAGCGTCGGGCGCAGCAACCGAGCCTGACCGCCGCCGCGCGAAGTCTCGGCGGTCGCCGACGGCCTCAAGACCGGCTGTTGACGGCCGGAATGATCTTGCTGCCCAGGTGCACCGGCGGGGCCGAAGGAAGAGGACGTCAGATACTCCAGAATCATGAGCTGGGGCCATCGGGCTGGGCGACGCGGTGACCGCAGGGGGATCGTTCGACTTGGGGCTCGGCGCTCACTAGAGGCGCGGAAGCCAAAAAAGGGCGGCTGACAGCCGCCCTTGGGAGTTTTCTAGCGTTCAGCGGACGCTACTACCGAATCGGATCCGACCCGATCTTACCGAGCGGACCGTAGGTGCTCGAGTGGTCAGCGAGACCGCTCGGGCGGATCGTCAAGTGCGTCTGCGGCGAGACCTGGACGTAGCGCCATCCATTGGCTGCCTCGCGGATAGTCCCGTTTGCGGTTAGATCCCGGGTCGAATCGGCGATGACCTGTCCGATCGTCATTCCGGGGCCACCCATACCTTCGAACTTCATGACAGTGGCTCCTTTCCGGTCGAAGTTGTCCTGGGATGCGGCGCGATACCGCATCGCTTAGTCCTCGGAGGCGGTTTGCTGGCCGCCTCGACTGAGCTGACACTACACGCCAGGTGCGTAGCGCGTCAGCAGCGAAGATCATCTGGACTGTAGCGTTTGTGTAGCGTGTCAGCTGCCTTGGAACCAGGCTAGCGTCTCCGCGTGATCAACGGTAACGAGGTCCGGTAGGGTGCGTGTTGCAGCGCTGCGCAGCAGGTGATATTCATCTGGACGCACATCCATGGCTGGAGTTCCCCAGAACGACGGGTCTGTCTTCTTCGTGTACCAGATCGCGTGACAGCCCAGGCGCAAGGCAGGGAGCACATCTCTCTCATAGCTGTCGCTGATAACGATCGTAGCTGTCGGTGACACCGAGAGTTCACGTAGGAGACGGCGATACATGTCCTCCTTCGAGGAGGCGTCCGAGACGCTGTCGCTGGTGTAGATGGCCTCGAAATCGGACCTCGACAGCCCCATCAACGAGAGGCGGCAATCGAGGACCGCTGCATTGCAGTTCGTCGCCAGAGCGATATCGCTCTGAGAGCGGCAGTACTCAAAGAGCTGTCGGGCGCCCGGGATCCACCGCAAGAGGTTTCTATGATGCTCGTGGATCTCGATAACGCGTTCAGCTGGTATCCCGAAGTAGTCAGCCAGGTAGAAATAATCGTACCACCTGGGATCCTGGGTAGCTTCGAGGCGATCGAGTAGGGACCGAAAGACGTCCCTTCCGCAAGTAGCGGCCAACGCCTCACAGATCGCATCGTCGAAATCGGCCTCCTCTGCCAAGGTGTTGCTCCAATCGAAGACGACTAATTCGTAGGTGTGGCCCTGGAGCTTCAGGCGGCCATCTTCGACTCGGGTTTCATTGCGAACAGAATCCACGATCGACGAGATGTATGAGCTGGGTACGCCCAAGTCGGCGGCTAGACCCCGTAAGTCCCTCGAGCGCCTGGCTAGATGAGCCAACAGGCCCAGGGCCGGCTCATAGAGTATGCGGGAGCCACCAATGGTACGTTCTACCAGCGCGCCTGCGGAGAGACACTCAGCGAGCGCGCTCGCAGTAGATTCACCGGACTTATTCGGGAGATCTTCGAGCCTGAGTGCGCCTTGCAGGAGCACCCGCTCAAGAACGCGCCTTGCAGCGGTCGACAACTGATCAGTAGGGTTTCTTGTCGGCTCGTCACTGGAGCGAAGAGTGTCGAGAAGCTCATCAAGGTCGCAGAATCCTAACCACCCGGCCAAGTTTTCCAATCCGCCCTTCTGCCAGCTCTGTGGCGCGATGGGGCTCTGCTCTCCGCTGAGCCACCGAAACAATGTTGTTCGATGGACACCTGCGATTGTTGCGGCGCGGTCGATCGAAACTCGCTTGCTCTTGATCAGCTCGCGAAGACGCTGGCCCATCGGGCTAGTCCATGTAACGTATGTAACGTCGTCCATGATCCTGCGCTTCTATTCTCCAACGACGCTTGGTCTGATTCGATACCGAGTTCCCCGTTTCTCCCCCATCTTCTCCACCTCCCCAAACTCCGCCAGCTCCCGGATCGCCGAGCTCCACTGGCTCGCCGAGAGATCGCCCAGCGCCGCGAGGACTTCGGCGCGGGCGTGCCAGTCGGGGTGGGCACGGAGCCAGGCGAGGATGCGCTCGGAGGGGGTGGCAGTGCCGGGCGATGGCTGGTCGTAGGAGGCTTCGAGCTCTGCGACCTCTCCGAGCTCGGGCTCTTGCTGATAGGGGGCCGGCTCCGGCGGGGCGGACGGGAAGGCGACGACAGTGGCGGCGGCTGGCTCTTGCTCGCGAGGCGGGTGGGCGACGCGGGGGTCGGCGGGGGGTGGGTCGAGGAGGGTCTGGTAGGGCTCGTCGGTGTCGATGGCGTGCTGCGCTGCTACCTCCAGCGGGTCTCGTGGAGGCAACGACTGTTCAAGGGTCCGTCGTTCCTCATGGCTCAGATTGTAGAGATCGTAGACCTCTTGGTTGAGCGTCTCTTCCACCGCAGGAATCGAACTGTCCGACGCTCGCTGAAGCGAAGTCTCTACGAGCTCAGAGATTCTGCGGCGGCTTTCAATACCGGAACTCGGAAGAGGGAATCGGGCGAGCGCATTAACATCTACGCTGATCCCGTCGTCTTTCATCCGTTGGAAAGTCCTATAAATGATCCACCAAGCCACGCGACTATTGAGGACGCCAAGCACGAACGGGTCGGACGTCGGAATAGCGATCGCCTTGTTGTTGATCAGGTGGCCATCTCGATCCAGAGCGAATCGGGAGTGGAAAGCTATGCACTGAACGACGATTTTTGGGGCCGCCAGCGTTGAATAGTAGTCACAGCTCCTAAGCTCCCACCAATATTCGCCCTGGTCGGACCGGCGCTGTAGTGACCGTTTGTGCTTCTTCAGATACCAGTATGCTCCGGGATACGTGGCGGCGAACACATCTTCTGCTTGTTGCTCATCATCAATTCCTGTCCAAGGCCAACGCTTGTTCTGGCTTGACTCGAGAACCAAATGCCAGAAGCCACCCCATGTCGCTCTCCAGCGTCCAATGTCGCGACCTCTCAGGAACTTTTGGAAGAGCTGTTTACTTTCCGGGTAGGCAGAAACAAGGGCGCTATGCTCCTCTGTCGAAAGATAGAATGCTTTATTGAATCCGGTCTTGATGCCGCTAAGGGGTTTGGCTTCAAGTTCTAGTCGTTCAGCAGAGCCCATGAGTCGATCAAGAAGCGCGTTTACTGAATCACTTTCTAGACGCCAACGATCGGTCGTTAGGTAACGATAGGACACCGAGACTGAGTGCGACCGCATCAGCTCCGCCAAGCTATGTCGCTTGAGATCCTGGTCGAAGGCTCTGACGAACTGGAGTTTCTCAGTTTCAGAACTTCTTACTGTCCTGCCTGCGAGTCCAATTGCAGCAGGAAAAACGTCGATGTTGTGGAAGAGGTGTTTTGCGTGGCCGAAGTCGACAACTAGTCGAATCTCGGTCTCCTGCTTCAGAAGATCTCGCAGTTTGGCTCCATAGTTAGCCCGCAGCCACTTGTTGGGCGTGAGCATGGCAAGTCCGCCACTAGTGCCCAGAAGCTGGATTCCTAGCTCCAAGAAGTAAACCGAGGAGTCCGCTGTGCTGGAATAGGATTCATAGCGACCGAGCAGAGGCTTGATCGGCTTTAGTAGCTCTTGCCGGACCCAAGGTGGGTTCCCAAGAACCACATCGAATCCAGCCCTAGAGCCACTCTGCCGAATTCCGGCCGCCGCTTCGCCGGCAGTTCGAAGCACTCCAGGAAAAGCCAAGTGCCAATGAAGAAACCCATACTCCTCGGCCAGCCTCCGTACCTCCCCCAGCACTCGCGCATCCACATGCCTCGGATTCTGCTCCATCTTCCGAAACACCTGCTCGGTGATCGGATAAGGTTTCTCAGAATCGTCCACCTTCTCCCACAAAAACGCCGCGCACCAGGCATCCGCCCACAGCCGACTTGTCTCATACCCCTCAGACTGCAAGATCTCCCCCCACCGCTCCTCTTTCCGCCGCACCCCCTCGGCCGTCGCATCCGAGATTCCATCCAGATCCAACAATCCTGAAGCCAGGTCCCCGATCCGCTCCCACGGCTCCCCCCGAAGGTCGAAGAGCGTCTCTTGCCGCGTCTCCCGCGCCTGCTTGTTGTACTTCTTCAGCTCCCGGCAAAACGCCTTGTCATCCCCCTCGATCGGCTTGAACGCCGCGTCCGGAATCCCCTTCTCGAGCAGCGCCGGTGTCGCCCCGAGCAGTGAGTTGCCCACCTGGATGTGATGGTCGAGGAAAGAAAGCGGCTTGCCCGGCTCGATCGCCTCCATCCACAGGCTCACCTTGCACAGCTCCACCGCCATCGGGTTGATGTCCACCCCGTACAGACACCGCCCCACCACGTCACGCAGCGCGTGCTGCACCGCCTCCGGACTCGGCTCGTCCTCCCCCGAGCGCACCGCTGCCAGCCGCTTGGCGATGCGCCGCGCCGCCGCCACCAGGAAATGCCCCGAGCCGCAGGCCGGGTCGCACACCGTGAGCGCCAGGATCGCCGCCTCCGGATCCGGCTTCGCCGCCGCTTCGTCGAGCACCGGGTCGAGCGCCGAGTCGAGCAGACAGTCCACCAGCGACGACGGCGTGTAATAGCTCCCCGTCGTCTTGCGTTCGTGCCCGGCCGCCGTCGCCAGCTCGAACTCCCCGGCCTCGCGGTGGAAGCGCGGATGCAGCTCCAGCAGGCTCTCGTAGATCGACCCCAGCTCCTCCGACCCCACGTTGCGCCAGTTCACCGGGTAGCGCAGACCCCGGTCCTCGATCGTGCCCAGCGCCAGCAGCGCCGCCAGCAGATCCTCGTTGCCCAGCTCGCAGCCGGCGAGATGAGGGATCGCCCCTTGGCGCCACAGGAAGCTCCCCAGCGCCGGCAGCGCCAGCTCCCCGCAACCCTCGCCCAGCTTCCCCATCACCAGCCGCAGCCCCCGCCAGAGGTCCCCATGCGGTCCGCCGCGGTGGCGGTCGGCGAGGCCGCGGAGGTGGCGGGTGGCGTAGAAGCGGAGGTAGCGGTCCTTCGCCGCGTCCGGGGCGGCGGGGTTGAGGAGCGCGTCGCGGTCCTCGGCCACGAACAGGAAGATCAACCGGTACACCAGGCGCAGCAGCTCGCGGTAATACTCCTGCCCGTCCAGTTCCCCGCCCTCGAGCGCCGCCTGCAGCGCCGTGTTGGCCCGGTGCCGCAGGAACCCCTGGCCGAGCTTCTCGATCGCCGTCTGCACCCCGTCGCGCAGCTTGTCGAGCGCCCGCACCCCCTCATCGCGCGAGGTCTGGAACCAACGCTCCAGCCAGCACTCCTCAGGCTTCTCCGCGTCCACCCGGCTCTGGTGGCACACCAGCCACAGCAGCAGGAACTCGCTGTAGAGCTCGCCCTCCATGATCGTCTCGAGGTCCAGCTCCACGTACGCCTGGCGGGTGAGGCTGTGGTGGTCGCGCAGCAGGCGCAGCGCCAGGCCGTTCGACACGAAGCCCCACAGGTGCTCGTCCGAGCGGTTCAGGTACTCCTGCACCAGCCCGTGGGGCGAGGCCGCCGCGGCGCCGGCGACGCCGGGCGTGCGGCGATCGAGCGTCAGGCGCGCGCCCATCAGGTGGATCGGCGAGTGGTGCCAGAGGTGCGAGAGGGCGAAGCTCTTGCCGTCCACCTCCGCCGCCTTCGACCGCAACAGCCGCCCGTAGCCGAGTTCCTGAAAGAGCAGGAGCAGCCAGCGCTCGCGGGTGAGACGGGTCGCAGGATCGCCCTCCGGCGCCTTCTGAAGCGCGTCGCGAAACGACGCCCAGGCGCCGAGCAGGCGGCTCCAGGAGCGATTCACCGCCTCGCCCAGGCGCTCGTTCGGGCCGAGGTGATAGTCGGCCGGGGAGGTGCCGGCGATCTCCTTGTCGCCGGCGGCCAGCCGCTCCAGCAGCTCGGCGGGCAGGATGCCGCCCTCCGTACGCACGGCGGTGAAGGCGGAGCGGTGGGTGGTGCGCCTCACGCCACGCCTCCGGGCACCGGCAGGTAGACGAAGACGCCGAGGACGTCGGCGGGCAGATGCGGCTCCACCCGCAGGGCCCGGACGCTCTGTTTCGCCGCCTGGCGCACCCGCCGGTGGGCCGCCAGCAGCTCTTGTCCCCGCTCCTCGGCCAGCTGGTCGAGACGAGGCATGAGGGCGGAAAGGCTGCCAAGGATCCCCTCCAGCTGATTGCGGGCGAGCTCGGGAGGGATGTTGGCGCCGGGCTCGGCGCCGAGCAGCGGCTCCAGGTCCTCGGCCGGCAGCCAGTCGGCCCGCTCCGGGCTGCCGCGGAAGCCGACCAGCAGCTGGTCCTCGGCGAGCAGAGGCTTCTCCCGGTCGTCGCGCCCGCGCGTCACCAGGTGGAAACGCAGACGCAGCAGCAGCAGCGTGGTGCGCAGGTCCACGGCGGCCGTGCGCACGACGCTGGCGCGGCGAGCGGGGCTGCCGTCGAATTCAGCGTCCAGCGCCGACTCGAGGACGTAGGAAGCCAGGCCCTCGACGAAGGGGTGGGTACGGGTCAGCCGCTCGACTCCCCGCGTCGGCGTGCCGCGAAAACCGACCGTGATCTCGCCGCCCGCGCCGATGAGGTCCCGCAGCGCGGCCGGCGTCTCGCGCAGATCGACCCGCAGGGTCTCCGTTCCGTGCAACCCAGCTCCGAGCGCGCGGAGTGACGTTACGGTGAAGCGCTCCACCACGGTTTCGTCGCCAAGCGCTTGCCGGCTCTCGGTCAGCTCGTGCCGTACCTCCTCGGCCTTGATGCTCTGCTGGGCGAACAGGCTCCGGCTGGCCTTCTCCCGCTCCACCGCCGCGTCCCACCGTGTCTCCACCTCGCGGCGCTGCGGCTCCAGGAACTCCATGGTCAGCTGGCGGGCGCCGGCGTTCTCGCGCAGCAGCAGCCCCTGGAAGATCGCTTCCTGGACGGCGGCGGTGTCCATGGGCACCGGCACCGTGATGCCGAGCTGACGGTGGATCGCCAGATGCTTGCGCAGCAGCACCTGGAGGACGATGCCGTCGATCGGATTGTCCTCGCCGTAGAAGGTCAGCGCCCGCACCGTTTTGCGCTCCTGCCCGTAGCGGTCGACGCGGCCCTCGCGCTGCTCGTGGCGGGTGGGGTTCCAGGACAGGTCGTAGTGCATCACGGCGTCGAACCAGTACTGCAGGTCGATCCCCTCCGACAGGCAGTCGGTGCACACCAGGACCCGCTTCGGGTGCTCGGCCAGCGCCCGGATCCGTCGCTGCCGCTCCTCCGGCGGCAGCGACACCGCCCGGCCGTCGTCCGCCGTCACCGTGGCAGCGATCGCCTCCACCGCGACCTTCTTTCCCAACGCTTTGCGCAGCGCCGCCGCCACGTACTCGACGGTGGGAATGAAACGACAGAACAGGATCGGGCTGTAGCCGTCGCCGAGGAACGCTTTTACCAGCTCGATCGCCCGGGCGAGCTTTTGATCTTCGCGGCCCGCGAGCGCCTCGACCTCGCGCGCCAGGCGCCGGAGACGGCGCCGCTCGGGCGCTTCGGTGTCTTCCTCCGTCTGGCTGCCCGGCACCACGTCGATCCCCTCGACGCTTTCGTCGTCGAGATCGAGCACCGAGCGGCGGCCGACCTCGTCGGCCTCTTCCACGGTCTCCGTATCGGCGCTCGCTGCGCGGTTGCGCAGCGTCGCGGCCGCGGCCGCGGGGCTCGAAGCCAGGGAGCGCAGCAGCGCCAGGGCCGACCACCAGCGCACCCGCTGGTGGCGCTGGTCGAGCGAGGTGTCGAGCACCTGCTCGCGGCAGAACTCGAGCGCCCGGCCGAAGAAGCGCTGGTAGGCGGGTGACAGGGTGTATTGCTCCTCTGCGATCTTCCGTTGCGGGAAGGGGGTTTTGGTGTCGAGGTAGCGCTTCAGGTCGCCGCGGCGGCGTTGCACCAGGTGGCGAGCAAGGTGCTCGCGGTGCGGCCGGTTGACCTGGCCGCGCAGGTCCGCCGGCAGATCCGCGAAGGCCGGGTCGAGGAGCGCGAGCAGCGAACGGAAGGTCTCCTCCTTGCCGCTGTGCGGGGTGGCCGTCACCAGGATCAGGTGGCGGTCCGCGTCGCGCGCCAGCTCCGAGAGCAGCTCATTGCGCAGCTGGGCGGCGCGGCCCAAACCCGCCGCAGCGCAGCCGTGGGCCTCGTCGACGATCACCAGCTCCGGGCAGGCGCGCACGAATTCGTGCCGCCGGACCTTGGACTTGATGTACTCCGTCGACACCACGGTGAACGGATGGTGCTCGAACAGCGAGTCCCCTGAAGGGATTCGGCGCTCGAGACGAGCGACCGTGCCGGAGAGCACGAGCTCGGCGTCGATGTGGAACTGGGTGTCGAGCGCCCGCTGCCATTGCTCGGCGAGATGCGGCGGGCAGAGCACGGTGAAGCGCCGGATCTCGGCCCGGTCGAGGAGCTCGCGGGCGACCAGCAGGGCCTCGACCGTTTTGCCGACGCCGACATCGTCGGCGATCAGCAGCCGCACCGGGTCGAGCTTGAGGGCCATGAGCAGGGGGACGAGCTGGTAGGGGCGCGGCTCGATGCCGATGCGCGCCAGCGACCGAAACGGCCCGGCGCCGGACCGGAAGCCGAGCCGGACGGCGTCGCGCAGAAGCTGGCCCGAGAGGTGGTTGCCGAGGTCGCGCGAGGGATCGGGCAGGCGGAAGGTGGCCGCCTCCACCGGCTCCAGCGGCAGGTAGATGCCGGTGATCTGGTCCTCGGTGCCGCCCAGCGGGCGCAGCACCAGGAGGTCCTCTTCCGCGGTGGACTCGGGCAGGACGACCCACTCGCGGCCGCGGGCGCGCACCAGGGAGCCGACGGAGAAATCAGTCATGATCGAGCACCTCCTCCAGCAGCGGGCTCGGTCGCCCGACCCAGGTCACCACCAGCTCGTCGCGGGCGCGGGTCATCACCACGTAGAGCAGGTGTCGCTCGCGGGTCTCGGCGTCCTGGCGGTCGACCGGATCGCCGTAGCGCGACAGGGTGCGCGGGTTCGGCATGACGCCCGCCGAGCAGGAGACAGCCAGCACCGCCTTGAACTCCAGGCCCTTGGCCCGGTGCATGGTCCCCAGGTGGATGCCCGGCTGGCTGGCGCCGCCTTCGTCTTTGAGGCGGTGCGCCGGCAGCCCGGCGTCGGCGAACGCCTGGGCGATCCTCTCGATCAGCCGCGCGGTGCGGGCGAAGACGCCGATCTCCTCGGGCTCCAGGCCGCCATCGAGCCAGGCGCGCACGGTCACCACCGCCTGGCTGGTCTCCTGTCCCACGCTCGAATAGCCGCGCAGGGTGGGCTCCGGTCCACGCAGCAGGCTGCGGCTGCGCCGGCTCTCGGCGCCGCCGTCCATGTCGTCTTGCGTCTCGCCGAGCAGCCGGTCGGCCGAGCGCCGGATCTGCTCGGTGGTGCGGTAGTTGAGGCGCAGGATCCGCGACCGTCCGCGGACCTCGATGCCCAGGGCGCTGAGGCTGAATCCCCCGGGGTAGATCCGCTGGCCGGCATCTCCGACCACCATCAGGAGCCCCGGGGCCGCGGCGGTGAGCCGGTGCACGAAGCGCAGCTCGGGCGGCCGCAGGTCCTGGACCTCGTCGACCACCACGGCGTCGAACGGCGAGGATGCCTCACCCCGTTCGAGCAGGAGCTCGGCCTGGCGGCAGAGTCCGGAGAATGTGTAGAGGGTGCGGCGGCGGAGATTCTCGAGCACAGCTTCGAAGACCTGCCACAGGGTCCTCCGGTCGCGCACCGACAGGGGACGCCCGCGACCGCTGCGCCGCGCGCGCCGATACTCCGGCCAGGTGCCGATCCCCTGTAGCTCGATGACGCTCTCCCACTCCGAGCGCACGAACTCCGGCTCGAAGTCGGCGGCGAAGCGCCGCGAGAAGGCGTTCAGCAGGTCGGCGACTTCCCGGTGGGTCGCCGGGCGCGCCCGGGGCTCGACCGCCCGGACCATGGCGAGCGCCTGCTTGTGGACCGTCGAGACTGTGATGCGCGACAGATCCTCGCCGCGGCAGAACAGCCTGAGATTCCGTTCCAGGTTCTGGCACAGGGTGGTGACGAAGCTGGTCAGCAACACCCGATGGCCCCGGCGCGCCAGGTGGCGGGCCCGGTGCATGGCCACCACGGTTTTGCCGGTGCCGGCGGCGCCCGAGACCTTGGCCGGCCCGCGGTACTCGGCTTCGACCAGCGAGCGCTGGGAGGGATGGAGGAAGGCGATCCAGCGCTCCAGAGGGGCCTCGAGCACGGTGCGTAGATCCTCGGTGTCCTCCACCAGGAAGAACCGCCGGCGGGTGTCCGGGCTCGCTGCCGCCGGCTGTTCGACGGGGACCGGCTCGGGCGGCGTCACCACCTCCCCGGCCGCTACGTCCATGAGGCGCTCGGCCACGTCCGGCGGCAACTTGTCGCACACCGACAGCAGCTGGTCGTCGGTGCGGATCTCGTGCACCGCCGGCAGCCAGCTCTCTGGCAGGCCTAGGCTCACCAGATAGGCGTCCTCGTTGCGCTCGAAGATCCGCGGCTCTTCCGGCGGCAAGTCCACCTGGATGATCCTCTGGACCTCCTCGACGGTTTCGATCGCCTCGACGATCTGCATCACGCCGGTCGCCGGATGGCGGCCGATATTCCGCCGGCAGGCCCAGTCGTACGCCGGATCGTGGTGACCGGCATGGAGCAGAGCCCAGTTCTCGCCGTCCTTGTGCAGGATCGCCCGCAGGTCCCGGCTGATGCGCCCGGACCAGACGTCGGAGCTCCTGGGATGCTTGACGCGCTCCAGGCTGATGCCCGGGCTCGCCGGGTTGGCCTGGAAAGTGTTGAGGAACGCGATGGCGCGGAGCCTCTCGCTCGGCTCCAGGTCCTCCAGTGAGGAGAAGAATGACGTCGCGATCAGAACCGGCTTCACGGCTCGTCCTCGAGCGCGGCGAGCACGCGCTCGGCGAGCTCTTCGTCTTCGGGCTCGATCAGCAGTGCCCTCTCGCCACCGGCATCGAGCGCTTCGCGGATCTTCTCGGCCGCTGGATCGCGGGCGTCGACGAGCCGAAGTCTGCGGCCACCCGCCTCGACGACGGCGACGTCGGCGCCGATCACCCGGCCTCCGGCCAGCACGTCTCCGCCGGCGTCGACAACGATTCCCTCGCGCTCGGCCAGGTCGCGGACAAGCGGGTGCCATTCCTCGTCGAACAGCTCGAGGTCGATTGCTTCCGGCACCGGCACCGGCACCGGCTCCGGGCCGGGCTCGATCTCTTCTCTGACGGTCTCGACCCTGCCGAACACGGACGGGTAACGTTCCAGGATCTCCGGCCACTCGTCCTCATCGCGGTACGAGAATCGGACGAAGCCGAATCCCTGGTTCTGGAGCCGATCTTCCTGGGCTCGATCCTCTCGTTGTACCTCCGACTGGCCGTGATGCGGGCCGTCGATGAAGACCGCCAGGGCATGTTCGCGGTAGAGGAAATCCGGACGCACGCCGCATGCCTCGATGAGCTCCTGGGCGGCGTCCGGCAGCGCCAGGTCGAGACTCTGCAGCAGCTCGAGCCATCGTCGCTCGAGGCCGGAGTCGGTGAGGTTGACGAGCCGGCGGAGATGCGCCTTGCGGTCGCTGAAGCCGGGCGAGGTCGACACCGTGCCGCCAGCCCACTCCAGCAGCAGTTTGCGGATGATCTGCCGGTCCACCAGGCGGTGGTCGCGCTGATTGGTGTAGGACAGGAGGCAGTCATAGCATGCGGCTTCGCAGTCTTCCGGCGCCCCCGGGGCTCGCCCGAGATCCTCGCCGGTCTCCGGGTCGAAGTGGCAGATGTCGAGCGCGGTGCGGGCGATCTCCGGCAGCGCCCGCGGCAGCTCCACCAGCCGGCGCAGAGCGCCGGCGCCACCCTCCGAGGCTTCGTAGATCAGGATCCGCCGCCGGTCGTCGGCGTCCGGCAGTGGCTCGACCTGGAGCTCTCGGTCCTCGAGCTGGTAAGCGGCCTGGATCGCCGACTTGAGCGCCGCCTGGAGCGAGGCCATGGCGCTCGCGTCGAGCGCCGCCCCCGGCTCCACCAGCAGGCAGTTGCGGCGGTCCTCGACATAGGGGATCACCCGCTCAGTGCGCGGCGACATCGGGTCGTCGGGATCGTCGGTGGTGACCTGCGACTTGCTCCAGTACCCGCGCTCGATGTCCAGGACGAAGCCGGTCTGGTCGTGTTTGCGGCGGCGGCGCCAGCCCCAGTTGATGCGCCACAGAGTGGCCGCGTGGCCGTAGATCAGGTCGACGAGCGCCTCGCCGTCGCGCTCCAGCACCGCCCGCGGGGCGTCGGTGCGCCCGCCGCGGACCGGCAGCCGCACGCCGCTCTTGAGCTCGTAACCGAGCCGGAAGCGCTCTTCCTCGTCCGAGTTGATGCGATCCCGCCGGCGGGTGGCGACATTCTGCATGCGGAAGAAGTTCTCGATCGCCGGCGGCAGAGGCTCGCGGCAACTCTCGCACAGGTCCGGCGACGGCTCGTCGGCCAGCGGGTGCAGGTAGCCGCAGTCGTGGCACAGAACCGCCCGCCGCGTCAGCTCGGGACTGTCGCCGAGTCCCTCCACCGGGAGGATGACCTTGTTGATCACGTAGCGCGAGCCCTCGTAGTAGAGGAAGCTCCGGGGCCCGAACTCCGAGATCGCCAGGAAGCGCGGACGGGAGAGGAACTCGTCGTCCTCGCGCCGTCGCCGCCGTCCCGGGATGTAGGCCGACAGCGGCAGGCGGGGAAAGTTGTAGCCCGGCAGGAATCCCTCGCTCGCCAGGTACCGGTAGCTGTAGAAGTCCGAGTGCTGCGACAGCCCGACCTCGAGCAGAATCCGCAGCTGCGCTTCGGCTTCGTCCCGCAGCCGCCGCGCCCGGTCGCGGTCGCGCGGCTCCCGCGAGGCGTCCCGCACGATTCGGGATTGCCGTTCCGACTGGCGCAGCGCGGCTCGATACAGACCGCGCCATCGCTCGAGAGCGGATTCCAGGCTCGTGGGGATGGTGTCGATGACGTGCTGCAACCAGGCGTCGAGCCCGTCATCGGGTAACCAGCCTCCCTTCATCGCGTCCCGGAGCGCGTCACGGGCCAGCTCCAGCGCCCGCCGGCGGGCTCGCTCGTCGTCCAGCGCCTGTCGAATCTGGGGCAGGATTTCCAGGCTGGGGTCGTCGCCGCTCACGTCGAGGATGTCGGCCAGGGAGTTTCCCAGGTTGACGCGAGTCAGCCCCAGCCAGATGGCGTGGACGTGGGCTCTGACCAGGTCCTCGTTGGCGAGGTCCAGGCGAGGCGGGGTCACGGCGCCGCTCACCATCAGGCCTGGGCGCTTGAAGAAGTACTGATCGTGCGGGCTGCCCGCCGAGCAGTAGGTGAAGACGAACGCGGGCTGGCCGCTGCGCCCGGCGCGGCCGCTGCGCTGAGCGTAGTTCGCGGGTGTCGGCGGTACGTTGCGCAGATTGACCACGTTGAGCTGGGCGATGTCGACCCCCAGCTCCATGGTCGGCGAGCAGTAGAGGATCGGCAACCGGGCTTCACGAAACGCTTCTTCGCGCTCCTCGCGGATCGGTCCCGGAACCTGCGCCGTGTGCTCTCGCGCTTCGAGGGCTTTCAGCTCGTCGGTGTCGCCGCGATAGAACTCGACGAAGAACGGGTTGGTGCGCAGCCCCTCCTCGGGAGCATTCGGAACCCGGATCGGGTCGTGGTACCCCTGCGTACCGTCGCCGGCCCGCCAGACCATCGCGGATGCGTTGAGCTGGTAGCCCGCCACATCGTCGTCTCGCCCGTCCCGGGGCTCGAGGGCGCGGTGCACGAGACCGGGGATGGTCAACGCCTCCAGCAGGTCTTCGAGGATCTGGGCTGCGTCTGTGACGCGCAACGGCGCCTGGATATCCGGGAAGGTCTCGGCACGCTTGAGCAGCAGGCCGAGACCGCCTCTGGGTGACAGGAACGTCAGGTACTCCGCCGCGCGTCGACCTCCCCGTGATCGCGGCAGCACGATCCTGCTGCGGAGCAGTCGCTCGCTCTCGTCGAAAGCCCAGGGCGGGATGAGGTACTGGCTCGACAGCTGGCGCAGACTCTCTTGCTCGACGGGGTCGAGATAACCGACGCGGATCGCCAGCTCCCGGCGCAGGTACTCGAGGAGCAGGCGACAGACCCGCTCGCGGTGGGCCGGCCGTGCCGTCGCGAGCGCGGCATGGCGACTGTCCCAATGCTGCTGATCGCCGCAGAACTCCTCGAGCGACACGTAGTCGATCGAAAGCAGGCCGCTCTGCTCGAGGTTCGGTGACGTCACACGCCAGCCTCGCTGAAGATCGCGGTAGAGGTAGTAGCCGAGCATCTGCCGCATGGCGCGCTGGGTTTCCTCCAACTGGAGGTACTGGACCGCGGGATTGACGGCGTACGACTCGAGCGGCAGATTCAGCGCTTCGAAGACCTTCTGCGTCAGCTGATCGTGCCGCAGACCAGCGACTCCCGCCGCGGCGATCGCCCGCCACAGCCCTGATCGCAGCAGCGTGATCTCGACGAAGTCGTTGAAGTGCCCCGCCTGGAGCGAGGCGTCCTGGCGGTTGTCGGTGAAGCTGAGCAGCTTGCGCGCGCGCGCTGGCAGGGTCTCGTTGCGGCGCAGCTCCCGGATCGCCGCCAGTGACAGAACCGAGGTGGCGGTGCTCCGACCCTCCGAGCCGAGAGTCGCCAGCTTGCCGTAGTCCGAGGTCTGGTGAGCGTCGTAGGTGATCCGGCAATGGAGGCAGAAGAGAAACGGTGCCCGGAAGTAGTGGGCGCGCAAATCCCCTGAGCCTTCTTCTCCGTCGGGGGAGAGGAATATCTCGCGCGGCAGACGGTCCAGCCGGGCCTTGCGCACCACCCGCTTCCCGGATCGCTTGGTCTCCATCCAGCTCTCGGGTAGCCGCTCGTGGACGGCCTCGGCGTCGCTGGGCCAGGGGTCGACGGTATCGAGGTGCAAGAACCCGGGCTCGCCATCGTCGTTTTCGAAACGGTCCGAGAGCTCTCGCGGGAAGTAGGTCGCCGGTCCGCCCGCCGGCTGCTGCCGCCGGACGACGTAGTACTCCTGGCCGCACTCGCGGCAGAACGCGAACGGCAGCAGGATCCGCTGGCGTTCCGTTTCCGGGGCGTACTGCTGCGCCTGCAGGGTGATGAAGCGTTCGGCCTCCGGTGCGAGGGTTGCGTAGACGGCTTCGCCCTTGGCGACAAACTGATGGAGCCGAAAGGCGAAGCTGGGTTGCCCGGCGTCGTTGCGAAGCCGATATCCCGCCAACAGAATCTCGCGCAGCGCGCCTTCGCACAGGTCTGCATCGACGCCGATCGAACGGGCGAGCTCCGGTGCCAGGTCGACCAGGGCGCGGGGCTCGGCTCGAATCAGACGGTCGGATCCCGGCTCCACCTCGAGGCCCAGGGCCGTCTCTGTCCAGGAGGCGAGCGGGTCGGCGAGGAAGTCGTTTTGATCCTCGGCCGCGTGTCCCGAACGGATCCGGTCCGCCAGCCGGTCCATGAATCCGGGGTCGTCGAGCTGGGCCGGGGGAGTCAATCGCTGCAGGGTCTCACCGATCACCCGGTGGGACTCGACCTCGGCGCCGAAGAGATTGCTCGCTACTTCGGCGACCTCGCTTTGCTGCTCGCCCCAGGTCCCGCCGCCTGCCAGCGTCGCTGAGGTGCCGACGTAGATCAGCTCGCGAGCCCGGCACATCTCGCGCACCCGCCTCGCCAGGAGCGCCACGTCGGCGCCCTGACGCCCGCGGTACGTGTGCAACTCGTCGAGCACCAGGAACCTGAGCCCATCTGCGGCGCTTACCAATTTGTGTTCCCAGGGCCGCGTCAGCACCAGCTCGAGCATTACGTAGTTGGTGAGCAGGATGTCCGGCGGGTCCGCGATGATCTCCCGGCGCTCGTCCTCGGATTCCTGGCCGGTATAGCGCCGGAAGGTCACCGGCGGCTGGCCGTCCGGGTAGCCGTGGCACAAGAACTTCTCCAGCTCGCCCAGCTGGCTGTTGGCCAGCGCGTTCAGCGGGTAGATGACGATCGCCTGGATACCGCGCCCGCTGCCGCGGTGCAGAACGTGATCGACGATCGGCACGATGTAGGCGAGGCTCTTGCCCGAGCCGGTACCCGTCGTCAGGACGTAGTTGTCGCCGGCCGACGCGGCCCGGATGCTCTCGACCTGGTGCTGATGGAACCGAAGGGGGCCCTCATCGTCGGTCTGGGTCGGCTTCTTCCGGAAGATCTTCAGGCATTCCGGGTGGAGCAGGCCCTCGTCGACGAGATCCTGCAGCGGTTCCCCCGGTTTGAAGTTGGGATTGAGCTGGATGAGCGGCTGAGGCCACAGACGACCGCCAGCGAGCTCCTGGTCGACGAGATCCTCGATTCGCCGATCACGGATCGTGATGAAGCTCCGAACGTAGGAGCCGTACTCGCTGATGACCCTATCTCGAAGCTCGAAAACATCCATGGGATTACGACTCCTCCCTGGCGGGAGCAGGACGGGCTCTACCCTGTCCTGCAGACGCAGACGGCAGGAAAGACCGAGCCTCCTCGTCTTCCTGTCTCGCTGAGATCGATCCAGAGTCAATGATTCTACTGGGTCTTCGCGGCATTGCGGTGGTCCTTGCAGGCGAATCGCCTACCGGACTCACTCCAGGAGGTGCGGCGGCTCAGCCAGCTCAGCCCTGATCCCGGAGGGAGGAGGGTCGGAGAAGCGTGGGGTGAAAGAGATCCTGCGGATCTCTCGACTCTCCGATCCACATCGAGAAGGAGCTACCTCATGCTGGCACGAGTTCAGTCCGCGACGCCCTGGGGGATCGAGGCCCGACTGGTGGAGGTCGAAGTCGACGTCTCCGTCGGTCTGCCACGATTCCGGATCACCGGTCTCAGCGAGACTGCGGTGCGCGAGAGCCGCGAGCGCGTCCGCCGCGCAATCGGGACTTCCGGCTACGAGCTGCCGCCGCGAGCGGTCACCTGTCGCCTTCCGCCCGTCGACCTCCCCAAGCAGTCCTGCTACTTCGATCTCGCCATCGCTCTTGGCCTGCTGGCGGCTGTGGGCGAGCTGCCGGCCGAGGCGCTCAACGGGACTCTCCTCTGCGGTGAGCTTGCTTTCGATGGCTCGGTGCGTCCGCTACGCGGTGCTCTCGCCCTCGCCGAGCTGGCCGCCGGTGAAGCGCTGCGCGAGCTCATTGTGCCGGCTCGCAGCGCCGCCGAAGCCGCAGTCGCTGAAGGTGTGAAAGTGATTCCGGTCTGCTCGCTGACCGAGGCCGTCGAGCATCTCGCCGGCCGCGCTCCGATCGCAGCCGCGCGAGCCTCCGACGAACTCGCGGAGGCCGGTACGAAGCACCTCGACCTCTCCGACATCCGGGGCTGCGAGGCTGCCAAGCGGGCGCTCGAAGTGGCCGCTGCCGGTGGCCACCACCTGCTCATGGTGGGCCCGCCAGGCTCGGGCAAGACGATGCTGGCGCGGCGCCTGCCGGGGATCCTGCCTCCGCTGGGCCAGGCGGAGTCGGTCGCGGTCACTAAGATCCAGTCGTTGGTAGCGGAGGAGCCGCCCCTGGGGCTCGTCCAGCAGCGGCCCTTTCGGTGTCCGCATTCGAGCGTCTCGAGCGCCGGGCTCCTGGGAGGCGGATCCATCCCGCGTCCCGGCGAAGTCAGCCTGGCCCATGGCGGCGTGCTCTTCCTGGACGAACTGCCGGAGTTTCGGCGCGATGCGCTCGAGGCCTTGCGGCTGCCGCTCGAAGACGGGGAGGTAACGGTAGTGCGCCGCAGCAGCCGATTCAAGTTCCCGGCGCGGTTCGCTCTTTTTGCGGCGATGGCGCCGTGTCCGTGCGGGCACCTGGGTGATCCCCGGCGCGAGTGTCGCTGCACGGAGCGGCTCGTCGAGCGCTACCGCTCGCGCGTCGGCCGTCTGCTCGCGGAGCACATCGACATGCACGTCGAGGTGCCGGCGCTCTCGCTCCAGGAGCTCAAGGGCCCGCCAGGCGAGCCGAGTGCGGAGGTGGCGCGGCGGGTTCTGGAGGCCAGGGAGATCCAGCAGCGGCGCTTCGGCGCCGATTGCTCGGCGCCGACCAACGCCAGCATGGGCTCAGAGGATCTCGACCGCCTCTGTGTGCTCGAGCCCGACGCCCGGCGCTTACTGGACGTTGCCTTCGAGCGCCTCAAGCTTTCGGCCCGGGCGGTCTCTCGGATCCTGAGGGTTTCGCGGACGGTTGCCGATCTCGATGGGAGCGACGGCATCCGCGCGTCCCATGTCGCGGAGCCGATCCAGTACAGGAGGTTGGATCGCAGGGCGTAGCCGTCTTCGGTCCGGTCTCGGCCGGAGCGCCGCGCTCGATCGAGAGACCACCCCCTGACGGGCAGCAGGATGCGATTTCCTCACGAAAGCCTCACGATTCCATCAAGCCAGGGCGCAGGCTTTCGTCTAGCCTGGATCACAGCAACCGAGCCGGGTCGGCGACGAACCCGGCGCAATTCTGGGAGACTGACATGCGGTCCACATTCAACAGTTCTAAGCAGATCGTCCTCCTCCTGCCCCTGCTCCTGCTGTCAATGCTCGCTGCCCCGGCATCCGGCGGCGTGTTCGAAGGCAACGGCGAGATCGGCTTCGACGTCGGCTGGGTCGACCTCGACGGCGGCGACTACGGCGACGAGAGTCGCTCCTCGATCCGCGGCGGCTATCACTTCAGCGATCTCTTCCAGCTCGAGGGCCAACTCGTGGGCATCGGCAGTGGCGGTCCGGACGGCGTCGAAGCCCTGGGTGGCATCTTCGCCAATGCGGTCTTCAACTGGCACCCCAACGAAACCGTCGTGCCCTACGTGCTCGTAGGTCTGGGGGCGGTGGAGATGGAGTCGTTCCCGTTCTATCACTGCCACGGCCAACACGGTAGTTCCTGCCATCACGGCCATCACGGCCATCACGGCCATCACGGCTACCATGAGGACTACGAGGCCTCCGGCGCGGTGCAGGTGGGCGTTGGGAGCCGTTTCTTCTTCGGCCGTGGGCGAACAGCCGTCCGCCTCGAGGCCTCGATGATGGCGTTCGAAGACGATTTCGACCGTGATCGCGAGCTGCTGAGCCTCTCCGTCGGCTTGACCTGGCGCCTGGGGAGGTACCGGGGGCCGACGGTAAAGGCGGCCGGCGGCACGAGCTGAGTCAACGCGCCGGGATGCCAGACTACGGATTGGGCACCCGGGAGAAGATCGATCCTCGTCTTTCGCCTTCGCCTCGCAGGGCATGCCGACGTCACGACCACCGCCCACTACGACCGCCGGGGCGAGCACGCCAAGTGCCGGGCGGTGCAGAGCATCGAACTCCCCCGGCTGGCAGCCTAACGCCAACGGCCGGAGGTCCCGGGAGGCGGTGTCCCGGCGCTCCCAGGGGACCGAGTCAAACAGCGATTAGCCGCCGACCAGCTCTGCCCCGTCTCCGGCTTTGACGTGAGTACGAACCTTCATTGATGTCACCTCCTTCCAGCTCCGCTCTCTTGAAATCTCTTAGGGCAACCTACCACTCTCGCGACGAATCACCGGGCGAAGGCCAAGCGTCGGTCCGTGCAGAGCGTCGACCTGCCAACGGCTGCCTGACATCCCCAACCACCGACCACAACCCCGGCGGCCTCTGGGCCTTCGTTGCGGTCCACGCCCTCTCAGGATTTCCAGCCACCCGGTGGTGCTGAGAGCTCGTCCTCGTAACGGTTCTCGCACTTGTCGAGCCGTTCCCAGATGGCATAGAGCTTCCTCTCCAGCTGCCGGTCGTCGGTGTGGTTGGCGGTCGCAGCGACGTGCCCCATGAGATCTTCGATGTCGCTCAAGGTGAGCGGCACGACTACGCGCCCACCCTTGACCTCAGCCACGCGGAAAGCCTGGTCCATGCTCATGTCGATGAAAGTCTCTGCGAGGATAAGATCCCGTTCCTTGAAGGTGAAAGGGACGGGTATCTTGTCGTCGACACCGATGCGGATACGCTTCGTCATGGAACCGTCGTCACCCTCCCGGCAGTGTCTCGAAAAGTCGTCCGCCCAGGCGAGGGGCAGCCTCTCGTTCGGCGTCTCAAAAACATCGGCGACGTGTGAGGGCCGCCCCAATTGTACTCCAGCTCCCTAGCAGCCACGGCGCCGGCCGACGTCGTGGAAGGCCCTCTCTCAACGACAATCCCCGCATCCGGTAGGTGAGATTGCTGCCGGAGGTCCCACGGCCCTTCCAGGCCCTCTGGCACGGCGTTTCTCGGGCCGGCACGGACCTCCTGACTCGCTGGAGCGGGGATCAGGTCCCGGTCAGCAGCTCTTCCAAAGACGACACCGTCTCGACCATGTGGTTGGGTCCGCACGGCGCCAGCTGCTCCCGGGTTTGGTAGCCCCACAGCACCGCTATCGTCGCAGTGCCGGCATCGCGGCCGGCCAGCATGTCGGTGGTACCGTCACCGACGATTACCGCCTCCGACGGTTGCCGTCCCAGACACTTGAGCGCCGCGAAGAGATGCTCCGGCGCCGGCTTGCTCCGCTCGGCGAGTTCGGGACCCACAACGAGTGGGATCAGGGGAGACAGCCCCAAGTCGCCGACCACCTTCTCGGCTTGGTCGGTGGGTTTGTTCGTGACCACCGCGAGCGATCGTCCAGCCAACTGCCCGAGCATCTCGACGATGCCCGGATAGGGCCGGGTGTGGACGGTGCAGTGGTCACGGTAGTGGGTCCGGAAGCGCTCCAGCGCGTCGGATGGGGGCTGGGAGCCGTACCGGCCGTACGCTCGTTGCAGCACGACCGAGGCACCAGGACCGAGCATCTGGCGGATCTCGGCGAGCGGCAGAGAGTCCAGACCGTCGCGCTCCAGGAGATGGTTCACGGTAGCGGCGAGATCGGTCGCTGAGTCGACGAGCGTGCCGTCGAGGTCGAAGAGGATTGCGGGACGGTTGCCGAACATGCCCCCGTGAAGATACCAGCACCGGGCAGTCCGGCTGTGGCCCGGTCTCTCCACGAGAAGTCGGTGACCGAGTAGGAGGCCTGCCGGTCCTTCGGATGCCCGGCATCCGCTCGAAGCCAAGGAGATCCAGCAGCAGCGCTTCGGCGCCGATTGCTCGACGCCGACCAACGCCAGCATGGGCTCCGAGGATCTCGAACGCTTCTGCCTACTGGAGCCCGACGCTCGGCGCTTGCTCGAGGTCGCCTTCGAGCGCCTCAAGCTCTCGGCCTGGGCGGTCTCTCGGATCCTGAGGGTCTCGCGGACAGTGGCCGATCTCGACGGAAGTGACGGCATCCGCGCTTCCCACGTCGCGGAGTCGATCCAGTACCGGAGATTGGATCGCAGGGCGTAGCCGCCCTCGATCCGGCCTCGACCGGAGCAGAAGGGGTGGAAGGTGACTTGCGTGTAAGAGATCCGTGCGGATCTCTCGATCATCAACTCCAACCGAGTTGAAGGACCTTCTACCCGAGGATGCACCATGTCACTCAGTCACACATCCCCGCTTCGAATCTCCGTACGGTCCACGGCTGCTTACTCTCTCGAAGAGGCGGCCCCGCCCGCCGACGTCGAACCGCCGGTCTCAACGCGGGCCTCTGCGTCCGGCTACAGCATCCGCTTGGCTGAGAGCCCCGGCGCTCCGTGCGCCCTCTGTGTCGAGCCCACCGGCGCCGGTCCGGTCGGCTACCTCGACGAGGATCCGGTTTGCGATCTGTGCCTGCTCCAGAACTGCGCGGAGCTCGGGATGTTGCTGGCTCTCTCCGCCGTCACCCGGGAGTACGGGGACTTCGGGCCGGAGTCCGAGGATGAGTGGAGAGCGGCCTTGGCGGAGCTCGGTGCCTTCGCCCGCCTCTACGCGCGCTTCGTAGCTCGCTCGGGGCCGCGCCGCAGGATCCTGCGCCCGGACGAGGACGGCCCGATCCACTGAGTCGGGCTCCTCGGCAACCCTCGCTTGCTCGAAGAACAGCGCCGCCGCTTCAGGCGGCGTCGCTCGGGAAGAGATGGGGAGGGAAGCGGAAGGGGGTGAATGGGTTCTTTGGGCAAAGAGATCCCTTCGGATCTCACACTTTCAAACCTTCTGAAAGGAGTCAGCGATGGTCAACAAGGTCATTCTCATCGGTAACTTGGGTCAGGATCCGGAGGTTCGCACGAGCCAGTCCGGGCAGCCCGTGACGACCTTCAGTCTGGCGACCAGCCGGCGCTGGAAGGATTCGGCCGGCAACCGCCAGGAGCAGACGGAGTGGCACAACGTCGTGTGCTTCGCTCGGATCGCCGAGGTGGCGGGTCAGTACCTCGCCAAGGGCCGCCAGGTCTACGTCGAGGGCCGCCTCCAGACGCGCTCCTGGCAGGACCGGCAGACCGGCGAGAAGCGGTACCGGACCGAGATCGTGTGCGAGAGCTTGCAGATGCTCGGTCAGCGTACCAACGGGGAGGGTGCCGGCGGTGCCGGAGCGGAGAAGGCCGCGGAGGCCGAGGAGCCGGCGCCGGCCAAGGAGCCGACCAAGGAAGCGGCCAAGGCGCCGGCCAAGGCGTCGGCCAAGACCGCCGCTCCCGCGAAGAAGAAGCCGCGGCGCAGGCCGGCCAGGAAGAAGTCCTGAAGGACCTGGTGCCCGGGCGGATCCCCGCCCGGGCACCTCGCTTGTCACTCTCAGGCGACACCGGGGGAATTCGCCTCCGCGGATCGCCCACGAGCATCCTCACTGCCAGAGACAGGTTGCCCCGAACGGCCGGGCATTCTCCGGTACATTCCAAAAGGACCACGCCGTGGTCGTCAGAGACGTTCAGTTGGGCGGCAGCGACTGGCCATCAAGCTCGTCGAGAATCTCACGGAAGCGGAATCTGCGGATCGGCCAGGTGGCTGACTCGACCTTGTTGTAGAGACGGGCATAGGTGATCAGTGCGATCACCTGCCGGTCATAGGAAGCCGGATCATCGGGCATCTCGCTGAGCTCGCGGATCACGTTCGCGGTCATGAGCAGTGCGCCAAGACCCCGCTCTTTGTCGACGATGCATCCGTCGCAGAGCGGCCCCACCGGATCCGCCTTGTGCCAGCCCACCGGCCCCGTACCGGTCTCTCGACC
Organism: bacterium; assembly: GCA_024226315.1. Taxonomy (GTDB): domain Bacteria; phylum Acidobacteriota; class Thermoanaerobaculia; order Multivoradales; family J023; genus JAAELT01. The sequence continues at coordinate 5,950 of JAAELT010000497.1, read as the reverse complement.
ACAACGGACACATGGGCCGGCTTCGGTGTGGAGCCATTCGACACAGAAGTCACCAAGGTCCGTCATCATTCGCTCTCCGGTGTAGGTGTCTCTCGATTCGTCCAAGCCGCCGTTGCACGAGTTTATCCACACGATGCTGCTGATCCTCTCGCGGGTTGGTTCTCCCGAAGGGTTGCCAGACTTTGTTGTGTCCAATATGATGACTGAACACAACAAGGAGCATTCATGGCTTACGTCCGGCAGCGCGGCAACCAGGTCGCCATCGTTCACGGGGTCCGGGATCCGGAGACCCGGAAGGTCGAGCAGCAGATCTTGTTCACTCTCTACTCCAAGGGCGAAGCCCTGGAGGCGCTCGGGCGCCGCGAAGGGGCTCGCCCTGAGCGCTTTCAGATGCTGCTCGAGCAGCAGTACCCGGAGATCCGATTCGACTGGGCCAAGATCCGCCGGGGGATCGAGGAGAAGATGGGGCATCTGCCGGATCTCTACGAGTACCGCACCACGCGTCTGCTCGGCCGGTTCCGTCAGGATCTATGCGCTTTCGCGCGCCAGTTGATCCTGGCGGATCCGCAGGAGCTGCACTCGGCATCGCAGGTCATCCAGGAGCAGCGACTGGAGCTCGAGTTTCTCGCCGAGCTGATCCAGTGGCGGGTGCAGCTGTGCGAACAGGAGGCGTCGGAGTGGAATGCCGACAACCCCTTCTACTGGCGCTTCGCGCTGCGTGGCAGCGAGGTGCCGCCGGAGATCGAGGAACAGGCCGCAGATCTCTACCACCAGGGAGAGTACCAGCGCGCAGCGGCCGTCTTCGGTTTGTTAATCGAGTGCTTCGACCGCTACGCGGAGGGCTACAACTACCTCGGCTTGATCGCCCTCGAACAGGAGCTACTGGAGGAGGCCATCGGCCACTTCGAGAAGACGGTCGAGGTCGGGCGCCGGCTTTTTCCCAAGCGCATTGCCAAGTCGCGCTATTGGAGCGACCACTCGACCCGGCCCTACATGCGGGGTCTTCAGAACCTGGCGCTCACCCTCAATCAGACCGGCAGTTACGAAGAGGCTCTGGCTATCTGCGACCGGCTCGAGCGGGAGTGCGACGACGACATCAACGCCGCGTCGACTCGGGCTTCGGTCTTTCTGAATACCGGCCGCTGGCAGGAGGCGGCCGAGGCCGCCCTCCATCTGCACCGGATCGGGCCCGCCGAGAGTCTGGTGGCGGCGATGGCTTTCTTCGAGCTGGGGGAGACGCACAGGGCGGTCGAGCTCTTCGTGCATGGTGCGCTGAACCACCCTCGCACGGCGCGCATGCTCGCTGGAGAGCGCATGGGACGCCCGAAGGCCTCAGAGGAGATTCGCGATCACAATACCGGCGTCGCTCTGAAGCGGGCGCTCGACCACTACTTGAACAGCTCGAGCGCCACGTCGCGCGGCTTCTTCCAGCATCTGGTCCGTCACCCGCAGGTTGTAGCCTTGCTCGAGGAAATCGAGGCTCTGGTGCAGCGTTGGCACCATCAACGTTCCACGCCGAAGCGTGAGGCGTTCGAGCGCATGACGGTGATGCATTCGCTCGAGTTTGCTCGAGCAGAGGCTGAGCGTATCGTGTCGACATTGCTGCGTGCCAGCGCCGGGACGATAAGGCCATGAGGCACGGCCGGCGCCTAGGAGCCACGATCGAACCGAACGGCATGGGGCCGCAAGTCGAGCCCAACGGCTGAGGTTGCCGCGGCCTCGCGGCTGTTCCGTCCCTCCGCAGCGGACATCCTTCCGCCGCGCTCTTGCCGCTGCGCGGAGCCATCCATCGGAGTTCCGGAGGTGGAGATCAGGGGTTCTTGAGTGAAGAGGGATCGATTCCCGATCCCTCGCAACTGAAGGAGCCTCGTGATGATCAACAGAGTGTTTTTGCTCGGCAACCTCGGCCGCGACCCGGAGGTCCGCTCTACGACCTCGGGCTCGGCGGTCGCCACGTTTTCGATGGCCACGAGCCGCCGGTGGAGGGACTCGGGCGGTGAGCGCCGCGAGCAGACCGAGTGGCACAACGTCGTGTGCTTCGGTCGCCTGGCGGAGGTCGCCGGGCAGTACCTGACGCGGGGGCGTCAGGTCTTCATCGAGGGGCGTCTGCAGACGCGGTCCTGGGAGGACCGGCAGACGGGCGAGACGCGGTGTCGGACCGAGGTCGTGGGCCAGCGGCTGCAGATGCTGGGCCAGCGAGGCGACGGTGGAGCCGGTGCTTCGGAGGGCTCGTACGTCGCTGTGGTCGAGGAGCTCGGCCTTGAGCCGGAAGACGACGATATCCCGTTTTGATTGCGATCTGGTGGGCCGGCGCTCATGCGCCGGCCTGCTCTCTTTGCGGAAGGGGCGGAAAGGGGTTTCGAGCGAAGAGATCCTCCGGATCTCCATCGAGTGAAGGAAGCGGACATGACGATCAACCCGAGCAGCAGAGGCGATCAGCTGGCTGGCTCAGTCGTCTGCTTCCGCTCCCCGGAGGACCTTCTTCGTAGGACGCCGCTGCCGCCCGCCTCATCACCTGCCAGATTCCTCCAACCTCCTCCACCGGTGTCGGAGCTTCTCCGGCGCCTCCCGCCACTTTCCTCTCCGGCTGCGGCGTCCTCTCTTTGTCGCTTCCGACGAGATCCACCGAAGGAGTCCCGCCGTGATGACCGTGCAGCACCTGCTCGACCCTGACGAGGTGGCCTACCGGACTTGCTTTTGTCAGCACTGTCCCGAGCTCGCTATCGGGCCGGCTGGAGCGATGTGCGGCGACTGCGAGGACGCGGGCTGCACTCCTGGCGAGTGCCGGCGCGAAGACGAGATCTTCGCGGAGTTCTTTCCCGAGGTGGCCTCATGAGGCTCTACGTCATTGCCAGCCGCCGGGAAGAAACTGCCTGCGACGAGTGCGGCTATCCGCTCTACGTCGAGGACACCGCGCACGAGACTCCTGCTGGGTACGTCGTCTGCTGCCCGCGCCACGGTGAGCGCGTCGATGCCTCGAATCGGGGCACCGTGCATCACGACCTTGTGGCCGTCTGCCGTGAGTAGAGGCGGTCATGGACGGCCTGATCGAGGGGATTCAAGCGGAGACACGGCTGTCGACCCGGTGGTGCTGCCGTGTGAGGCCGCCGAGTGCGGGGCGGCGTGGGACGCTGGCGGCGATCGACGAGCGTCGAACGGTCAGGGTCGCCAGAGGAGTGGGAGAGGCGGCTGAAGCGGACTCAACAGACCCCTCGGTCAGCGAACCTCCCTACCCGCCCGGGCAGTGCGAGGTCGAGTTCCGCTACCCGATCGTATGGCAGACTTCCCGCAACACACCAATAGACTCGACTTGAGACTTTGGCATCGTCCGCGCAACACCAGCTGCGCTCGGATGCTGCGGAAGCCAACTCAAGGAGCCGGACGATGGGAGGGACGGTTCGCTGTTGGAAGCTCATTCTGCCAGCGGTCGCTTTGCAGCTGGCAGCAGCGATTCCCGCAGTAGCGCTGGGCCATGGTAGTGCCGCCACGAAGCGCAGCCCGATAGGCGACCAGTTCCAGGTCAACTCCTACACCACGGCTCACCAGTTTCGTCCCGCGGTAGCAGTCGATAGTGATGGCGATTTCGTGGTGGTGTGGGACGGCGCCGGCTCGTGGGGTACGGACTCGTCTGTTTTCAGCATTCACGGTCAGCGCTACGTTTCCGACGGTTCCCCGCTCGGCGCAGAGTTCCAAGTCAACTCCTACACAACGGATGCGCAGTGGTTCCCCGCCGTGGCGGTCGATGCCGATGGTGACTTCGTGGTGGTGTGGAGCAGTCGAGGCTCTGCGGGTACGGACACGGAGGAGTACAGCATTCAGGGCCAACGCTACGCCTTCGATGGATCCCCCCTGGGCGCAGAGTTCCAAGTCAACTCGTACACTACGGGTAGCCAGACTATTCCTGCGGTGGCAACCGATGCTGACGGCAACTTCGTGGTGGTGTGGGAGAACTTGATCGCAGGGGGCACGGGCTCGGCGACTTCCAGCATCCAAGGCCAGCGCTACGCCGCCGATGGATCCCCGCTCGGCGCCGAGTTCCAGGTCAATACCTACACCACAGACTACAGGTGGTCATCCACGGTTGCGGTCGATGCCGACGCCAACTTCGTGGTGGTTTGGAACAGCCAAGGATCGTCAGGAACGGACACGTCGGGCATCAGCATTCAAGCCCAGCGTTTCGGCGCCGATGGCTCTCCTCTCGACGTAGAGTTCCAAGTCAACTTCTACACCACGTCAAACCAGTGGGACCCTCAAGTCGCGGCAGAAGCCAACGGTGACTTCGTGGTCGTGTGGTCGAGCCTGGGCTCAGGGGGTACGGACTCATCGGGCTACAGTGTCCAAGGTCAGCGCTATGCCTCTGATGGATTCCCCGTCGGGGGCCAGTTCCAAGTCAACTCCTACACCACCTCGGAGCAGTGGTATCCCGCGGTGGCGGTTGATGCCGACGGCGACTTCGTCGTGGTGTGGGAAAGGCGCGGCCTGGGGGGCCCGGACCCCGACAGTATCCAGGGCCAGCGCTACGCCTCCGACGGATCAACCGTCGGAGGCCAGTTCCAGATCAACTCCTACATCATGTCGGGCCCGGATAATCCCGCGGTGGCAAATGATGCCGACGGTAACTTCGCGGTCGTGTGGGAAAGCTACGGTTCAGAGGGCACTGACTCGTCGGGTTGGAGTATCCAGGGTCGTCTTTTCGCCGGCCCCAGCATCTTCGCCGACGGTTTCGAGTCAGGGGACCTCTCGGCATGGTGGTGAGCGTCTGTTTTCTGCAACGATAAGCTTCAGCATCGGCAACCTGTCCTTCACGGATTTAACCGGGAAGGCTTCAGCGCGCTCGTCGAGCGGGTGTTCCGGTCTCATTCCGGCCACGTCATTGTCTCGACCAGTCTGTCCGTGTAGTCACCCGTCTCGGGGTTGATGATCTCGTAGTCGATCGCCAGCTTCCCTTGCTCGACCTCGTAGTGGATCTCGGCCATCGACCACTGCTCGAGGAGGAGCGGGGCCTCAGGCTTCTTGGGGTCGAGCTGCTGCGGATCGATCAGGACGAGGAGTTGGGACTGGACTCCCATCTGCCAGACCGTCACGAGGACGGGTCTCCCGTACTCGGGCACCCGGACGCTCTCCGCCTCGATCAGGAACATGGGCCGGCTGTCCGGCGTGTACTCGTAGACGACGCGCTCGGCGTCGAGTAGCTCGAGCCGAGTTGGATCGTCTGGGCTGTCGCGGGCGATGCGGTAGCTCACCTGCTCGGCGGTGTTTGGAGAGGGCTCCTCGCCCGAGGCCGCGACAGCCATCGAGGTGCCGAGCGTTGAGCTGATGAGGAGCACTAGGGCGGCTGTTGCTGCGGATCTCCGCCGGGTGGTGGGGGAGCCTAAGTGGTTGATCTTCGGGGTGGAAGCGGTGGTCATCACTTGGAGTTGAGCAGGTCCACCAGCACCTTGCCCGGCCTGAAGTAGCAGACTCGCTTGGGCGGCACTTCGACCGCCTCACCCGTCGCGGGATTGCGGCCGCCTCTGGCCGCGCGCTGGCGGATCCGAAAGCTGCCGAAGCCGCGCAGCTCGATCTGTGAGCCGTCCTGGATCGCCTCGGTCATTGCCTCGAGGACGGCGGCGACGATTTTCTCGGCGTCCTGCTTGTGGAGGTTCGTGGCAGCGGCAACCGCTTCGACCAGCTCGGCTCGCGTCAGGGTGGTGCCGGCGGCACTCTGCTGGTCGGTCTTGGGCATGGGGAGTCGTACTCTACCGAACCCACGTCCATCCATGCACTGCCTCTCGGTCGAGGCGCGGGATAGATCTGACTGGCGTCACCAGATCCCAAGTTGTAGGGTCAGAACGACGAGAGATGGTAGACCTCGACGATCGGCGACAACAGCTGGCAGGCGCCCCCGTTCGTGTCGTGCATCGAGCCGATGCCCATCGCGGCGCGATCCTGTTCTTTCATGGGCTCGGCG
>JAAELT010000496.1 GCA_024226315.1 bacterium | reverse complement strand
GAGCGAGACGTGCGCCGTAAGTACGAAATTCCCGCATAACACGACGTCGCGGTGGGACCAATGGCCGCAGCGGACGGTGGTAAACCGGCGCTAGAAGCCGTTGTTGCCAATCAACCGGTGACCGTCGAGCTCCCTCTCGAACAGCGTCTCGAGGTAGGCGATGGCCGCCCCCTCGTCGTGGATGGCAAGGCCGGAGCGCTCGAAGGTCTGCTTCGTGCATTCGACGATGAAAGTCGCGTGATCCTGCTCGTACTGATAGGCGTGCACGCGCCACAGCCCGGCATCGTCCTCGCCGAAGTAGAAGGTGAAGGCATCGAGAGTTTTGGTCGTGCCCAGCCAGATGAAGTAGTTTGGACGGTGATCGAGATCGGGCCTGAACCGGTCCTCGAGCTGCTTGCGGATTCCGCTGTTGATGCCGTCGGCCGCAACGATCAGATCCGACTCGGCGAGAGCTTCGACCGACTCGACCTCGTGCTCGAAGTGAAGATTGACGGCGAGCTCCCGGCACCTGGACTGGAGGATGTCGAGCAGCGTCTGGCGCGAGAATCCGCAGAAGCCGTGACCCGTGGAGGTCCAGACACGACCGGCGTAGTGGATATCGATGTCGTCCCAGTGCGCGAAGTGGGCGCGGATGTCTGCGTAGGTCTCGGCATCCGCCGTCTCGAGCTTGCCCAGGGTCGCGTCGGAGAACACCACCCCGAAGCCGAAGGTCTCGCCCGGCTCGTGCCGCTCGTAGACGTCGACCTCGGCGTCGGGGAAGCGCGACTTGATCAGGATTGCCGAATAGAGCCCGCCAGGGCCACCGCCGATGCAGCTGACTTTCATGCTCGTCTCGTCTCGTGAGAGTGTGTGGAAACGGAGTCGCCGCCGGGCTGTACGCCCCGCAGCGCATGCGGCCGCTCCTTGGATGGATCCTACAGCGCGGCGAGGCAGAGATCGACAGCCTCGTTGCTGCAATAGCACGGAGCGTGATGTCCTCCATACCGGAGCTCGTACCTTTAGGAGAGGTGATATGATTAAGTTGTGGCTTGCTCTGAAACCCTCTCCCTCGGCCAGAGTCCCGGCGTCACCTTGATCGGGAAAGACGGCGCGATCCTCGCTCAGAACCGTTCGGCCGGGCTCCTGCTCGGCCGCAACAACGGCCGAGCGTGCTGGGAGGTGATGGGCTCGCTCGCCGAGGTAGAAGGACTCTCCTGCTCCCGCGGCTGCGTCGCGGCCCTGATGAAGGGAAGCCTGGAATCCGCCCGCCACACACGATTCAGGTGGCGCCGCGAGCTATGCGAGCTGTGGTGTGTTCCGGCGGGTGAGGTGGCCGTCTGCATCCTCTGCTCCGCGACGCCTCGGCAGCCGGAGGACTGGCAGCGGCTGACTCCGAGGGAGCTCGACGTCCTCGGCCTCGTCGCCGCCGGGGAGACCACGGCCGGCATCGCCATCCGGCTGGACGTCACGGCCGCCACCGTGCGCACCCACGTGGAGCACATCCGCGGCAAGCTGGGAGTGGCGACGCGCGCGGCGATGGTGGCGCAGGCGTTTCGCCACGGCCTGCTCGAGTGATTTCCCGCATCGGTCAAGCGGCCGATGCGCCGTTCGCCCTGGCGCCCCGAGAATCCAAGCCTGCGGCTTGGCTTCTTGGCCCATCCCGCCCTCGCCAGCACGCTGTAGACTTTGACCGAGGAGATCCCATGCCCTTGCCCGCGACTTCGATTCCGCAACTCCGCGACAAGCACTTCACGTTGAACGCCGAGGAGCTGACGCGGCTCGTCGACGACGCCCGCGGGCGGACGCTCGGACTGGTCGCCGACCTCGCCGACGCCGAGCTCGAGG
>JAAELT010000495.1 GCA_024226315.1 bacterium | reverse complement strand
GTCTTGGCGCTGTTGGCGATCTCCGTGACCTCGCCCTCGAACACCTCCTCGGGCAGGGCGTCGATTTCGATCTTCGCCTTCTGGCCCAGCTCGATCGACACGATGTCGTTCTCGTCGACGTCGACCAGGGCCTCCATGCCTTCGAGGTTCGAGATCACCAGGATCACGTCTTCCTGGAACTGTGAGCCGAGAGCGATCTCGCCCACCTCCTTGTTGAGCTCGCTGACGGTGCCCGTCATCGGTGCGTAGATACGCGTCTTGGCCAGGTCGTCCTGGGCTTGCTTGAGGATCGCGCGCACCTGCTCGACCTGGTCGAGGGCCGACTGATGGGTGGCGACGGCGACCTGAAAGGTGGCGTAGACCGCGTCGAGCGACGACTGGGGCTCGAGGTTCTTCTCGAACAGCTCGCGGATCCGCTGATGGTCCTTCTCCGCCTTGGTGCGGTTCTCGGCGCAGAGCGTGACGTTCGCCTGGCTGGACCTCAAGTTGGCCTCGGTGCGCTCGACGGCGGCGACGTAACTCTCGCGGTCGAGCTCGAGCAGAAAGTCGCCCTTCTCCACCCAGCCGCTTTCCTTCACCGCCAGCTCGGTGATCTTGGCGCTGACGTCGGCCGAGATCTTGACCCGGGTCTCCGGCTGGATCTTTCCCGTGGCGGTCACCGTCTGGACGATCTCGAGGCGCTCGACCCTGGCGGACTGCACCGGGATCCCTTCGGGCTCGCGCTGCTTCAGAACATAGGCCGCGGTGCCGCCGCCGGCGGCGAGCAGCACCAGTGCAAGGAGAGCGTATTTTTTCTTCGACATGGAGCACTGCTCCCGATGTTGGCGTGGTAGTGGCTGGTTGGCCGCCTGGCCCGCGGGGATCCGCCCGTCCCTCCAAACGGAGCCCCGGTCAGCACGTCCTGGCGACCCATCCCTCTCCTACGCTCGATGCCGAGATTTGTTTCGGCCGCGGTCTGGCCCCAGGAACCGCCACCCTACTCCCAGCGGAAGATCTTGCCGGCGAGGACGGTGCACACAACGAAGTTCGCCACCAGGGCCGCGACTTGCCACAGGTGATCTGACCAGGCGCCGCCGGTCCAGATCCCCTGCAGCAGGCCGACGGCGTGGGTCAGCGGCAGCAGGTTGGCCGCCACCTGGACCGGCTCGGGGAGCGCGTCGAGCGGGAAGAAGAGCCCCGAGAAGGCCAGCATCGGGTAGAGGATCACCGAGCCGACGGGCTGGGCGAAGCGCGCCGTGGGCACGATGCTGGCGATCACGAAGCCGATCGACAGGATGCTGAGCATGCTCAGCAGCATGGCCGCGGCGAAGCTCAGCGGATGAGCCTGGACCTCGGCGGTGTAGAAGGTCTTGCCGGCCAGCACCAGCAGAAACAGGGTGGCCACCGTCAGCAGCAGCTTGACGATCACGTGGGTGATCAGGATCGTCTGCGCTCGCAGCGGCGTCGCCTTGAGGCGTTTCAAGATGCCGTGTTCGCGGTAGATGGAGATGATGGCGGTGAGCGACAGCACGTTGGAGAGGGCGATCAGGATGGTGGCGAAGATCGGCAGGAAGACGGCCACGAACGTCGTGACGTCGGCCGACAGCTCGGCCCGCTTCTGGAAGATCCGGCCCAGCACCACGAACATCAGCACCGGCACGCCGATCGTGCCGATCGCCCCCATGGGTTCGCGCAGGAAGATCTTGAGCTCCACCCAGGTCAGCTTGAACAGGCCGCGCAGCATTCTCTAGTCCTCGACGTCAATCCCTGATCGAGTGGCCGGTCAGTTTCAGGAAGACGTCCTCGAGCGACGGCGTCTCGGTACGGAAGTCGCGTACCCGGATCGAGGACTCGGAGATGGCGTGGATCACCTCGGAGACGAAGTCGTCTCCCCGGCCCTTCAGGGTGAATCCGGAATCGCCCGAATCGACCGACGCGATCCCGGGGATCCGCTCGAAGACGGCGGCGTCGACCTCGCCGTCGGCCTGGAAGATCGCCGCCCGCTCGGGGCAGTGCTCGCGCACCAGGGCCGCCGGCGTGTCCATGGCGATGATCCGCCCGTGCTCGATCACCGCCACCCGGTCGCACAGCCGCTCGGCTTCTTCCATCAGGTGGGTGGTCAGGAACACCGTCTTGCCGCGCGTCTTGATGTCGCGCACCAGGTCCCAGATCGCGTGCCGGGCCTGGGGGTCGAGGCCGGTGGTGAGCTCGTCGAGGAAGACCAGGTCCGGGTCGTGGATCAGGGCCAGCGCGATGAACAGCCGCTGCTTCTGGCCGCCCGACAGCGTCATGAACCAGGCGTCGCGCTTGTCGTCCAGGCCGAGCTGCTCCAGCAGGCGGTCGCCGTCGACCGTGCTCGGGTAGAGCGACGCCCACAGGTCGACCGCCTCCCAGACCTTGATGCGCTTCTGCAGCTGGGCCTGCTGCAACTGCACGCCGATCCGGTCTTGCAGCTCCTGGGAGTCCTTCCAGGGATCGAGCGCGAGAACCGACACGGCTCCGCCGTCGATCTTGCGGATGCCCTCGACGCACTCCATCGACGTCGTCTTGCCCGCGCCGTTGGGGCCGATCAGGCCGAAGATCTCGCCCTCGCGCACCTCGAACGACACGTCGTCGACGGCGACGAGCTTGCCGTAGGTCTTGCGCAACCCGGTGACTTCGATGACGTTGGTGGCGGCCATGGGCGGAGCCCGGATCCTATGCGAAGTCCTCGGCTGCCGGCCGCGATCCGCGGACGCGATGACCTGATCGGGGCGCGGATCTCGCGTCATCCCAAGAGGCGCCGATGTATCATCGGTGCGGGATCGCGACCAGAAAGCTATTCGCTGAACTCTCTCAAGATCTTCGTCTCGTCGCCCGGCGACGTCGCAGAGGAGCGGGTGCTCTGCCAGCGCGTCATCAAGCGCCTGCAGAGCCGGTTCCTCGGGCGGCTGACGATCGAGCCCGTCATCTGGGAGCACGAGCCGCTGCTGGCCACGGCGACGTTCCAGGACCAGATCGTCCTGCCGTCCGAGACCGACGTCGTGGTGTGCATCCTGTGGGCGCGGCTCGGTACGCGGCTGCCGGCGCACATCACCCGCGCCGACGGCAGCCGCTACGACTCGGGCACCGAGTTCGAGTTCGAGGACGCCTTCCGCGCCTTCCAGGAGACCGGCTCGCCCGAGCTGCTGGTCTACCGCAAGACGGTGGAGCCGCGGATGAGCATCGAGGACGAGGCGGCGCTGCACGAGAAGCTGCGGCAGAAGAAGGCGCTCGACGGCTTCTTCGCCAAGTGGTTCGAAGGAGGCGACGGCTCGCTGACCGCCGCCTTCTCGCCCTACCAGGACCTCGCCGAGTTCGAGGACCACATGGCGCTGCACCTCGAGAAGTTGCTGGTGCGCAAGCTGGTTGAGAGCGGCGACGAGTCCGCCGCCGAGGCGCCGCCGCTGTGGCAGCAGGGCTCGCCCTACCGCGGCCTCGAGACCTTCGAGTACGAGCACGCGCCGGTGTTCTTCGGCCGCACCCGGGCGATCCACGACGTGCTCGACGCCCTGCGCGCCCAGGCCGCCGAAGGGCGGGCATTCGTCAACATCCTGGGCATGAGCGGCGGCGGCAAGTCGTCGCTGGCGCGCGCCGGCGTGCTGCCGCTGCTGACCCATTCCGGCGTGATCGAGGGCGTCGGCCTGTGGCGCCGGGCGGTGATGCGGCCGGCCGACCGCGGCGGCGACGTGTTCGCCGCCCTGGCCGCGGCGCTCGCCGCGCCCGAGGCCCTTCCCGCCCTGGCCGAGGAGCCGGGTGGAGTCGATGGCCTGGCGCGGCTGCTGCGCGAGACGCCGCGCGACGAGCTGACCGAGACGCTGCCGCCCCGTGTCGAGGCGGCGCTCGATCGCGGCGCCGCCGATCTGCAGGCCGAGAAGCAGCTGCTGGCGAAGCCCGTGGCACGGCTGATCCTGCTGGTCGACCAGCTGGAGGAGATCTTCACCCTGGAGCAGCTCGACGATGACGGCCGCGCCGCCTTCGTCGACGTGCTCGACGCCCTGGCGCGCAGTGGCCACGCCTGGGTGCTGGCCACCCTGCGCAGCGACTTCTTCCCGCGCTGCGGCGAGCTGCCGGCGCTGGTGGCGCTCCAGGAGCGTGCCGGGCAGTACCACCTGCTGCGGCCGTCGCCGGCCGAGATCGGCGAGATGATCCGCAAGCCGGCGGTGGCCGCGGGCCTCGACTTCGACCACGACCCGGATCTCGACATGGGGCTCGACGACGTGCTGCGCGACGCCGCCGCCGACAGCCCCGAGGCCTTGCCGCTGCTCGAGTTCACGCTCGAACAGCTGTACGAGGCGCGCAGTGAGCGCGGCGTGCTGACCTTCGAGGCGTACCGTCACCTGGGCGGCGTCGAGGGCGCCCGAGTCGAGTCTAGGTGCCATCCACGTCGGTCACCGTTTGTTTTCAGTGACTTAGGGTCATGCCGGGGGTGGCCGGAAGAGCCGCGTGATGCGGTCTGTGACCAGGGTGCGGACTTCTGGGCGCACGGCGGTGTCGGCGAGGCGGCTCCTCAGAACCTCCTCGCCGACCAGGTCGTGGAGGGCAGCCTCACGGAGAGGCCGCCGACGGCCGGTCAGCGTCGGTAGATGTCTTTGCGGTCCTTGCAGTGGAGCAGCACCACGGCCGACTCCCCGTCGATCACCGCGTAGCGCACGCGGTAGTTGCCGATTCGAACGCGGTATTCCGAATCGTAGTCCTTGAGCTTGACGCAGCCGGACGGGCGGGGATCGTCTTGCAGGGCGGTCAGGCGCCGGAGAATGCGGCGTCGTGTCGAGGCGGGAAGTTTGTCGAGCTGTTTGCGAACTGGCTTGGGAATGAGGACTCGGTAGCTCATTCCATACGGTCATTGCGATCCGTCAGGTATTCCTCGAGGGTAACGTAGTCGCCCTTATCGTAGGCGGTGCGTGCCTCCCGGATCTCTGACTGGATCGCGGGATCCATCTCCCAAACCGCTTCCTCGGCGAGACCGATCTCTGCTTCCAAGAGTTGCCAGAGGCGGACCTTGTCTTCTGGCTGTAGCCGGGCCACGCTGTCGCGGACGGCCTCGAAGCTCGATGCTGTCACCCGATCGTGGGCTGCCATGAGTCTACCTCCAGATCCGTTGGGCTCTTCGAGCCCTTCTTGGTCCGAGATCCTATCATCGACTCTGGATCTGCGGATCTAGGTGCCATCCACGTCGGTCACCGTTTGTTTGCAATGACTTAGGGCCCCATTCAGGTATCTAGGCAGGAATCTGGCAGGAATCTAGGTGCCATCCACGTCGGTCACCGTTTGTTTTCAGTGACTTAGCGCGAAAGGGATCGAGGTGCCAGCCGAGTCGGTCAACGAGGCTTCTGAGAGGTCTAGGTGCCAGCCACGTCGGTCACCGCGTCGGTCACCGTGCCGTCCAAGTCGGTCACCGGATCTGCCAGCGCTCCCGCGGTGCAAGAGCCCCGGCGAAGGCCCCCTGTGTCAGGGTAGTTGTCGCCTCACCTGAGACGTTGATCCAGGGGGCAGGAGACAACTCTGATGAGACTGATCCATGCATTGCTATCGTGGCTGAGCGTGCCCGATCGTTGGGCTCGATGGATGGTGTTGATGGTGGTCGGCCGGCTGGTGCGCCTGGACTACCTG
>JAAELT010000494.1 GCA_024226315.1 bacterium | reverse complement strand
CGAGGACGTGACCTACAACTGGACCTACGTACTCTCGCAGACGGAGCGCGCGCGGGTCACCACCTTTGACGTCGCGCTGCCCGGAATGCGACCGGGAGAAGTGCGCCAGGTAGGCAGTGGCACGGTGGTCAGTTACACCACCGCTGGCGGCCACGGCGTGGCGACGCTGCCGCCGTTGTACGTGGCAGCAGCGCACCTGGTGTCCATTGCCCCACCCGCCCGCGAGACCAACCCCGGCGGAGCGGCGAGCTACCAGGTGACGCTCTACAACCCGCAGGCCAGCGCCGACGTGTTCACACTCGCGCTCGAAGGACTGCCCACCGGCTGGACGACCGGGACCTTTGGCGTGCCCATCGGCGCCGGTGCAAAAGTGGTCGTGCCGGTGACCGTGTCGGTTCCCGCCGACGCCGCGTTGGACGACTATGTCTTTGCCGCCACGGTGGAAACCTCCTCCGGCGGCCAGGACAGCGCCCAGGCCCGGTTGACGGTCGCCGATATGGTAGAGATGTCCATCGCGCCGCCTCTCCACAGCGCGGGCAACGGCGAGACGGTCGCCTATACCCTCACCGTCACCAACCTGGAGGCCGTATCCCGCACCTACACGCTGTCCATCGGCGATGGCCTGGCGGGCAACGGGATAGACTTGCCTGCCACCCTCGATGTGGGCGCGGGATCTTCCGCTACCGCCGAGATGCAGGTCACCGCGTTGGACATCAAGGGGCTGTATCCCTTCCGCGTCACCGCTGCCTACGAGGACGCGGCGACGGGCCAGATCGCCCAGGCCGGGGCCGAGGCGGCGCTGATCGTTCTCAGCGAGTTGGGCGTCGAAGCGGGCATCGATCCGGGCTTGGCCAGCGGCGGGCAAGGTTCGCCCGCTGCCTACACTCTGATCGTGACCAACACCGGCACGCTGGCGGACGTCTACGACCTGGAGATCGGTCTGCCCGATGGTTGGAGCGCCGAACTGAGCGCCAACGGCGCGCAGGTTTCCGAGGTCGAGCTGCCGCCTTATCTGTTCAACGCCGCGCCGCTGCAATTGGCCGTCATCCCAGCAGCAAACACGCCCGCCGGGACGTATACCCTCGTCGTCACCGCCACCTCGCAGACCTGTGGTGAGCTTTGTCGAACCGCCGATACACGCACTCGGGCCACGGCGACGGGCACGACCATTGTCTCCCCGCGCGGCGTCAGTGTCCAGATCGAACCGCAGAGCGCGACGATGGACCCGACAGACACCCACACGTGGGACGTGACGGTGCACAACACGGGGCAGGGAGTGGACACCTTTGATCTGATGCCTGGCGGCATCATCTCCATCACCGGCCAGTTCAGCGCCAACCCGGTCACGCTGGATGCGGGCGAGTCCGCCGTGGTCCAGTTGACGGCGGGGCCGCTGCCGTTCGTCCTGCCGCAGACCTATCCCATCGCCGTCACCGCCGTCTCGCAAGGCGACGACGATGTGTTCGGCTACGACACGGCGGAGCTTACGTTCAGTGGTTTTGAGGACGTGGACGTGACGCTGTTGCCCTCCAGCCTCATCGTGACCGACACGTTACGAGCGTCGTATCTGGTGGTCGTCACCAACACCGGCAATGTGGACACAGTCTACCATCTCTCGGCGCTCCCCTCTGCACTTTCGCTTCAGTTCGAGACGAGCGAAATCTACGTCCCGCCGCACATGACGGCCGGTATCTTGTTGACCGCGAGAGCGGGCGCTCCCGGAAGCTATACGTTTAGCGTCCGGGCCGACTCGGCGAGCGGGCCAGCCACGGACGCGAGCGATGCTCATTTGACCATCGTCTTTAGCAACCGTCCGCCGGAGGTAGACGCGGGGCCAGACCTGGCTTCTGACGAGGGCGTTGAGGTTGCCCTGACCGGCTCCTT
>JAAELT010000493.1 GCA_024226315.1 bacterium | reverse complement strand
GCTCGCCGCATGGCACAGTGGCTTGGGCGAGCGCTTGCTCTTCGCCGGGCGTGAGAGGGGATCCTGACGCCTGATCTTCTCCATTCCCAGCGGCGCGGTGCCGAGCTCCTCGTGACGGGCCGCCGCCTCGGCCTCGATCTCAGCAACCATCTGCGCGACCCTCTTGCGGATCATCGCCGTGGATAGGTTCTGCCAGCATGGCAGCGGAGCGAGCTTCAGCTCGTACGGTTTCATGAACGCCCCGCGGCTGATCTCGTCGAGCGCCGTGCCACGGCGCTCGGCGCGCCGATCGGCTTGGCGCTTCGCTTCGTACTCCTCCGCGCGGGCGTACCAGATACCCGCCAGCGGCTTGCCGTCGATCAGTGCCTGCGCGCAGTGCAGGCCCTCCCAGTCGGTGACGCGGGCGACGAGGTTCTCCTTCACGGTGTTCGAGAGCACGTAGCGCAGGCGGCTCTCCAGCGCCTCGGGCTCGGGGCTGATCGGGATCATGTGATAGCGCTCGCGCCAGAATCGGCCACGCCAGCCG
>JAAELT010000492.1 GCA_024226315.1 bacterium | reverse complement strand
TTTCTGCCGTCGAGCTGGGACTACTTCACCCCGACGTTCTGGGACTTCGCCTTCCTCGCCGGCAGCTTCGGGCTGTTCTTCACCATGTTCACTCTGTTCGTGCGCTTCCTGCCGATGGTGGCGATGGCCGAGGTCAAGAGCGTGCTGCCCCATGCCCACGTCCACGACCGTCCCGAGTAGCACCCGAGAAGAGAGGCACAGCACCATGGCAGAAGAGACAACGGCAGCGGGCGACGGCAAGGAGTACGGGGTCCTGGCGCAATTCGCCGATCCCGAGAAGCTGATGCACGCCTGCGCCAAGGTACGCGACATGGGCTTCTCCATGTGGGACGCTCACACCCCGTTTCCGATCCACGGCCTCGACAAGGCGATGGGGCTCAAGCGCTCCTGGGTGTCGGCCTTCGTGCTGGTGATGGGCCTCTCCGGAGCGGCGATCGGCATGCTCATGCAGTGGTGGGTGGCCGAGAATGCCTATCCGCTGGTGATCAGCGGCAAGCCGTTCTTCAGCTGGCCGGCGTTCATCCCGATCACCTTCGAATGCGGCGTGCTGGGAGGCGCCTCGGGCGCCATTCTCGGGCTGCTGATCATGGGCCGCCTGCCGCGACACCATCACGCGCTGTTCAACTCCGAACGGTTCAAGCAAGTGACTGACGACGCCTTCTTCATTTCGATCGAAGCCGGGGATCCCGAGTACGACTCCGCGCAGACGCCACGGTTTCTCGAAGAGATCGGCGCCAGCCACGTCGAACCGGTCCCTGTCTGAGACTGGCTGAGTACCATGGAACACGACATCTCGTTACCGTCCCGAGAGATCTCGCTGCCGGAGAGCTGGAAGCGCCTGCCGGTGGTCGCCGGCATCGTCGGCGTCCTGGCGCTGGCCGCCTCCTATTTCCTGGCCGGCGGCGACAGCAAGCAGTTCGCCTTCTCCTACCTCACCGGTTTCTACTACTGGTTGACGCTGGCGCTGGGTGGGTTGTTCTTCGTCGTGCTCCACTACCTGGCTCGCTCGGGCTGGAGCGTGGTGGTGCGGCGGCTGGCCGAGCACGTGATGGGCACGCTGCCGGTGTTCATCCTGCTGTTCATCCCCGTCTACTTCGGGATGCACGATCTCTATCACTGGACCCACGCCGAAGCCGTGGCGGCGGATCCGCTGCTGCAGCACAAAGAGCCCTATCTCAACGAGACCTTCTTCCTGATCCGCGCGGCCATCTACCTGCTGGTCTGGACCGGCCTGGCCCTCTACTTCTGGCGCTCCTCGGCACGCCAGGACAGTGACGGCGACCTGGCGATCACGAAGCGCCTGCAGACGCGCAGCGCCCCGGCCATGGTGCTCTTCGGCGTCACCATCACCTTCGCCGCCTTCGATTGGGTGATGTCGCTCGAGCCCCACTGGTTCTCCACCATTTTCGGGGTCTACGTGTTCGCCGGCTGTGTGGTGGCGATCTTCTCGTTCCTGATCCTGCTGGTGCTGCGGCTCAAGGCCGGCGGCGCGCTCGAGATCGTCGTCACCTGGGAGCATTTCCACGACATGGGAAAGCTGCTCTTCGGCTTCGTGGTGTTCTGGGCCTACATCGGCTTTTCGCAGTTCATGCTCATCTGGTACGCCAACATTCCCGAGGAGACTTTCTGGTTCGAGATGCGCTGGCACGACCCTGCCTGGCGCAACGTCTCGATCTTCCTGGCCGCCGGCCACTTCGTGGCGCCCTTCTTCTTCCTCATCTCGCAGCCGGTCAAACGCAACCGGGTGACGTTGACGATCGCCGCCGTGTGGATGCTGTTCATGCACTACGTGGACATCTACTGGCTGGTGATGCCCACCCACCACCACGGCGAGTTCCACCCCAGCCTGGTCGACTTCACCTGCTGGCTCGGCGTCGGCGGTATCGTGCTGGCGGTTCTCGGCCGCTTGATGCAGCGCGGCTCGCTGGTGCCGATCAAGGATCCGCGGTTGGGCGAGTCACTGGCGTTCGAGAACCCCTGAGCAGGGCGACGCGGTGTTCCCGGGGAGCGCCAAAGCAAACCGAGCCCCGTAGGGGGGATACATAGTAGCCGGGGGTTTCAACCCCCGGGGATTGCCTGGAGCCGTCTGTGGCAAGAATTTTGATTCTGGAGCTCGACCCGGTGTTCGCCGCGGTGCTCGAAGACCGCATGCTGGTCGCCGGGCACGAGCCGACGCTGGCCATCGATCCGGCGGTGGCGGTCTCTATCGCCACCGAGGGGCAGGCGGACCTGCTGATCATGGAGATGGAGCTGCCGGCGGTCTCGGGGCTCGAGATCGTCCGCCAGCTCAGGCAGCAGGGCGAGACCCGTTCGCTGCCGATCCTGGCCCTGTCGGCGAGCGACGCCAGCAGCGACCGGATCGCCGCGCTACGTGCCGGCGTCGACGACTACCTTACCCGGCCCTGCGACCCCGAAGAGCTGATGCTGCGCCTCGACCGCCTGGTCGGCAACCGCGGCGTGGCGGCGCCGGTGATGGAGGGCGACCTCGCCAGCCACTCGATCTGGGAGCTACTGCAGTACATCGAGCAGGCCGACAAGAGCGGCGACCTGGTGATCCACGGCAAGAAGGGCTCGGGCAAGGTGCGGCTCGAGCGCGGCCGAGTGGTCTCCGCCCGCTGGGGCAGGCTGCGCGGGCGCGACGCGGTGCTGGCGATCACCGACATGAAGGAAGGCCGCTTCCGCTTGACCACCCAGGACGCCACGGGCGACTCCGCGCCGCCGGCCGAAAGCCTGCACCTCCCCGAGGTGCTGATCCAGGCCGCCTGGATCGAGGACCAACTGGCCAGACGGCGCGCTCACCTGCCAGCCACGGGCGCCGAGCTCGCGCTCGTTTCGGACACCCTACCTCAGGTCGAGGAGGCGTTCGCTTTCCTGCCGGTCGAGAAGATCGTCCGGCTCCTCGGGAACAAACGCGGCATGCGGGTCTACGATCTCATCGCCGACGGCGACGAAGCGCCCTCCAAGATTCGTCTGGCGCTGGCCTGGCTCGGTGAGAGAGGGATCGTGGCGCCCGTCGAGCAGACCGAAAACCTGATGTCCACCGGCGAGATCAACTCCGCGGTGGTGCTCGACGTCGCCGTCTACAACCTCTTGACCAAGGCGCGCGACGCCGGCTTCGACGTCTCGGCGCTGCCCTATCTGCTGCTCGCCGAGCCCGGGGTGTGGTCGGACCTGCAACAGCTGCCGGCGAGCGTACCGGGCTTCCTGCGCATCGAGGCGCTGCGCACGCTGGTCGAGCGCACCCAGGGCGGCAGCGGCGGCAGTGCCACCTTCGAGGTCGAGGTCGGCAAGCTCTCCCTGCACGTCCAGCCGCTGACCGCGGCGGTGCGCCAGCAGATGGAGGCCATCGTGCCGGTGTGCGCCGGCGTGCTGCTGTGGCTCGACGACGTCGCGGAGCGGGAGCTCGTGGGCCGGGTCATCCGCCGGCTGGAGGCGGCCAGCGGCTCCGCCGCCGGACTGATCGTGGCCTGCAACCCGGCGGCGAGCGAGGCGGCCACCGAGCTGACCGCCGACACCACCAAATGGCGCGTCTCGACCCACGCGCCGAAGAGCCTGCTCGGCGTGTTCCGCTTGCTCGCGCCGCGCGCCGCCTGAGTCATGCCGCGGGTCCTCGCCTTGCTGGAGCTCGCGTTCAGCCTCTGGCTGGTGGTGGACGCGATCCGGCGCGGCGCGGCGTACTACTGGTACCCGATCATCATGCTGCCGTTCGGTGAGTGGATCTACTTCTTCACCATCAAGATCCACGACCCCGAATTCGAGTGGGCGCGCGAGCTGCACAGGAAGCTGACCACAAAAAAGGTGACGGTCGAGCAGCTGCGCTATCAGGCCAGCCAGTCACCCAGCTTCGCCAACCAGCTGGCGCTGGCCCAGGCGCTCTACGATGCCGGGGTCTACGGCGAAGCGGCCGAGCGGTTCGCCGCCGCGATCGAGATGCACGACGACTCGCGCGAGGCGGTCTACGGGCTGGCGCTCACCCGCAGCGCGCTGGCCGACTACGAGAGGGCGATCGACGGATTCCGTCGGGTGATCGCGCTCGACCCTTCCTTCCGCGACTACGACGCCTATTCCGACCTCGCCGACGCGCTGTGCCAGAGCGGCCGCATGGCCGAGGTGCACGAGCTGCTGGAGGGCCTGGTGACCAGGAGCCCGCGATTACGTCATCGCGTGCTCCATGCCCACTACCTGCTCCACGACGGCCGCCGCGACGAAGCCAGGGAGCAGCTCACGGCCGGCCTCGCCGAGTACGACCACGCGCCGAAGTACGTGAAGCGAAAGAACCGCGCCTGGCGGCGCCGAGCGCAGCAGCTGCTCGAGCAGCTATAGGGCCAGCCTGCTAGACTTCTGCTACCCGGCCCTGCCCCCCACAATACAGTCATTCAATCGAGCGGAGATCGAACAGCGTGAGCCGCGGATACATCATTCCCATCGGCGGTGCCGAGGAGAAAATCTCGGGCCGCTCCATCCTGCGACGTTTCATCGAGGTCTGCGACGGCGAGCGGGCCCGGATCGCGATCATCCCGACCGCCTCCTCGCTCGAGGACGCCGGCCCGACCTACGAGGAGATCTTTCGCGACCTGGGCGCCGCCGAGGCCACGACGCTTCCCTTCCAGGAGCGCAGGGACTGCCGGCGTCAGGACTGGATCGAGGTCCTCGAGCGAGCCCACGGCGTGTTCATGACCGGCGGCAATCAGCTGCGGCTGGCGACCACCATCGGCGGCACGCCGGTGGCCGATCTCCTGCGCGAGCGCAATCTGAACGGCCTGCACGTCGCCGGCACCTCGGCCGGCGCCGCCTTCATGTCGGAGCACATGATCGCCTATGGCGAGGAGGGCATGACGCCGCGCAGCGACATGGTGACCCTGGTGCCCGGGCTCGGGCTTACCAAGCTCGCCATCGTCGACCAGCACTTCCGCCAGCGCGACCGCCTCGGACGCCTGCTCACCGCCCTGGCCTACAACCCGCGGCCGATCGGCATCGGGCTCGACGAAGATACCGCCGCCTTCCTGGCGCCCGGCGGCCTGCTCGAGGTGGTGGGCTCCGGAGCGATCACCGTGCTCGATCCCTCGGACGTGGAGTATTCTTCGATGGACTCCGTCAGACCCCACGATCCGGTCTGCGTCATCGGCGTCCGTCTGCACGTGCTGATCGAGGGCGCGACCTTCAATATCAAGACCCGGCGGGCAGAGCCGCCGGTGCCGCCGGAGAGGAGCCAGGAACCGTGAGGATCCTCGAAAAGTCCGTCTACCTCGGTCCCAACCTCTACGCCCTCTTTCCCGTCATCCGTCTGACGGTCGATCTCGAGGAGATCGAAGAGTGGCCGTCGGCGAAGCTCGGCGCGGGGTTCATCGACTCCCTGCTCGAGGCGCTGCCGGGGCTGCACGATCACGGCTGCTCCTACGGCGAGCCGGGCGGCTTCGTGCGTCGCCTGCGCGAGGACGAAGGCACCTGGATGGGCCACGTCCTCGAGCACGTGGCGATCGAGCTGCAGAACGAGGCGGGGGCGCACGTAACCTTCGGCAAGACGCGGGGCAACGGCGCGGCCGGCCAGTACGACGTGGTCTACGAATACGAGCAGGAAGACGTCGGCCTGACCGCCGGGCGTCTGGGCCTCGACCTGCTGCGCCGGCTGATGCCCGCCGAGCTGCAGGGCGAGGGCGACGCCGAGCTCGATTTCGCCGAGGAGCGCGACTCGTTCATCCGCTACGCCCAGCGCCGCGCGCTGGGACCCTCGACCGCTTCGCTGGTGCGCGCCGCCGAGGAGCGCGACATCCCCTGGCAACGCCTCAATCGCTACAGCCTGGTGCAGTTCGGCCATGGCCGCTACGGCAAACGCATCCAGGCCACGGTCACCAGCGAGACCCGTAACATCGCGGTCGAGATCGCCTCGGACAAGGAGGAGACCCACGATCTGCTGAGCGACCTCGGACTGCCGGTGCCCGGGCAGCGCCTGGTCTACGGCGAAAGGGAGGCGCTGCGGGCAGCGGACCGTATCGGCTTTCCGGTGGTGGTCAAACCGCTCAACGCCAACCACGGGCGCGGCGTGTCGATCGACCTCGAGGACTCGAACGCGGTGCGGGTCGCCTATGCCCAGGCGCGCGAGCACAGCCGCGGCGTGCTGGTGGAGCGCTTCATCCGCGGACTCGACCACCGGCTGCTGGTGGTCGACGGCCAGCTGATCGCCGCCTCGAAGCGGGTGCCGGGACACGTGGTGGGCGATGGCACCTCGACCATCGAGGAACTGGTCGAGGTGGTAAACAGCGACCCACGCCGCGGCATTGGCCACGAGAAGGTGCTCACCCGGCTGGAGTTCGATCACCAGGCGGTGCGGCTGCTGGAGGCCAGGGGCTACGACCGCGACAGCGTGCCGCCCGAGGGCGAGGTGGTCTACCTGCGCTCGACCGCCAATCTCTCCACCGGCGGCACCGCGGTCGACGTCACCGACCTGATGCACCCGGACAACCGCGAGATGGCCCAGCGGGCGGCGCTGGCGATCGGCCTCGACGTCGCCGGGGTCGACTTCCTGACCACCGACATCTCGAAGTCCTATCGCGAGACCGGCGGCGCCATCTGCGAGGTCAACGCGGCGCCGGGCTTCCGCATGCACGTGGCGCCGTCCGAAGGCGAGCCGCGCGACGCCGCCGGCCCGGTGATCGACATGCTGTTCCCGGCCGGCTCCCCCACCCGCATCCCGATCGCCGCCATCACCGGCACCAACGGCAAGACCACGACCACCCGAATGGTGGCCCACATCTTCAAGATGGCCGGCCATAACGTCGGCGTGGCGACCTCCGACGGCGTCTACATCGACGGCCACCTGACGGTGGAGGGCGACATGACCGGGCCGGTGGCGGCCCGCATGGTGCTGCGCGACCCGACGGTCGACGTGGCGGTGCTCGAGACCGCGCGTGGCGGC
Source organism: bacterium (assembly GCA_024226315.1). Classification (GTDB taxonomy): domain Bacteria; phylum Acidobacteriota; class Thermoanaerobaculia; order Multivoradales; family J023; genus JAAELT01. The sequence goes on along the minus strand of JAAELT010000492.1, from coordinate 20,577 downwards.
CTGCTCAAACGCGGCATGGGCTACCGGCGGGCCAACGTCGGCGCGGTGCTCAACGTCCAGGCCGACCACCTGGGGCTGCGCGGCATCGACACGCTCGAGGATCTGGCCAAAGTAAAGCGCATCATCGTCGAGGTGGCCGGGGACACCGCGGTGCTCAACGCCGACGACCCCCTGTGCCTGCGCATGGCCGACTACTCCAAGGCCGACAACCTCTGCTACGTGACGATGAACCCGAAGCATCCGCTGGTGCGCGAGCACATCCGCTCCGGCGGTCGTGCGGTGGTGCTGGAAGAGGGCATCAACGGCCACATGATCACCTTCTACGAGCGCGGCTCGCACATTCCGCTGGTGTGGACCCACCTGATCCCGGCGACGCTCGAGGGCCGGGCGATGCACAACGTGCAGAACGCCATGTTCGCCGCCGCCGTCGCCTACTCGATGGACGTCAAGCTGGAGGAGATCAGCCACGGTCTGCGCACCTTCGACACCACCTACTTCCAGGCCCCGGGCCGCATGAACATCTTCGACGAGCATCCCTTCAAGGTGATCCTCGACTACGGTCACAACCCGGCGGCGGTCAAGGCCATGGTGCAGGTGGTCGATCACCTCGAGGTCGAGGGCCGCCGGCTGGTGGTGTTGGCCGCGCCCGGTGACCGGCGCGACGAGGACGTGCACGAGATCGCCCGGCTGTGCGCCGGCAGCTTCGATCACTACGTCTGCCGCCGCGACGACTCAGCCCGAGGCCGCGGTCCCGAGGAGATCCCGCGCATGCTGCGCGAGGCGCTGCTCGAAGCCGGCGTCGAGGACGAGCGGATCGAGGTCATCGTCAACGAGCAGGCCGCCATCCAGCGCGCCCTGTCGCTCGCCCGCCCCGGCGACCTGCTGCTGATCTTCGCCGACGCCATCAGCCGTGGCTGGAAGCAGATCACCAGCTTCTCCCCCGAGGCCGGCGACGACGAACCCGCGAGCGCTCCGCCCGCGGTCCAGATCGAGCCCCAGGAATTCATCGATCACGACCTGGATCTCGGCGACCTGCAGGGCTTCGTGCGTGACGAACGCGGGGTTCGCCTGGCGAAGGAAGAGGAAGACGACTAGCCCGGAGCAGACCAGGCCCGATCCATGAAGCTCCGTGACTCCCGCCGCCTGACCGGCCCCAACATCCTGTGGCCGCGCGCCAGCGCGGTAATCGACGTGGCTCTGGAGCACGGCGGGGACGTCGAGGAGCTCGTGCACGCCTGGCGGACTCACGCCCGCCGGATGCTCGATGCCGTGGGCTGGGGCGACGAACAGCTCGCCCATCGCCGCTTCGCGAGCGGCGTGAGCCTCGCACTGTCGGCGCCCATCGACGCCCTCTACGCCGCCACCGAGGTCAACGAGTACGCCTTCGAGGCTGCCGCGGCCGAGATCGCCGGGGAGCCCGCACCCGATTTCGACCAGGCGGCCGAGACCCTCCGGCGGACAATCGACGAGGAGCGCAATCCCGCGGTCCTGGCCATGCAGGCCGCCGCCCGCGAGCACGGCGCCGCCTTCCTGTGGGACGACGACCACGTCTCGGTCGGCATGGGCAAGGGCTCGGTGAGCTGGCCCGCGAACGAGGTGCCTGATCCGGAGACGGTCGATTGGGGCGCCGTGCACTCGATCCCGGTGGCGCTCGTCACCGGCACCAACGGCAAGACCACCACTGTGCGCCTGCTCGCCGCGATGGCGCGTGCGGCGGGACTCGAGCCGGGAATCTCCTCGACCGACGGCTGCTGGGTGGCGGGTGAGGAGGTTGGCGAGGGCGACTACTCCGGGCCCGGCGGTGCCCGCCTGGTGCTGCGCGACCGCCGGGTCGAAGTGGGAATCCTCGAGACCGCCCGTGGCGGCATGCTGCGCCGGGGCCTGGGCGTCGACCACGCCGACGTGGCGATCATCACCAACGTCGCCGAGGATCATCTCGGCGAGTGGGGGATCCACGATCTCGACGAGCTCACCGAGACCAAGTTCATCGTCGAGAAGGGCACTCGTCGCCTGGTGCTCAACGCCGACGATGCCAAGCTGCGCGCGCGCCCCGACCGTGTCGGAGTCCGAAAAGTCTGGTTCAGCCGCGACGACGACCCGGAGATCGTCGCCGCCAACGTCGAGACCGGCGGCGAGACCGCGGTCGTCGACGGCGACGAGCTGGTGATCATCGGCCGCGAGGGCCGCATCAGCGTCGCCCGCCTCGACGAGGTTCCCATGACCCTGGGCGGCGCCGCGGTCCACAACGTACAGAACGCGCTCGGCGCGATCTGCGTGGCGCGCCGGCTGGGGCTTCAGGTCGCGGCGATCCGCCGGGGGCTGAGGGAGTTCGACTCGTCCTCGGAAGAGAACCCCGGCCGCCTCAACCTGTTCGAGCTCGGCGGCGCCCAGGCGATCGTCGATTTCGCCCACAATCCCCACGGCGTCGAGGCCTTGCTCAAGACGGCTCTCGCGCTGCCGGCGAAGCGCCGGCTGATCCTGGTCGGCCAGGCGGGCGACCGCGACGACGAATCGATCCGCGATCTACCGCGCATGGTGTGGCGAGCGAGACCCGATCGGGTGATCCTCAAGGAGCTCGGGAAGTACCTGCGCGGTCGCGAGCCGGGAGAGGTGCCCGACCTGATGGCAGACGAGCTCCGGCGTCTCGGGGCACCCGGGGAAGCCATCGGGCGGGCCGACTCGGAGCTGGCGGCCGTCGAGCAGGCTCTGCATTGGGCGCGCGAGGGAGACCTCTTGCTCCTGATCGCACACGAGGAACGGCAGACGATCCTGGAGTACATGGCGAAGCTCCGGGATGTAGGCTGGAGTCCCGGGAAAGCGCTTCCCGCCCGGGACGACGGCTGACCGCCCCGACCCCCCAGCCCGTCAAACGGACCGCTTGTCCCAGTCGGCTTGATGCCGGTGACCCGTGGCGCCAACCTGTCGGTTCCCGCCCGGGCGCCCGCAAATGTCGAGAGGAATCGCGACCTCGGGAACCAGGTGTTTCACGCATTCTCGAGTGGCAAGCTCCACACAACCCGTCACGTCAGCAAAGGAGATCTAGATGGACATCCAAAAGTACCGCCGCTCCACATTCTTCCTCACCGCGCTGCTGCTCCTCACCATTGCCGCCGCGCCCGCGCTCGCCGCCGAAGTCGAGACCCTGATCCTGTTCGACCCGATGGCCGGTGAGACGCCCGAGAGCATCGTTTTCGACCGCGCGGACAACGCCTACATCACCCTGGCGTTCACCGGCGAGATTCGCAAGATCGCGCCCGATCTGACCCAGACCTCGCTCGCCTTCCTGCCCATCGGAACGCCTTGCGGGCCCCTGGCCGTGGTAGCCCTGGGCCTGGCGATCGACCGGCACGATCAACTCTACGTCGCGGTCACCGCCTGCGACCCGGCCAACAGCGGCATCTGGCAGGTCGACACCGACGACGGTTCGATCCAGCTGCTGGCCAACGCGCCGAGCTTCGTCGTCTGGAACGGCATCGACGTGCACAAGGGTTTCATCTACGCCGCCGACACCTTTGGCGGGTTGGTGTGGCGCATTCCGGCAGCGGGCGGCTCGCCCGAGATCTGGGCCGACGATCCGCTGCTGCAGATCGCGCCGGGCTCGCCGTTCCCGGGTCCCAATGGCGTACAGTTCTTCCGCGGCAGCGTCTACGTCGTAAATTCCTCGACCGGCGGCATCGTCGAGATCCCGATCGAGAACGACGGCACGGCCGGCCAGGCGTCGCTCTTCGGCTCCGTCTTCCCCCTGGGCTGTGACGAGATCACCTTCGACGTCCTGGGCCGCCTCTACTGCACCACCGACCCGTTCAACACTCTCGCGCGTGTCAGCCCCGACGGCACCGTCGAGATCCTCCTGACCGCTGCCGATCTGCTCGACGGCCCGACGTCGGCCGCATTCGGACGCAAAGGCACGAACAAGAAAAACCTCTACATCACCAACGCCGCCTTCCCCATCTTCACCACCACCTTCCGCCCCAGCCTGATGCGGCTGCGGATCGAGGTACCGGGGGCGCCGGACGAGTATTGATATTCACAAACGGCGGATCGCCCAGATCCCTGACACCGGCCCCAGGGCCAGGATGGGGAAAGCCCACGGCCAGCCGAAGGCCTCGACCAGCACCGGCACCAGGTGGATGGTGACGACGGTGAGCAGGAAGCCGAGAGAAGTCTGGAGCGTGAGCGCGGTGCCCACCGCATGCTGCGGCGCGACCTCGGTGACCAGCGCCGAGAACTGGGCCGAGTCGGCGATCACGAAAAAGCCCCAGATCCAGGTGGCGGGGGCGAGCACCCAGAGGCTCCAGCCGAACAGCAGACCGATCGCGAGCGAGCAGGCGCCACTCGCCGCCATCGCCTGGATCACCAACCGCCGACGGCCGATTCGGTCGGAGGCCCAGCCGCCCCAGACGCAGCCCGCGCCGCCCGCGGCGATGGCGCCGAAGGCCGCGGCGTCGGTAGCGGCCGACCCCAGGGCGGACGCGTCGCCGCGCGACTGGGCGCTGGCCAGCAGGAAGGCCGGCACCCACGTCCACATGGCGTAGAGCTCCCACATGTGGCCCAGGTAGCCGGCGGTGGCGAGCCGGGTCTGCCGGTGGCGGACGACGATGCCGACCAGGCTCCAGGAGAACGGCCGCCGGGGAAAGCGGAACGGGCCGTCGCGATAGCCGGCCGCCACCAGCGCTCCCGCGACCAGGGCGGCCACCGACGCCGCCAGCACCACGGTGCGATAGTCGGCACCGCCCGCGGCCTTGATTAGATACGGCGCCGCCTTGCCCACCACCAGGGCTCCGACGATGGTGCCGATGGCCAGGCCACGCGCCGAACGGAACCAGGTGGCGATCATCTTCATCGCCGGCGGATAGACACCTGCGATGAAGAAGCCGGTGAGGAACCGCAGCACGAGGGCCGGCGGGTAGTCCACGGCCACCGCCACCGCGCCGTTGGCCGCCGCCGCCAGCAGCGCCGAGACCGCGAAATAGACACGAGCGGGCACCACGTCCGCCAGGTTGAGCACCGCGGCCGCCGCGGTACCGGCCACGAAGCCGAACTGCACCATCGTGGTCAGCATGCCGGTCTCGGCCAGCGACAGCTGCCACAGCTCGCGCAGCTGGGGAGACACCGCGCTGGCGGTGAACCACGGTGAGACGCCCAGCAGCTCGGCCGCGGCCAGCAGGCCGAGCATGCGCCAACGACGACGGGGATCGGTATCGGTCGACTGTTGCATGGAGGAAGCGATTGTACGAGGAGTTAGAATGGAGCCAAATCGATCCACGGCCTGCGAAGGAGGAGCGCGGTCTCATGTCGAAGTCGCCGGCGATCCTGATGGACGTCTATGTCACCAATATCGAGACCTTGATCCGCCACAACCTGCTGCTGCGCAACGACTCGACGCGCGGCAGCGTGGCTTTCACCAGGATGACACACAGCGGCACAGAAGGAGGCGGCTGGGGCTGGGGCGCCACCTTCTTCGACGTCGACAACGACGGCGACCTCGATATCGCCGCCACCAACGGCCGGATCACCCTGCCGGAGGTCGAGGACTCCTCGAAGTTGTTCGAGAACACGGGCGGCGAGCCGATGCTCTTCGCCGACTCCTCGGACGCCACCGGCTTCAACGACTCGCTGCTGGGCAGCTCGGTGGTGGCCGCGGACTTCGACCGCGACGGCGACCTCGATCTGGCCCAGACCTGCCGCGGCCTCGAGGACCAGGAACCGGCGCTGAGGCTGCTCGAGAACCAGCAGAGCGGGACGATCCTGGACAACGGCTATCTGGTCGTCCGGCCGCGGATGGCGGGCGCCAACCACTTCGCGCTCGGCGCGGTCGTTCGCCTGGAGGCCGGCGACCTGAATCTCGTGCGGCTGATCTCCGCCGGCACCAGCTACCTCGGCCAGGAGCCGGCGGAGGCATTCTACGGCACCGGCACGGCTGAGTCGATCGCGCGGGTGACGGTCGAGTGGCCGGGTGGCGGCGGGCGCTCGGCGCTGATCGACGTCGCCACCCACCAGATCGTCGAGATCAGCTCGTCTGTCGTGTTCGCGAACGGATTCGAGTCCGGGGACCTGTCGGCCTGGTAGCAGGCCCCGCGCTTGCGGCCCTCCGCGCCAGGATGGTATCCTCGCCGTCATCCGGAAGAACTCCACGGTCCATTCCCACGGCCCGTCAGATCGGTTCCAATAGTCCACTCTTAGGAGAAGAGATCGCTATGCGTCGAACAATCCTCACGGCATTCCTGTGCAGCCTCCTCGTCTGCACCACCGCCTTCGCCGGCTCGATCAGCGGCAAGATCACCTACGACGGCAACCTGCCCAAGCTCCGCCCCTACGACATGAACGCCGACCCCGCCTGCGCCGCCAAGCACAGCGGCGGCAAGGCCGACAACCTGATGCTGGTGCTGGGCGACGGCAACGCCCTGGCCAACATCTTCGTGTCGATCAAGAACGCCCCGGCCGGGGACCATACGGCCCCGAGCGCGGCCGCGGTGATCGACCAGAACGGCTGCCTCTACGTGCCCCGGGTGGTCGGCGTGATGGCCGGACAGCCGCTGAAGTTCAAGAACTCCGACGGCATCCTGCACAACGTCCACGGCCTGCCCAAGGAGAACCGCGAGTTCAACATCGGCATGCCTCCGAGCCTCAAGGAGAAAGACGTCTCCTTCAACAAGCCGGAGCCGGTGTTCAAGGTCAAATGCGACGTCCACCCGTGGATGAGCTCCTACGTCGCGGTGATGACCCACCCCTACTACGCCGTCACCGGCACCGACGGTTCCTTCAAGATCGACAACGTGCCGGACGGCTCCTACGAGATCGAAGCCTGGCACGAGAAGCTGCCCGCCATGACCGGCAAGGCGACGGTCTCGGGCGGCAACGCGACGGTCGACTTCACCTTCAAGCCCCCGTCGAAGAAGTAGCCACTCAGGGAATTCGAAACAAACGCCGGCCGAGGTGGGACCCCCGCGCTTCGGGGGCCTTCGTGCTTCTGGCCGGCGAGTGTAGCTACCAGGGCGGTACCACCCGTAACGCCGCCGGGGTCGCGGTGCAGATCGCGACGCACATGCCGCAGCCGACGCAGGCCTCGGTTACCACCTCTGGCCGGCCGTCCCGCCAGCGCAGGGCTCTCTCGCCCAGGGGACACTCCTTGACGCAGTAGTCGCACGGCTGCCCCAAGGCGGCCCAGCAGCGGACGGGATCGAGGCGGGCAGTGCCCATGCGCACTTCGGAAACGGGCAACGCCCGCAGGGCGCCCGAGGGGCAGGCGCGGGCGCAGGGCACCTCCGCGCACAGGTGGCACGGTCCGTCGCGCGGTATGATCGCCGGAGTGCCCTCGGCGGCGCCGTGGGCGGGGCCGAGGGGCAGGATGACCTCGTGGGGACAGGCCTCGGCACACGCGCCGCCGCGCTCGCAGAGCTCCAGCAGCCGCCGGTCGGCGACCGCGCCCGGCGGGCGCAGATAGACCGGCGCCCGTTCCGCCTCGGGCGGGGTGAAGGCGTCGAGCCAGAAGGTCAGCAGCTGTCTCCGGGTCGGCATCTCACATCCCGGTGCGCATCTCCATCGGCTGCGCCAGCAGCCACAGGTTCCAGGCGGTGGCCAGGAGCAGGAAAGCGCCGGTGAGCAGCCGCACCCGCTGCCCGACGCCGGGGATCGCCGCGGTGGCCGCATGCCGGCGGTGGGCGCGCTCGGCGGCGCGCAGGGCCCAGTACAGGCCGAGCAGTACCAGGACGATCTGGAGGCCCCAGATCACACCTCGGGAGGCCAGCGGCGCGGCCACGACACCGGCGGTGCCGAAGAGGTCGCGTCCGCTGCCGAAAGGGTCCGAGAGAACCGGCACGAAACTCCCCGCCTCGAGCAGGAAATGGCCGGCGTTGTGCGCCAGGTGATACATCAGAGCGACGGCGATCAAGGGGTAGGCGTAGCGGCTCGCCACCGGCCAGAGCCCCGAGCTCGTCCAGCCGCCGGCACCCGCGGCGCCCCGGTTCCCGACCGGCATCGCCCGCACGACGGCGGCGCTCCACAGCAGATGGAGCGCCCCGGGAAGCAGCAGCACGAGGGTCATGCCGAGGGAGAAGGCGGCGAGATAGCCGAGGCCGGTGATGCCGCGCAGCCAGGACAGGGCCTCGCTCCACGCCGGGGTCATGGTGAGGCCGTGAAAGGAGGTCAGGGACAGCATCACCAGGGCCAGGACCGCCTCGTCCCGGCGCGGCCTGGCGACGGTCTCGAGATCCGAGCCCCAGGGCCGCAGATTGATCGCCACGTTGCCCCTGGTGCAGCTTTTCAGGCACTCGGTGCACACCGTGCAGTAGGTGTTGGAGCTCATCGCGGCGAGGCACTGGCCGGTGGGACAGGGATAGCCCGCCGCGTTGCCGCGCAGGCAGTCCTTGGTACGACAACCGCGGCACACCTCGCGGTCGCGCGCGCGCACCTCGACCGGGGCCATCATGCTGTAGAGGCCGCAGATGCGGCCGATCAGGCAGCCGTAGCGGCAGAACGAGCGCCGTTCGAAGACCAGTGCCGGAAGCACGGCGAGCAGCACCATCACCAGGCCGAGGATGGCGGTCGCCCGCGGGCTGCGGGTGACCCCGAAGCCGAGCTCGAGCCAGGTGAGGCCGACGAACAAGAGCGTCGCCGGGTAGACGTTGCGCAGCCAGCGCGGCCACTCGAGCTCGAGCGCCAGCGGCTCCTCGCGTCGCCGGCGCCAGAACGCCAGGCGCCGCAGCCAGGAGGCTAGGGCTTCCCACGGGCACACCAGGCACCACATGCGGCCCAGGAGCACGATGTCGACGATCAGGAGCGTCCACCAGATGGTCCAGGTGGCCACCGTGGCGAAGTTGCGTTCGGCCACCGGCGTGCCGAAAAAACCCGCTGCCAGGATCAGGAAGAGGGCGAGCACCAGAGGCAGCTGGACGGCGAACTGGAAAGGCCGCCGGGTGAGGAGCCACGACAGCGGCCGCCAGGAGGTCAGCTCGAATCGGCGCGTCGGCGCCGGTCGGGCGAACCTCGAGCCGCCTCCGCGCAAACTCCACGCCAGCAGCAGCAGGGCGGCGGCGAGCGCCGCCCAGAACGCCGCCGCCGGCAGACCCTGCACGGGGTCGTGAGACATCATGCCGGCACCTCGCGCCTCCGACGGCGCCAGCGGCGCCGCCTCTTGACCGCCGCCACCGAGGCCACCGCCAGGGCGAGGAGGGCGACGGCGCCGAAGATCAGGGGACGGTCGTCGGTCTTGCCGATGACCACCGGAAAGGGGATGGTCTCGAAGCCGTCACCGCTGGGGAAACGCAACCGCAGCTCGTAGGCTTCGCGTTCTGAGAAGGTGAGGAAGAACTTGTAGTCGTTGCGTTCCGGACCGCTGCCCGGGCGAATGTCGAAGGGCGGCACTACCGGCTCGGTGCGGCGCAGGAAGTGTTTTTGCGTCACCTCGATCCGTAGCGGTTGCCGGAACACCCGGCCGCCATCGCGCTCGCGGATGTAGAGCTTGAAGCGCACCGCCTCGCCCGGCTCCGGGAAACCGGGGAAGTGGGTGAACACCAGGTCGTGCGGCCCGACCTGCGCCAGGACCTCCATGTACGGGATCTGAGGGTACTCGTCGCTGTACTTGTAGTGCGGGATGCCGAGGATGTGATGGGCCGGCGCGGCCGCCGGCAGCGCCACCGCGAGGAGCGTGGCCACGATCAAGGCGCGAGACGAGGTCTGCGCTCCGCGGGCGCCGCTCATTCGGCTCGCACCGCGCCGCGGTCCGGCGCAAAAGGCGGGTCGACCGCGATCGCCTTGTAGCGCAGCGGACAGACCTCGACGCATAGCCCACAGCCCACGCAGTGCTCCGGGTGCACGGTCGGCCGCCCCTGGTGGTCCACCGTGATCGCCCGCTGACGGTACGGGCAGGCGGTGAGGCAGGCGCCGCACCAGCTGGTGCGGGTCCACGGCAGACACACTTTGCGGTCGATCAGCGCCACCCCCATACGCACCTCGCGGGCGATCGTCTGCCGGTCGACCGCGATCGGGCGCAGGGCGCCCGTGGGGCACACCTCGCCACAGCGCATGCACAGGTTGCAGGCGCGCTTCCACGGCAGGATGTAGGGGGTGTCGTCGCCCCGCCACACCGGCGGTGCCAGCTCCTGCCGTTCCATCGCGCCGGGAGCTCGCCGCAGCGGCGGCTGGGATCCCTCGATGCGACTCGGGAAGGCGATACACATGGCCGAGCAGACCTCGCCGCACAGGAGACAGCGGGTGCACGCGGCGCGAAACCGCGCTTCGGGCAACGCCCCCGGCGGCCGGATCGGCCGCTGCGCCGGCGGCGCCGCTTCGGCGCCGAGAAAACCTGCGCGCAGCCACCGCGAGCCGGCGAGGCCGACGACGCCCGCGGCGGCGGTCTTCGCCAGCCGCCTGAGCCAGGAAAGGAACTGCCGCCGGTTCATCGCCATCCCCTTTCATGGCGCCGGCTCCCCGGGAGTCGCCGCCGCCACCCCGCTCTCGGGGTGACCCAGCCTATCGACGCCGCCTGAGGGCGGCAGGCCGAGCCGCCAATTTAGGGCATCGTGGCCGCAGGCGCGCACGCACAGCCCGCAGTTGTTGCAGTCCTGGCCGAACCGGCCGCCCATCGGGTCGAGACCGAGCTCGCAGGAAACGTTGCACAGGCGACACTCGGTACACGCCACGGGGTCGACCTCGAGGCGCAGGAGCCGGTAGCGGCCGAGCAGCGCGTAGAGGGCCCCGCCCGGGCAGACGTAGCGGCACCAGAAGCGGCGCGAGACGAAGATCTCGAAAGCGATCAGGGCGAGGAAGAACCAGGCGCCGGCGCCGAAGGTGCCGAAGGTGATCCACAGATAGAGCTCGGCGCCGACAATGCGCGGCGGGTAGATCTCGGCGAAGACCTGGTTGCCGAGGATAACGGCGGCGACCACGCCGGCGGCGAGCACCGCTGTTTTGGTGCCGCGGGAGAAGGTCACGTCGGTCTTGATTCCCGCCCAATTCCGGGCCTTGCCCGCCAGCTCGAAGAGCAGGTCCGCCGGACACAGCCAACCGCAAAAGACCCGCCCGAGCAACAGCGACAGCAGCACCGGCAGCAGAGCGGTGATCAAGAAACGATCCCACGGTACCCGCGAGGCGGCCACGAAGTCGACCACCGCCAGGGGATCGGAGATCACCAGCTCACCCGCCTTGAACGTCCACACCGAGCCGCGCACCGCCTGGGTGAGGGCCTTCGGCTCCTCCAGATCGGCCACCAGCCGGTGCACCAGACGCGTGTCCCAGCGGCTCTGGATGCCCACCTCGTCGCGCTGGTTGCGCAAGTTGTCGTAGAGCGACAGGGTCGGGATCGCGAACAGCAGCGCCAGCACCAGGAGCTGGAGGGTGCGGCGCAGCACCTGCACCTTCCGCGCTCCGCCCGGCCAGCGACGCCGGCGCCGGGAGAGCCAGCCACGCAGGATCACGTCTCCACCCCTCGCGCCGCCGGACGCACCCGGATCGCCTGCGGCATGTGGACGCAGGCCTGCTCGCAGAGCCCACAGCCCACGCAGTAGTCGGGATCGAGGATCGGCTTCTCCCACAGGTCCGCCCGCAGGGCCTTGCCCGCGAGCGGGCAGGCGCGGACACAGATGCCGCAGATGTAGCCCAGAAAGGAGTGGCAGATGTTCTCGTCGAGGTGGGCCCGACCCATGTCCACCGCCTCCCAGATCCTGGGATGCTCCGGGTCCACCGGTCGCAGCGCCCCCGAAGGACAGCCGTTGTTGCACTTGGAGCAGAGGATGCACGCCTTCTCCCGCGGCACGATGTACGGCGTGCCCCGGGCCTCCGGCGGGCCTTCTGGGCCGACGAAGCGGATGCACGAGTTGGTGCAGTTCTCGCCGCACTTGTGACAGCGGATGCAGCGGCGCACGAACTCGGCCTCGTCGATCGCCCCCGGCGGGCGCAGGTAGCGCGTACCGCCTGCCGTGGCGGCCTCGACGTGGCTCTCCGCCTCGCCGAGGCGCAGCCGCGTGAAGGCCGCCAGCGCCGACACCACTGCCGCGCTCTTGAGCGCCTCGCGCCGGTTGGGCTGCCGTGGCTCTTCGTCCATGGCGCTTGGGGCTCGAACCAGCGCTCAGGCCGAGCGTACCTTCTCGATCCGCGCCGCCAGCTTCTTGAAGTCGGACTGACCGGAGACCGGGTCCCAGGCGCGATGCGAGGTCTCGTTGACCAGCCACTCGTTCTTCGCCGGATCCGCCGAGTCGGCCACCGACAGGTTCCACGGGCTGAAGATCATGCCCGCCTGGACGTTGTTGCGCGCCGGCCGAATCTTGGAATCGGCGCCGTCGATCTGGGCGCGGCCCTGGTAGCTGCCGCGGCGGGTGGACACCCGCACCCAGTCGCCGTCCTCGATGCCGTAGCTCTCAGCGTCGGCCGCGTGCATCTCCACGTACTGCTCGGGCACCAGCCGCCGGGTGGTGGCACCGCGGATGGTCTTGGCGCTGTGGAAATGCTCGTAAACCACGCCCAAGAGCAGCCAGAAGGGATACTTCCCCTCGGGCACCTCGGCGCCGGGTTTGCCCGCCCACTCGAAGTCGGGCAGCTCCGGCGTCAGACCGCGGTCGCGGATGGCCACGAGATCGGGGATGTGGTCGATGGTGAAGTGGCCTTCTTTGACCCCGTAGTCACGCAGCTTGGCGATGTAGCTCTCGCGGTCCTCGTAGGTCTGCTCGCACAGCTTCATCAATGCCTTGCCGGAAGCGGTGCGGAAGGCGCCGTAGGGCTTGTCCTTCCAGCCTTCCTCCTGGCCCAGGTAGCGCCGCTTGATGCCACCCTCGAGCGCCAGCTTGGCGGTCGGCGCCGGCCAGTAGATGCCGCGCAGCTCACGCAGTTGCTGGTACGGCGACTTGCCGGTCTGCTCCTCGACCGCCAGCAGGCCCGTGAGGTCGGCGTCGGTGCCGCGAGAAGCGCGGAGGAACTCGCGCAACACCTCCTCGGGGTCGTACATGCCGTTTGCCAGTTTCTTGTACGGGAAGAGCTTCTTGCCGTCGAGGCCCAGGAGGTCGGCGATCTCGATGCTCTTGTCGATCACGATGTCCATGTCGGGCTTGCACCGCACCGGCTGGCCCGCCTCGTCGGTGACGGGCTCGCCGTCCAGGGTCATGGCCGGCGGCTGTCCGGTGCCGTCGGTCACGTACAGGCGGCGCTCCGAGTTGATGTAGACGCCGCCCGCCCACTCGCCCCAGGTGGCCGCCGGGAAGACGACGTCGGCGTAGAGCAGGTTGGGCGCATGCCGGTAGATGTCCTGGGCGATGAGGAAGGTGCGCTCGAGGGCCGGACGCACCAGGGTCTTGGTCTCCGGCAGGTCGATGTGCGTGGCGTAGATCAAGAACATCGCGTGCACGTCGCCCTTGAGCGCCCGTTCCATCATGCCAATGGCGTAGCCGGGGTTTTTCTGCGCGGCGACGTTGGCCAGGGCCTCCTTCGAAACGTTCCAATTCTCCGCGATCCAGTCGCGGTGTTTTTCATTGCCGATCCCGACGTTGAACGGCAGGCGGTCGGTCAGGCCGCCGGTCAGCCGCTCGCCCATGGCGTTGGGTTGGCCGGTCTGAGAGAAGGGACCGGCACCGGGCCGGCCGATGTTGCCGGTCAGGAGGTGCAGGTTGATGATCGACCAGGCATTGTGCTGGCCGTGCATCGACTGGTTGTAGCCGATGCCCCAGAAGGTGAGCACCCCGCCCGTGCCGCGGCTCTTGCCCTTGCGCGTGGCCTCCGCCCAGTGGCCGGCGACGGTGTGCACGAGCTTGGGATCCAACCCCGTCATGCCCTGGGTCTGCTTCGGGCTGTAGCGCTTCTTGACCCCGTCGACGTACTCCTCCCAGCCGTCGACGTGCTTCTTCAAGAGGTCGTAATCGATGACGTCCGGGTGCTTTTCGATCAGCACGTGGGCGATCGAGTTCAGAAACGCGATGTCGGCGTTGATCACCGGCGCGTGGTAGCTGGTCGCGGTGTCGACGTCCTCGAAGCCCTTCACCGTGTCGGTGCGTCGCGGATCCACCACCAGGGTGGCAATCTTCTTCTCCTTCTTGTGGGCCGCGGCACGCCAGAAGAGGACCGGGTGGGCCTCGCGCGGGTTGTGCCCCCAGAAAGAGACGAAGTCGCACAGCTCGATGTCGTCGTAGCAGCCCGGCGGGGCGTCCGAGCCCAGGGACTTGATGTAGCCGGTCACCGCCGAGGTCATGCACATGCGCGCGTTGGCCTCCATGGTGTTCGAACCGAGCACCCCCTTCATCAGCTTGTTCTCCAGGTACTGGCCCTCGAGGGTCAGCTGGCCCGAGCCGTAGAGCCCCACCGAGTTGCCACCGAACTTCTTGACGATCGCGGCGATCTTCTCGGCGGCGATCTTCGACGCCTCCTCGTAGCTCACCTCGCGCCACACCTCGGAGTCGAAACGACCCTTGGTCTTCGACACGTGACCGTTGATCGGATCCGACATGTCCTTGCGCACCAGGCAAGCGCTCAGCCGGTCGACGTAGGTGGGCTCCCAGGCGGTCAGCCCTTTGATGCACAGAACCCCTTCGTTGACCGGGCTCTGTTGATCGGGCAACATGCCGACGATCTTGCCGTTCTGAGCCTTGATGCGGGTCGCGCAGCCCACGCCGCAGTAGGGACATTGGGACAGGAGCTCCTGCCGGCCGGCGCGCCCGCTGCTCGGCCCGCCGGTGGCGAGCTCCTCGGCTCGCGCGCCGTCGCGGCCGATCACGCTGGTGAGGGCCAGTCCTCCGCCGACGGCGGTGGTGGTCCTAATGAATTTGCGGCGGCTATGTCGGCGCATGATGTCCTCCTCCTACAGCGCTGGCCTCTAACCCCTTGACGTGCCAGCGGCGGTTATGGGTGGCGTTCCTCAGGAATCGAGCTCTATCTGTTCACCGATCTTTGTCGCCAAGGCCATGATCGTCACCTGCGGATTGACTCCCAGAGAGGTGGGGAACAGGCTGCCATCGCAGACATATAGACTTTTGACGTCGTGGGACTGCCCGTTGAAATCCACCACTCCTTCCTCGGCGCTGGTACCCATTCTGCAACCACCCTGTGAGTGCGCGCTGATCAGCAAAATCTCACCGGGCTCGACGGGCAGGTGATCCTTATTGAGGCAATCGACCTTCTCCAGCTCTTCCAGGCTGCGAAAGACCGTCTCCTTCTCGTGACTCGTAAACACCTCCTTTGCGCCGGCATTCAAGAAGATCCGCATCGACTCCTTCATGCCATGCTTCAGCTTGATTTTGTCTTGCTCGTCCATCTTGTAGGTCAAGGGCGTAAGGTGGCCATGCCGCCTGCCGACTTCGCCAACCGCCTTGTCGTGAACGATCACGGTCACGCAAGCGGTGCGCTTGAACTTCCGCATCTTTTCCTTGATGGATCCGCGGGGGTAGCTCAGCGCTTGGATGGCAGGATGGTTCGCAAAAGTCTCTATGATATAGCCGAACCCATCCGGGAAGATCTCCTTGTTGTCTTGCGGGAATTGGAATTTCTCGTAACAGGAAGTCATCGGTATACCCCAGTCCGGGTATACGTCCTCGTCGAAGACGGCGAAGATTATCGGAGAGGGGTGTAAGCTGATGTGCTTTCCCAGATGTTTGTTGCCGATGCCGCTCGCCAGCAGCAACTGGGGAGAGTTGATCGCGCCGCCTGAGACGATGACTTTCTTGGCCTTGATCACCAGGTCGGGGCGCAACAAACCGCGCTTCACCCGGACCCCCTCGACCATCCCGTCCCGGTGTAGAACCTCCTTGACCACGGCGTTCTTGAACACCCGGACGCCATTTGCCATCGCCGCGGGAACGTAGGTGATGAGTGGGCTCTGCTTACGATCGTCTCTGCACCCCAGGTGACACATGCCAGAGCCCACGCAGGCAAGCTGGTGTTGTGGATCGGGTGGTTGAGAGTCAACTTTCGCGTTCGTGTTCCGCTCGTTGAGTAGAAAATACTCCTGGTCCTCCGCGGCAATTCCCTTCTCGAACATCCGGGAGTTCTTGTGTTGTGCCATGTGCGGAATCTTCTTGTAACGAATCATCTCGCGGACTTTTCTGTAGAATCGCTGGTCTCTCAGGTCCTCGCCGATATCGACCTCCCATTCCTGAGTGACCGGGGCGGGCGCTTCGAAACAGACACCGTCATTCACCACGGCGGTACCGCCGATCAGGCGGCCCTTCAAGATCAGGACCCCGAAGTCATCGCTGAGACGCGGCGCCAACAACTTGGGAAGCATCGACACTTCCTTTTGGTTGAACTCATCGGAAGTAAAGAGATCGCCCCGTTCCAGCATGACGATCTTTTTCGCTCCCTTCTCGAGCTCTTCCTTGTATTTCTGGCTCAGGGCGTACGCCGCCGCTGACCCTCCCGGTCCCGTCCCTATGATGCATACGTCCACTTCTCCCTCGACGTCGTATTCATCAATCTTTTTTATCTCTCTCTTCAAGAACTGATTTCTTTCCTTTCTCAACGTCTCGTAATCGGCATTTTGAAACGGACACTCACCCTTGCTGCTGCCCACCTTCCTGGGAAGCTCCGAGCACTGCATGACGATCTCGTTCTCGACGATTTCCTTCGGCGGATCGAAGGGTTGTCCGCGCGGAGCGATATAGCCGCCTATCTCCTTCTTGACGTAGTTGATCAGCACGCCATATTTCCCGACGCAATAGGCCGTTTTGGCCAGCAGCGTGAGGACGGGCCGAAGATGCCTGAGCAGATTCTCCGTATCGTTCCAAAGGCTCGGCTTGATCGGTCGCACTCTAAGCTGAGACATGGCACCTCCCGGAATTCTGCGTCCGTTAATGGCCGAGGTCGATGCTCTCGCCGATTTTCGTCGCCAATGCCATGATCGTCACCTGCGGGTTGACTCCCAAAGAGGTCGGAAACAGACTGCCGTCGCTGACGTAAAGGTTCTCGACGTCGTGGGAATGGCCATTGAAATC
This sequence comes from bacterium, assembly GCA_024226315.1. Taxonomy (GTDB): domain Bacteria; phylum Acidobacteriota; class Thermoanaerobaculia; order Multivoradales; family J023; genus JAAELT01. Next base: position 3,673 of record JAAELT010000492.1, on the reverse strand, counting down.
GACCACCCCGCGATCGCCGGTGGTCGCCATTCGGCATCCCCCTTGCGAGTGCGCGCTCCCCAGCAGGATCTTCCCCGGCCCGAGCGGCAGATGGTCTTCATTGAAGATATCGACCCTCTCCAGCTCTTCCAGACTGCGGTAGGCCGTCTCCTTCTCGTGGCTGGTAAACACCTCTCTCGCGCCGGCATTCAAGAAGATCCGCGCTGCCTCCTTGATGCCATGTTTCATCTTTATCTGATCTTCCCGGTGTAGCTTGTAGGTCAGGGGCGTGATATGACCATGCCGTTTCTTGACTTCGCCAACCGCCTGGTCGTGCAGGATCACCGTGGCGGAAGCGGTGTTCTCGTACTGCCGCATCCTGGCTCTGACTTTCCCGGCGGGAAGGCTCGCCGCCTGCGCGATGGGGTGGTTGGCGATAGTCTCTATGAGATAGCCGAACCCGTCCGGAAAGACCTTCTTGTCATCGCTCGGGAATTGATACTTCTCGTAGGCTGAGGTCATGGGAATACCCCAGTCTGGATAGACCTTCTCGTCGAAGACGCCGAAGATCAGCGGCGCGGGATGCAAACTGATGTGTTTGCCCAGGTGCTGGTTCTCGACCCCGCTTCTCAACAACAACTGAGAAGAGTTGACCGCCCCGCAAGAAACGATGACCTTTTTCGCCTTGATGATCAGATCGCGGCGCCCGAGACCCCGTTTGACCCGGACCCCTCGAACCGCTCCGCCGCTGTGGAGGACCTTGGATACCGTGGCGTTCTTGAACACCCTGACGCCGTTGTCCATCGCCGCCGGCACGAAAGTGATGAGCGGGGTCTGCTTCCGATTGTATCTGCATCCCAGGTGACAGAAACCGCAGCCGACGCAAGCCAACTGGTGCTGCGGCCTCATTGGCTGGTGCGGAATCCTCGGATTGGTATTCCGCTCGTTGAGCAGGAAATGCTCGAGATCTTCCGTCTCCACTCCTTTCTCGAACATCCGCGCGTTCTTGTGCTGCGCCATATGTGGAATCTTTTTGTAGTGAATCATGTCGCGAACTTTCCGATAGATTCTCTTCTCTCTCAATTCGCGACCGACGTCAACCTCCCAGTCCTGCGTCACGCGGGAGGGCGCTTCGAAACAAATCGCGTCGTTCAAGACCGCGGAGCCGCCGACCAGGGAGCCCTTGACCAGCGCGATTCCGAAGTCGTCGCTGAATCGCAAGGGATTCTGGTATAAAGCGGGAAGCAGAGTTTTCTCCTTCTGGCTGAACTCGTCGGAGGTATAGAGGCCACCGCGTTCCAGCATCACGATCTTCTTGTCTCCCTTCCCGAGCTCCTCCTTGTACCGCTCGCTCAACGCGTAGGCCGCAGCCGATCCGCCCGGTCCCGTGCCTATGATGCAGACGTCTACTTCTCCTTCGATATCATATTCATCGACATCTCTGATCTCAGCCTTCATGCGTCTGTTCTTTTCCTTCATCAGCTGGTCATAATCGGTATTCAAGAAGGGACAGCTCGCGCCCCCCTCGCTCTTAGGAAGCTCCGAGCACTGCATGACGATCTCGTTCTCGACAATCTTCTCCGGCGGGTTGTAGATCTTCCCGCGCGGGCCGGTATAACCGCCTATTTCTTTCTTGATGGCTTCTGTCAATTTGCCATACTTGACGAAGCAATAGGCCGATTTTGCAGTCAGGCTGGTGACCGTCCGAAGATTCTTGAGGACGTTCGCCGCGTCGATCCAGCTACTCGGCTTCGTCGATCGCTGTCTTTGCTGGGACATCGGACACCTCCCTTGACGCTAGCTGCTAGCAGCTAATCAAGTACACGTTCGCCCGCTGCTTGGACCACGCGCCCGGGACTCGAATCGATCGAAGCGGCGAGTCGGCTCACGAGAGATGGTTACCTCGGCTGGGCGCGGATCACAGGTTTTCCTCCGCAGCGGCGGAGCCTGATGAGATCGGGTTTGCTTGCGGGCGGGCAACAAGCCTTGTCGCCCGCATACCGAGACGCACGGCATGCCGCTACAGAGGTGAGAACCCCGGCAGCCTAGCCGATTGGGTGGACCGGCCCGACACCCGGGCGGGTAGTCTTGGTCACGCGTACCCACCCGTTCGGGTAGGCGCGGCGCATGCAGGCTGATCCTCCTCGAGATCCGACGCGGCTCTGAGCCGATCTGCTATCTGGGCCCTCCAGATCAGCCATCGTCGACTCTCGGTCGACCTGTTACCTGCCCGCCTCCACCGGCGCCGGCACCGGCCGCAACCGCTCCACCATCGGGGGGCGGTGGAGCAGGGAGACGTCAACTCGGCGGCGGCGGCAAGGCTGCCGCCGCCCGAGCGATCGAGATTTTGGCGCGCGGCCGGGCTCGGGGCTTTCGCGCTCGCCCTGGCGGCGACGGCCGCGATCAGTTTCCGCGCCACCAACGTCACCGTCACCACGAGGACTCCGTCCTGGCCGGCGCCGCCGACGGTGGTCGCCAGCTCGCCGGACCTCGAGTACGCCCCCGCCCTGTCGCCGGACGGCCGGGGCCTGGCGTATGTCCGGGGCCCCAGCGAGCCCGCTGCCGAGGGGCTGTGGAAGATCTACGTCAAGCTGCCGGGCGACGACGCCCCGAGGCTGTTGAGCCCGGGCACGGTGTGCGAGAGCCCGCCCGCCTGGTCTCCCGACGGTGGCTCGATCGCCTTCTGGCGCCGCGGCAGGGGGGAGGCGTCGATCCGGCCATCTCACCCGACGGCGAAGCGGTCGGCTTTGTGCGCAGCAGCGTCTCGGGCCACGTGCAGGACGTCTACCTCGTGCCCACCGCCGGCGACAGGCCACGGCGCCTGACCTTCGACGGCAAGCCGGTCCGCGGCTTGACCTGGCGCGACAACGAGCACCTGGTGTTCGCGTCCAAGCGCAGCAATGAATACGCTCTCTGGCAGGTGTCGGTCGAAACCGGCGCGCTGAAATGGACCGGCGTCATGGAAGCCCGGTCTCCGTCCATCGCCCGCGAGAGCGGCCTTCTGGTCTACGAGCACGTCGAGCGCGAGATCAACATCTGGCAGGCCGACGTCACCACCGGCGCGGTGCGGTCCGAGCCGCTGATCCGCTCGACACGGAGCGACCGAACGCCACACTTTCGCTCCGACGGCAAGGCCGTTGCCTTCAGCTCCGACCGCACCGGTCATTTCGAGATCTGGACCAGCGACTCTATTTCACTCGGCCGACCCAGGGCGGTCTGTGGCGCCTGCAACTCGGTGGCGGCGAGGCAGAGTGTGTTCTCGAGAGGTTTCGCAGCCCGACGCTGAGCGGCTGGGACGTCATCGGCAACCGGGTCGTCTTCGCTCACCCACGACGTGGGAAGGTCCAGGCGATCGCCACGGGGCGGATCCGGCGCCTTCGCGATTTGTACGAATCGCCCCGAAGCGGATGAGGCGCTCCCCTATCCTGCGGCGATCTGCCACGAGGCGAATCAGGCCCTGTGTGGCCTGATGGCGATCGCCTGGAAGCGGACCAGGCCCTGGTTGGCCCGATCGTGATCGCCTGAAGGCAATCCGGCGCCGCTGACCCCCTGTGGCGATCGCCCTGAAGCGGCCCGGTCGCTGGTTCGACCCGCTGCGATCGCCTCGAAGTCCATCTCGCGCTATTTCGCCCTCCGGCGTTCCTCCGCGAATCGACCCGGCGCTGCTTCAGCCCGTGGCGACCGCCCCGAGGCC
>JAAELT010000491.1 GCA_024226315.1 bacterium | reverse complement strand
TTGCCTTAGTAAAGCCTTGGCTGTTTGGGCAAAATGACCGATTTTTGAGGGTTTTTATTTCATGATTTTTTTGCCTAAAAGGCTTTATTATAGCCTTCTGAACCCATTTAGAAGGTGTATCTAGACCTTAGGTACCCATTGACAAGGTTTATTTAGACCTTAGGATGGTATTTTCATGATTTTAGAACATTTTTGAAACCCCTCATTTTGCCTTAGTAAAGCCTTGGCTTTTTGGGCAAAATGGCCGATTTTTGAGGGTTTTTATTTCATGATTTTTTTGCCTAAAAGGCTTTATTATAGCCTTTGAAACCCATGTAGAAGGTGTATGTACACCTTAGGAACCCATTGACAAGGTTTATTTAGACCTTAGGATGGTATTTTCATGATTTTAGAGCATTTTTGAAACCCCTCATTTTGCCTTAGTAAAGCCTTAGCTTTTTGAGCAAAAATGGCAGAGTTTTGAGGGTTTTTATTTTATGATTTGTTTGCCTAAAAGGCTTATTTATAGCCTTTGGAACC
>JAAELT010000490.1 GCA_024226315.1 bacterium | reverse complement strand
TCACGACCTTCATCTTCTTGTGAGTGAGTTTTCGATCCGTCACCCGCGACCACAGGATCGGATGGCACTCCGCCATGTTGGCGCCCCAGCTCACCACCGTATCCGTTAACTCGATGTCGTCGTAGCATCCGGAAGGCTCATCGATACCGAAGGTCTGAATGAAGCCGGCAACCGCCGAGGCCATGCAGTGGCGGGCGTTGGGGTCGATGTTGTTGCTGCGGAAGCCGGCCTTCATCAGCTTGGCCGCGACGTAGCCCTCCTGGATCGTGTACTGGCCGGAGCCGAAGATCGCCACGCCGGTGGGTCCCAGCTCGCCGTAGGCCTTCTTGAACTGCCGCGCCATCTCTGCGAAGGCGCGCTCCCAGCTCACCGGGGTGAAGCGGCCCTGCTTGTCGAACTTGCCGTCCTTCATGCGCAGCAGCGGCCGGGTGAGGCGGTCCCGGCCGTATTGGATCTTGCCGTTGAAGTAACCCTTGATGCAGTTGAGGCCACGGTTCACCGGAGCGTCCGGGTCGCCTTTGGTGGCCACCACCCGGCCGTCCTTCGAGCCGACCAGGATTCCGCAGCCGGTGCCACAGAACCGGCAGACCCCCTTGTCCCACAGCAAGCCCGCGTCAGCCGACTCGCCGGCGAAGGCCGTTCCAGCCACCGGGATGCCCAACGACGCGGCGGCGCTGGCAGCGATCGAGGTCTTCAGAAACTCGCGGCGTGTTGCGTCCATGGCGTGACTCCTCTTCGTTCGGGGTCGTTCGGGGTCGTTTGAGCTCGTTTTGAGAGGTCGACGATGCCGTGCGACGTCACCCGAAGGGAGGCGTCAATCGTTGAGAAACGCCGGCACCCGAGCGGGTGCTGCCGCCCCCGAGCGCTCGGACCGGAGACCGGCAGCGATCCCAGGATCGTCTTCGAAATAGTGGTAGACCATCTCCGCCAGGATGATTCCGGGCAGAGCCTTGATGCGCTTCAGGCCCTCGACTTCGGCGCCGACGTCCTGCGCTTCCTGAATCGCCACGATACGGCCGGTGGCGGGGTCGGTGTGGCGCACCTCGACCCCCGGCAAGGCTTCGAGCCTGCCGCTCGCGACATCGATCTCGGTCACCGGAACGACGACCAGAATGGCAGAGATGTTCATTCGGATTTGCTCCGTTCCCGTCCTGACAGATCGCAGTCAAACTACCGAATCGTCAGCCTCGGCGTCACCATCCGGAAGGGTAGAGCTCAGCCCAGGTCGCGCGGTCTGGCTGGCAAACCCGCCGGTGGGGAGGGCAGCAGCCCGACGAGCCGGGAAGCGGAACGGCGTCGACCTACCCGTTCGTGCGGTGTCGCACCTGACCGCCAATGCCTTGCGAAACTACCCTTCCCGGTCTGGCTGCTCCTGGTCACCACAATCCGGATCACCTGGAAAGAAGGCCCCGAGGAGGCGGCATCACCGTCAATCGTCCTACTGCCCGTTTCCGGGTCTTCGGACCCGGAACATCCCCAACACCACGCCGGGCACCGTCTTCCACGGTCACCTGGTCTGTCTGAAGTCGCAGTCGAACGTCTGCTCCGAAGCCCGCTGGTAGCGCCGCCGGAGCGACAGCATCTCTACCAGTGGACTCAGCGGTCTTCCGCGCCGACCCGATCGGCGCGGACTTCCTTCTGCTTCGCGAGCGCAAACTCGAGCAGCTTGCGGGTGTCCGCGTCGATGCCTTCGAGGTCGAAGGTATGCCAGAGGCGTGCCAGATCCTCGAGGCCGGCGTCGAACACCGGTAGCATCTCGACCATCTTCTCCGGCTTCGCCCGCAGGCTGACGTAGCGGCGGAAGCCGCGGATCGCGTTCAGATCGTTGAGCAGCATCTCGGCCCGTGCCGGTATCTCCGGGTGCTTGCCGCTAACGCTGTTGTGGCACAGCTGGCAGGTGTCGCGGACCGATCTGACGTTGGGGGCGCGGGCGTCGAGCGAGCCGTGACAGGTCACACAGTTGGGGCCTATCTGGCCCTGTCCGCCGACCTTCAACAACCGGGAGTGGCGGCTCTTTCGATAGGCCTGGAGGAAGTCCTCGTGGCAGCTACCGCAGGTG
>JAAELT010000489.1 GCA_024226315.1 bacterium | reverse complement strand
GACCACCTTGCGCTGGCCGTGGCGGCGGCGGTGCTCCCAGAGGTAGATGCCCTGCCAGGTGCCGAGGGCCAGGCGGCCTTCGAGGATGGGGATCGACAGCGAGGTGGCGGTGAGGGCGGCTTTGATGTGCGACGGCATGTCGTCGGGGCCCTCGGCGGTATGGGTGAAGTGGGGGTCGTTCTCCGGTACCAGACGGTTGAGCCAACCCTCGAGATCGCGCCGGGCCGACGGATCGGCGTTCTCCTGGATGGTGAGACTGGCCGAGGTGTGCTGCAGGAAGAGTGTGCACAGTCCCTCGCGCACTCCGCTCTCGGCGACCACCCCCGCCACCTGGCCGGTGAGCTCGTGCAGCCCCTGGCCGTCGCCCCGCACCATGATCCTCTGTACCGTCATCCGCCTTGCCTCCGTGAACCTTCCGTTCTGATAGCGTGACGCGCCGACTGTGTTCTGTCCAGACGGTGACGTCGCCACGCAGTCGCAACCTACCAGAGTTGACCTCGCGGAAGGCCGGCAGCTCACGGTCCTCCCGAAACCGCGATCATGAAGCTTCATCGACCTCGCCGCGCGACCGCCGCTCTGGTGCTCTTGCTGGCCGCCGCCTGCAACACCGGCAGCAGCGGACCGGGCGATTCGCCGACCGGCCCGCTGCCGGCCATCATCCTCACCCCCGACCCGGTGGTGGGCGGCAGCACCATCTCCATGCGGGCGGGCGCCGGATCGACCGCCTCGGTGCTGCAGCTCGAGATCTTCGCCACCGACATCGTAAACCTGCAGGCGGCCGATTTCACGCTGCTCTACCCGGACCAGCTGTTCCGCTACGACGGCTTCCAGCGGGGCGACTTCATCGGCGCCGGCGCCCAGGTGATCACCGGCACCACCGGCCCTGGAACCGTGACCTTCGACCTGCTGCGTACCACCCCGGCGCCGGCCACGGGCTCCGGCCCCATGCTGTTCGTCACCTTTACTGCCATCGGCGCCGGCGACGGCCGCTTCGACTTCTTCGAGCCCTTCGCGGAAGACCAGCTCGGCCTGGAGATCACCGGCATCGACTGGGCCGGCGCGGCGGTGCGGGTGGTGCTCTGAGGTGTTGAGGCACCACGGCCGAGCCGCGCTGCTGCTGGCCGTTCTGACGATCGCCGCGCTGCTCGTCCTCACCGGCTACCGCAGCTCCTGGTCGCGGGTCTGGGGCGACGAAGGCACCTTTCTCGCCATGATGGCGAGCCTCACCGAGGACGCCGACCTGCGGTTCGACGAGCGCGACCTCGCGCGGGTGGAGGCCGCCGAGGGCGGCCGGACCTACCTGATCCTACAGCGCGATGACGACGGCGTCTCCTATTCCAAGCCGGTGCTCTTCGCCCTCGCTTCGGCCCCCTTCTACGCGCTGCTCGGCGAGCGCGGCCCGATCGCGCTCAACGTCCTGGCACTAGCACTGGCGCTGGCCCTGGGGTTCGCCTACCTGCGTCGGCTCGGCGCCTCGGGAACAGCGGCCCTGGTGCTGGTGACCTTCGTCGGCGGCGGCGTGGTGCTGCCCTACGTGGCCTGGCGGATGACCGACAGCCTGCAGGGCTCACTGGCGCTGATCGGTCTCGTATCGTGCTTTGCTCGTATACGTGGCCAGACCCCCGAAAGCGCGGGCCTGCTGGATCGCTGGCTGAGCTGGCGGGGGGCACCGATCCTGGGCGCGGCGCTGCTGGCGGTGCTCATCCCCATGCGCATGTCGAACGGCATCGTGGCCCTGGCCCCGATCCTGGCGGCAGTATTCGAGCGCCGGCTCAAGCATGCCGCGACGCTGGCGGCGACCACCGCCGTGACCTGCCTGGCACTGATGGCCCTGACCATGGCCCTGACCGGCGCGTCGAACCCCTACCGGGCGACCCGCACCACCTTCACGCCCGAGTCCGGCTACCCCGCCGGCCCCGGCGCGGCCGAGGCGCTGACCCGTTTTGACCAGACGCTGGATCGCGAGAGCACCGGGCTGCTGCCGGGCGCCGGCGCGCGGCGGATCGGCTACAGCGTGCTGTATTTCTTCGCCGGCCGCCACACCGGCCTGATCTTCTACTTCCCCGCTGCCGTCATCCTCCTGATCTTCGCCGCCTGGGGCAGCGACCGCGCCGGCCGCGCCGCGCTGCTGGCCTTCGCCGGTGCCCTCGTCTTCTTCGTCGCCTGGCGGCCGGACAACTACTTCGGCGGCGACACCTTCATCGGCAACCGCTACTTGCTGTCGATCTATCCTCTGCTCCTGGTCGCCCTGCCGCGCCTGCCGGGCGCGAAGTGGCTGACGGCGGCCTGGGCCCTGGCCGCCGTCTCCTATGCCTCGGCCCTGGTCTCGGTGACGCGCCATCACCAGCTCGACTCGGGCAGCCAGAGCCACGCCCGCGCCGGCATCTTCCGCCTGCTGCCCTACGAATCGACGTCGCGCGACATCGTCGGCCGGCGCGACCGCTACTGGGCCGGCCACTTTGTACGCTTTGTCGATCCGTTCCCCGGCGTCGGCAGCTGGCACCTGGACCTCCACACCGGCAGACCGCCGGCCGAGATGCTAGTGACCTACTGGCGACCGCTGGCCGGCATCCGGCTGTACGTCGAAACCGGCGCGCCGGAGGCGACGCTCGTGGTGCGCGACTGGGCGCACCGCGCCACCTACCCGGTGGGCAGCGCCCACCCCGGCCTCACGCGCGGCCCGCTCGGCGTCCAGATCGATCTCGAGACCTCGGCGCCGTGGCGCCGGCATCGCTACTGGTGGCATCCCGACAAGCTCTACTGGACCCGCGGCCTGCGCCTCCGGCTCGCGACCCCGGACGGCGCTCCGGCGAGGGCTGCGGTCCGCTATTTCGGGGACCTGGAGACGCTCGAAGAAACCTTCTCCTACCGAGTGCGCGACGTCGAGCTGCCGAAGCAGCCGGCGGCCGGGTCGAGCTCTCGGGTCAGCATCACGATCGAGAACACCGGCAAGCTGATCTGGGAGCGCGAGAACGTGGTCCCTGTGGGCGCCGGGTACCGGCTCTTCGACGCCTCGGGCGAGCTGCTCGCCGAGAGCGAGCGCATCCTGCTCCCCCACCGCGTCGAGCCCTTCACCTCGGTGGAGCTCGCCTTCGACGTCGATTGGCCGGAGGAGCCTGGGAGCTACCGGCTGGAGGTCGATCTGGTGCTCGAGCACGTGGCCTGGTTCGAGGAGCGGCTCGGCGAGCCGCTCCTGCGGCGCGAGATCCAGGTCATCGCCGGGGATTGACCCATCGCCCGGGTTCCCCGGCCCGGCTCACTCGACGAGCTCGAGCTGCAGCAGCAAGGTCCGCTGCTGATCGCTGTAGTTGTCGTCCGAGAGCAGGTAGATCAGCACTTCGCCGCCCGGGCCCGGCAGCACGGCGACCGCCTCCATGTTGTCGACCGTGAGCGGCGACTCGAGCAGCGCCAGCTCGCGGGGCTCGAGCCTGGCGCCGGGCGCGAAGCCCCGGGCCTCGAGCAGCGTCAGACGGACGCTGTTGGTGCGCGTGGTCTTGTCGAAGCTCCGCTCCAGGAGCACCACGTCCCCAGTCGGCAGGGTCGCCGCGCCCGTGGGAAGGAACTCGTCACGGGTCGGCAGGGTCACATGGCGCCAGTCGCCGCGGTCCGGATCTCCGATCCAACCGATGATGTCGTCCTCGACGGTGCGCAGGTCTTCGGCGAAAGTCAAGAGCCGTCCGTCGGGAAGCAGCGCGACCGCTTCCATGCCATTGTTGCTCCGAGTGGTCACCATCGCGGGTGGAAACGGGAAGGGCCGCGACGGTCCGGTCAAGGACGGAACGCCGTCGACGGCCTGCTCGTAGAACACGATCCGGTGGTGCCGCTCGAAGCTCACCAGGTAGCCGCGGCCCGGCAGCGCCTGGATCTCCTCCGCATCGCGCCGCTCGCGCTCGATCACCGGTGAGGCGTCGTCGTCACACAGCGCACCCATCTGCCCCGCCGCGATCCCCTTCAGGGTGCCATCAGCGGCAAAGACCAGCTCCGCCGACAGCCAGTGCCCCTGGTCGGACACCGCCAGCATGCGGCCACCCTCCTCGACCACCAGCCCGGAGAAGCCGCCGAAGGCATCGTCGCCCGAGGTCAGATGGAAGCCGGCACGGTACCGCAACCGGCCGACCCGATCGCCGGACGAGCCGTCGGCATGGAGCGCCACCGTGGACGCGGTGATCGTCACCGGGCGCGGCTCGGCCGAAGCGTGCAGCGACGCGACCAGTGCGACGGCGATCAGAAGGCGGAGAGTCGTCGTACGCATGAGTAGGTGCGGACCTTACCGCATTCCGGATTCTCCGACCACGAAGCTGTGCGACAGCAGCTCACGGTCGCGATGGTCGCGTCCACTCCAGCGCACGGTGACCGTCTCGCCTCCGTCGTCTTCGACCGTCATCAGGCCGAACTGCCCCGGGCCGGGAAAGACACCCGAGCTGTAGGGGCCGCCCTTGACCGACGCCGACCGGTCGAAGGCCGCCGCGTGCATCACCGGAAACCCCGGCCCGCCGCTCGCGGTCAGACGATTGTGACTGCCGTCGTCGATCGCCATCATGTGAGCGTCGCCCGAGAGCATCACCAGTTGGCGAATACCGTTCGCTTCGATGAACCGCGCGAGCTCCAGCCGCTCGGTATGATAACCGCCCCAGTGGTCGGCCCCCTCGAGGGGCTCGCCGATCCAGGGCATGGAGTTGGCCCACACGATCAGCGCGTACCGGTCGCGCGCGTCGAGCAGCTCCTGCTCGAGCCACCGCTTCTGCGCCGCCCCAAGGACCGTCTTGCCCGGCCGATCGGGCTTCGCTCTCGGGGTCTTCTCCGAACGGCTGTCGGTGAGCAGGAAGCGTACCCGGCCGATGGTGAACGCCTGGAAGATCGGACCGTCGTCCGTCGCCAGCGGGTAATGCGGCACCGCCTGCCGGTAGACGCGCTGTGCGGCGGCGCCTCCCGGCGAGGACGAATCGGCGTTGTCGGGGCCGAAGTCGTGATCGTCCCAGACATAGGCCACCGGCACGGCACGGAAGAGGCGGGACTGGCCGGCCGACTTCAGCACCCGGTCGAACGCCCGGCGGTACAGCGCCGGGTCGGCACGCTCGATGTTCTCGTAATGCAGGTCCCCGAGGTGCAACAAGAAAAGCGGATCGTGCCGCCTGATGGTGCCGAACACCGGATGGCTCGAGCCGGTTTGCGCGCACGAGCCGAACGCGAAGGTGAAGGACTGCGGACCCTCGCGCGGCGTCCGGAACGCGCCGCGCCGGGCCCTGTCGACCTCGTCGTCGACCTCGAGGGCGTAGTGGTAACGGACGCCCGGCTCGAGATCGTCGACGGCCATGCGCACCAGGAGGCCGGCGGCCTCATCGGTCGCCTGGTAGGCCGAAGCGACCGGATCCGCCAGGGTCTCGTCCCGGCCGACCAGCAGCCGCACCCGATCGCTCGGCCGTGTCAGCCGGGCGACCGCCCGCATCGACGTCGGCCGCAGCGCGCCCGTCCACACCCACTCCACCGCCCGTGCCCGCGGCAGGAATCCCGAGCGCAGGTCGAGGGTGGGAAAGAGGCGCGGGGCGTAGCGGACGAGGAGCGCGAGCAGCAGTGCCAGCAGGATCAGGAGGCTGATCCAACGAGATCTCTTGGTCATCCTCAGCGAGTCTATAGGTATGCTTCGGCTGTCAACCGACCACAGGAGCCGACCGATGCACCGACTCAACGGCAGGCGCATGATCTGCCTCGCCCTTTTCTTCCTTGCCTTCTCCTCTGCGTCACGTGCCGACTCACACGCCGGCTTCGACGAATCCCTCTTCCAGTCCATGGAGTGGCGCGAGGTGGGTCCCTACCGCGGCGGCCGCTCCGCGGCGGTGGCCGGCATTCCAGATCAGCGCAACGTCTACTACTTCGGTGCCACCGGTGGCGGGGTGTGGAAGACCGACGACGGCGGCAAGACCTGGAAGCCGGTCTCGGACGGCTTTTTCGGCGGCTCGATCGGCGCGGTCGCGGTGTCTTCCTGGGACCCCAACGTGGTCTACGTCGGCGGCGGCGAGAAGACCGTGCGCGGCAATGTTTCCCACGGCGACGGCATGTGGAAATCGACCGACGCCGGCAAGACCTGGAAGCACGTCGGACTCGCCGACTCACGCCGTATCCCGCGCATCCGTATCCATCCCCGGAACCCGGACCTGCTCTACGCCGCGGTGCTCGGCCACCTCTTCGGCCCCAACGCCGAGCGTGGCGTCTACCGCTCCAAGGACGGCGGCGAGACCTGGGAGCGGATCCTCCACGTCTCCGACGAGGTGGGCGCCGTCGACCTGGCGATGGACCCGACCAATCCCCGCATCCTCTACGCCTCCATGTGGCGCATCCTGCGCACCCCCTGGAGCCTGGAATCCGGCGGTGAGGGATCGAGCCTGTGGAAGTCGACCGACGGCGGCGACGAGTGGCAGGAGCTGACGTCCAAACCAGGTCTGCCGAAAGGGCCTTTGGGCATCATCGGCATCGACGTCTCGGCGTCGAACCCCGAGAACCTCTACGCCATCGTCGAGGCCGAGAAGGGTGGCGTCTTCCGTTCGAAGGACGGCGGCGAAACCTGGGAGAAGACCAACGACGAGCGCAAGCTGCGCCAGCGCGCCTGGTACTACACCCGCCTCGTGGCCGACCCGGCCGACGAGGAATCGGTCTACGTGCTGAACGTGCGCTTCCACCGCTCAAAGGACGGCGGCAAGACCTTCAGTAGGGTCGACACTCCGCACGGCGACAACCACGACCTATGGATCGACCCCGGCGATCCGCTGCGCATGATCCAGTCCAACGACGGCGGCGCCAACGTCAGCTACGACAGCGGCAAGACCTGGTCGCCGCAGAGCAACCAACCCACCGCCCAGATGTACCGGGTGTCGACCGACAACGCCTTCCCCTACCGCCTGCTCGGCGGCCAGCAGGACAACTCGGCCGTGCGCATCCGCTCGCGATCGGCGTTCGGCTCGGCGATCGGCGTGCGCGACTGGGAGCCCACGGCCGGCGGCGAAAGCGGCCACGTCGTGGCCCGGCCCGACGACCCCGACATCGTCTACGGCGGTTCCTACGACGGTTTCCTGACGCGCGTCAATCACCGCACCGGAGAGCGCCGCGCGGTCAATGTCTGGCCCGACAACCCGATGGGCTGGGGCGCCGCCGAGCTGAAATACCGCTTCCAGTGGAACTTCCCCCTCTTCTTCTCGCCCCACGACCCGGACCTTCTGTACGCCGCCGGCAACGTCCTCTTCGCCAGCCGCGACGGCGGCGCCAGCTGGCGGCCCCTGTCCGGCGACCTGACGCGCGACGACAAGACCAAGATGGGCCCCTCCGGCGGCCCGATCACCAAGGACAACACCAGCGTCGAGTACTACGGCACCATCTTCGCCGCGATCGAATCGCCCCACGAAGCCGGCGTTCTCTGGGCCGGCTCCGACGACGGCCTGCTCCAGCTCTCCCGTGATAGTGGCAAAGAGTGGAAGGAAGTCACGCCGAGCGTCCCCCCGAAGGGGGGCAAACGAAACACATTGCCGGAATGGTCCCTGATCAACTCCATCGAGGCCCACCCCACCGAGCCCGGCGGCCTCTATCTCGCCGCCACCCGCTACAAGCTCGACGACTTCGAGCCCTACCTCTACAAGACCCTCGACTACGGGGCCACCTGGAAGCGCATCGACACCGGTATCGACCGCGGCCACTTCACCCGCGTCATCCGCGCCGACCCGGACCGCGCCGGCCTGCTCTACGCCGGCACCGAGCGCGGCGTCTACGTCTCTTTCGACGACGGCGCCAGCTGGCAGCCGCTGCAGCTCGAGCTGCCGATCGTGCCGATCACCGATCTGGCGGTCAAGGAGCGCGACCTGGTCGCTGCCACCCAGGGCCGCGGCTACTGGATCCTCGACGACCTGACGCCCCTGCACCAGATGAGCGCCGAACTCGCGTCCTCACCGGCCCACCTCTTCACTCCCCGCCCCGCCTACCGTCTCGGCGGGCGATCCCGCGACGAGCCCGTGCACGAGGGCAAGAACCCGCCGTCCGGCGTCGTCATCCACTTCCTCCTGGCCGAGAAGCCCGAGGAGGGTGAGGAGGGCGAGGAGGGCGAGGAGCTGAAGCTCGAGATCCTGGAGGAAGACGGCGAGCTCATCCGCGCCTTCACCCGCAAACCGGACAAGGGCGAGGAGGACGAGGAGAAAGAAGACGACAGCGACCAGGCCGACGACCCGCGTCAGCTCGAGATCGAGAAAGGCGCCAACCGCTTCGTCTGGAACCTCCGCTATCCGAGCGCCCGCAAGTTCCCCGGCCTCGTCCTGTGGAACAGCCGGCTCGACGGTCCCCGCGCCGTTCCCGGCGAATATCGAGCCCGCCTCACCGTCGGCGAATGGTCCGCAGAGGTCCCTTTCGAAGTCCTCGCCGACCCACGCTCCGCCGCCACCGCTGCCGACTTCCAGGAGCAGTTCGACTTCCTCATCGGGGTGCGCGACAAGCTGAGCGAGGCACACGACGAGATCGGTCGCATCCGCGACGCCAAGGGGCAGATCGAGGCGCTCGAGAAGCGACTCGGGGAGGACGAGGAAGCCGAGCCCCTCGTCGAGGCCGGCACGAAGCTCACCGAGCGTCTCGACGAGATCGAAAAAGCCCTCTACCAGACCCAGAACCGCAGCCGCCAGGACCCCTTGAACTTCCCCATCCGCCTCAATGACAAGCTGGCCGGATTGCTCTCCCTCGCCGCCTTCGGCGACAGGCGTCCGACGGCGCAGATGGTGGCGGTAAAGGACGAGCTGACCGCGGCGATCGACGCGGAGCTCGCGAAACTCGGGGAGCTATGGGAGACCGACCTGCCGGCGTTCAACGACCTGGCGCGGGAGCACGAGGTGGACCGGGTGATTGTCAAAGAGCCCTGAGTCGAGCCGAGCCCGGCATTCATGCCCCAGAGGGGCGGGCTCTCCGATCGCCCTCGTGGCGGTGCCGGGCACCGACGAGCAGGTGGCAGTCGCCGAGCTGCTGGCCTGACGGACGCGACCCGCCCCTCAGGCCGGCGCGTAGCTCCTGAAGTAATCTGTCGCCTCCTCCTTCATCAGCGCCCAGATGGTGTAGACGCCGAGCAGGGTGCCCAGGGGGAAGTTGAGCAGGTTCAAGAAGCCGAGGATCAACACCAGGATGCGCGCCCACTCCTTGCGCTTCAGCAGACCGATGCCGCCGGCGATGCCGGGGATGGCGAGCACGGCGAGGAAGCCGGCGACGATGGTGCCCACGGTGCCGGTGATCAGGATCGCCTCCTGCTCGCCGGAGATCAGGCCTCCGCCGACGACGGCGAAGAAGACGACGGCGGCACCCAAGAGGAACAACGCACCGCTGCCGATGTAGAGGATCGCGAGGACCGTGACGTGTTTGTCCATGTTCATATCTGCCAGTTCTCCAGAGGTCAGCAACCGCGCGGTGACGCCGCGGCTGTGTTAGAAAGATACGGCGAGACGTCGCCGGCTATTCGGCCATTTCCAGGTCGGGCGCCGATCACAAGCGATGCGCGGCCTCTTCGCGCTCGCCAAGAGACTCAGGCAAGCGATGCGCAGCCTTTTCGCGTTCGAAAAAACACCACTCCAGCGACGTTTCGACGCTTCGCGTTTGCGAACGGAAGACCCCAGCGATGATTCGTCGCTCCGCGTTTGCGAAGAGACTCAACGAGCGATGAGCGGCCTTTTCGCGAACGCGAAAACACCACTCCGGCCGATGTGAGGGCTCTCCGCGGGCGCGAAGAAGCCGATCAAGGCTCGTTATCAGCGAGCTCCGCGAGCAGATCGCGCAGATCGCCGATGCGGGTGGCCGGGTTCATCAACACCACCCGAAGCCAGACGGCGCCCCGGAGCATGGTCTTCATGATGAAGAAGCGGCCGCGTCGGTTGACCCCTTCCCGCAAGGCGACCTGCAGGTCGTCCGGCCCGCGGCGGCGGAAGCAGACGATGTTGCTCTCCGGCTCCACCAGCAGCTCGAAATCGTCCCGCTCCTCGATCTCGCGCGCGAAGGCCCGCGCCAGGTCGTAGGCGTAGTCGACGCAGTCGGCGACGTAGCCAGCGCCGAGGGTGCGCAGTACCACGTAGAGCGGCAGGGCCATGGCCGGCTTGGTGGTCTCGAAGTTCCTCGCCGCCGGCTGGTACCAGGGTGCCTCGCCCTCGGCCAGCAGGTAGGCGGCGTCCTGGCGGAAGGCTACGCTCAGGTGCCTGGCCTCGCGCACCAGGATGCCGGTGCACAGGTTCGGCATCAGCAGCATCTTGTGGGCGTCCCAGACCACCGAGTCGGCCCGCTCGATGCCGCGTAGCAAAGAGGCGTAGCGCGAGCTGACCAGCGCGCCGCCGCCGTGGGCAGCGTCGACGTGGAGCCACAGGCCGTGCTCGCCGCAGAAGTCCGCCAGGGCGAAGAGATCGTCGTGACTGCCGGTGGCGGTGGAGCCGGCGTTGGCGACCACGGCGACGGGACGCCGGCCCTCGTCCAGAGCCTTGCGTTGCAACTCGCGCAGCGACTCGAGCCGCATGCGGAAGGTGCGGTCCGTGGGTACCGGGATCACCGCCCGCTCACCGAGGCCGAGCACCGCGCAGGCGCGGCCGTTGCAGTAGTGCGCCTGGTCCGACACAAAGACCGTCAACCGTTCGCCGCCGGCCAGGCCGTCACGCCAGGCATCGCCGCTGCTCTTGGCCTGGCGCATGGCCAGCAGCGCGGTCAGCGCGCCGAGGGTGCCGCCGGAAGTCAGCGCGCCGCCAGCGCCCTCGCCGTAGCCGATCTTGCGTGCCATCCACGACACGACGCGGCGCTCCAGCACCGTTGCCACGGGCGCGCCCTCGTAGATGGCCACGCTGTTGTTGAGGATCGCCGACACCATCGCCACCGGCCCCACCACCGGCGGCGGCGCCGAGAGCTGCTGGCCGATGAAGCCCGGGTGGTGCTGGCTGGTGGAGTCGGCGAGGACCTCCGCCAGCAGCTCGTGGGCCTCGGCCGGCGGCGCAGACTCCGGGTCCGGCCAGCGCTCGTAGAGCTCGTCCGGCTCGGTGGCGGGCCAGACCGGGCGGTCGCGATCCGCGGCCCGCTCCAGGTGGTCGTGCACCAGCTTGGTGACCGTGGCGGACTCGCGGGCGAAGCGCTCCGGATCGTAGGCGGCGGCGAGCCGCGCGCTGCGGCGATCCAGGTCGCCTGCCGAAAGATCTTTCATGACGCGCTATTCTGACTTCCCCCCTTTGGAAAAGGGGGGACTGAGGGGGGATTTCTTCCTCAGTGCGAGGGCTTGAGTAACCCGAACCGTTCCATCCGCCGCCGCAGGCTCTGGCGCGAGATACCCAGCAGCTTGGCGGCCTGCACCTGGTTGTAGTCGCAGCGACGCAGGCCCTCCTCGATCGCCTGGCTCTCGAGCTGCTCCAGGTTGAGCGAGTCGAGCCCCAGCCCCATCGACGGCGGCAGGTCGTCGGTCTCCTGGGTCTCGAGCAGGCTCGAATCGCCCCGGTTCTCTCCGGGCTCGGGCGGCTCGTGGTCGCGGATCGCCTGCGACAGGATCGAGGACTCCACGGTGCGGTTCTCGGGGCACAGGTACACCGCCCGGCGCACTTCATTGGACAGCTCGCGCACGTTGCCCGGCCAGGGATAGTCGCACAGCAGGCGCAGGGCACGCACTGTCAGGCCGCGAATCGGCCGGCCGAGCTCCTTGGCGCAGGTGCGTAGGAAGTGCTCGACCAGGGCCGGAACGTCCTCCGGGCGGTCGCGCAGCGGCGGAATCTCGAGCATGTAGCCGGCCAGACGGTAGTAGAGATCGGAGCGGAACGAGCCGTCCTCGATGCGCTTCGAGAGATCCTGGTTGGTGGCCGCCAGTACCCGCACGTCGACCGGCACCGGATCGCGACCCACCGGGTGCACCTCCTTCTCCTGCAATGCCCGCAGTAGCTTGGCCTGCAGGTCCGCCGACATGTCGCCGATCTCGTCCAGGAAAATCGTGCCGCCGTCGGCCAGCTGCAGGCGGCCCTCCTTGGCGGAGACGCCGGTGGCCACGCCCTCGCCGATGCCGAAGAGCTCCGCCTCCAGCAGCTCGGCGGGAATGGCGGCGCAGTTGATCGCCACGAACGGGCCCTTGCGGCGCGGTGAGGAGCCGTGCAGGATCTGCGACAGGTACTCCTTGCCGACGCCGGTCTCGCCGACGATCAGGATCGGCAGGTCGCCCAACGCCAGGGTCTGCATCAGGCGGTAGATCTTGTTCATCGCCGCTGATTGGGCGTCGACGTAGTCGGGAGGGAAGACCAGGCCGGGAAAATCCCGCGGCCGACGCTCACCGCCCGACGGTTCGAGCCGCGGGCGGCAGGGCCCGACCATCCTCACCAACACCCGTAGCAGCTGCTCGCAGTTGGCGCGGCCGGGGAAGCCGCCCCAGAGGACGAGCACCAGCGGGTCGACGCCGGGGCTCCTGAGGACCGTCAGAGTCATCGGCGGCGAGGTCTCGGCGGTGGTCTTGAAGAAGACGTCGGAGCGCATGCTCGAGGCCAGGTAGGCGGTGCACACGCGGCGCAGCTCGTCGGTGGCCGCGCGGGCGACCTGGCCCGAGGCGGCGAGCACGATCGGGTACTGGTCCTCGGGGATTTCGAGAATGCCGGCGCCCTCGAGATGGAGCTCGTCGACCAGCACGCCCAGCGCCGCGCCGAGGTCGCCCTCGGGCTTGCCGTAGAGGTGGTAGTGAAAGACCTCGGCGACGCGCAACCATTGCGCCGCCATCGAGGCCGCGAGACCCCTGGCTGGCGACTGCACGATCGGCACGGTGCCGGTCTGGTCGGCGATCGCGGGCTCGAAGGCGATCGCCAGCTCGGCGTCGTCGCGGTGCAGCTCCTGGAACTTGAGCGGTACCGGCCCGAACCGCACCACCTGGCCGGGAAGCAACCGCGCCCGCTCGACCTTGCGGCCGGCGACGAAAGTGCCGTTCTTGCTCGCCAGGTCCTCGACTTCGAGCTCGCCGTCGACCAGCATCAACCGCGCGTGCAGACGCGACACGCCGTTCGCCGGCAAGGCGATCTCGTTGTTGGCCAGGGAGCCGAGCTGGTTGGTGCCCGGCTTGAGCAGGTAGACCTGCTCCATGCCCCCGATCTCGCCGCGTAGGCAATAGCCCAGCGCCGAACCTGCTTCACCCGTCCTCATTGGGGTGGCAAGCATATCCTCGGCAGGCGCGAGAGCGTAGCTGTTTCGTCTATCCGCGACGGCGGAAGACTCAATCAGTGGCTTCTCTGCGCTCTTTCCCTCTATCGCGCCCGGCGAGCTCCGCCAGACGCTCGCGCAGGCTCTCGACGACCGCGCGCAACTCGAAGCTCGCCCGGGGTCTGGAAGCGACCCGTTTCTGATCCTGCCTCGGGTATAGTCGGGCGTTCTATGACGTCGTCGTGCTTTCGACCCCGCCGGGACCGGTTCCAGATCCTCGTCTTCCTGGTCTGCGCCGTCGGCCTCGGCTGCGGAGCTCCGTCCTCCGACCTGCCCAGGGACCTGTCACTGCTTTCCGGTTTGATCTACGCCGACGAGCCGGTAATCGTGGCGCCCGGGCGGCGCTGGGACGTCGCGGAGGGGAATCAGGGGTGGACGTTCCGCGGCCAGGGGTCTCTGTGGTGGTACGTCCGAGAGACGCCGGAGAGTCCGGTGACGGTAACGCTGCGACCAGCCGCTGAGAGCGCCGGTTTCTGGTTCCTCCTCCACTGGGACGGCGTGCCTCTGTTCGAGGATCCGGTCTCGGTGGATGCCGACGGGCTGGAGATCGAGATCCCGACCGACAAGCTGACGCCCGGCGATCACGACCTGCGGCTGATCCGGCGCCGAGGGCCGCGCTGGGAGTCGGGGCCGTCGGCGATCGAGAACGTGTTCGCGGAAATCGGCTTCCGGAGCGCCGGCACCGACCACCGGCTGGCGCCGGAGGAGGTCGATCGATTCCGTCAGTTGGGCAGCTTCGTGGAGCTCGGCGCAACCGGCCACGACCAGGAGAGGCGTTCCGGCTTCCTCTTCCTCGAGCCACGCACCGTGGAGATGGAGATCTACCGCGACCAGCCGGCCACTCTACGGGTGACCGGCGAGAACCTCGGTGAAGGCCGGGCGCGCTTCGCGATCAGCGCGCCGGACTCCGGCTCCGAGCACGTCTTCGACGCCCAGGGGCGCCACCATTTCCAGGTGCCTCTCACCAAAGGGCGCAACCGATTGCGCTTCGAGGTGGCGACCGAGAATGGCGCCGCCGGACCGTTCCTGTGGGGCGCTCCGGTGGTCGTGGCCGCGGCCGAGAGCCGGCCGCTGGAACGCCGGCCGCCGGTCATCCTCTTGTCGCTCGACACTACGCGGCGCGACGCGCTCTCGCCGTATGGCGCGCCGGCGGAGATCACCCCCGAGCTCGACGCCTTCGCCAGGCAAGCGACCGTCTTCGATCAGGCTCACGCCACCGCCCCCTGGACGCTTCCCTCCCATGCCTCGATGTTCACCGGGCTGTACCCGTCGAGGCACGGTGCCGGGGTCGCCTACGACAAGCTGGACGGCGGCTTGCCGTCGCTCGCGGGCATGCTCCGCGACCACGGCTACTACACCGCCGGCGTCTCAGGCGGACCGCTCACCGCACACCGCTTCGGCCTCGGCCAGAGCTTTCACCAGTACCGCGATCAAGACCCTCGCGGGACCCGCGGCGATCGCATGACCGATTACGCCCTGGAAGTGCTCGACGCCTGGGGCGATCGGCCGTTCTTCCTGTTTCTCAACTACTTCGACGCCCACGGCCCATACGAGCCGCCGGAGGAGGCGAAGGCCGCCGCGGGGGTCGAGGGCGCCCGCGACCAGCTCGCCGATCCGGACGCCTGGCAGGCGACGATCGAGGGCAAGGCCGGCAAGTGGCAGAAGCTCACCGCCGGCCTTGATCCGATTCCCGAAGAGGTGCTGGCCTACGTCCGCTCGGTCTATCTCGCCGAGGTCGCGTTCCAGGACTCGCAGATCGGCAGGCTGTTCGAGCGGCTGAAGCGCGACGGCATCTTCGATCGCGCGCTGATCGTGGTCACCGCCGATCATGGTCAGCTGCTCGGCGAGCACGGATTCCACGGCCACAGCCATCGGCTCGACGCCGAGCTGATCGACGCGCCGCTGATCGTCAAGTGGCCGCGCCAGCGCGAGGGCACCCGGGTCTCCGACCTGGCGTCGATCGTCGACGTCTTCCCCACCATCCTGGAGGCGGCGGGTGTGCCCGCGCCGCCGTCGGACGGCCATGCACTCGGACCGTCCGGCATCCCTGGCGGCGGTTCCCGCGAGCTCGTGATCATGGAGGAGCACGAGAGCATCGTGCATCCGCTACGCGGGCCGATGCGGCTCGCGCCGCATCTGGTCGGGTTCCAGTCCGCCGACTTCCGCCACGTCTGGTGGCCCGAAGGCGAGAGCTGCTCCCGTGTCGTCGACGGCGCCTGGGTCGACGACGACTGTCCCCGCGACTCTGAGCGCCGGGCGGCGATCGAGCAGATGCTGGCCTCACCGGCCGAAGAGATCGCGCCCGGGGCGGAGCCGCTGTCCGAAGAAGACCGCAAACGACTCGAGGCCCTGGGGTACCTGTGATGGCCTTCATCCGCCCGAACACCGCTTCGAAAACCGTGTGGGTCCTCACCTGGCTGGTCATCTGCTCGCCGATCTGGATCTACCTCGCGGACTTCACCAGCTTCGGCCGGCTGCAGAACAACGATTACTACCCCATACTCCTCGAGCTCACCGACGGCGACTCCCTGACCAGCGATCCCTGGCGCTGGTTGAACCTGAAGTCGAACGAGCACCGCACCACTCTGCCGGTCCTCTTCTACGCCCTGAACATCGCCCTCACCGACGGTCACAATCTCGGGCTGACCTTCTTTTCCCTGCTGCTGCTCACCATCGTGCTGGTGCTGCTGGTGCGTCAGCTGGACCCCGAGATCCGCTCGAGCCCCTGGGCGAAGGCAGTGTTCGGCTTTGTCCTGGCGCTCTTCTGCTACACGCCGCTGGCCGCCCACAACGTGGCCATGGGCTTCAGCGGCAGCATCTGGTTCTTCGCCAACGCCCTGGCGGTGGCCGCCGTCGGCGTTCTCGCGAAGCGCGCCGGAGAGGGCGACTGGTGGTCTCTGTGGCCCGTGTTGCTCTTCGGCCTCGCTGCCGCCTTCAGTCACAGCACCCACCTGGTGCTGTGGCCGACCCTGATCGCGGGCGGCCTCTTCCTGCGCCTCGGCTGGCGTGGCTTGATCGCACTCGGCTCCGGCATGGCGGTCGTGGTCACGCTCTTCGCGCTGTCGTACGAGCCGCTTCCCTATCACCCGGAGATGAACACACGCAATCCATGGAGCCTGCTGCGCTACGCGGCCGCCTATCTCGGCTCGCTGTTCCACGGCGATCTCGAGACCGCCAAGTTGCTCGGCGGCATCGGGATCGTGGCCAGCATCCTGAGCTGCGGCCTGGCAGTGTTCTTCCTGCGCTCGGCCGAACGCAGGACAGAGCTGGCGCCGTGGCTGATGCTCCAGCTCTATGGCGGCGGCAACGCCCTGGTCTCCGCGATCGGGAGATCCGGCTTCGGCGAGAACCAGGCCCTGTCGTCGCGCTACGCGTCACTGTCGGCGCTCTTCTGGATCGGTCTTCTGACGCCGCTGGGCATCGTGGTGTGGCGCTGGCGTCCGGCGAAGCGCGGCGCCCGGATCGCCGCGCTGCTCGCCGTTGCCGGCCTGGCGGCGGCGGCCGGGGCGGCGATGCAAGCCCGGGGGCGGCCGGTGGTGGAGCGCTTCGTCCACCGCGGTAGCCGCCAGTGCGTCGCCGAGATGGCGATGGTCCAGAAGATCCCCGACGAAGAGGTCATCCGCAAGGCGGTCGCCCCGTGGCCCATCCACGTCTTGAACCTGCGGCCCTACCTGAAAGCGTCGGGGCACGTGCCCTTCGATCGCGACTTGGTCCTGCGGCTGGGCGAGGTGGTCGACCCAGCCCTCTTGAGCGAAGGGCGCATCGAAGGCGTGCGAGCCTTCTTCGACAACATCGAAGGGCTGCCCGGAGGCGTCGCGCGCGTCGCCGGCTGGGCGTACGGCCCCGACACCGAGATCGCCGAAGTCCTGGTGCTCGACCGCCAGGGCGCGATCTGTGGCAAGGTCTGCGTGGGACAGCCGCGCCGCGACGTCGCCCAGGCCGTCCATCCGGACGCCATCGACTCCGGTTGGATGGGCTATGCCGTGGTCGGCGACGATCCCCTCGGGCTGCGTGCCTATGTCAGGCTCGCGGGAGACGACACCTTCCACCGGATGCAGAGGGTCGGCAGGGCGAGCCCGCCGAAACCGGACTGAGTCAGCGGCGCGAGCTCTCTACTTGCGCCGGCAGACCAGCAGGTTCAAGAAACACCAGCCGGGCACCGCGAAGAAGGTGTTCAGGAAGCGGTGCCAGCCGACCATCCTGCCCGGGATCTTGACGGTGAGCCACAGCGACAGGGGGAAGGTCGGGAAGATCCCCTGCCGCTTCTCGATTGCGAAGCCGGGCTCGAGCAGATCCAGGTACTCGCCGATCGGGCGATCCCCGGGGTGGCGTTCGATATCCGAGGTGCGTAGCAGCTTTCCCAGGAGCAGGAACGCGATCCGGGACGAGAAGTGCGCCAGGTTCGGCAGCGTGGCGATCAGGCGACCGCCCGGGGAAAGCAGACGACGTATCTCCGCCAGGGCCTTTACCTGGTCCTCGAAGTGCAGATGCTCCAAGACGTCGAGGCACAGGATCACGTCGAAGCTGCCGGCCTCGAAGCGGGTACCGGTGATGTCGTCCTTCACCACGTGCTCGGACTCGTAGTTGAGGTCGACTCCGATGGCATCACGCCCGCTGGCCCGCAGCTCCTCGACCAGGACGCCCTCACCGCAGCCCAGGTCGGCGATCCGCGCCTCCTTCGGCAGGCCCTCGAGGACGCGGTGAACCCGCTCCATCTTGGCGACATAGATCGGGTAGTAGCGCCAGTTCTTGTCCAGGTGGCGATGGTAGTCGCCCTTTTCGGCGTACTCCGCTTCACGGACCGTGCTCATGGCTCACCACCGCCCGAGACGACCCGCCGAACCTGATAGATCGGTTTCTTCTGCGACTCGTGGTAGATGCGCGCCAGCATCTCTCCCAGCAGGCCGAAACTGATGAACTGAAAGCCGGTGAAGAGCAGCAACACTCCGAGCAGGAGCAGTGGCCGCCCTCCGATCGCCATGCCCAGCGCCAGCTTCTGGAACGAGAGATAGAGGTTGATCGCCATGCCGCAGGCGAACGAGCCGAGGCCCAGGATGCCGAACACGTGCAGCGGCCGGGTGGAAAACGTCATCAGGAACTTGACCGTCAGCAGGTCCATGATCACCCGTAACGTCCTGCCCAGACCGTACTTGGAGGTCCCCCGGATCCGGGGCCGGTGGCGGGTGGCGACCTCGGTCACCGAGGCCCCCTGCCACGCGCACAGCGCGGGCAGGAAGCGGTGCATCTCGCCGTAGAGGCGCACGTCTCTAAGGATCTCGGACCGGTAGATCTTGAGCGAGCAGCCGTAGTCGTGGAGCTTGACGCCGGTGACCGCCGAGATCAGCCGGTTGGCGATCACCGACGGCAGCCGGCGGGCCAGATTGTCCCGCCGTTCGACCCGCCAGCCGCTCACCACGTCATAGCCGCGGTCGAATTCGGCCAGCAGTCGGGAAATGTCCGCGGGGTCGTTCTGCAGGTCACCGTCCATGGTGACCACCATTTCGCCCCTGGCGTGTTCGAAGCCGGCGGCAAACGCCGCGGTCTGGCCGTAGTTTCGCCGCAAGACGACGAGGCGAGCCCGCTCCTCGCCGGCGACCAGCTCTTCCAGGAGCGCGGTCGTCCCGTCGGTGCTGCCGTCGTCAACGTACAGGATCTCGAACGCCTCGAACTCATCGGACAGCACCGCCACCAGCTCCTCGTGGAGCTCGCGCACGTTCTCCCGCTCGTTGAAGATCGGCACCACCAGGCTGAGCATGCGGTTCTCGGACATGGCGGGTGGACCGGGGGCTGGAGGAGCGGGTCTCAAAGGGAGTTGTGGAAACGTGGAACCGGCGTCAGAGGCGCGGCGAGTATACCCGCACCAGCCGTGTGCCGCGCCCGGTCTCGAGGGGCTGACGCCTCAGTGCGTCCACTGACCGATGGCGGCGTCCAGGGGCTGGTTGGCACGGCGCCCCGCGATCACGTCCACGGCTTCCGACAGACCGTCGAGGGTGAGCTCGAACATCGGGAAGACCTCGCGGATGACGCGGGCGCTGGGGGCGTTCCAGATGCGCTTGGGCTCGGGATTGAGCCAGACGGAATTTGGGCAGCGGTCGCGGATCCGCTGCAGCCAGGTGAGCCCGGTCTCGCGGTTGTCGTGGAAAAGGTCGATGGCCCCGCCGAGATGGGTGAGCTCGAACGGGCTCATCCAGGCGTCGCCGGCGAGGATCACCGACCAGGTGCGGTCGATGCGCTTGAGCACGTCGGCGGTGAGGTCGCCGCGGCGCCGGAAGATGTCGGTGTAGAGCCGCTCGTACACGCAGTTGTGGAAGAAGCGCCACTCGAAGTGCTGGAAATGGTTGGCGGCGTGGGCGGCTGAGAACAGCCGTTCGCAGAGGTCGGCGTGAGGATCCATCGAGCCGCCGACGTCGATCAACAACAGCAGCTTGATGCGATTGCGACGCGGCGGCCCGAAGATCAGGTCGATCTCGCCGCCGTTCCTGGCACTCTCGTCGATGGTGGCGTCGAGATCCAGCTCCTCGGGACCTTCGTCCTTGCCCAACCGGCGCAGCCGCCGCAGTGCCATGCCGATCTGCCTGGTGTCGAGCACCCGATCGCTGCGCAGGTTGCGAAAGCGGCGATCGCTCGCCACCTGCACCGCCGAGCGTCCGCCGCCGGCGCCGCCGACGCGGATCCCCGCCGGGTTGACGCCGCCGTGGCCGAAGGGCGAGGTACCGCCGGTGCCGATCCAGCGGTCGCCGCCATCGTGACGCTCGGTCTGCTCGCGCAACCGTTGGTCGAAACGCTCGCGCAGCTCGTCGAGGTCCAGGGCCTGGAGCGCCGCGATCTCCTCGGCGCTCAGCTCGCGTGGCAGCACCGGGTCGGTGAGCCAGTCCAGCAGCTCTTCGGAGAGATCGAACTGCGCCTCGATTCCCTTGAAGTACTCGGCGAAGGCCTGGTCGTAGAGGTCGTACAGGGTCTCTCGCTTGACCAGCAGCGCCCGCGCCAGATGGTAGAACACCGTCAGGTTGGCGCGCGCGTGCCCTTCCGCCATGGCCCTCATCAACGGCAGCCACTCGGTCAACGAGACCTGGATACCGCGGCCGCGCAGGTGGTAGAGAAAGTCGGTGAACATCGGTCCTCGATCAATGCAGCACGCCCGCTCGGCGGGCGCGGGGGCCGGCCACCGAGCCCAGGTCCTGCTCGTGCTTGAGCAGCACGCCGAGAAACGGCAACTTCTCCTCCATCGCCTCCTTGCGGACGCCGGCCCGCCTGAGGGCCGCGATCCAGTCGATCAGCTCGCTGGTCGACGGCCGTTTGCGCAGCTCGGTCTGCTCGCGCAACCAGTAGAAGGCGATCAGCACCTGGCGCAACAGCTCCTCCTCGATCTCGGGATGGTGCACCTGCACGATGTCGCGCATCAGATCTTCGTCCGGGAAGGCGATGTAGTGGAACACGCAGCGGCGCAGGAAGGCGTCGGGCAGCTCTTTCTCGTTGTTCGAGGTCACCACCACGATCGGTCGCTGGGTTGCGGTGACAGTCTCGCCGGTCTCGTCGATCTGGAAGCTCATGCGGTCGAGCTCGTGGAGCAGATCGTTGGGGAACTCCATGTCGGCCTTGTCTACCTCGTCGATCAGCAGCACAACGCGCTCGGCGGACTTGAACGACCGGCCGAGCGGGCCGAGCTTGATGTAGCGGCGGATGTCTCCGATGTCACGATCGCCGAAGCGGGCGTCGTTGAGCCGTGCCACGGTGTCGTAGACATAGAGGCCGTCGTGCCCCTTGCTGGTCGACTTGATGTTCCAGGACAGGAACTCCAGGCCAAGGCCCTCGGCGATGGCCTCGGCGAGCATCGTCTTGCCGGTGCCAGGCTCGCCCTTGATCAGCAGCGGGCGCTCGAGAGCGACGGCGACGTTGACCGCGTCACGCAGCTCGGGTGACGCGAGATAGGTAGCGGTGCCGGTGAATTGCTCGAATGTCATGGTGTGTCAGGTCCTGGTAGTGGTACGGCGTCCGGCCGCGATCTTAGCTCAGGAGGCCGTTCGATTCTTCGAGGACGGTCTGCTCCGTCGGCGGGGCTGGGCCGAGAGGTCGAACGCTGAAGGCTTCGAGCTCTCGGGGCTGGATGATAGGGTCGCGGGTCGAGTCTAAATCAGGAGGAATCTCGAATGACTACCACCGAAACCGTCTGGCTGGCGATCGGCCTCATCGGGCAAGTCTGCTTCTTCATGAGGTTCTTCGTGCAGTGGATCTCCAGCGAGCGCCAGAAGCGCAGCGTCATCCCCGTTGCTTTCTGGTACTTCAGCCTGGGCGGAGCGGCGATCCTCCTGACCTATGCCGTCCACCGGCAGGATCCCGTCTTCATTCTCGGCCAGAGCATGGGATTCCTGATCTACACCCGCAACCTGGTGCTGCTCGGCAAGGAGAAGCGCGAGAAAGCGGCTGGCTGAGGGAATCGGAGAGGGACCATGCGACTCATCACTCGCGGAGACCTGGACGGACTGGCGTGCGCGGTGATCGTCACCAGCCACGAGAAGATCTCGGAGATCCTCCTGGTGCACCCGCAGGACATCACCGACCGCAGGGTCGAGGTCACCGGCGACGACATCGTGGCCAACCTCCCCTATCACCCGGAGTGCGCCCTGTGGTTCGACCATCACCTGCTCACCTCGTCGAACCGGCGACCGGAGGGCGAGCTCCGCGGACGCTACGCCCAGGCGCCGAGCGCCGCGCAGCTGGTGTGGGAGCACTACGGCAAGGATCCGAGCTTCGGCGACCTGGTCGAGGAGACCAACCGACTCGACTCGGCTCAGCTCACCGAGGACGACGTGCTGCGCCCCGAGCGCTACATCCTGCTCGGCTACACCATCGACGGCCGCACCGGTCTGGGCGCCTTCGAGGTCTACTTCCGGCAGTGCGTGGAATGGGTCAAGGACCTGCCGATCGAGGACGTGCTGCGCAAGCCGATGGTCGCCGAGCGGGTGAAGCGTCTGCGCGAGGAAGACCGCAACTTCCGTAGAGCGCTGACGGATTCTTCGCGGCTCGAAGGCAACGTCGTGTTCACCGACTTCCGGTCCGAAGGGGTTTTGCCGATCGGCAACCGATTCCTGGTCTACACGCTGTTCCCCGACGCCAACGTCTCCCTGCGCATCCACTGGGGGCCGGAGCGCCAGTTCGTGGTCGCGGCGGTGGCGCACTCGATCTTCGACCGCAGCTGCCGCACCAACGTCGGCGAGCTGCTGTCACGATACGGCGGCGGCGGACACCGGGGCGCAGGCAGCGCGCCGACCCCCACCGAGGAGGCCGACGAGAAGATCGCCGAGATCCTGGAGGCGTTGAAGGCGGCCGGGTGACTACTCCTCCTCCTCCGTCTCCGCCGGCTGGACGAGCATGATGTGGGCCCAGGGCTTGCCGGGGCTCATGATCCACGGCTTGCCCACCGCCGCCTCGGGCGACAGGCCGGTGGTCTCGGCGGTGGCGTACGGGATGTAGACGACGTAGGTGCGGTTGGCGCCGGTGACCTCGCCGGTGGCCGGATCGAAGCTGCCGGCCGGGCCGGTCAACGAGTAGAGCGCCGTCGGCCCCGCGGGCATTTCCAGCGCTCCGCTGGCGATCTCCTTTTCCCGGGTCTCCAGGACCTCGCCGCGCTCCTTGCCCTGCGCCCTGAGCTCCCGCCCGCGCGCCATGAAGGGCTCGAGGCCCTTGAAATAGCAGGCGGCGTGGAACCGTTCTTGTTTCGGGTCGTCGGCCAGACAGATCAGCTCGCCCTGACCTTCACGCAGGGTCACGAGCTCGCCGCCCTCGGAGTAGCCGAGGATGGTCGCGGCTGCGCGCATACTCTCGGGAGCCGGGCTGACCGCGCCGGCGATCTGTTCCGCGGCGGCGGGTGGCTCTACCGCACCGGCGGCGGTAGCGAAGGCAAAGGCGAGGGCGAGGATGACGGCACAGATCGAGAGCGAACGGAGCTCGAGGATTCGCATGGTTTCTCCACGGTTCGAATGGTGAGACTCTCGAGTCTGTACGTGATCTCGAGCAGAAAGTGCCGGCGATCCTGTAAAGATCTCGTAACGAATCCGTTGACGGGGCGACGACTCGCCGGCTCAGATCTGCCGCAAGAGCCCCAGGAGCTCGTCGCGCGAGAAGATCTTCGCCAGGGTCGGATCGTCTTCCTGCACGACGCTCTCCATCAGCTCCCTCTTGCGAGCGATGATGGCGTCGATCTTCTCTTCCAGCGTGCCTTCGGTGATCAGCTTGAAGACCTGCACGGCGCGCTTCTGGCCGATGCGGTGCACACGGTCGGTGGCCTGGTCCTCGCGCGCCGCGTTCCACCAGCGGTCGTAGTGGATGACCACCGAGCCGCCCACCAGGTCGATACCGGTGCCGCCGGCCTTGAGACTTCCGAGGAAGACCCGGCAGTCGTCGTCTTCGTTGAAACGGTCGATGATGTCGCCGCGCTGCACCGAAGCGCCGGTGAGCTTGACGTGCTCGACCTCCAGCTCCCGCAGATGGCGCTCCATCATCTCGATCATCCCCAGGTACTGGGTGAACACCACCACCTTGAGGCCGCTGTCGAGGCACTCCTGGAGGATCTCACGATAGAGGTCCCACTTGCCGGACCGGTACTTGCGCACCTCCTCGGGCTCCTTGAGCGCCAGGGCGGGATGGTCACAGATCTGCTTCAAGTAGTTCAGCAACGCGAAAATGTGGATGTAGGGCAGAGGCTTCTCGGCGGCCTTGATCTGATCCACCAGCGGCGCGCCGCGGTCCGAGATGGCGGCGCGGTAGAGCTTGACCTGCTCGGGGGACAGCTCGCAGGTCCGGTCGTCCTCGATCTTCTCCGGCAACTCGTCGAGCACCGAGGCCTTGAGGCGTCGCAGGACGAACGGCGAGATGGTGCGCCGGAGCTCGTGCAGCCGCGGATTCTCCTCGCCCTCCTCGGCCTGCGGATTGCGGCTGTAGCGGTCGGCGAAGGCCTCGTCGCTTCCCAGGTAGCCGGGCAGCACCAGGTCGAAGAGGGCCTTGAGCTCCTCGATCGCGTTCTCGATCGGCGTGCCGGTGAGGCCGATCTTGACGTCGGCCGACAGCCGCACCGCCGCCTCGTAACCGCGGGTGTCGCGATTCTTGATGTGCTGGATCTCGTCGAAGATCGCCAGGGCAAAGTGCACCTCGCTGAATTCCAGCTCGTCGTTGCGCAGGATGCCGTAGGAGGTGAGGATGACGTCGCCGATGCGCAGGGCCTCGGCGAAATCCCGCTCCGGTCCGTGATAGACGAAGCCCTCGAGCCCTGGCGCGTACTGGCGGATCTTGTTGCGCCAATGGCTGATGACGCTGGTGGGGCAGACCACCAGGAAGGTGCCGTCGAGACCGTCCTGCTCGCGCAGGGAGATCATCAACGCCATCGCCTGGTGGGTCTTGCCCAGGCCCATGTCGTCGCACAGCAGGCCGCCGAGTCGATTTTCGTACAGGAAGCGCAACCAATCGGTGCCGGTGTGCTGATAGTGGCGCAGCTCCGAAATCAGGCCCTCGGTGGTCTCGTACGCGGTGCTCGGCGACAGGTCCAGGAGCCGCTGTACCACGGACGCGCGCCGCTTCTGCCCCTCGACCCGGATCGGTTTCTCGGCGGCGGCCTGGAAGCGCAGCAGCTCGCTGGCCGACAGGCGCAGACCCTTCTTGCCTCCCTTGCTCTTCCGGGTGCTCTTCTCGAGGCGATCGAGCTCCTCGAAAAACGACGAGTTGAGGTCGATCCAGCCCCGCGCCGTCTCCAGGTAGGGCAGCCCCTTGCCGCGAGCGCTCAGCATGTCCTCGAACGAGATGGTCTGATCGCCGAAGCCGTACTTGACGGCCAGCCAGTACCAGCTGCGCTCCAGGGTCTCGGCGGAAATCTCGACGAAGTCGTATTCCTTGAAGATCTCGAGACCGCGTAGCGGCTCGTCGAGGATCATGGTGCCGTCGGCGATCTCCTCCGCGTGCTCGTCGAGGAAGCTCGGCACCTGTGAGCGCTTGAGACGCAACAGCTTCGGCGTGCGGAACTTGCGATGCTGGCCCTCCTGCTCGAGCTCGGCCAGCACCCGCAGCTCGCGCACGTAGACCAGGTTGCCGTAGCGGAACTTCTCGAGATCCTCGCCACTGTAGAAACGCTGCTGGCCCTTCATCTGCAGCACCCGGATCACCGGCCGCACCAGCAGGTCGAGCTCGGTCTCCTGGGTGACGCGGAAGAGCGTCTGAAGCGGCAGGGGATAGATGGCCAGGTCTTCCTGACCCGGGAAGCTTTCACGCAACAGCCTGAGCACCGCCTGGACGCGCAGGCGCGGTACCACGACCTTGACCAGAGGCTCCTCTTCGCTACGCCTGAAAGTGAGGGTGAAGTCGCCGTTGGTCTGGTTGACCGCCGGATAGAAGGTCTCTCCGGAGGCCTGCCCCACGCGGTCGCCGAACTCACGCGTGCAGTGGTAGGCCAGGCGGTACCAGAAGCTCTCCTCCCAGGTCTGGCGGTTGGTCTTCACACCGTGCTTGTTCAGCTGGCGTTCCTCGGGACTGGCCTGAAACAGGTGCAGGCGATCGAGCAGGCCGGCTCGGTCCGAGAAGTCGCCGTTGTCCTGTGCCTTGCCCGTGCGCTCCAGGAACCTGAGCCGAGCCGGGCCGGCATCGAAATACCTCGCGACCTCCTGGCCCTGCGAGGTCGCCACGCGGATGAACGAGCCCTCCTCCGTATCGACCTCCGCGACCCGGATCTCGGCGCATGGAAGCGCCAGGCCGTCGAACAGCTGGTGCGCAAGGCGGAACCAGACGGTGCCGGAGAAGGATTCCTCCCAACTGGTCTGCGCATAGGCGTCGCGGACCCTGGTGACACCCCTCGCCAGGGTCTTGAGATGAGTGCAGGTCTTGCGCTTGCTCTCCTCACAGGTACACGACCGCAGCGGCCGCGAATTGCCGGGCTGCTCGATGAAGATCGCCGAGCCTTCCTGGCCGTGTCCTCGCTCGGGGACCAGACCGACCCCCAGGCGATGGAATTCGTAATTCGTGAAGTTGGGCATTCTGAGCAGTCGAGCGCTCTGACGCAGCGCAAATCCGCTGAGGCTATACGGCGGCAGAGTTTACCGAGATTCGGTGCTGGACCGCTAGCCCTTGTCGCTGTCGTCCAGAACCTCTTCGGCGATCAGGCGGCGCAGCTTCACCAGGGTGTCGATCTCCCCGAACTCCTCGATCGCGCCGAGCAAAGACCTCCACGCCGCCAGTGAATCGCCTTTGGCGCGCAGCCCCTCGATATCCGTGTAGGCCTTCATCAGGCCGGCGGACAGCGGCGCGGTGCGCAGCGGAGAAAGCTGCATCTCGGCTTCCCGCTGCTCCTCGTCCAGGGTCTTGGCCAACGACTCGGCGTCGCGGTCTCCCGGCCGGAGCTCCAGGGCCTCGGCGATCAACAACCGGGCTTTCAGCACGTCTTTTCCTTTACGAGCCCGCTCGGCCTGGCGAATCAAGGAGCTCACTCGAGCTTCGCGCCGACGATCTTCGAGACGCTCCGCGGCCTCGGTGAATTCCAGATGATCGCCCAGGCGCGCGGCAGCAGCTTGCAGGCCGTTTGCCGCGGTCTCCAGGTCGCCGGCGGCGATCGACTGCTCGATCGTCCGCAGCTCGGCGGCGCGTTCTTCGGCCTGCCGAGCCTCCTCCTGCTGACGACGCAACGCGGCGCGGGACTTGTCCAGACGCTCACGGATCCAGGAGTTGCCAGGATCGAGCTCGAGCACCTGCCTGAGGAAGTCCGTGGCGGCCGCGAAGTCCTCCGTTTCGAAGGCCAGGCCGGCCTGCTTGACCAGATCGTGGATCCTCTCCTCCACGGTCCTCGCCAGCAGTCGGCGTAGCGGCTCGAACGCCGGGTCCTCGCTCCGCTCGGCCTCCGCTTCGGCCAGCAGGTCTCGCGCCCCGTTGAGATCCTGATCCCGGATCAACGCCACCAGCTCGCGCTCGACGTCGTCGACGGTGCGCCGCGGCGGCCGGTTCAGGTCGCGAGCAGCCTCTTCGACCTCCTTGCGTAGCGCGGGACGCGACGACGCCGCGGCGCGCGCCTTGTCCAGCACTTCCAGGGCCTGCGCCTGCTCGCCCTTCCCGGCCAGGTCGGAGGCCTGGGAGATCAGCGCCCGAATCCCGGTCTCGGCGCCGTCTTGATACAGCTTGTCGAGGCGCTCGCGCGCGGTCGTCAGCTCGGTGGTCGAACCGTAGGCCTCCTTCGCCTGAAAGAGAATCCGATCGGCCTCGATCAACCGGCCGGAATCGAGCAAGGTGTCGACCTCGCGCACCAGCGCCTCGAAGCGCGCCGACGGGTCGTCCTCGACCGGATCCTCGGCCGGCGGGTCGTCGGCCTTGGCAGGCGCTGCCGGGCTCGCGGCCGAAGCAGGCACCACCGAGCCGCTCTGCACCGTGGACTCGACCGAGCTGGGCTCCATCGGCAGCTCGCCGCCGGTCGTAGCGGCGACCGGGCCGACGGCGAGGCGCCGCGATTCGTCGAGCACCTCGGAGCTCAGCGGATAGTCCGCCTGCAGGTCCTTCAGCTCCTTCATCAACTCGTCGGCGCTGGCGAATCGCTCCGCGGGCTCCTTGGCCAGGATCTTGAGCACGGCCCGCCGTAACAGCTCGGGAACCCGCCCGGCGGGATCGGTGACGCTGAAGTCGTGCGGCGGCTGAAAGAGATGGCCCGCGATCAGCTGCGAGGTCGTCTCGCCGCGGATCGGGTAGCGCCCGGTCAACAGCTCGTAGAGCACCAGTCCGAAGGTGTACAGGTCGCTGCGCGCTTCGATGCCGTCGGTCCCCGAAGCGCCGAAGTGCTCGGGCGAGGCGTAGCGGAACTTGCCCAGGAACATGCCGCTGGCGGTGAGCTGTGGGTCGCTGCCGCGGCGCTTGGCGATCCCCAGGTCGATCACTTTGACCAGCGGCCGGCCTTCGACATCGCTCGACAGCATCAAGTTGTCGGGCGAGACGTCGCGGTGGACGAAGCCGTGCCGATGGAGAAAGCCGAGCGCACGGAGGCCCTGGCGGGCAATCTCTATCGACAGTGCGATCGACGGTCGTTCGGGTCTCGCGACCAGCTGCTTGAGATCGGTCCCGTCGATGTATTCCATGACGATCAGACCGGTGCCCGAGTCGTCGAGAGTAAAGTCGAAGATCTGGACGATGTTGGGATGACGGAGCTGAATCGCGGCCCGCGCCTCGCGCGCGAAGCGCTCGGAGAGCTCGCTGTCGCCGACCAGCTCGGGATGCAGCACCTTGACCACCCGGACCTCGTCGAGCAGGCGATGGCGGACCTTGTAGATCTCGCCCATGCCGCCTTCCTTGATCTTGGCGACGACCTCGTAGCGATCTTCGATGCGTGCGAGCAGGCTCATTGGCAGGTTGGAGCTCCGATGCAAAAGATGTCAGGATGAGCCCATCGGCTGATCATATAGCGGATCAGCGACCTCGAGGCTCAATCATAGAGCGCGAATGCAAGAAACCGAGACAGCCGAATCGGTCCCGTCGGCCCTCGGGCACGGCGGGCCGTCGGCACGCGCCAGAGACGGTGGCGGGCGCTTTCGGCGCGACGGTGCGCTCTGGCGCTCGCCGAGTCTTCTGGTCTTGATTCTGGTCTTGATCGTCGCCGCCGTGATGACGGCGCGGCTGATCCGGCAAACGGCACCGGCGGTCGACCTGCCACTCGAGGGCCGGCTGGCTCTGTTGCCCTTTCTCGACTCGACTGCCGACCGATCCGGCGAATGGGTCGAGAACGGTTTGATGGAGATGGTGGCGGAGACGGTCGCGCGCACCACCGGCCCCGCCCTGCTGTCGCCGGAGCGACTACGCCGGCTCATGGCACCCCGGGAGCTCGATCTGCGAGATTCCGCGGCAAGAGAGCAGGCTCGCCAACTCGCCCTGGCCTCGGGCGTCGACCAGGTTCTCGACGTCGCCGTCCTGGGTCGCGACGGCGAGAACGCGGAATTCGAGATCGCGCTCTTCGACGGCACCGGCCTGGTGGCCGAAGCGCGCCTCGAGGGCGAGGGTCCCTTGTCGGTCGCCGACGAGCTGGCGTTCGCCCTCGCCCGGGGGTTGACCAGCGAGCTCGAGCCCCGGCGCCTGGCGCAGCAGTTCTCGCGCTCGCCGTTTCTGGATCGCCTCTATGCCACCGGACTCCAGGTGCTTCGAAGCTCGGGCCCAGATCACGCCCGTCACTACTTTCGGATCGCTCTCGATCATCAAGCCGGATTCGCCCAGGCCAAGGCGCGGCTGGCGGAGTGCGCCCGCAGCCTGGGCGAGCTCGACCGTAGCCGCCGGCTCACCCGCGAGCTGCTGCAGGACGCTCAGGTCCGGGGAGCGCGAGCGCTCGAAGCCGACCACCTTCGCGACCTGGCGCTCCTGGCGGCTCTCGACGGCGAGCTCGCCCAAGCCACCGAGCACTACGACCAGGCATTCGGCATCCTCCTCGACCTGCAGAATCGGCCCGCGCAGGCCGACGTGCTCTTCGAGCAGTCGCGCCTCGCTCTGGCCGCGGGCGACGAGGCGCGAGCGGAAGAGCTGTACGTGGAGAGGCTGCGGATTCAGCAGCAACTTGGCGACCGCCTCGGCGAGGCGGACACCCTGTTCCAGATCGGCAGCCTGCTGCTATCGAACGGCGATCTGGAGGGCGCTCTGCAGATGCTCACCGACGCCCGGGAGCTGTCGACCCAGACCGCCGACATCTGGACCGAGATGCGGGTGGTGGCCAGCCTGGGCGAGGTGGCGAGACAGCGGGGTGAGGCCGCGGCCGCACAGGATCTCTGGCGCCGAGCGCTGTCGTTCTACGATCAGCAGGAAGAGTCGTCCCGGCGGCTGCTGCTCAACTTCAAGCTCGCCGAGAGCCTGATCGATACCGGAGACCTTCAGAAGGCCGAGACCCGTCTTCACAACGCCAGGGAGCTCGCCGGCGAGCTCGACAACAAACCGATCGAAGCCAAGGCGTCCCTGGGCCTCGCGTGGCTGATGCTGCGCACCGGCTATCCGTATCAGGCCAAGCCTCACCTCGACCGCGCGCTGGAGCTCGACAGCTGGCTGGACGATCGCGTGCTGTTGCAGCTGGCTATCGCCTGGTACGCCTACGAGCAGGGCAACTACCGGCTGGCGGTGCAAACCCAGAGCGAGGTCAAGCGCAGGCTGGCCGACCGCTGGAAGGGACTCAATGAGCAGTTCCTGCAGACCTATCGCCAAGCCCAGCAGCTCGGCCGCCGGCTGCCCCTGCCGGGCGAAGACGACTATGAGGAACCGGCGGCGGGTTGATCAATTCACGCCCGAGCGCCGAGCAGGCGGGCGGGTAGGAAGAGGATCGCCTTCAGCAGCTCGAGCACCCCACCGACCGCGATGCCGACGATCCGAAAGGGCAATAGCAGCAACCAGACGATCGGGTAGGCGACGAGCGCCAGCAGCGCCAGCGGCCAGCACAAGATGAAAAGGATCAGCCAGGTGAAGAACGTCCACATCGGTGCAACCTCCTGTCGATTCCTACGCATCGACGCCGCGGTTTGTTTCGGGTCTTTGCCGACGCTTGCCGATGTGCCTGCACCGTCCTACAATGACGGCTCGATCTCGGAACAGACTGGACCGTTGCCATGAAACAGTTGACCCTCGCCGACACGCTCGACGTGAAAGACCTCGACCTCGGGGAAAGCCGTTGGTTCCTGGTGGACCAGGAGCGCATCAACGGTTTCGCCGCGGCCACCGAGGATCACCAGTGGATCCACGTCGACGAGGAGCGCGCCAAGCAGACCGAGATCGGCACGACCATCGCGCACGGCTACCTGATGATGTCGCTGTTGCCCAATCTGTTCTTCGAGCTGGTCAAGTTCACCGACATGGGCATGATGATCAACTTCGGGCTCGACAAGGTGCGGTTCATCGCACCCGTACCCTCGGGCAGCGAAGTCCAGCTGCGAGCCAAGCTGATCTCCGCCCGCAAGCGGCTGCGGGGCGTGCTGATGAGGATCCGCGGCGAGATGTTCCTGCGCTCCACCGGCCGCCGCTGCCTCAGCACCGAAGTGCTCTTTCTCGCCTTCACGGCGAAAAGCGGCGAAGAGACGGACTGAAGGCTCACCCCTTCTTCGGCTTCATCGCCCGCATCATCGCCTTCATCTCGTCGCGCGGGATGTCGGTGTACTTGCTGAACTCCTGGCCGACCTTGAGCCATTCGCCGCCGTCGATGACCACGCACTCGCCGTTGACGTAGGTGGCCATCGGCGAGAACAGAAACGCCGCCAGGTCCGCCAGCTCGCTCTCCTCGCCGAACCGGCCGAGTGGGTTCATCTTCTTGGCCTCGTTCTCGAAGCCGGCCGCCGCCAGCCGCGAGAAAGCGCCCTCGGTGGGGAACGGCCCCGGCGCGATGGCGTTCGATCGGATGCCGTAGGTCGCCCACTCCACCGCCAGCGAGCGGGTCATGGCCAGGACACCCGCCTTGGCGCAGGCCGAGGGCAGCACGAACGACGAGCCCATCCAGGCGTAGGTGGTGACGATCGACAGGATCTGCCCGCCGCCGCCGCGCTCGATCCACCGCCGGCCCAGGTCCATGGTGGCGTGGTAGGTGCCGTAAAGCACGATCTGGACGACCGCGTCGAAGGCGTTCGGCGACAAGTCCTCCGATGGCGCCAGGAAGTTGCCGGCGGCGTTGTTGACCAGGCCGGTGAACGGGCCGAGCTCCCCTTCCATCTGGTCGACGGCGGCCGCGATCTTCGCCGGATCGCGCACGTCAGCGCTCGCCCAGGCGGCCCGGCCGCCGGCGCCGCTGATCGCGCCCGCGGTCTCCTCGAGCGGCTCCGGGCGCCGGCCGAGGATGCCGACGCCGGCACCCAGACCGCCGAAGCGCTCGGCCATCGCCCGGCCCAGCCCGGTGCCGCCGCCGGTGATGAGGATGTTCTGTCCCTGGAGCAGATCGGATTGAAACATCTGGCGGCCCCCTGTCGAATACTGTGGTGTTGCTCGTCCGGCGGCAGACCGTATCATGAGCGAAGATATACTTCGCCCTTCCCATCACCGTCCGATTCCCCGAGAGCGCATCAGCCGATGAAAGCGATCTATTTCTCTACCCTCCTGCTCGCCGCCCCACTGACGGCGGTCGACCTCCACGACACCCGCATGCTCTCAGAGCCGGCGGTCTCCGCCGATCACGTCGTCTTTGCCTACGCCGAGGATCTGTGGATCGCGGAACGCTCGGGCGAAGAACCCTTGCGCGCCCACCGGCTGACCAGCCATCCCGGCTGGGAGCTGCTGCCCCGCTTCTCTCCCGACGGCAAGACGGTGGCCTTCACCGCCGAGTACGACGGCAACTTCGACGTCTACGTGGTCGGCGTCGAGGGCGGGGTGCCGCGCCGCCTGACCTGGCACCCGGGCGACGACGACGTGCTCGATTTCACCCCCGACGGCGCGGCTGTGCTCTTCCGCTCGCAGCGCTCGACTCACACCCGGCGCCACTTCCACCTGTACACGGTGCCTGTCGCCGGCGGCCATCCCGAGCGCCTGCCAATCCCCACCGCGTTTCGGGCCGCCTTCTCCGAGGACGGCTCGAAGATCGCCTACGTGCCGGTGCGTGAGGCCTTTCACCAGTGGAAGAACTACCGCGGCGGCACCACGTCGCGCATCTGGGTCTACCACACATCCGATCACTCGACGATGGAGATCCCGCGGCCCGAGGGACGCTCGAACGACACCGATCCCATGTGGATCGGCGACAAGGTCTATTTCCGTTCCGACCGCAACGGCGAGCTCAACCTCTTCTCGTTCGATTCGGCGAGCGGCGACGTCGCCCAGCTCACCGAGCACGAGGAGCTCCCCGCGCAGCGGGCGACAGCCGGTGCCGGGCTGGTGATCTACAGCCACTCCGGCTACCTGCGTCTCTACGATCCAGCGACCGGCGTCTCCACCAGGCTCGAGATCAGCGTCGCCGCCGACCTGATCGAGACCAGACCGCGCTACGCCCGCGGTTGGGACGACGTGCGCCACGCCGACCTTTCGCCCTCGGCCAACCGGGTGGTGCTCGGCTTTCGCGGCGAGGTGGTCACCGTGCCGGCGAAGAAAGGCGATCCGCGGCAGATCACCGACACCCCCGGCGCGCACGAGCGTGACCCGATGTGGTCGCCCGACGGCAACAAGATCGCCTACTTCTCCGACGCCTCGGGCGAGTACCAGCTGCACGTGGTCGATCAGGCCGGCAAGGGTGAAGCCCGTGTCTACGATCTGGGAGGCGCGGGCTTCTACGAGGATCCCGCGTGGTCGCCCGATAGCGAGAAGCTCAGCTTCGTCGACAATTCCAAGTCGGTCTACTGGATCGATCTGGCGAGCGGCGAGGTCACCAAGGTCGGTTCGGACGAGATCTACGGCCCGGCGATTCGCCCGCACCACTCCTGGTCGCCCGACTCGCGTTGGCTGGCCTACACCCTCGGCAACGCCACCAATTTCCGCCAGGTGCACCTCCACGATCTCGAGTCCGGAACCTCCCACGTCGTCACCGAAGGTCTCTCCGACGTCAGCGAAGCGGTGTTCGACGCCAGCGGCAAGTACCTCTACCTCCTCGCCTCCACGAACGCCGGCCCGATACGGGCATGGTTCGCCCAGTCGGGCGCCGACATGGAGCTCACCCACAACCTCTATCTGGCCGTGCTCCAGGAGCGAGAGCCGTCGCCGTTGGCGCGGGAGAGCGACGAGGAAGAGGGCAGCGAAGAAGAACCGAGCGAACCGGCCGAGGGCGGCGGCAAGAAGGGTGGCAAGAAGGCCGCGAAAGGAGACGACGGTGAAGAGAACGGCGACGAGGACTCGGACGAGCTCGAGGTCGAGATCGACTTCGAAGGTCTCGAGCAGCGCATTCTCAGCTTGCCGGTGGGCGCGGCTTCGATGCGTGGCCTGCGCGCCGGCGCCGATGGGCAGATCTACTACCTGAAGACCGACGCCCCGGTCGGCGCCTTCGCCGCTCCACCCTCGAGCCTGCAGCACTACGACCTCGACGAGCGCAAGGAGGAGACTCTGCTCGGCGGCGTCATCGCCTTCACCCTGTCGCCCAGCGGCGAGAAGGTCCTGGCGGTCACCAGCGACGGCCTGGTGCTCGGCGAATCGAAGGGCTCGATCGACACCGGCGAAGGCAGGGTCGACGTCGACGCGGTGGCGGTCAAGATCGATCCGCGGGCGGAATGGCGCCAGATCTTCGACGAGGCCTGGCGGATCAACCGCGACTACTTCTACGACCCCGGAATGCACGGCGCCGATTGGCCGGCGATGCGCGAGAAGTACGCGCAGCTCTTGCCGCACCTCAGCAATCGGCGGGACCTCAACCTGGTGATTCAATGGATGTGCTCGGAGCTGGCCGTCGGCCATCATCGCAACGGCGGAGGTGATCGCTGGGCGGAGACCGAAGAGATCCCCGGCGGGCTGCTGGGTGCCGACTTCGAGGTCGATCAGGAGCGTTATCGTTTCTCCAAGGTCTACGGCGGCCTCAACTGGAACCCGGATCTGCGCTCGCCGCTCACCGAACCGGGCGTCGACGTCGCGGCCGGCGAGTACCTGCTGGCGGTCGAAGGGCGCGAGCTCAGGCCGCCGGAGAACCTCTACAGCCGGTTCGAGAACACAGCCGGCAAGAGCGTCGAGATCACCGTCGGCAACAGCGCCGACGGCTCGGACTCGCGCACTGTCAGAGTCGTGCCGATCGAGAATGAGGGGGGCCTGCGCAACCGCGACTGGGTGGAGGGCAACCTGCGCAAGGTCGACGAGGCCACGGGTGGCCGCGTCGCCTACGTGCACGTGCCCAACACCGCGCGCCAGGGCCACACCTACTTCAAGCGCTACTTCTTCCCGCAGGCCCACAAGCAGGCGATCATCATCGACGAGCGTTACAACGGCGGCGGCCTGTTCGCCGACTACTACATCGATATCCTGCGCCGGCCACTGATCAGCCACTGGGCGATGCGCTACGGCGCCGACCTCAAGTCGCCGCTGGCTTCCATCCAGGGGCCCAAGGTGATGCTGATCGACGAGACCGCCGGCTCCGGCGGCGACATGCTGCCGTGGATGTTCCGCAAGCTGGAGCTCGGGCCGCTGGTGGGTAAGCGCACCTGGGGCGGCCTGGTGGGCGTGCTCGGCTTTCCCCAGCTCATGGACGGCGGCTTCGTCACCGCGCCCAACTTCGCCATCTGGAACGAGGACGGCTTCATCGTCGAGAACGTCGGCGTCCCGCCCGACCACGACGTCGAGCAGTGGCCCGCCGACATCATCGCCGGGCGTGACCCGCAGCTCGAGAAAGCCATCGAGTTGGCGCTCGAAGCCCTGGAGGCGAATCCACCGAAGGAGCCGGTGCGGCCGGAGTATCCGATCCGGGTACGGCAGTAACTCAGCCTGGTCCTTACTGAAGGCGCTGTCGGCGTGGCTACTGCCGTCTATCACTGGCCCCGGAGGTAGAGTGGAATCTCGGACTCCTTCGGCTCACGCGGAGCCGGTGACCGGAATACCCAGCTCTTTCGCCAGGTCGATCGTCTGCCGCACCGCGGCCAGGGTACCGCGGAACGTCATCGCCCTCGAGCGCCACCGCAGCGTGCGGTCGCCGACCGTGAACTGCAACTTGTGCCGCCGGACGCCCAATGCCAACGCGCCACCCGAGATGATCATGAGCAGGGCAAGGCCTATGCCGACGCCGCCTTCGAGCTCACCGGTAGTACGGAAGTAGAAGACCAGAAACCCGAACACCACCATGATGACTCCGGCGAACATGGCTACCAACGCGAGGGAGGCACGGTAGCGGAGGCCGGACCAGGCATCGGCCGGAAAACACTCGAGTGCGTAAGGGTGTTTCGAGAATTCCTTCCGCTTGATGTAGAGGAAGCGTTTGTTGGTGATGGCGGCCACCTGATTGGCATGGCTGGTATAGCTCGCCGAGCTCACCAGTCGGACCTCGATGTTCTCACCGTCTTCCAGCTCGAATTCAGGCAACATTTTTTATCTCCCCTCGATGCGCCAATCGACCGGCTCAGTCGCGCTTGAACGGCTGCCGCTTCAGATACACCAGCGACCGCCACACCCATTCCAGCGGGCCGAACCGGAAGTGCCTCAGCCACAGCGGCGAGACGATCAGCTGGAAGACCCACACCGCCACCACGATCGCCGCCTGGCCCGACCGTTCGACCTGGCCGAAGAGGCCGAGCCCGTGACCGTAGAAGATGGTGGTACAGATCACCGTTTGCAGGATGTAGTTGGTGAACGCGGTGCGCCCGATGGCGGCGAAGGGCCGCAGGAGCACCGAGAGGCTGGTCGTCTTGCACGCCATCATCACGACGCCCACCCAGCCCAGGCTCACCAGGATGCTGGCCCAGTAGTTGAACTGGCTGCCGAAGAAGAAGAAGCCAGGCGCCTCCCAGGCCGTCGCGAAGTTCCAGTGGATGCCGTATGCGATCACGGGGATGCCGACCGCAACCGCAACGGCAATCAGCGTCGCGTAGAAGCGGCGGGAGCGCTCGCCACCGAACACGCCAAGCTTGAACAGCGCCATGCCCAGCAGCATGAGCCCGGAAACCCGCCACGCCGCCCAGACGAGAAAAGTGCTGGTCTCCATCTCGAGTGACTTGGGCACCCGCTCGCTCATCTGCTCGAGCCAATCGCCCTGGTAGGCACCGACCTCTTCCGCCATCGCCTCGGGCGGCGGCTTCAGCTCTTTCACCACTTCTTCGAGCACCTGCGGCGGCCAGTGCCCGCTGGACGCGCCGGCGGCCAGCATGATGCCGGAAGAGACCGAGATCGACAGGAATCCGAGCACGATCAGCCACTTCGGCGACAGCTTGCGAAACAGGAACACCACCAGCCCGCACATGCCATACCAGTAGAGGATGTCTCCGTACCAGAGCAGGTGTGCGTGGAGCAGCCCGAAAACGATCAGCCAGCCCATACGCCGGTAGTGCAGGCCGGTCGCCGGCTTGCCGCGCGATTCGGCCCGCTGCGTCATGAGCACGATCCCGGCGCCGAAGAGCATCGAGAAAATGGCCATGAACTTCATGTCGGCCAGCAGGTGCGTGAGGCGCCAGATCCAGCCGTTCAGCCCGGTCAGGTCACCGTAGACCGTGGGGGCGAAGTACGCTGCCGCGGGCATCGAGAACGCGCCGACGTTCATCGTCAGGATCCCCAGCAGGGCGAACCCGCGCAGGACGTCCAGCGAGACGATGCGCTGGGACTCGGAGACGGGCGCAGCGTCAGTCGTCATAGTGCCTCCATTGTCTGGCATGCCATCCTACCGCTGGAAAAGCCGCCCCGCCGACGGCGGCGCGTCGGCGACGCCAGCGAGGCGTAGAGCGTGCCAGGCCATGGCCTGGTTGCTGGTGATGACCGGAATCCCCAGGGAGTCTTCGAGCGGCTCGACCAGCGCCGCGGCGCGCAGCGCCGTGCAGGCGATGAACAGGGCCTCCACATCGCCGCCGGCCACCAGGGCGGTTGCCGCCTCCATGATGGACTCGGGTGCGATGCGCACCACTTCCGGGTCCAGCGGGTTGTGAAAGCTGCCCGCGGCAGCCACGTCGAAGCCCGCCGCTCGAAGGTGTTCGACCAGGCCCTGGGTGAGCTCGTCGACGTAAGGCGTCAGCAATGCCAGGCGCCCGACCCCGAGGGCCGCCAGGGCCGCCTTGGCGGCCCCCAGCGGATGAGTCACCGCAACCTCGGGCCTGGCCGCGCGGATGGCTCGCTCCACGGTCTCCTCACCGATGATCAGAGTCGCCGACGTACAGCCGTACGCCATGACGTCGAGCCGGCAGCCGGGCAGCAACGCCGCCGCCGCGTCGCCCAGCCGCACCTCCATCTTCGCCAGGGTCGAGGGCCGGATCTCGGGGTCGTTGGCCACTCTGCCGACATAGAGCTCCACTCCGTCGAGGTTCAGAAGCAGCCGCCACTCGCTCTCGATCGTGGCGTCGGTCGCCAGCGCCAGCAGGCCGATCGCCGCCCGTTCGGCAAGGGCCGGCCGCAAGACGTACGGGAAACCCT
Source organism: bacterium (assembly GCA_024226315.1). Classification (GTDB taxonomy): domain Bacteria; phylum Acidobacteriota; class Thermoanaerobaculia; order Multivoradales; family J023; genus JAAELT01. The sequence continues at coordinate 32,332 of JAAELT010000489.1, read as the reverse complement.
GGACCGGAAAGCTCATGGCGCGTCACGAGTCTACAGGCCGCCGAGACACCTGGTCGGGTCGCCGCGTCGTCTCCGAGGAGTGGATCGAGGCCTCTACTGCCAGCCAGGTCCAGGTCGGCGGCGAGACGCACTACGGCGATCAGTGGTGGGTCGACGCATCGGCACCGGCCCTGGCCTGGATCGCGCTCGGACACGGCGGCCAGGTCATCGCGGTCGTTCCCGAGGCCGATCTCGTCATCGTCGCCAACAGCCGCTGGCGGGGGCTCAGCCGGCCCGCGGCGGAACAGTCCAACGAGGTCATGCGTTTCATCAGCGACCGGTTGGCTCCGTTCCTGGTGCCGCGGGGCGCGGCCTGATACCAAAAGTTACTGGCGCCCGCCCCGCGGGGCGCGACCCAAAAACAAAAAATATCGGCGCCCGCCCCACGGGACGCGGCCCGGTTACAAACATTGTCGGCGCCCGCCCCACGGGGCGCGACTCAAGAACAAAAAATATCGGCGCCCGCCCCACGGGGCGCGACCCAAAAACAAAAAATATCGGCGCCCGCCCCGCGGGGCGCGACCCAGAAACAAGTGTTTTTGGCGCTCGCCCCGCGGGGCGGAGAGCCGGAACGTCGGCCTCCGACGCTCGTGGTGCGGTTCAAAGCATTGAAAAACATACCACTTGCCGTGACAGCGTCCACTGACAGGGGCTTGAAGTGAGTTCGTGACACAGACCTGCCCAGCTCGACCTCGGCATGCCTACGGACAGGTCTCGAACGCACCCGTGTCGGTCACGGCGGCCGCTGAAGTGCCGAGCGGGTTGGAGTACTCCCGCGTCTCGAGCGACTCGGTGTCGGTCACCCGCAGTGTGTAGGCGACGTTGGTCGTCGCGGCCGAGAACACCCAGAAGCGGCCGTTGATCGCGCAGCCGTCGAGCACCTTGATCAACATCTCCCAGTTGTCCTGATCGAAAAACCAGAACAGGCCGGAGTCCTGCGAGGCCGCCGGTCCGAGGGGCACGACCCTGCCGGCGCCGAGGGTTCCTTCGAAGTCCCGCCACTCGACCTCGACTCGGAAACGGTCGCCGTTCAGACACAGGGTGTCCTCGTCAGCGATACAGGCCGTGCTCGTGTCAATGTCGAAGACACCATTGTCGGTCGCGGCGTGAAGCGTCGAGGGGCGAGCCGGATCCACAACCAGGGACCTGACCTGCGCGTTCTCGAGCCCGTCGTTGAAAGAAGCCCACTCCCCGCCGCCGTCCGAGCTCCGGAAGACGGTCGACAACGATGCTGCATAGACGTTGACGGAATCGACCGGGTCGATCGCCAGGGCCGTGATCGACGAATCGGCCAGCCCGGCCGGAAACCAACCTGAACCGCCGTTCGTGGTCTTGAAGATCCCGTCCGCCGTCCCCGCGTAGATCGTCGTCGGGTCCGCGGGGGCGACGGCCAGAGCTCTGACGTCGGGTTCGTCCAGGCCGGCGCTCGCGGCGGCCCAGGAATCCCCACCGTCGACGGTCTTGTAGACCCCCTCACCGGTGCCGGCATAGAGGGTCGACGGCGCGGAGGGATCGAGCGCCAGGATCCTGACGGCTCCCGCCGGCAAGCCGGGCGAAGTCATCACCCAGGTCGCTCCGCCGTCGGAGCTCCTGTACACGTCTCCCGAGGGATCCGAGAGGACGTCGAACGTCACGGCATACAGGTTCTGAGAATCCAGGGGATCGATCAGCACCTGCCGGACACGGACGTCGCGGAGGCCCGTTGACGCCCAGGAGAGACCTCCGTCGGTACTCTTCACCAAGACGAACTGAGGCAGAGATTCGACCGCGGCGTAGACGGTCGACGGAACCCGGGGGTCGACGGCCAGAGTCGTGATCCTGAAGTCCCTGTACGCCGACAGCTCCCAGGTGGCGCCGCCGTCGGCGCTCCGGGCCAGGCCGTCGTCGAAACCGGCGAGCAACGTGGAGGTCTGCGCGGGATCGATCGCCAGCGCCAGAATCGACGTATTGCTCAAGCCCATGTTGGACACGTCCCAGCTCTGACCGAAGTCCGTGCTCTTGAGGAGGCCGTCGCTGTGATCGACGGCCTCCAGGAATACCGCGACCCCGGCGTAGACGGTCGACGGGTCCGCCGGATCGACCGCCAGGGCCTGGGCCCTCAGAACATCCAGGATCTTGACCCAGCTGCCACCACCGTCGGTGCTCTTGTAGACGCCTCCACCGGTGCCGAGAATGGCCCCGGCATAGACGGTGGACGGCGTCGCCGGATCGATCGCCAGCGCCCGGACGCTGGCCGGGATTTCGTCGATGGTGATCAGTCCTTCGTTGACGGGACTCCAGTGACCGCCGCCGCCGGTGCTCCGGTACACGCCTCGCCCGCCGGCGTAGAGAATCGACGGATCGTCGGGATCGATTGCCAGCGCCTCGACCCGGCCAACGTCCAGGCCGCTATCGGCAGCCATCCATGAACCGCCACCGTCGGTGCTCTTGAAGATCCGCTCCTCGCTCGCCACGTACAGGGTGGAGGGGTCCCCGGGATCGACCACCAGAGCTCCGGCCGAGCTGCCGCCGAGGCCGTTGCCGATCACGGCCCAATGCTCACCGCCATCGGTGCTCTTGAAGACTCCGCCGGATCCCGTCGCGTAGACGGTCGAGGGCGTAGAAGGATCGATCGCCAGCCCCACGCCGGCACCGTCCAGGACCAGATTCCAGTGGAGGCCGCCGTCCACCGTCTTGTGGACCTCGCCAGAGATGGAGGAACCGCAATAGACGGTGGCGGCGTCGATCGGGTCGATTGCCAGCGCCGTCACCCAGATCGAGGGCGGCAAGTCGGCGTCGACCGCGGCCCAGTTGGCGCCACTGTCGAACGTCTTGTACAACCCGCCGCGTCCGGAGCCCAGCGCGCCCACGCCAGCATACACCGTCGACGGTGATACCGGATCGATCGCCAACGCGAACACGTGCGCGCCGTTCGGACCTTGCGAGGTCCATTCACCGAGGCCGGCCACGGCGGACCCAGCGCCCGTGACCACTCCTGAGAACACCGTCACCACCACAGACGAGTAGAAGAGAAGTCTACACAACATCAGAATCCTCCCAGATTTAAATGACCAACAGTTTGCAAGCAGGGCTTGCAAACTGTATCGCAGCATTCGGTCGACTCGCAATGGACGACACTCGACTACCTACATGTTGATACGTCCTCTACATGTAGATGACGTCATTAGCGGGCAATCGAAGTTGATCTCGAGACAGAAGCTCGGCGGAGGACGCATGCGTAGGTTCTGGGCCTCGTGGCCTGGCGCCAGCTGCCGCTCCTGGCCCGAGGTATAGGCACCGGAGTCTGAGCTGCCACGCTGACGGACGTTGTGGCCCCGCCGATTCCTGGGAAGACACCGCCGTCAACTGGGCGGTGCGCGGATTTCCGGATAGAGGTCTCCCCCAGCCGCGCGGCACGCGAAATTTCCGGAAGAAGCCTGCGCTGGCCGCGCGGAGCGCGTATTCGCGGCGAGATGCCTCGCCGAGTCGGGCTGGCCGTGTTTTTCCGGAAAGCTGCTTCCGCCAGACGTACGACGGACAAATTCCCGGCGAGATGCCTCTACCAGCCATACGAGGCGTCTTTCCGCAGAAAGACGTGCCGCCCGGCTGGGCGAGCCGTCTTTTTCAAGAAATGAGCTCCGGACGGTTAGAGAAGCCGTCTCGCGCGAAAACGACGCACCGCCCGGCTGGACGAGGCTCCTTTCGCGAGATCGGCGGCCTGACGCGGATGGATCACGGCGATTTTCCGCGAAAAGGACCCTCCGTTCCGATTCGGACGCACCGTCTTTGGAAGCGCCACGAGGTGTGATTCTGGCCGGCCGCACACAATCCCGCAAACCACGCGAGAGATGGGCCATCGACAGGGGAGGGTGCTACGCCGCCATCGCCTCGCTCTCCAGCCGCTCGGCCATGAGGCTGTTCAGCCAACCCTTGAATCTGGTCTCGAGCACCGGGTCACGGCGCATCAGCTTCTCGATCGAACGCCCGCGCAGGATCAGCACCCGGCCGCGCGTCGCGGCCCGCACGGTGGCGGTGCGACGCCCCTCGGGCTGCAGGAAGGCGATCTCGCCGAACAGCTCGCCCTCACCCATCTCGCGCAGCCGGCGATCGTCGGCCCAGACCTCACAGCGGCCATCGAGGATCACGTAGAGCTCGCGCTCACCGAATCCCTTGCGGGTGATCATGGTGCCGACATCGACGTCCAGCATCAGCCCCCGGCCGAGCAGCGCGTGCCTCGATTCCGGCGCCAGGGAGTCCAGCAAGGACCGCAGGCCCGACGACTCCTGCCGCTCGAGCCAATCTTCCACTTGACCGCTCACCCGCTCGCCGTCGAATTCGATGCCGGTGGCGCCGTGGGCGAAGAGGTGGCGGTAGGGCGCCAGGTCCAGCCGGGCTCGCTTGCCGGACCCGAAGTAGCGCTTCACCAGCGGCGCCAGGAACGAGCTCATGCGCTTGTAGTAGGAGTGATCGGACATCACCGACACCAGCGGCACCATCATCCCGTCGGGCGCGTTGACCAGCCGGCCGCCGAAAGGCCGCATGGCGATTCCCTGGTAGTAGCTCACCAGCCCCGGCGAGCAGTAGCAGAAGGTCAGGTCCGTCTCGTGCTCGCCAGCCAGGATCCGGTAGCTCGCCCGCAGCAGCGAGGCCACGATCACCCGGCCGCGCATCGTCTTGCGCACCATGAGCCGACCGATCTCGGCGGTGTTCAGGCGCTCGAAGTCACAGAAGCGATCGATCGACAGCTCGTGGAGGTCGTGCTCGGGCACCTCGCCGGCGCGCCAGTGGCGCACGCGCACGGTGCCGGTGACGTTGCCGGCCGAGCCGGTGTAGAGGATGGTGGTGTAGGGAGCCTCGTCGTCAGCGTCGCTCACCCACTTGCGCTCGTGGTCCGGCTCGCCCAGCTCGCGACCGAGTTCCTCGACGTAGACCCGGTAACGGAATCGGTAGACAGCCTCGCGCTCCTCCCGGGTCTCGGCCCTGTGCACCGTCTCCATCCGACTCAAGAGCTGCTTCAACATCTCGGCCTCCTTGCCCGCCGGGCTGTCCTGTGATCGCTTCTACACAGTCCAACGCAAGGCGCGGGCAGGAGGGGCCACCGATTTGTGAGCGGGGTCGTACCCCGGCGGAGCTGAGCCGGTCTGGAGGTCTAGTCCGAGCTGTCGTCGGCCGAGGCCAACCAGGCGCCGAGAGCCGGGTACCGGTCCATGTCGCCGCGCCGGTTCTGCCTGCTGGCGACCAGCCGGCGCTCGTCGGACCCCTCGTCCCGGACATAGCCCTTGATGTGCATCCGGGTCTGAGGCGGGACCTCGGCGCCCGCCGGTGGGGTGAAAGAGATGACCTCGGCGGCAATGCCGTCAACCTCCACCGGCGTGCCCTTCAGGGACTGGTCCAGCGATTCGGTCGCCTTGCGGCCGATGTCGTCGAAGAAGTAGTCGAGCTCCAGGTTCCTCGAACGGCAGAGCATCAGCGTCTCCGGCCGCTCTGGATCTTCCCAGCCGTAGAAGAAGTACACGGGTTCGTCCTTCAGCAGCTCGACGGCCCTCAGATACAGATCGCGGCCGTTCTCGAGCAGGTCCGTCCTGGTCAGCCGGTGACGATGATCCGGCACCACGCCCAGATCCTCGAGCGGCGTGCCGTGTTGGCACCCCCGGCACCGGTGTTGCCGTAGACGCCGAGGATCTTGCCGATCCCGTGGTCCTTGAAACCGGCGGCGAACATGTCCGTCGTGCTGTAACAGTTGGCGTCGGTGAGAAGAACCGTGGGCCCGTGGTACTTCTGCCCCAGATCGTTGCAATCCTCGGGCGGAGTGAGCGGCAGACCCCGCGAGTAGGTGTCCCCGGTCGCCACCGACGCTTCGATGGACTCGATCCAGGGCTCGAAGCCAGACACCCGGCGGCACAGCTCGAGGTTCAGGGCGGAGCTCAGAAATTGAAAGCGCGCGGGCTCGATGTCGCGCGGGGTCTGCATCTGCAACAGGCGTTCGCCCGCCGGGATGTTGCCGCCGCCGTTGCCGCGCACGTCGATGATCAGACCGTGGCGGCCGAGCGCGCGGTGCTCGAGCATGGTCTCGAAGGTACGGATGAACTCCTCGACGTCCGGCGCGGCGAACGTGTGGATCTTGATCATCCCGTACCTCTCGCCCGACGCTTCGACGGAGAAGGCCTCGTACAGGGCGACGAGCCGATCCAGCGCCTCCCCCGCGTAGCCGAACGCGTTGCCCCGCTGCTGCTCGATCACCCGGTAGCTGTCGACCAACAGCGCCTCGGCGTCGTCGAATCTGCCCTGGCCGGCGAGGCTCGCACCGAGCACGCTGCGGGCGATCGCGGTGCGCCAGTGGTCCTCGCCGTAGCTGGCGAGAAAGATGGCCTCGGCCTGGCGCGCCAGCTGCTCGGCCTCGGCGTGCTCGCCCCGGGCGCCGAGCACGATCGCCAGGTTGCACTCCCCGATCCCGATGTAGGGATGGTCGCCGGGGAGGACACGGCGTTTGATCTCGAGCGAGCGCCGGAACATCGGCTCGGCGTTCGCCACGTCACCGCGAGCCTTTAGCAGGTGGGCGTAGTTGTTGAGCACTTCGCCGACCGCCGGATCGCCAACGCCTCGGCGTAGTGCTCCTCGGCCGCACGCGGGTCACGGTAGTGCTCGAGCACCGCCAGGGTGAACAGGCTCTCGGCAACCTTGTCGTGCGGCCCGTCGAAGTGACCGCGCCTGATCGCCAGGCACTGCCGGGCGAGCTCCTCGGCCTCGTCGGCCTCGGCCTTTTCGATCAACACGTTGGAGAGCTCACAGAGGGTCTCGGCGACGTCCAGGTGGTCGTCGCCGAGCAGCTCGCGGCGCATCGCCAGCGCCTGGCGCAAGAGCGTCTTGGCGGTCTCGTGCTCACCCTTGACGAACAGCAGGCGGCCCAGGTGGTTGAGGCTCTCGGCAACCTCGGGGTGCTCGGCACCATGAATCCCCCGGCGCGTCTCGAGCGCCTGCTCGCCCAGCCCCTGGGCAGTCTCGTAGTCGCCCAGGTGGCGGTAGACAGTGCCCATGACGTTCATCAGGCGCGCCCGGATGTCGGGCTGGTTGCGCAGCTCGTCCTCCACCCGCCTGGCACCCTGGTCGAGGATCTCCCGGGCGGTGACCTCGCTGCCGCGCGATTCACCCGGATCCACCACCTCGAACAGCTCTTCGAGAAACCCCGAAACCTGCCGCGCCGCCTGGGCCTCGCGCTCGGCACGCTGCGCCGCCTCCCGGGTGCGGCGCACCTGCAAGCTCATCGCGGTGGCGAACACCGTCAGGATCGCCAACGCCGCGATGAGAATGAACCGGCGGCGGCGTCCACGCTCCAGCGCCTTCTGAGCCTCCTCGGCCTGCCGCCGTTCGCGCTCTCGCTGCCGGCGCCGCTCGCGGCGCTCCTCGATGCCGCGCAATCGCTCGGCGATTTCCGATGCGCTGCCCGGGCGCCGTTCCGGCGAGCCGTCGACGAAACAGGCGATGTCGTCGCGCAGCACCTCGTCGTCGATCTCCCGGTGCCAGCCACCGGCAACCGCGCGCCGGAAGTCGCCGACAACCATCTGGAAGAGCAGCACGCCGAGCGCGTAGAGGTCGGCCTGCACCGTCGGCAGCTTGCCCTCCAGGATCTCGGGTGCCTGGTAGAGCTGCGTGCCGGCGGACGAGTAGTCATCGTCCTGGGTGATGCCGCTGAGAGTGACGCCGACTGCCGGCAGCAGTGACTCGTCGGCGAGCAGACCGACGCCGAAGTCGGTCAGCCGGGCCCGGGGCTCGCCGTCGTGGCCGACGGTGATGAGCACGTTGGCTGGCTTGACGTCCTTGTGCAGGATGCCGACGGAATGGGCGGCCGCCAGCGCGTCGGCCACCTGGGCCACGAGCTCGAGGCGCGTGACCATCGGCATCGCCGCGAGGCCGCCTCGGCTCTCCGCCCATGCCTGCAGATCTCCGCCTTCGGTGTACTCCGATTCGAGGTAGTAGGGAGCCTGGTCGAAGTTCCAATCGAGGATCCGCACGATGTCGTCGCGGTTACCCAACGCCTCGCGCATCAGGCGGAAGAAGGTCACCTCGCGCTGCAGCGTCTTGAGGCGCGCGGCCTCGGCCTCGCCGATGTCTACTGGCGCTTCCATGCGACCGTCCTGACGCCCATCCCTGCGCGGCGGTGGGCCTCGGAAGCGAGCTTAGCCTCCAAGCCGCCGGGGATTCAACTGGTTCGGCGTCAGTGACCGGTTCGCACGAAACGTCAGGTCAGGTGACTCCTGCTCAGGTGACGATGTTCTGGGGAGTTCCGGTCGGCAGCCCGGAATTCGGCTTCTTCTTCTTGAACAGGCTCTTGATCCTGTCGACAAATCTCCTGGATCTCTTCTTCTTGGACTGACTGTCGGCTGACTTCGGCATGGTCTATCTCCTGGTTGGCAGGTTCTGGAGGTCTCTCCTATCCACTTCATGAGAGTCAACGGCAAAAGCCGATCAAAGGGGACATCGGCAAGATATTTTTTTCGGGCATCGGGGTTCGAAGCCGGCGTTGGCGCTCACTGTTCGAGCTTGGCGAGGAGGTCCCGGTAGTTAGCGGCCTGCTCCACTTTGTCCCAGGCATCATACATGGCGATCAGGCTCTCCAGCGTTTCGTGCAGGTAGTCGTAGTCGTCGCCGCGCTCGGCACGGATGACGCGATAACCCTCCACCAGGAGCTTCTCGGCCTCTTCGTATCGCCCCTGCCCGGCCAGGCTGGCGCCGAGAATGCTGCGCGAGATCGCGGTCTGCCAGTTGTCGACTCCCAATCCTCGTATCGAGATCGCCACCGCCCGGCGCGCCGGATCTTCCGCCGCGGCGTACTCGCCCCTGGCGATCAACAGCCGGGCGAGGTTGCTCTCTCTGATGCCCAGCAGATGATGATCCTCGCCGAGCATGCGGCGGGCGATCTCGATGGACCTGCGGATCAGCGGCTCGGCGGCCGCCAGGTCGCCGCGCGTCTTCAGCAGATGACCGTAGTTGTTGAGCACGTCGCCGACCACGGGGTGGGAGTCGCCGTGGACCTGCTCGTACATCGCGAGCGCCTCACGGTAGAGCTCTTCGGCGGTTTCGCTGTCCCGGAAGTGATTGAAGAAGGCGAGGCTGAACAGCGCCCCGGCGATCTTGTCGTGAGGCGCCTCGAAACGCAGGCGGCGAATGCGCAGGCACTCCCTGAGAAGCACGTCCGCGCCAGCGTCGCCTTTCGAGGACAGCACGTTGCCGAGCTCGCTCAGAGTCTCGGCGACGTCTTCGTGATCGTCTCCGAGGATCTCGCGGCGCATCGCGAGGGCCTCTTGCAGGGGCGCCTCGGCCGCGTCGTAGTCGCCCTTCAGGAACAGCAGGCGGCCGAGCTGGGTAAGGCTCGCGGCGACCTCGGCGTGGCCGTCGCCGTGGACCTCCCGGCCCAGCTCGAGCGCCCGTTCGGTCAGCGATCCGGCCGGCTCGTAGAGACCGAGGTTGCGATAGACGGCACCCATGACGCCCATCAACCGCGCCTGGATCTCGGGCTGGTCGGCCAGCTCGTCCTCGATGCGGCGGGCGCCGCGATCGAGGATCGCGCGCGCGGTGATGCTGTTGCCCCGCGCCTCGCTCGGATCCACCACCTCGAACAGGTCTTCGAGGAAGGCCGAGACCTGCCGCGCCGCGGCCGCCTCGTGCTCGGCGCGGCGCGCCTCGAGCCGGGTCTGACGCACCTGGTAGGCCATCGCCGCGCCGAACACGACCAATGCCGCCACCGCGGTGGCGAGCGCCCGCCGGCGACGCCGGCCGCGCTCGACCGCGCGCCGAGCCTCCTCGGCCTCGCGCCGCGCCCGCTTCTCGGCCTCGCGCTCGGCTCGCCGCGCATCGAGCCGCTGCAGCCGCTCCGCGATCTCGCCGGCGCCCGCCGGGCGGCGCTCGGGCGAGCCATCGACGAAGCAGGCGATGTCCTCACGCAGGATCTCGTCGTCGACGTCGCGCTGCCAACCACGCGCCAGGGCGCGCGAAAAATCGCCGACCACCATCTGATAGAGCATGACGCCCAGCGCATAGAGATCCGCTTGCACTGTCGGCAGCCTGCCCTCCAGGATCTCCGGGGCGAGGTAGAGATGCGTACCGGCGGAGGTGTAGTCGTCGTCCTCGGTGAGACCGAGCAAGGTGACGCCGATCTCGGGCAACAGCGAACGGTCGGCGACCAGGCCGACACCGAAGTCGGTGAGGCGGGCGCGCGGGGCACCGTCGGGACCGGTGGTGATCAACACATTGCCCGGCTTGACGTCCTTGTGCAGGATGCCGACCGAGTGGGCGGCGCCCAGCGCCCGGGCCACCTGGGCGACGAGCTCGAGCCGCGTCTCGAGCGGCACCGCGGCGAGACCGCCCTCGCTCGCCGCCCATTCGATCAAGTCGCCCCCAGCGGTGTATTCCGACTCCAGGTAGAAGGGCGCGCGCGCGAAGTTCCAGTCGAGGATGCGGACGATGTCGTCGCGGTCGCCAAGGGCCTCCTTCATCAGCCGGAAGAAGGTGACCTCGCGCTCGAGGGCCTTCAGGCTCTGTGCCTCGTAGCAGAACTTGAAGACCCGGCGCTCGTCCGTCTTGTCGTGGCCGGCGAGCCACACTTCGCCGAACCCGCCCTCGCCGAGCTTCTCTCGCATCACCCAGTGCGGGCGCTCGGGCAGGGGCGCCCCGGCGGCCGGGCGCCAGCCGAGCACGACCTCTTCGGCGGCGACGGCGCGCCGGGCCTTCTCCGAGTCGACCGGCGCGGCCAGCGGCGCGAAGCCCGGCGCGCCGACCTCGAAAACGCCGATCGGCCCGGCGACGCCCTCGAGCAGATAATCGCCGTGGGCCAACCAGCGCACCTCGTCTTCCAGCGCCAGCTCGTCGGCAGCGCGGCGGGCGAGCTCGAATGCGCTCTGAGTGACCAGGGTCTGCCGGCCGCCGGCCAGCGACATCACCCTGGCGGCGATCGGCTTGGCGAGCCCTTCCACCTCGATCGGCTTGGCGCCCCGAGCCACGTCTTCCGGCGGGTTGCGCCGCAGGTGGACCTCACCCAGGTGCAGCCCGGCGCGGGCGGCCAGGTCGACGCCGAGCTTCTCGCTCAGCCCGGCGACCCCCCGGTGATAGGCCAGGGCGCAGCCGACGGCGTCGATCGGGCGCTCGAAAAGGAGCAGGAAACCGTCGGTCTTGTCGATCTCGAGGCCGCCGTGCGCGGCCAGCACGTCACGCGCCAGGCGGTCGTGCTCGGCCGACACCTCGGCGAGATGCCGGTCACCGAGCCGCTGCGCCAACCGCGTCGAGGCCACCAGATCGATCAGCAGCAGCGTCCGCACCGCGACGCCTTCGCGCAACGCGGCGCCCACCGCGGTCCCCCGCCTCGCTTCCTTGATCGCCGCCAGATCATCGAGCAAGGCGGCGACGCTGCCGGTGCGCTCGGCGGGCTCCTTCACCAACGCTCTCATCACCGCCCGCTCCAGGGCTTCCGGCACATCGCCGCGCCAGTCGCCGAGGGGCTTCGGCTCGCGCTCCTGGATCGCCATGTAGATCGCCATCTCGTTGCGCCCCTCGAACGGGCGGCGGCCGGCGATCAGCTGATAGAGCACCGCCCCGAGGGACCAGACGTCGGCGCGCTCGTCGACCGGCTCGCCGCGCGTCTGCTCGGGCGACATGTACGCCGGCGTACCCGGCGCGACGCCGCTGCGCGTCAGGCCGGCCTCGCCGACGATCTTGGCGATGCCGAAATCGAGCACCTTGACCTCGCCGTGCTCGGTCACGATGACGTTGGCTGGCTTGATGTCGCGGTGGACGATACCGGCCTCGTGCGCCCGCTCGAGGCCGCGGCTGACCTGCGCCGCGAGGTCCAGAGCGTCGTCGATCTCCAGCGGACCGTCCGCGAGCATGCTCTCGAGGGTCCTGCCCCCGTAGTAGGCCATGACGATGAACATTCGGCCGCCGTCGGTCTCGCCGATGTCGTGGATGGCGCAAATGTTGGGGTGGTCGAGCGCCGACGCGGCCCGCGCCTCGCGGACGAAGCGCTCCTTGGCGTCCGGGTCGCGGTTCAGGGAGGTCGGCAGCAGCTTGAGGGCGACCCGGCGGAAGAGCCGGGTATCGACGGCTTCGTAGACGACTCCCATACCGCCGCCGCCGATCCGACGCAGTACCCGATACGGCCCCAGCCGGCGGCCTTCGAGCGGGTCCTGGCGTGTCGCCGGCAGCGCTTCGCGAATCAGCGTCGCGGCGTAAGCGCCGGCCGAGGTCTCCAGAAAAGCGCCGGCTTGCTGGTCCGCGCCGAGCAGCGCCTCCACCTCGCCCCGCAGGCCATCGTCGCCACCGCAAGCGGCGTCGAGATGGGCGGGAACCTCGGCCGCGGGCAGCTCCAGCGCCTCGTCGAAAATGGCCTCGACTCTTCGCCAACGCTCCACGGAATCAGGCATCAGTCGTCCCGAGGCTCCTGGAGGGCACGATAAAGGTAGGCCCGTGCCTTGCGCCAGTCGCGCTTCACGGTGCGCTCCGACACGTCCAGCACATGGGCCGTCTCGGCCACCGACAGCCCGCCGAAAAAACGCAGCTCCACCAGCTTGCTCAAACGCTCGTTGAGCTCGGCCAGCGAGCCGAGCGCCTGGTCGATCGCCAGGATCTCCTCGGCCCGGGCGACGACGCCGAGCTGGTTTTCCTCGAGCACCTCGGGCTGCTCCTCGCCGCCGCGCTTCTGCGCCGTCTTGCGGCGAGCGTAGTCCACCAGGATGTGGCGCATGGCCACTGACGCCACCGCCAGGAAATGGCCACGGTCGTTCCACTGCGCCCGGGTCTGGTCCACCAGCTTGAGGTAGGCCTCGTGCACCAGGGCGGTGGTGTTCAGCGTCTGCTCGGGGCCGCCGCGGCGCAAGCGCTGGCGCGCCATTCCCCGCAGCTCGTCGTAGACCAGCGGAAACAGCCGGTCCATGGCCGATGTCTCGCCGTCGCGGACCGCGACCAGCAGTTGGGTGATGTCTCCCGGGGCCGTCATTCGGGCGCCTCGACGCGATTCCCGTCGGCGTCAATGAGCGTGGGCGAGCCTAGCTCCCTTCTCGTCGAGGATTCAACTCGTGGTGGGCCGTCTCGACCTCGGATCCGAGGCCTGTCATGTTCGAACGCCACGGGACATCGGTACAGAGCATTTGATCAGATTCGGAGCCTTCCTACGCGTTTCCTATCGGGGTGTGGGTGGACGGATGTCCTTCCCACGCCGGTTCTTCGTAGAACATGAATGGGACGGTCTGCGAACCGTTCTCCCTATGGGTGGAATAGGACGATGAGATGTTGGGTGGGATCAATGCAATCTTCCTCTAACAATCGGCTAGTCTATCGCCTCCGCGGCGTCGTTGGCGGCAGGGAGAAAACCTTCGATCTTGTTCTCGGTTCGTACCGGATCGGCAGGACGTTCGCCAGCGACCTGGTGCTCCCCGACATCGAGGTTTCCAGGGAACACGCGGCCCTTCGGGTAACGCCAGAGGGGTTGGAGATCGAAGACCTGGGCAGCCGCAACGGCTGTTTCGTCGACGGCCGGCGGATCGACCGCGCGACGGTGGCTCCGGGGGCCGAGGTGCGCTTCGGAGCGGTCACCCTGCAGGTCGAGGCGGTGGATGCCGGCGACGTGGAGCTCGGCCTCGCCCTCGAGACCTCGGGTGTGGCCGTGGAGCCGAAGCCTTCGGCTCCGGGCCCGGACGACATCCGGGCGACCGTGACTCAGCGCGACGTCGAGCAGGTGATCTCCCGCGAGTGGCTGTCGCTTCTCGAACGCTTCATCGAACGGCTGACGGCCGGGGCGTTGCCCGATCTGGCCGGCGCCCTGGTATTCCTGGTCGAGGCGCTCGGGACGAGGGTCGGGGCCTGCGCGGTGGACTGGACTCCAGCCGGCGACCCGGTGGTGCTGGGGGCGGCTGGCGAGCTGCCTCCGCTCCCATCCCTGGACGAGATCCAGCGTCTGCGATCGGACCGCGAACGTACCGGCAGCGACCTCTGCACGGCGTTCCTCGAGACCGAACCGGTGCTGAGTCTGGCGGCACGATTCGGCCGGGGCCAAGAGCCCCGGTGCCTGCTCCTGTGGGGTGACTTCCCGGGCCGGCTGCGCTGCGCGACGCTGCTGCGAGCCCTCCTACGCCTCGTCGACCTGCGAGAACCGCGGCTGGCGAAATCTCCGCACGCCAGCGCGGGGCCCGGGTGCTTTCCGGAGCTGGTCTTCCCCGACGACTACCGCCCGGGAACCTCACCCGCCGCCGCGGCGATGTACCGCCATCTGGGCCAGTCGCTCAGCGGCCACCTGGCGGTGCTCGTGGTCGGCGAGACCGGCGTCGGCAAGGAACGGGTGGCGAAGATCCTCCACGAGTCCTCCGAGCGCCGGCAGGGTCCCATCGTGGCGATCAACTGTGCCGCCATCCCGGCGGAAATGCTCGAGGCCGAGATGTTCGGCATCGGCAAGGGCGTGGCCACCGGGGTAGACCCGCGCCCGGGAACGTTCCAGCTCGCCGAGGGGGGGACGTTGTTTCTGGACGAGGTCGGCGACATGGCGCCGGCGCTCCAGGCCAAGCTGCTCCGCGCCTTGCAGGAAAGGGAGATCCAGCCAGTGGGCAAACGCCCGCGCCGCGTCGACGTGCGCGTCATAGCCGCCACCAACGCCGACCTACAACTGCGTATGGAAGAGGGTACCTTCCGGCGTGACCTCTACTACCGGTTGGCCGGGCACCTCCTCGAGGTGCCGCCTCTGCGGCACGCCCGCGAGGACATCCCCGCCTTGGTGGAGCACTTCCTGCGGCGCTTCGCGGGCGAGGCGGGCAGGTCCATCCGGGGCGTGACCGCGAAAGCGCTGCGGCTTCTGGCCGCCTACCCCTGGCCCGGGAACGTGCGCGAGCTCGAGCACGAGATGCACCGCCTGGTCTGCGCCGCTGCCGAAGGCCAGGTGATCGACTCCGGGATGCTCGCCCACCGCATCCGCCACCCGCCGCGGAGCGAGCCCGAGGCCGAACCGGAGATCGGCACCGGGTCCCTGGCCCTCGTGCCCCGGTTGCGGGAGCTGGAGTCGCAGCTGATCCGCGAGGCCCTGAGGCGCTCGAACGGCAAGCAGATCGAGGCGGCAAAGCTGCTCGGGATCTCGCGCAACGGCCTGGCGAACAAGCTGAAACGCCTGGGGCTGCGCGGTTGAGCGGCTCCGGAGCGGAGGGCGATGAGGCCGTCCCGGTATCCGAGGATGGCCTCATCGGCCGGGTGGGACGCCCTATTGCCGGGCGCCCGTCAGTGTCCCGGCACTGCCGATGACCAGGTAGTCGACCACCTCGCTGGCGTGGGCCACTTCGGCGTCCAACGTCGTGTCTTCTTCAACCCGCACTTCCACCGAGCTCAGACCGAGGTTGCGGTACCGCAACTCCGCGTTGTCGGGACCATGGTAGGTCGCCATGGCGGCAAAGAGGTGCGGGGTTGCGAACGAGCCGCCGAAAGAGACGACGTACCAGGCGTCGGTGACCGAGTTTGGAGTTCGTCCGGCCAGGTAGGCATGGGTGGTCCAGGTTCCGCTTGCTGGCTGGATGGCGACCCAGCCGACGGTCTCGCTGCCGTGCGAGACGGTGCTGGCCTCCTCCTTCTCCAGTCCGACCAGGAACGACGAGGTTCCCACGCTGGCATGACGCGTCTTGACCCAGCTGGGGTCATTGTTCGTCTGTACCTGGCTGAGCACGACCGGGGCGGTCGGGAACGTCCCCCCGAAGCTCACGGCAGCCCAGTTGTTGGCCACGGACCTGCCGACGGTGTTCGAGGTCTGGAGGCGCCCAGCCCGCAGCTCGGTGCCGTCAGCGAGCTGCCAGTCTCCGGCCTCCAGCACCATGTAGCTCACGGTTTCGGTAGTGTGCGAACCATCCATGTTCGGCGCTTCGTCGATGTAGAACGTGAAGCGATCCGATTGGACGCTGGTGATGCGCACCACGGAGGTGTGGCTGCCGTTCTGGCTCGGCGGCTGAGCGATCACGACCGGGTTCGCATACGATCGACTCAAGATCACGGTCTGGGGCGCGTGGGTCAGGTTGGTGACCTTCCCCACTTCACCGAAGTCCTCCTCGGTCGGAGTCACCTCGACGTAGCCCACGCAGGTGTCGGTCAGCCCGGTGCCGTCGCCGCGATCCGCAATGGTGTAGTTGAACCAATCCGTGCCGGTGAAGCCGACGGGCGGCGTGTAGTTGAAGCCACCGGCGTGGCCGGTGTCGTTGGTGCCTCCTTGCGCGGTGACGAGATCGTAGCTCCAAAGCCACAGACCATCGCCATCGGGATCGGTGTCGTTTCCCAGGAGGTGACCCAGCGGGATCGAGAGTCTGGTGTCCATCGGGGTGGTGAGAAAGTCGTCCGCGCAGACCGGCGCGTGGTTGCCGCGGAATTCAGAATACGGCCCCACCTGAGCGCGCGCGACATCCCCGTTGTTGCGATCGGCGGTGCCGGTGACGAAGCCCTGGTAGGAGATGGCCGGATCGGAGAAATGGGGGATCCGGCTGCACACGGAGCCGGTGATGTCGCCGCCCGGCTCGCGGACACATCCCATGACCGACGAGTAGGGCGCGAATCGGATGTCCGCCTGGCCGTACATGACGTCGGTGACCGTATTCGTGGGGCGAGCCGACGGATCGCCGAGGGTCGAGACGAAGGTCGTCCCCTCGATCCAGACCGTGCCGTAGGTCTGGGGAAACGGCGTGACGTTGGAGTAGATGGAACCGCCCGATCCAGCGAGATAGACGGCGACCGTGTAGGTCGTCCCCGCCCTCACGTAGACTGGCGGAATGAACCGGTAGCTCCAGTTGTTGGCGGAGGTGACGGTGGTTTGCCCGAGCTGCATGCCCGAATCCTTCTCGAACAGCCGCATCACTCTCGAGCCGTTGAAGAGGCCCCCGAGCTCGAGGACGAGCCCGTCTTCCTGCGGCGTGAAGTGATAGCCGACCGCGAAGTCCCCGGGGACGTCGGTCTCGAGGCTGCCGTTGGCGTTGGCCTGCCAGGGGCTGAAGCTCAGGACGTGGCCCCGCCCGGTGGGGAACAAGTGGATCGAGCTCGTGTTCTCGTTGTCGTGGCGCATTCCGAAGTTGTGACCCAGCTCGTGGGCGAAGGTGAAATCGTTGAGGCCACAACCGCTGCGGTGAACGGTGAAGGCCCGGTCTCCGAAGGGGCCTTCGATGCCGTACGGTGCACCGCTCACGATATCCCCGTTCGCGTCCGGCAGGTTGGCGACGCCACAGGGATTGTCGTCGTCGTAGGAAAGCGGGATGAACAGAGCCACCATGTCGGCGGAATGCTCGTCACGAAGGTCGACGGTTTCTTGGGGCTCGGTGTTGATCCACGTCCAGTTCTCGAACAGCCCCGTCGCCGGCGGCTGAGCGCCCGACAGCCTGGCCATCTCGACCAGGCGATATTGCGCGCTGACGTTGCTCTGCACGAAGACGTCGTTCGCGATCGAGACCGAGGTCTGGATGAAATTGCGCACCGCGGTCTCCGCCGATCCCGAGAAATCCTGGGGGTAGACCGCCAGGACGTCGATCGTCGTCGTGCTCTTCGTGGCGGTGTCCGGGCGCGGAGATCCGTCACCAGAATCGTCTTCCGCGACGTCCTCGAGCGTCGGCTGGCGGGAATCCCCAGAGACCCCGAGATCCGAGGGCCGGGATTCCCAGCCTTCCGATTCGAGATACAGAACGTCAGCAGGCCGCGATTCCGAGTCTTCGAGCGCGCAAACCGCACCGTCCCCGGCTTGGACGCGGAACAGTCGATGTCCGCCCAGCGCCGTCGCCACGATCTGGTAGCGATCGGATCCGACGTTGAGGATCCCGGAGACCTGGTCGCCATGGTCGACCAGGTGGACGTAGCCGGGTGTCCCGCCATCGACCGCCGCGGCCTCGCCGATCCAGGTCAGGTAGCCTTTCTCGACGCTGAAGCGAGCTCGCGTAACCGTGAGCCGGCGCCCGTCGGTCAGCTCGAGCTCCAGGACCCTGGGGTTCCGGTCGAGAGCGGTCGTGTCGAGCGCCACCTCCACCTCGTCGACGACGCCTGCGATCGCCGCGGTCTCTTCCTGGAAGACCGGCTCTCGATCGGTGATTCGATAGAGCTCGTCCGGGGCGCCCCATGCGGGTGCGCTCGCGAAGACCAGAGCTGCGAGGGCTGGCGTCGTGATGTGTCTTCTCATGGTGTGGTGTTCCCTTCCATATCAGAAGATAAAGGTTTCTCTCGTCGAGACGGTTGGTTTTCAACACGGCTCGTCATCGGGGCAATTGCAAGAGTGGTGCCGGCTCACGAAGCCCGCAGATCACGCATGATCTCGCGGCCCTTCAGAACGAGCGGAAACTCCCAGAAACAAAAGCTTTCTGAGTTTCTTCAGCAGAATTCCCGCTCGCTTCGATGCGACCTTCCGCCGTCGACCGCGCTCTCAGCCATGCCCACGCTGTGGGCAAATGCCCACGCTGTGGGCGTGAGCGGGAGAGCCGACCCGGCCCTCACCCCAACGGCAACGCCAGAATCTTCTCCGCCAGGTACAACGGCACGGAGAACAAGCGGTACCGGAGACTCCGATCCGGCATCTTGACCTCGAGATTCTGGTCTGCGAAAGGCCCGGTGTGACAGCGCACGCCGAGCTCGAGCCCGGAGCGCCACAGGAATTGATGCAGCGACTTGAGGGAGCCGGAGGCCCCCGACTTGACTTCGATCGGCAACGGGGCCTCCGCACCCTCGAGCAGAAAGTCGACTTCTGCGTTGCCGCGCGAGGACTCGCTGACCCAGAAATGGAGATCGCCCGACCGGCGCTTGGCCGCCAGAAGCTGCTGACCCACGAAGATCTCCGCCGCCCGGCCGTCGAGCAGCCGGTCGATGGGCAGAGAACGTGACGTTTCCGGCCCCAGCCCCATGGTGTGGAGTGCCAAGCCGACGTCGAGGGGCAAGAGCTTGGAAGCCGATCTCGGACGGACGCGCAAGGGGTAGCGCAGCGAGCTGGTCGGCCAGGCCCGTGTGACGAGCATCGCTGCCTCCAGCTTGCCGAGCGCCGTCTTCATCAGCTGAGAGCGGTATCCGGGCGCGAAGTTCTCGTACTTGAAACGCAAGCCGTAGTGGTGCCGGAGATTGTCGAAGGCTGCTTCGAGATAAGCGAGATCCTTCGCTCCGCGGTATTTTTGAAGATCTTCGGCCAGGGCCCCTACCAGATCGGCGTGGACGGCACCCACCGTCACGGGATTGCGATCGTCGAGCCAGCGTGTGACCGCTTCGGGCATGCCCCCCACGAACAGATAGTCCCGAAGCAGGCCCACGGCTTGATCATGCAGAGGAGGCTCCGGCGGCTCGCCGCTGCGAACCGCCGCCAGCAGCTTCTCCGCCAGGACTTCGCGCCCCGAACCCTCCAGGAACTCGAAGAAGCTGAAAGGCCGCAGCATCCTGAAGGTCACGCGACCCACCGGAAACGAAAAGCCCCGCTCCTGGAGCCGAACCTCCATCAGGGAGCCGGCGGCCACCACGAAGACCTCGGGATGATCCTCGCGAAAGAAACGGAGCCATCGAACGGCTTCCGGGCTTTCCTGAATCTCGTCGAGAAAGAGCAGGGTACGAGCCGGAAACCGCTCGACGTTGTGCCGCGCCGCCAGCGCGGTCAGCAGCTCGTCGGCGGAATTGCAGGATCGGACCAGGCTGAGGTCACGGTGACGCTCGAGGTTCAGCTCCAGAAACAAGTCGAAGTGCGACGCCAGCTGGCGGACCGAAGAAGACTTTCCGGTCTGGCGCGCGCCTCGCAGAATCAGCGGCTTGCGGTCGTTGCTCCGGCTCCAATCGCGTAGGACCCGATCGATGTGTCTCGGCAGATACATACACAGAGAGCGTATCAAACACCCTCGTGTTTATGCACAAGTGGAGCCCAAACACCCTCGTGTTTATGCACGAGTGAGCCCTGGAAAACCTCGTGTTCATGCTCCGCGTGCTATAACCTGGGTCGAGGAGATCCGACAATGAAATGGAACGTGTCCCACATGCCCGAGCAGAAGGGCCGTGTGGCGCTGGTCACCGGCGCCAATTCCGGCATCGGCTTCGAAACCGCCCGTGCGCTGGCCAGGAAGGGCGCCCGCGTCTTCCTGGCCTGCCGTAACGAAACCAAGGGAACGGACGCCGTCGACCGGATCCGGAGCGAGATGCCGGACGCCGACGTCGACCTCATCTCCCTCGACCTGGCGAGCCTCGAGTCGGTACGCGCCTGCGCCGCCGCCTTCCTGGACGGCAACGACCGCCTCGACCTGCTGGTCAACAACGCCGGCGTCATGGTGCCGCCGGAGTCGAAGACGCGGGAAGGGCTCGAGATGCAGATCGGCGTCAACTACTTCGGGCACTTCGCTTTGACCGGCCTCTTGATCGACACGCTCACGGCATCACCGGGCTCGCGCGTCACCACGGTCAGCAGCCTGGCGCACCGCACCGGCAAGATCGACTTCGACAACTTCCGCGGCGAGAAACCCTACAAGCCCTGGCGCGAGTACTGCCAGAGCAAGCTCGCCAACCTGATCTTCGCCATCGAGCTCCAGCGCCGGCTCGAGCGCACCGGCGCCGACGTGCTCTCGACCGCCGCCCATCCCGGCTTCACCGCCACCGACCTGCAGCGGCACAACAGCGTCTTCCGCATCGGCGTCGGCCTGTGGAGCAACACCCCGGCGGTGGGCGCCCTGCCGACCCTCTACGCCGCCACCGCGCCGGAGGCAGATCCCGGCGGCTACTACGGACCGAAGGGCATTTACGAGGCCAAGGGCTACCCGGCGCCCGCGAAGGTGGTGCGGCGGGCGCGGGACAAGCGCACGGCGACACGATTGTGGCAGGTCGGGGAAGAGGTCACCGGAGTGCGCTTCCTCTCCGCATGAGAGTGATCATCCGCGATGCTCACGTCGTCACCATGGACGACGAGGGCCGGGAGCTCGAGGACGGCTGGATCGCGATCTCGGACGGGTTCGTCGAGGCGGTCGGGGCAGGCGACGCTCCCGAGGCCGACGAGACCATCTCGCTCAGTGGACGCCTGGTCACGCCGGCCCTGATCAACACCCACCACCACCTCTACCAGACCCTGACTCGAGCGAGGGCTCAGGAGGCCGATCTCTTCACCTGGCTCCGAGAGCTCTACCCGGTCTGGGGCCGATTGGACGCGACGGCACAATACGCGGCGGCGCGCACCGGGCTCGCCGAGCTGGCGCTCTCCGGCTGTGCCACGGTCTTCGATCACCACTATGTATTTCCCGCCGGCAGAGCGGGCCTGGTGGAAGCCGAGGTCCGGGCAGCGCGCGAGCTCGGGGTGCGCCTGATCGCGGCCCGCGGCTCGATGGACCTCGGCGTTTCCGATGGGGGCCTGCCGCCCGACGATGTGGTCGAGCCGGTGGCGACGGTACTGGCGGAGACCGAGCGCCTGGCATCGCTGCACGAACACGGACCGGGCGCCCAGATCCAGATCGCCGTCGCGCCGTGCTCGCCGTTTTCGACCTCGAAACAGCTGATGACCGACTCGGCGGAGCTGGCGCGCCGGCTCGGCCTTCGCCTCCACACCCACCTCGCGGAAACGATCGAGGAAGAAGCTTACTGCCGCGACGCCCACGGCTGCCGCCCGGTGGAGTACCTCGCCGATCTCGGCTGGCTGGCCGGAGACGTCTGGTGCGCCCACTGCGTCCACCTTACAGGCGACGACCTCCGGAGGTTCGCCGCGGCGGGAACCGGCGTCGCCCACTGCCCGACTTCGAACCTCAGGCTCGGGGCTGGCGTGGCGCCGGTGCGCGAGATGCTGGACGCCGGTGTGCGGGTGGGGCTCGGCGTCGACGGCTCGGCGTCGAACGAGCGCGGCGACCTGAGCTTTGAGGTCAAGCAGGCGTTGCTCGTCGCGCGCGGCCTGGGAGGCGCCGGGGCGATGACCGCGCGCCAAGCGCTGCGGCTCGCCACCCGCGGCGGCGCGGAGGTCCTGGGCCGCGACGACCTCGGCTCGATCGAGCCCGGCAAGTGCGCCGACCTCGCGGTCTGGCGCACCGACGGCCTGGAGCTCGCCGGCGCCGCCGACCCGGTGGCCGGCCTGGTGCTCTCCGCCCCGCACCGCGTCGACCGCCTCTACGTGGGCGGCGACGAGGTGGTGCGGGATGGGCGACTGGTGCGCGCCGACGAGGATCAGATCGCTCGCGACCACCGCCGCCAGGCGAAGCGATTCCTCGACTGAAGGGCCGGCGCTAGAATTTCCACACCAAGAGTGCCTGGACGGCGCTCTCGTCGGTCTCGGAGTCACCCAGCTTGTTCATCCAGTACTGATACTCGATGCCGATCGCCAGGTTCTCCATCGGGTAGAACCGGAACTGCGGCTGCGCCAGGACCCACTCGCTGACCTCACCTCCGAACTCGTTGGTGCGCTCGCCGATGTACTCGATGTGTCCCTCGATCGAGAACTTGCCTTCCTTGAACGGACGAGCCCAGTTGAGGTCGATCATGAAGCTGTCGTCCTCCGCCGGAGCGCCGCCGCTGGAGACACCATCGCTGGCGTCGATATAGGCGGTGATGTCGATGTTGAAGAAAGCAAAGCCCTTGAAATCCATCGACAGGCCGATCCCGGGCAGGTACTTGAGCACGTTGGCGTCCGCGGAGTAATTGAGCCCGGTGATGACACGAATGTCCTTGATCTTGCCACCGCCGACCTTCTTTCCACTCATCTTGCCGAGGCTGAAGTAGGGGTACCACTCGCCGTAGATTTCGAGGTCGTTGAATCCGCTGCCATCGGCGTCGATGACGTCGAAGAAGAAGAAATTGTCACCGTACTTCCAGCCGCTGGCGTGCTGAAACGTGAAGATCTTGGTGTCTTTCTCGCCGCCGCCGGCGAAGGTCGGAGTATCGAGGGTGCCGAATTGAATGTGGAGCTCGGTGTTGCTCCAGATCGCCGCCTGAGCGGGCAGGCCGATCAACGCCAGAGCCAGGAAAGTAAAGAGTGCGCGCCGAAACCGTCTGTTCATTCTCGAATCCTCCGTATGTGTCGCAAGTTTCTGACTGAGGTCAACGTTCTTCGCGTGAGTAGGGAAAACCCAGCGCCGCGGGAGCGCCGATGCGGCGCTTGAGCGACGCCCGGGACGCCAGCACCAGGATGGTGATGGTCAGGACGTAAGGCAGCATCATGAGGAAGTAGGTCGGAACGTCCAACCCGACGGCCTGGATACGCAGCTGCAGCGCGTCGGCGCCACCGAACAGGTAGGCACCGAGCACCGCCCGCGCCGGGTTCCAGGCGGCGAAGATCACCAGCGCCAGGGTGATCCACCCGCGCCCGCCACTCATCTGCTCGATCCACATGGTGGTGTACGCCAGCGACAGATAGGCGCCGCCGATGCCCGCCATGGCGCCGCCGAAGAGCACACACCCATAGCGAATCTTCGCCACCGACACGCCCAGGGAATCGGCCGTCGCCGGGCTCTCGCCCACCGAACGGATGGCGAGGCCGAGGTGAGTCTTGTACATCACCCACCAGGCCGCGGGAATCATCAGGTAGGACAAGTAGACCATGGCGTCTTGTTGAAAGAGCACCTTGCCGAGCACCGGGATCTGGGCCAGAACCGGGATCTCGAGCTTCTCGAACCCGGGGCCCACCTGGCCGATCATCGACTTGCCGAAGAAGCCGCTGATGCCGGTTCCCAGGATCGTCAGGGTGAGACCGCTGACGATCTGGTCGGCTCGCAGCGTGATGGTCGCGAAGGCATGGATGAGCGAAAACACGGCCCCCGCCGCCGCCGCCGCCAGCACGCCCACCACCGGGTTGTCGCTGGTAAAGCTGGCGAAGAATCCGGCGATGGCGCCGACCAGCATCAGTCCTTCGAGCCCGACGTTCAGCACACCCGAGCGCTCGGCGTAGATCTCTCCGATGCACACGAAGAGGATCGGCGTGCCCGAACGCACCGCCGCCTGCAGGATGGACACCACGAGGATCCCGAGGTCACCCTCCACCGAGCACCTCCCCGTCACCCCGCGGGGGGGCAGATGGCGTCCCCCCGGAGGGGGGCGAATGGGACACACCGCGCCGGTAGACCAGCCGGTATCTGGAGAGGATGTCGCCCCCGAGCACGAAAAACAGGATCAGAGCCTGGATGATCAGCACGATGTTGACCGGCAGCTTCATGGTGATCTGCACCGTCTCCCCGCCGACGTACAAACCGCCCATGAGCAGCGACACCAACACCACCCCCCAGGGGTTGCGCCGCGCCAACCAGGCGATGATGATGGCCGTATAGCCGTACGGCGCGGCATGGGGGGAGATGTCCTTGAGCAGCTTGAGCTGGATGCCGCTGACCTCGGCCATGCCGGCCAGGCCGGCCAGGCCGCCTGACATCAGCATCACCAGGATCATGTTGCGTCCGGCGTTCATGCCCGCGTACCTGGCGGCGGCGGGATTGCCGCCGGTCACCCCGATCTCGAATCCCCACCGGCTCTTCTCCTGGACCAGGTAGAGCACGATCGCGGCCACCAGAGCGAACAGCAGGCCCAGGTGTACCCGCGAGTCGCCGAACCGCATGAGCTGCGCGCCGTCCGGGAACTGCCGGGTCATGGGAAAGCCGAAGCTCACCGGATCCTTCCACGGGCCGTAGATGAAATGGGCCACCCAGAGGATGGCGACGTAGTTCATGAGCAGCGTAGTGATGATCTCGTTGCAGTTGAGCTTGACCTTGAGATAGGCCGGGATCAGGGCCCACAACCCCCCGCCCACGGCCGCCGCGAACATCATCGCCGGGATCATCAGCCACGCCGATCCGTCCCAGCCGGTCATCACCACCGCGGTCGCCGCCCAGGCGCCCATGTGCAGCTGACCCTCGGCACCGATGTTCCAGAACAGCATCTTGAACGCCAGCATGACGCCGAGCCCACAGAGGATCAGCGGCGTCGCCTTCACCAGCACTTCCGCGAAGCCGTAGGAGGTGCCGAACGCCTCGG
This sequence comes from bacterium, assembly GCA_024226315.1. Lineage (GTDB taxonomy): Bacteria > Acidobacteriota > Thermoanaerobaculia > Multivoradales > J023 > JAAELT01. Next base: position 7,393 of record JAAELT010000489.1, on the reverse strand, counting down.
TGAACATCTCGGCGTAGGCCGAGACGGGGTTGGTTCCCGTCGCCAGCAGGAGCACGCCGCAGACGAGGAGGGCGAGCGCCACCGACACCACCGGCACCAGGTACTCCAGCTTGCGCGACCTCTCGAGCCGCAGCTCCAGGCGCATCGGCATCAACTCGCCTCCGCCAGCTTGCGGCCGGCCATCATCAGCCCCAGGGTCTCGATGTCCGCTCCTTCGGCGTCGAGGATCCCCATCACCTCGCCGTGGAAGAGCACGGCGATACGGTCGGAGAGCGACAGGAGCTCTTCCAGGTCTTCGGATATCAGGACGATGGCGGCGCCTTTCTTCCGGTGCTCGTCGAGGGTCTCGCGCACGTACTCGGTGGCGCCGACGTCGAGCCCGCGGGTCGCCGACATCACCACCAGGAGCTCGTGGTGCGTGGTGATCTCGCGAGCCAGGATGACCTTCTGCAGATTGCCGCCGGAGAGCGTTCGGACCGCCGTGCCCTCCCCCGGGGTCATGATGTTGAACTCCTTGATCAGGCGCCGGGCATAGTCCACGGCGGCGGCCAGGTGCAGGAAGGGCCCCCTGGCGAACTTCTTCTCCCGATACCGCCTGAGCACGCTGTTGTGAGTCAGCGACAGATCGCCGACGGTGGCCACTCCATGCCGGTCCGCCGGCACGTAGCTGACCCCGGCGTCGATCACCTGCTTCGGGCTGGCGCCGGTCATGTCGCGCCCTTTCAGCCGGATGGAGCCGTCGGTCGGTGTCCGCAATCCAGTGATGACTTCCGCCAGCTCCTCTTGCCCGTTGCCCGCGACCCCCGCGAAGCCCAGGATCTCGCCGGCCGACACGGTGAACGAGATCTCTTTCAGGGCTTCGAGACCCCGATCGTTCGAGGCGCTCAGCTCGACCACCTCCAGGATCTCGTCACCCCGGACCTCTTCCCCGGGGAACCTCTCGAACCGGATCTCGCGGCCGACCATCAGGTTCGACAGATCCTGGGGATCGGTGTCCCGTGTCCGGACGGTGCCGACGTTCTTGCCCCCCCTCAGGACGGTGATGCGGTCGGAGATCGCCATCACCTCGTCGAGCTTGTGGGAGATGAAGACGATCGCATGACCCTTCGCCCGCATCGCTTTGAGGGTGACGAAGAGCTCGTCGGCCTCCTGGGGGGTTAGGACCGCCGTCGGCTCGTCGAGCAGCAGGATGCGGGCGCCGCGGAAGAGGATCTTGAGGATCTCGACCCGCTGCTGCTCGCCGATCGAGAGCTGCCAGATGCGCGCACCCGGGTCGACCTGGAGGCCGTAACGCTCGGAAAGCTCCCTCACCTTCTCTTCGGCCTCACTCAGCTTGACGGGGGCAAGCCCCCGGCCGAGGCCGAGGACGATATTCTCGGTCACGGTGTGCGTCTGCACCAGCTTGAAGCTCTGATGGACCATGCCGATGCCGAGGTCGATGGCGTCCTTCGGCGTACGCAGCTGAACCGGCGTGCCGCGGACGGCGAGCGTCCCTTCGTCGGCGCGATAGATGCCGGTCAGGACGTTCATCAAGGTACTCTTGCCGGCACCGTTCTCGCCCAGGAGGGTGTGGATCTCGCCCTCGAGCAGCTCGAGATCCACACGGTCGTTGGCGATCACCCCGGGGAATCGTTTGACGATCCCTTCCATGGATACCGCGACCCGTGCCTTGGTCACTTACAGCCTCCCCCCTTTGGAAAAGGGGGGATCGAGGGGGGATTCACCGCGTTCATGTAGCGCGCGCTCAGCCCGGGACGTTGCCCACGACCCCTTCGACGAAGGCGGTCATCCCCAGCATGTCTTCATCGGACATGCTCTCGCCGTCCGCCACCATCGCCGCTCCGGCCTGGTCGTTGATCGGACCGGTGAAGACGTCCCACGAGCCGGAAACGATCTCTGCTTTCTTGGCCTCCACCAGGTCCCGCACTTCCTGCGGCACCAGGTCGCTGTAGGGCGCGAGCCCCACCACCCCGTCTTCCAGGCCGCCCCAGTACTGACCCGAGGACCAGGTGCCGTCACGGACCTCCTCGGCGACCTTCTTGTAGACCACCGACCAATCCCAGACCGGCGCGGTCAGGTGCGCTTTGGGCGCGAAGCTGGTCATGTCCGAGTTGTAGCCGATGCTGTAGTGGCCGCGCTTCTCGGCCGCCTGCTGCGGCGCCGGCGTGTCCTGGTGCTGGGTGATGACGTCGGCGCCGATGTCGAGCAGGCTCTCGGCGGCTTCCCGCTCCTTGGCCGGGTCGTACCAGGTCTGCGTCCACACCACGTGAACCTTGGCCTCGGGGTTGACCGAGCGCACGCCGAGGGTGAAGGCGTTGATGCCCCGGATCACCTCGGGAATGGGGTGCGCCGCCACGTAGCCGACCTTGCCGCTCTCGGTCATCTTGCCGGCGATGACGCCGCTCAGGTAACGCGGCTGGTACATGCGGCCGAAATAGGTCCCGACGTTGTCGGCGGTCTTGAACCCCGAGCAGTGCATGAAGGTGACCTCGGGGTTGCTCTTGGCGACGTTGATCGTCGGGTCCATGTAGCCGAAGCTGGTGGTGAAGATCAGGTTGTAGCCGTTGCGCACGTACTGGTTGATGGTGCGCTCGGCCTCGGCGCCCTCCGGCACCGCTTCGGTGTAGGCGGTCTCGACCCAGGGCAGCTCGTCGATGGCTTGCCTGCCCCCGTCGTGGGCCAGCGTCCAGCCGGCGTCGCCGACCGGGCTGACGTAGACGAACGCCGCCTTGACCGGGATTCCCCCGGCGGCGCCGGCCCGGGCCGCGGCGTCTTCCGTGCCGGCACCGGGCCCGGCGTCCTCACCGCCCCCGCAGGCCAGGAAGAGCAAGGCGGACCCGAGGGTGAGCAGTATGGCCAGTGAGGTGAAACCGGCTCTTCTCCAGGTGCGAGTCATGGCAGGTCCTTTCTCGTTTCGTAATCAGCTTGATCTGACGCGTATCTTCAGTCGTCGCCCACTCCGATGTCGCCACCCTCGGGCACCAACAAGCTCGGGCCGAGCCCTCTCTCCTCCGGCGTCCCCGGGACCAGGTTGTCGAGCACGATGCCGCAGATCGCCGCCACGGCCATGCCGGTGGAGCCGATCGAGGTCACGATGCCCGCCAGCTTGTCTCCCATCCACCCCAGGTGTCCCTCCACCGTGGGCGTGTAGAGCGCCAGCATCTGGCCGGGGCCGATGGCGTCGACGCTGCCCCGGGCGGCGAAGTAGGCCGGCACCGACAGCCCCATGAACAGCGAGAAGCCGGCGATGAACAGGTTGCGGTCGCTCGACAGGTCGGCTTTCGCCAGCTGCTGCACGCCGATGGCGGCAATCAGCCCGAACAGCGCGCAGTAGAGCCCACCGACCACCGGCCCGGGGATGGCGGCGGCGAAACCGCCGAACTTGCCGAAGATCCCCAGCAGGATCAGGATCACGCCACCGACCTGGACGACGTGGCGCGAGGCCACCTTGGTCAAGCCGATGAGCCCGATGTTTTCCGAGTAGGAAGTCGACGCGAAGCCGCCGAAGACGCCGGTCAGGAAGCAGCCGATGCCTTCGGAGCCGATGCCTCGGCTGAGCTGCTTCGAGGTGGGATCCCCCGCGCCTGCCATGTAGGAGACGGCGTGATAGTCGCCGATCGACTCGATCATCGACGCCAGGTAGCCCGCCAGCACCGCCAGGAAGAAGGCGAAGCTGAACTTGGGCCAGCCCCAGGGAAAGAAGAGCTCGCCGGGCGCCAGGCGGACCCACTGCGACTCGTTGACGGCCTCCAGGTTGACGTGCGAGGGATGGCCGGCGGCGAAGACGCCGGTTTTCGAAAGGATGAAGCACAGGGTGGTCACCGCGACCACCGCGGTGAGGATCGGAAACAGCTGGAAGAACCGCTTCTTGCGCGAGAGCACGAGCGAGAACACGATGATCAGCACGATCGTCAGCCCGGAGATCGGCCAGTGGGTGCCGGCCTTGGGCGCGCCGTGCTGGAAAAGCGCCAGGCCGATGAGCATGATCACCGGACCGATGACCACCGGCGAGAGGATCTTGCGCAGCGCCCCCACCAGGCCGCTGAAGCCGACGAACATCTCGACCAGCGCCCCGAGAATGATGGCGCCGGCGATGTACTGCATGGCCAGCGGCCCGACCGGTACGCCGGCGGCTTCGGCCTCCGCGGCGGCGCCGCCGATGATCAGGAAGAAGGCGCCCAGGAACGAGAACGACACGCCCTGGACGATCGGCAGGCGCGACCCGAAGGTGGTCTGCACCAGTGTCGCCAGGCCCGAGCAGAGCATGACGGCGGAGATCAGGCGGGCGGTCTCGGCCGCGGTCATGCCCATGATCGGGCCGAACAGGAGGGGTACGCTGACCGTGGCGCCGAACATGGTCAGCACGTGCTGCGCGCTGAGCACCAGCGTCCGCGGCAGCTCGGGTTTGTCGTCCAGGCCGTAGATCGGCCGGGTACTGGTCGCCTGCTCCGGGTCAGCCATGACGCCTCACTTTCGAAGATCGACGATGCGCCGGGTTCCACCGCCCCATGAACCCGGCTGTGGTCTGTCTGAAGGTACTCCGATCCTACACCATGGCGACCGGCACCGTTTCGGTGGCGACCTCGCCGCCGGACCGGCTCCGGGCGGGCGGTCTGCTATAGTGTCGGCGAGCCCGACTTTCACGACGGATCTTCCCCTCACGCGCCACGGTAGCGCGTGAGCTCGACGCTACCTCTCTTTCACCCGGGACCGGGATGCGGAGGAGGCCGGCGCTGCCTCCTCGATCCGAGGGGCGCGTACAAGCGATCGACCAGCGAGACCAACCGAAAGAGGAGGAGCCTGGAACATGAGCGAGGCAGCCAGAACGAAGGATTTCCATTACCCGATCTTCGCCAGGAGCGACCTCAGCGCCTTCTGGGCGCTGTTCACCGACAACTTCACCAACCTGCTGGTGATCAGCGGTGTCTGCAAGTTCGTTTTTCAGATGCCGGACGAGATCGTTTTCGGCCGCATCATTCCCGGAGCGTCACTGGCGATCCTGGTCGGTGTCTGCTTCTACAGCTGGCTGGCTCATCGCCTGGCCGCGAAGGAACAGCGCACCGACGTCACCGCCCTGCCCTACGGCATCAGTACGCCGGTCATGTTCGTCTACCTCTTCGGCGTCATCGGCCCGATCTATTTTTCCACCAACGACGCCAACCTCGCCTGGCAGGTGGGCCTCGGCGCCGGCTTCATCGGCGGCATCGTCGCGGGCCTGGGCGCGCTCGTGGGACCGTTCATCAAGCGCGTCACGCCACGCGCCGGCATGCTGGGAACCCTGTGCGGCATCGCGCTCGTCTTCATCGGCGTCACCGCGATGTCGCTGGTGTTCGAAGCCCCGATCATCGGCTTCATCTCGTTGACCGTGATCCTGTGGGGCCTGGTCGGCCGTTACCGCTTGCCGTTCAACGTTCCCGCGGGGCTGCTGGCACTGTTCCTGGGTACCGTGGTCGCCCTGATTCTGGGCAAGTCCAGCATCAGCACCGAAGGCGTGGCCTTCAACTTTCCCTTGCCCTACTTCGGCGACATGTTCGCCGGCATCAAGCATCTGTTCGCCAACCCGGCGCTCTTCCTGGTGCTGATTCCGGTCCAGGTCTACAACTTCATCGAGACCATGAACAACGTCGAGTCGGCGGAAGCCAAGGGCGACAAGTATCCGGTCGGCGTGGCGATGGCTTTCGACGGCGCCGGCACCATGCTCTCGGCCGTCTTCGGCTCGCCGTTTCCGACCACGGTCTACATCGGTCATCCCGGCTACAAGCGGATCCATGCCCGCGCCGGCTACACGCTCGGGGTCGGGGTCGTCCTGCTGCTGGCGTCGACGTTCGGATTGATGGCCTTTCTGGCCAACCTAGTGCCGCTTGCGGCGACCGCCCCGATCCTGGTCTACATCGCCATGACCCTGATCTCGGAGAGCGCCGCCGCGGTACCCAGGGCCCATGGCATGGCCATCGCCGTGGCCATGATGCCGCACGTGTCGGAGCTGCTGACCGTCAAGTGGGGCTCGATGCTCCAGGCGCTGGGATCGTTCGGTGCCGATAAGCTGCCGGCGGCCGTCAACGACCCGGGATTCGTCGCCGAGATGTCACAGCAGGGCGCGCGCGTCATCGGGCACGAGACGCTGGCTCAGGGCTCGATCATCACCGGCATGATCTGGGGCGGCTTCACGGCCTTGATCATCGACGGCAAGTTCAAGAACGCGGGCTATTTCTGCCTCGCTGCCGCCGCCATGAGCAGCGTCGGGATCCTGCATGCTCCCGCCCTGCAGGCGCCGTCGTTCACACCGGTGGTCATCGGCTACGTGATCATGGGCGCCTTCTTGGTGATCTTTCCCATGTTCGGAGAGGTCAAGACATTGGAGCCGGAGGACGCCGCCGAAGAGACCGAGTGAAGGTGGCGAACGAGACCCAGCCAGCCGCAAGAATGGTGTAGGGGTGGACACAAGGTCGGCCCCTACAGGATCTCGGGCTCCGGTTCGCTACTCGACGGGTTTCACGTCGCCGAGCGCCCGCGCCCGCGCCGCGGCGGTGAGCACGCCGTAGGCGGGCGACAGCAGGTCGGCGAGGTTCGCGCCGCGCAGCTCGATCGGCGCCGGCCCGGCCTGGCGCAGGACGGCGTCGGGCACCTCCGGTACCTCGAGCTCGGCGTGCAGATCCGAGAGATCCTCCGACCCTTCGAAGAAGGTCTCGAGGCCTTCGCCGAGGGGCGAGGGTTCCTCCGCGGCCGCGGCGTCGCCCTCGGCGAGATCGCCGTCGGGCGGCAGGGCGGCGCCGCGCAGGGTCCGCAGGTGCAGGGTCAGCTGCTCTTTCGTCCGGCCGCGCCAGGCGAAGATCAGGAAGGGATCTTCGTCGAAACGCTCCGCCAGGATGTAGTAGGTGGCGGCGATGTGCTTGCAGGGGTTGGCCCAGTCCGGGCACGAGCAGGAGGTGTTCAGGTCGCCGGTGGCGGCCGGGAAGAGCGACAGGTCGCAGGCGGCGAAGGCGTCCTCGATGTCCTGCGGCATCTCGCCGGCGAGCAGCTTGGCGAGGAACAGGGCCTGGCCCGCCATCGCCGCTTCGACCCGCGCCCAATCCTTCGGCTTCAGGGTCTTGACGCCGAGGCGGACCCGGTAGGCGCCCCGCCGCGAGCCCTGCACTCGGGCGCTGACCGCTCCGGCCTTGACCTCCAGGTCCATCACCTGGCCCTTTCGGGCGTAGGTGCGCCCGCGCTTCATCCGCGACCCCATGCGGAAGGACTCGAGCACCTCGACGAAACGCCGCGACCACCAGGTCTCGCCGATCGCGCCGCGCCGGCTCTTCGCCTTGATGCCCCCTTTGGCCTCGCGCGGGCCGGTCTTGGAGTAGCGCGGATAATAGTCCCAACGGCTCATCGCGCCTCCTCGGCAACGGCCCCT
>JAAELT010000488.1 GCA_024226315.1 bacterium | reverse complement strand
GGGTTTCCGCGAACGCGGAAGAGCTTCCTGAGACTCATCTGGCTTTTCTGCGGACGCCGAACCGCTGCCTGAGACTCATTCAGGGTTTCCGCGAACGCGGAAATAGCTGCCTGACGCTCAGGTCAGGGTTTCCGCGAACGCGCAGCGGCTGCCTGACACTCAGGTCGAGGTTTCCGCGAACGCGGAAAGGCGACCTGATTCTCAGGTGAGGTCTTCCGCGTTTGCCCCAAAGCCGCCTGAGAGTCATGGGACGTTTCCGCGGCCGCGCCCCCGCGCTGCCACCGGTGACCGCGTCGATCTGCCGGCCGGGGCACAAGCTCTGCTGCCTTCTCAGACGACTTGCCCGCAGCCGGAGCAGGCGGGACGCCTGCGCTCCCAGCACGGAACCAGGAGGTTTCGAGAGAGTCCAGCGAGACTGCCCTGTTTCGTCGGGCATACCCTTGATCCTTCAGGGGCGCAACATCATGGCGCCGCAGCACTGGAGCCGCGGCGGCCTTCGCGCTCCAGGAGGTGCCTCATGCAGGTCACGACCACCGTCCGGGCCGGCTATGGACCGGGAGCGGACCCCAGCGGCTAAGGACTGCCAGTGTCTTGAGTGGGCGCGTCTTGACGGGCGCGCCCGCTCTTCTTCGAGTGCTGCGGCGCCCCGCTCGACCAGCTCGGCACCGGTGCCAGCTTTGTCATCGTCGTCGCTTACTTGCTCCGGGCTGCGGGGACAGCATCCAGCCCGTCTCCGGCACCCTCCCCGGCCTCGGTCAGTATCTCTCCCCGCCCCTGAATTGCCTTCTTCGGCCTCGGGGAGCGTCTTGCCCAGCTTCGGAGTCGCTCTGCCCGAAGCACCGGGAGGACATGATCGGTGCCGAGATCGCGTTCCCCGAGCCCGGGGTGGCTCTTTCCGGTCGGTCAACCGGCGTTCCCCCACATGTACAGTGAGGACGTCGCGAGTGGGGGGGCACACTGTCACCGGTGACAGCGGCGACGACGCCATCGTGACCCCTCTCCGCACGGGGTGGCAGCGTGCACGTCGCGGCTGCACCACCACGCTGCCACCCCTGGCAGCGGCGACATCGCGGCCGCGCTCCCGCGCTGCCACCGGTGACCGCGTCGATCTGCCGGCCGGGGCATGACTTCTGCCGCCTTCTCAGGCGACTTGCCCGCAGCCGGAGCAGGCGGGACGCCTGCGTTCCCAGAACGAAGCCAGGAGGTTTCGAGAAAGTGGAGCAAGACCTCCCTGTTTCATCGGCCATACCCTTGGTCCTTCAGGGGCGCAACGTCACGGCGCCGCGGCACTGGAGCCCCGGCGGCCCCCGCGTTCCAGGAGGTGCTTCATGCAGGTCACGACCACTGTCCGGGCCGGCTACGGACCGGGAGCGGACCCCAACGGCTAGGCCCGCTAGCGCCCGGAGCGGGCGCGCCTTGGCGGGCGTGCCCGCTCCTCTTCGAGCACCTCGGCGACACGCTCGACCAACTCTACCGTGATCCCGCGGCCAGCCTGGCCGCAGCGCAGCAGATTCAGGGCCGCGGCCGCGGCGACCGGGCTCCGCTCTTCCAGGGGGATGATGAACCGGGCCATGGTGCCGGCGGTCTCGCAGGCCTCGGCGCCGCGCTCCTGGAGGAGCAGCACGCGGACCAGCTCAGCGGTCGCCAGGGCGGCTTCGCCGGCAGAGATCGAGAGGAAGTCCTCGATCGCTTCTCGCAGGTGCTCCTCGGCAGCTAGGTACCGTTGGCGATCGACGGCGATCCTTGCCCGCAGCCTCAGGAGCTTCGCCGCCAGCCAAGGCCCCACGCGCGGCGCTAACTCGGCCGCGAGCGAAACGTATTGCTGCGCGCGCTCGAGGTCCCCGAGCTCGCGACAAGACAAGCCCAGCAATTGAAAAGCGGAGAAGCGATTCCGATGCTCGCCGTCTGCCAGCAGCTCGAGCGCCCGGCGCAGTATTGCAAGAACCTCGTCGAACTGGCTGAGCTCGTACAGCCAAAGCCCACGATCGACGAGCGACTTCCCGACCGCGTTCAAGTCCCCGGCTAGGAGGTGAAGGTCGGTCGCCCGCGCCGCCAGCCGCGCCGCCCGGTGGACGTCCCCGCAGCGGTCCGCGACGACGTAGGCCAGCCGCTGCAGCAGGTCGCCGAGGAGGCCGTAGTCACCGGTGGGCTCGGCGCGCTCGAGGGCCAGCACCAGCGTCTGCTGTGCCGCGTCGTGGTCCTCGGTCATCCGCAGCGCCGAGCCGTAGACCGCGAGCAACGGGATACCCCATGCCAGCGGGCGCAGGCCGGCGGCAACTTGTTCGAGCTCGGTGCGGGCGAACCTAGCGGCTCGCCGGCACCGAGCGGCTCAGGGTCCGCGTCGATGCCCTGCTCGCTTCGCGCGGCGTGCCGAGCTCTTAGAGGGCGCTCTCGGGCAGCAGGGCCCGGTACCTGGCTGCCTCGTCGGGCCGCTGCCAGGCCTCGTAGAGCCAGATCATGGCGCGGAGCGTGGCGACAGTCTGCGGCGAGTCGGCGCCCGAGGTCTCGCGGTGGTGCTCGAGCAGGGCCAGGAGCAAGGGCTCGGCCTCGGCGAAGCGCCCCTGCTTCCGGAGGCTCTGAGCCAGGTAGCCTCGCGCGGAGATGATCCAGGGGTGATCCGGCGACAGCTTCTGCTCGAGGATCGGAAGCGCGGTCTTGGCCAGGCGTTCCGCTTCGGGATGTTCGCCCAGCTCGTTCTTGAGCGCCGCCCAGCTGGTCATCGCCAGGGCGACCTCCAGGTGGTCCGCGCCGAGGGCGGCGCGGCCAACTTCGACCGCGGCCGCGAAGGTGTCGTCCGCGGCGGCCAGGTCGGGCTTCGCCCGCAGCAGCGAGGCCAGGTTGTAGAGCACCGTGGCGACGTCCGGGTGGTCCTCCCCGAGAGCCTCGCGCTGGATCGCCAGCGCCTGCCGGTACAGCCGCTCGGCCTCGTCGAGACGGCCGCGGGTAAAGGCCAGGTCGGCCAGGTTGTTCAGCTTGTATCCCACCCGCGGATGCCTGCTTCCGAGCAGCTCGCTGGTAATCTGAAGCGCCTCGCGGTACATCGGCTCGGCCTGCTCGTACTCGCCCTTGTCGACCAGGATCTGCGCCAGCCGGTCCAGGCTGGTCGCTGTGTCCGCGTGCCGGTCGCCGAGATGCTGGCGGTTGATCTCGAGCGCCTTGACCAGCAGCTCCTCGGCGGCGTCTCGCCGGCCCTTTGCGTGGAGCACGTCGGCGATGTTCATCAGGGTCGCGGCGAAGAGCGGATGCTCGCCGCCGTAGATCTCCTGGCGCATCGCGAGAGCCTCGTTGTAGAGGGTCTCGGCCTCGTCCAGACGGCCGTTCTTCTTGACCACGATCGCCAGGTTGTTGAGCGTCGTGGCGAGATGCGGATGGGTGCCCTCGAACAGCCGGCGCTGGATTCCTTCGGCTTCGCGGTACAGCCGTTCGGCCGCCTCGTAGTCGCCCTTGGTGTCGTACAGCGCCGCCAGGTTGTTGAGGGAGAGTGCCGACTCCGGGTGCAGGTCGCCGAAGAGGTCGTCGTAGATGTCGAGGGCCTCGAGCAGCATGTCCTCGGCCGCGTCGTGCTCGGCCCTTTTGATCATCAGCACGGAGTAGCGGTCGAGGACCTGGGCGAGCAGCTCGTCGCGACCGAGCCCGCGGGCGGTGGTGAGCGCCTGGTCGTAGAGTGCCTCGGAGGTGTCGAGCTTGCCGAGCTTGTCGTGTGCCAGCGCCACGTGGTAGAGGCTCTCGACGACCGCCGGGTGCTCCTCGCCGTGGAGGCTCCTCCGCATCTCCAGCGCTTCGAGCGCGAGGTCTCGGCCCTTGATGTAGTCGCCGCCGAGGATGCGGGCGTCGGCGAGCTCCTGCAGGCTGGCGGCCACCGCCTCGTGCGGCTCGCCGTGGGCCTGGCTGTGCAGGTCGACTGCCGTTTCGAGCTTGGCGGCCGCTTCGCCGAAGAGCCCGAGGTTCTTGTACGACCGCCCCATGGTCGCGAGCAGATCGGCTCGCACCGCGGGCTCGGCGTTCAACTCGTTCTCGATGTCGCGAGCGGCGCGGTCGAGCAGCTCGCGGGCGGTGACCGTCTCGCCGCGGGCGCGTGTGGGATCGGGAATCGCGAAGATGTCGATGAGGAAGCTCGACAGGTACCGGTAGCGGTCGCGCTGCGCTGTGATCTCGTCGCGCTGCACGAGCAGCGCGACGACCAGCGCCACCAGCGTCACGAACACCGCGACGGTAGCGGCGACCGCGACGCGATGCCGGGCGACGAATTTGCTGGCCCGGTAGGCGAGCGTGTCCTTGCGTGCCAGGACCGGCAGCCTTCTCAGGAAGCGGTCGACGTCCTGGCCCAGCTGCTCGGCGGAGGCGTAGCGGCGCTCCGGCTCCTTGGCCAGGGCGCGCAAGATGATGTTGTCGAGATCGCCGGTCAGCTGGCGGCGCAGGCGCGCCGGGTCGGTGCCGCGCGCCGCTCCCACCGATTCGGGCGTCAGTTGCTGGATCGTGCCGCCGGGTAGCTCCACCTCGCGCGAGCTCGCCACGGCGGTCGACGGCTTCGGCGGCATCTCCTCGCACACCACGCGCATCAGCTCCCGCGGGTTGCTCCGATCCAGGTAGTAGGGGCGGTGGCCGGTGAGCAGGATGTAGAGCAGGACCCCGAGGGAGTAGACGTCGCAGGCAGTGGTGATGGCGCCCCCTTGCATCTGCTCCGGGCTGGCGTACTCGGGGGTGACCGCCACCACGCCGGTGGCGGTTGCCTCCACCACCTCGGGAAAGTCCTCGACCTGGAGCAGCTTGGCGATGCCGAAATCGAGCAGCTTGGGATCGCCGTCGGCGTTGATCAGGATGTTCCCCGGCTTGATGTCGCGGTGCACGATCAGGTTCTGGTGGGCGAAATGGACGGCGCCGCAGACCTTACGGAAGAGCCGCAGCCGCTCCGCGACCTGCAGCTCCCCTTCGTCGCAGTACAGGTCGATGGCGGTGCCGTCGATGTACTCCATCACCAGGTAGGGCTGGCGCACGCGGGTGGTGCCGCCGTCGATCAGCTGAGCGATCGCCGGGTGCTTCAGGTTGGCCAGGATCTGCCTCTCGCCGCGGAAGCGGCGCACCATCGAAGGCGTCGCCAGGCCAGCTTTGACCAGCTTGATGGCGACCTCCTGCCGGTAGACGTCGTCGTCGCGGCGTGCCAGGTAGACGTCGCCCATGCCGCCGCCCTGAAGCGGCCGGATGACGCGATAGACCCCGATCCGGTCCGGGTGCTCGGCCAGGCCGGTCGCCGGGGGCTCCAGCCGCGACGCCGGCTCGTCGATGAACGTGCCCGAGTCCTGGTAGGAGCGGATCAGCGATTCCACCTCGCTGCGCAGCTCGACGTCGCCCGAGCATTCGCGTTCGAGCAGGTCGTCGCGGGTTTCCGATGGTTGCTCGATCGCCCGGTCGAAGACTTCCCGAATCCTGCGCCATCGGTTGGGTGTGATCGTCATTTCGCTGCTCTTGCGACCGTGGTGTCCGCGGTACGGTACCCGCGGCGATTCCCGGATACTCTCTTCGGATTATAGGAATGAGTCAAATCGGATCCGGATTCCGCGTTACCTGATGAGAGGGAACGCCAACCAACCAAGGAGTACACCATGGTGCGTGTCGTCCACCGGACAACAAGTCTAATTATTTTGTCGCTATGGGTCGCTGCCGCGGCAGTTGCCGAGTGGCAACCGGGCCCAGACGACGAGATTCTGGTGTCGCCCGAGGACTCTGTGACCGTTATCGAGTGGTGCGATCTGATGGCGAACGACGGTCTGTCGGGGGGCTGTCCAGCTCCAGGAGTCAGCAGTGTGGTCGTCTCTTCGACGATCCACGGAACGTTGAGCTCGGGAGAGGAGAAGCTAGTGTACAGCCCCAGAAGGTCCTTCTGGAGGCTGGGAACCGACAGCTTCACCTATCGCCTCGACCTTATGTCAGGCGAGCCAAAGTTCGTCAATGTGACGCTCAAGGCTGGGCACTACGGGCAAGTCCGAAGGATCGAAGAATCCTTCGAGAGCGGTTCCGCCGACGGGCTGTCCGGAGACGCCTGGGTACTTCCGGAGGCGGCCATCGCGGGGAGCATGGGATTGAAGGTCCGCGTCGCTGACGGCACGACGGCTTCGGTCTTTACCTTCAACAACGACGGAGAGGACTCGGGAGAGCTCTGTGAGGAGGACGGGAGCCCACCACAACTGGTCCCGATCGTGAACTGCTTCTACGGCGGCGGCGACGGCGCGCAGGGTGGCAACGACACGATGAGGGTCCGGCCACCACCGATCGAGAATCCCGATCCGTGGGGAGGCGGCTCGTCAAATGCTGCTCAGGCCTCCTCGATCGGTCCGGTCGTGATCTACGCGCTGGAAGCTTTCGAAAGTGACGTCGCCGCGGAAATCGAGCTGGTCCCAGGTGCACAAGGGTGGGAGGTCGTCGCTCATCTCTATGGCGGTGGGTCGACCTATTCCACCCAGCCCTTCCCGTTGGCGAGTCCCGAGCCGAAGCTGCGCCTCGATTGGTGGAACGGAGGCGTTTTCGTCGACGGTCGGATCCGCGATGGCGGCCTGATGCTCTGGGTCGACGGCGAGGTCGTCGACGCGATTCTCGGCATTGAGGGCTGGTACGTCGGGGACGCGCGCCGCTACATCGGTGCGATGATCGATCCTCAGTCGCGCTTCAAAGTCAGCCTCGACATCGACGACATCAGGCTGCAGGCTTCGAACAAGAGCACCCCGGGTGCCGCCACGATTCTCTACGACGGTTTCGAAGACGATCTCTCGGACTGGGATACGTCGGCCGCACTAGCCATCGACGTCGATCCGGCGGCTGCCCTGGTCGGTAAGCAAGGCCTCCGGGTGGAGCCGACGACAGGCGTCGCCAGCTCGCTGTTCGACAGGTCGCCGACGGTAGCCGAGCAGGTGGGAATCCGGTTCAAGATCGCGCCCGGGACTTTGTCCATGGAGCAAGGCGACCAGATGAAAATCATGGCGCTGTCGACCTTCGATCAGATCAAGGCGGGCAAGGAGCAAGTGCGGCTCTTGCTGAGAAACGAGGGGGAATATTTCGAGATCTTGCCCCGAGTCCGCAACGACAAGAGATGGGTCGTCTTGCCCGGAGTCGCGGTGCCGTTCTGGGCGACCACCGTCGAGCTGCGCTGGCGCGCCGCGGACGATGGGGCCGAGAACGGCCGCCTGGGGGTCTGGATCGAGGGCGAGCTGTCTCACGACGTGCGGGGACTCGACAACCAAGGCATCTTGATCGAATCGGTGCGTCTCGGTGCCTGGAAAGTGGGAGGGTACACCGAAGGAGCCTTCTACGTCGACAATTTCGAATCCTGGTCGACGGTGAACGCGCAATAACCTGTTCTTGATCGTCCTGTCAGTCGAGGCCCCGGAGGGCGAACCCTCCGGGGCCTTTTCGTCAGGCACTCTCTTCAGACGACGGAAATGAGTCAAATCGACGGCGGATTTCGCGTTACCAGACGAGAGGGAACGCCAACCACCATAGGAGTACATCGCTATGCGAGTCGTCCACCGGACAACGAGTCTAATTATTTTGTCGCTTTGGGTCGCCAGCGGGGCAGTTGCCGAGTGGCAGCCGGGCCCGGACGACGAGATCCTGGTGTCGCCCGAGGACCCGGTGACCATCATCGAGTGGTGCGATCTGATGGAGAATGACGTCCTGCCGGCCGGGTGCCCAACGCCAGGAGTCAGTGGCGTGGTCGTTTCCCCGCCGAGCCACGGAACCCTGAGCTCAAGCGAGGGAGGGCATCTCGAGTACAGCCCCAGAAAATCCTTCTGGAGGCTGGGTACCGACAGCTTTACCTATCGCCTCGACTTCGAGATCACGGCCACCGGGCCAGAGTTCGTCAACGTGACGCTGAAAGCGGGACACTACGGCAGAATGAGTCGGATCGACGAGCCTTTCGAGAGCACGTCCGTCGCGGGGTTGTCCGGAGAAGCGTTCGTGACTCCGGAAGCGGCCATCGCGGGGGCCATGGGATTGTCGGTCCGCGTCGGTAGCGGTATGACGGATTCCGTGTTCACCTTCTACAACGACGGCGAGGATCCGGGAGACCTCTGCGAGTGGATCGTCAATTGCTTCTTCCTCGGCGACGGTGCGCAGGGCGGCACCGATACGATGGTCCTGCGGCCACCGCCGATCGAGGATCCGGTTCCGTTCGGCGGCGGTAAGTCCGGGTACGGCCAGGGACAGATCGGTCCGGTGGTGATCTACTCGCTGGAAGGATTCAATGCAGGAGAGGTCGCCGCGGAGATCGAGTTGCGCCCGAGCGAGCAGTACTGGGAGGTCATAGCCCACCTCTATGACTTCGAAGGCACCTATTCCACCCGGGCCTTCCTGTTGACGAATCCCGAACCGGAGTTGCGCCTCGATTGGTGGAACAGCGGTCCGCTCCTCAGCGGTGGATCTCGCGACGGCGGCCTGATGCTCTGGGTTGATGGCGAGGTCGTCGATTCGATTCTCGGCATCCAGAACTGGGACGTGGGGATCGCCAGCCGCCGCATCGGTGCGATGATCGATCCGGCGGAGGACGTCAGCCTGAGCCTCGACATCGATAACGTGAGGCTGCGATCCTCGGACGAGAGCACCCCCGGCGCCGCCACGATTCTCTTCGACGGATTCGAAGACGATCTGTCGGACTGGGACACGTCGTTCGCGCATGCCATCGACGTCGATCCGGCCGCTGCTCTGGTCGGCATGCAGGGCCTCCGGATCGAGCCGACGATGGGCGTCGACAGCTCGGTGGCCGATACGTGGCTGACAGCCGCCGATCAGGTCGGGATCCGGTTCAAGATCGCAGCCGGTACTTTGTCGATGTCGCAGGGCGACAAGGCGAGGATGTTGGCGTTGTCGGGCGAGTCGGGGAACGAGCAGGTGCGGCTCTTGCTGCAAAAGCAGGGAAATTTTCTCGAGATCGTCCCCCGAGTCTTCAGCGCAGGCAGCTGGGTCGCCTTGTCCGGAGTCCCGATAACGCCGGTAACGGCCACCATCGAGCTGCGCTGGCGCGCCTCCGACGACGGGGCCGAGAACGGCCGCATGAGTCTCTGGCTCGACGGCAGGCCGATTCAAGACCTACAGAAACTCGACAACGAGGGCGCCTTGATCGAATCGGTGCGTCTCGGTGCCTGGAGCCAGGGAGGGGCCACCCGCGGTGCGTTCTACGTCGACAATTTCGAATCCTGGTCGACAGTGAACGCGCAATAACCTGTTCTTGATCGTCCTGTCAGTCGAGGCCCCGGAGGGCGAACCCTCCGGGGCTTTTTCGTCAGGCACTCTCTTCAGACGACGGAAATGAGTCAAATCGACGGCGGATTTCGCGTTACCAGACGAGAGGGAACGCCAACCAACACAGGACTACTTCGCCATGCGTGTCGTCCACCGGACAACGAGTCTAATTATTTTGTCGCTATTGGTCGCCGCCGCGGCAGGTGCCGAGTGGCAGCCCGGCCCCGACGACGAGATTCTGGTTTCGCCCGAGGACCCGGCGACCCAGATGAAATGGTGCGATCTGATAGAGAACGACGGTCTATCGGTCAACTGCGTTTCGCAGGGAATCAGTGGAGAGGTGGTCTCCTCGACGAGCCACGGAACTCTGAGCGACGCAGGGACGGGGTATCTCGAGTACAGTCCCGTGAGCTCCTTCTGGAGGCTGGGTACCGACAGCTTTACCTATCGTGTGGACACGGTGTTCGAAATGCCCCTGTTCGTCAACGTGACGTTGAAGGCGGGGCACTACGGCCAGGTTCGCCGGATCGAGGAGTCCTTCGAGGGTGAGTCCGTCGAAGGGCTGTCGGGAGAAGCGTACGTGACTCAGCAGGCGGCCATCGCGGGGTCGAAGGGATTGTTCGTCCGCGTCGGTGGTGGAGTGACCGATTCGGTCTTCACCTTCTACAACAACGGCAGTGATGCGGCGGACCTGTGCGATGAGGAGCAGGAGGCCCAGGAGGCCCAGGAGGAGCAAGAGAGGGTCCCGGTCATCAACTGCTTCGACAACGGCGACGGCGCGCAAGGCGGCAACGACACGATGAAGGTCCGGCCACCGCCGATCGAGGATCCCACCCCGTTCGGCGGCGGTGGTGCCGGCGCTTCCGGGCACGTCGAGCCGGAAATCGGTCCGGTGGTGATCTACTCGCTCGAAGGATGGGAGACGGACGACATCGTCGCGGAGATCGAGTTGGTGCCTTACGATTACGGGTGGGAGGTCGTCGCTCACCTCTACCATGGCGAGCTGACCTATTCCACCCAGCCCTTTCCGTTGGCCAGCGCCGAGCCGGAGCTCCGTCTCGACTGGTGGGACGGCCAACTGCCGATCGCCGGCGGATGGCGCGACGGTGGCCTGATGCTCTGGGTCGACGGCGAGGTCGTCGACGCGATTCTCGGCGTCCAGGGCTGGTACGTCGGGATCGCTCGCCGCCGCGTCGGCGCGATGATCGATTCGCTATCGAGGGCCAGTCTGTCCGTCGACATCGACGACCTGAGCTTGCAGGCTTCGGACGCGAGCGTCCCCGGCGCCATTTCGATTCTCTACGACGGCTTCGAAGACGATCTGTCGGACTGGGACACGTCGTTTGCATATTCCATCGGCGTCGACTACGCCGCTGCTCTGGTCGGCCTCAAGGGCCTCCGGGTCGAGCCGACGATGGGCTTCAACAGCTCCTTGCTCGACACTACGCCGACCGACGCCGATCAGGTCGGCGTCCGGTTCAAGATCGCGCCCGGCACACTGGCGATGACGTCGGGCGCTCGCTTGCAGATGTTGGCCCTGTCGACCGGCAATCAGACCATGGCGGGCCTCGAGCAGGTGCGGCTCGTGCTGCAGGAGCAGGGCAATCATTTCGAGATCGCCGCCCGAGTCCACGACGAAGACCATTGGCTCGCCTTGCCCGGCGTGCAGCTGCCGAACGAAACGACGACCATCGAGCTTCGCTGGCGCGCTTCGGACGACGGGATCAAGAACGGCCGCCTGGGACTGTGGTTCGACGGCAGGCTGGCTCAAGACGCGCAGGGACTCGACAATGCAGGCATCCAGATCGAATCGGTACGTTTGGGTGCCTGGGGCCTGGGAGGGCTCCTCAGCGGAGCCTTCTACGTCGACAATTTCGAGGCATGGTCGGCGGTGGAAGCGCAATGATTGGTTCTTGATTCCTTGACAGTTCGGTGTGGCCCCGAAGGGACGAACCCTTCGGGGCTTTTTCTATCGTGATGAGGCGATGCGACTCCGGGTTTCCGCGTTACTTCATGAGACCGGCCTCGGGCCGGAGAATCAAAATCTAAGGAGAGGGTCAATGTTGCAATTGTGGGGATCGGTGCGTCTCGGTCGCGGCTCGGGCGAGTCTTCCAGTCAAGCTTTCAGAAACTTTTTGATCGTCTTGTGGGCCGGTTGTCTGCTCTTTCCGGCAATGATCTCCGGCCAGCCGAACGATGCTGAGA
The DNA here is from genome assembly GCA_024226315.1 of bacterium. Classification (GTDB taxonomy): domain Bacteria; phylum Acidobacteriota; class Thermoanaerobaculia; order Multivoradales; family J023; genus JAAELT01. The sequence continues at coordinate 3,722 of JAAELT010000488.1, read as the reverse complement.
TCCTGTGGGCGGCCGGCCCCGGAGGCGTGGTGGCGATCGAGCCCGGGGCCGGCTCGAGGCTCGAGGTCCCGGAGACCTCCGGCGCGCGCCTGGTGGCGCTCGACGCCGAGCGTGGTTCGGTCTGGGTCGCGAGCGACGAGTCGCTGGCGCGCTTCGACGCCTCCGGCGAGCTGCTCTGGCGTCAGAAGCTGGAGACCGTTCCCGTGGCGCTCGTGGTGGTGCCCGAGGACGGCTCGATCTGGATCGCGGGAGACCGGCTCGATGCTTTCGGTGCCGGCGGCCAGCGCCTCGGGGCCCACGATCTCGGTGCTCGGGCGCTCGGTCTGGCGCTCGACGAGACCCGTTCGCTGGTCTGGGTGGCGACCGCGGAAAGCCTATCCGCTCACGACGCGATCGGCGGCGCGCTTTTGCGCTCGCTGGATCCCGGCTCGCTCGGTGACCTGCGTTCGTTCGCTCTCGATCCTGCTAGCGGCCGGATCTGGGCGGCGGCCGGCGACCGGCTGCTGCGATTCGACGCCGAGGGTACTCGCGATCTCGTACTGAGCCGCGGGGCGATGGCCGCTACTCGGGCCCTGCTCGGTGACGGGCACGGCGGCTCATGGGCGATCGAGAACAGCCGCCTGTCACTCCTTGGGCCCGACGGCGAGGAGCTCCTGTCGCGGGCGCCCTTCGGGGACGAAGGCGAGATCGCGGCCTGGACTCTCGACGCGGGCACGCGCTCGCTGTGGCTCACCGATGGCCGGGAGCTGGTGCGGCTGAGCGCTTCCGGCCTGGAGCTCGACCGGCGGCCCCTGGCGGGAGCCGACGGTCAGGAAGCGATCTTCGGCCTGGCGGCGGGCTCGGCGGTGGACGTCGAGTCGCCGATGGTCGCGATCCTGGCGCCGGCCAGCGGCACGGTCGCGAAGACCGCGCGGCCGCGGATCGTGGTTCGCTACAACGACGACCGTTCGGGCGTGCGCTCGGGCACCCTCCGGATCAGCGTCGACGGCGCCCCGGCGCCGGCGAGCTGCGACTTCCGCGCCGGCGGCGCGACCTGTGAGCTGGACTCGAGCCTGCCTGCCGGTTCCGCCCGGCTGGAAGTGACCGTCGCCGACGAGATGGGCAACGTGTCCGCGCCCGCCGTGGCTCTCTTCGAAGTGGCCGCGAACCGTGACGCCGTGGACGAGGACCTGGCTTCGAAGGACAAAGGTCCCGGAGATTCCAAGATCAAGATCATTCCTGGTGGTGATCCGGTCTACACGCCGATCGTTTCACCGCGCGGCTTCCGTCCCAACGTGCCGTTCCTGTCGGCCAGCGAGGTCGACCACGTCGACACCGCCTCGGGCAACCTGGTGGTGACCATCCCGCTGGGTCAGGTCTACACGGTGGGGCCGACGCTCGAGTACCAGATCCGTCCGGTCTACAACTCCAACCTGTGGCAGCACATCGAGTTCGGTTGCCCGCAGACCGGTTGCCCGCCGCCTCTACGGCCGATCACTTTCGGCTCGACCAACTACGCGGCCAACGCCGGGCTCGGATGGGAGCTGCACTTCGGACGTCTGTACGGCCCCAATACCCCACAATCGCTGCCGAGCGGCGACCGTCAGCGCTGGCCCAACCAGCCGCGGGACCTGGTGGACATGAACGACCGCTGGATGTACGTGGCGCCGAGCGGCGCGGTGACCTATCTGCACTCCCTGTCGGGCCGCAACAACGGCACGGCGTCGAACCCGGTGCGTTACTCCAAGACAGGCCCGCACACACGCATGCGCCAGGTGTCGTCGAGCGAGATCCAGGTACACCAGCCCAACGGCCTGATCTCGGTCTTCGAGACCACCAATTCGATGGCCGGCACGGAGTTCTGCGGCGGCGGCACGCTGCAGTGCTGGCGCTTCAAGGAGCTGCGCGACGCCTACGGCAACTACATGCGGGTGACCTACAGCCTGAACGGCACGACCGAGACCTGGAACGTCACCGACTCGACCGGTCGGGCGCACAAAATCATCTTCAGCCACTCCCACGGCGACACCGCGGGCGGTGACGGAGTGGCGCCGGATATTACGCAGGACGACGACGAGATCGGCGATCTGCGCAAGGTGGTGAAGAAGGTGGAGCTGGCGGCGTTCGGTTCCCAGAAGGCGACCTACGATTTTCTCTACACCACCCGTACGCTGCAGCGCGGCCATCCCCACGACGAGCGAAACGAGCTGCCGCAACACGCCGACGAGATCAGGACGAGGGTGCTGGACCGGATCACGGTGCCGGAGTCCCAGCCGTGGAAGTTCACCACCTTCACGACGAGCAATCCCTATTTCAACGGGCGCTTGATCGAGGCTACCGGGCCGAGCCGGGGCCGGATCGCCTGGGAGTACACCAACGCCGAGTGGTACGTGCCCACGCGCTGCACCTACCACAACGTCGACCCGGGGTCGGTCGAGTGGGACTACGCCTCCACCGGCGTGAAAAGGCGGATCTCGAAAAAGCCCAATGGCACGGTAGAAGGCACCTGGACCTATGAGAGCGATCTCTACCCGCTGCGCTCCCAGTTGCCGCTTTACGGGTCCAACTGCGCCCGCGCCAACTATCGAAAGACGGTCGTCAACGCCGCTGCGGACGCCAACGGCAAGCACACCCGCACGGTGTACTACAACTCGGTGGCCACGGGTCCCAGGCTCCCCAGCTCGAGCACGCCGATCGACCAGTGGCAGGTGACCGACGGCGGCTTGCCCTTCTCCAAGGACTTCAAGACCGGCAGCTCGACGTCCACGCGGCGGTTCCTCTCCCGGCAGATCTATCACTGCTCGGGCGGCAGCTGCGGCAGCGCCAAGCGCTCGATCTACGTGCGCTACGCCAACGAGTGGCGTGGCGCCCAATGCAACAAGAGCCTCGGCGACAGTGGTGGCTGTTATCAGGCCAACCCGCTGCTGGTGGCGGAAAGGACGATCTTCCACGACGATGGCGGCAAGTACATCGACGTCGAGCACCAGCAATACAACGGTGCCGGCAATCTCCGCAGGACGGTGACCAAAGACAACTTCTCCGGCTCCACCAAGACGCGAACCGACACCACCAACTACACGGCCACCGGCTCGACGACGCTGGGGATCAACGGCACGACCGGGTACATCTCGCTCGGCAATCCGTCGAGCTACCTGCCCTCGCCGACGTCGCGCTGGATCCTACATCCCTTCAGCAAGAAGACGGCGGCCGAAAATGGGCGCACCTACGTCACGGAGTTCCAGTTCAACGGCCAGGGCTCGATGACGTGCTCGCGCAAGTGGAAGAGCTCGGGCGGGCGCGGCGGCAAGGACCTGGTGGTCAAGCTGGGTATCGGCGGCAACGGTCTGGCGACGAGCGAGACGGTGGCCGGTGGCGAGGGGGCGAGTCTGTCGAGCTCGCTGTGCGCCACCAATGGCTCGGCGTCGTCGGGCAGCCGGTACGTCCTCAAGCACGAGTATCAGCACCTGCAGCTGAAGAGGACCTACATCGACGGGTATCCGAACTGGTACCGCGCCGCGATCGACCGCAACACCGGCCTGCCGTCGGTGACGTACAACGCGGCGGACCAGAGCACGTCACACTCCTACGACAAGCTGGGCCGCTTGAAGAGCAGCACGCCGACCTCTTCGCTCGGCCAGGCGAGGACCGAGATCGTCTATCGCAATCCGTCGACCGGTGATCCCTCGGTGGAGACCTCGCGCAAGAGCACCTCGGGGTCGCTGCTGACGCGAGAGACGCAGGTC
>JAAELT010000487.1 GCA_024226315.1 bacterium | reverse complement strand
CGGGGCCTACAGCTCGCGAAGACGGTGGCCGGGCTCTACCGTTATGCTCCTCGGAGCATCGTGATGCGGCTGTTGCCGGCTGAGGTGCAGGTGGCGGTGGCGGCGGTGCAGCTGGTGAGGAGTGTGGCGAAGACGTTGGGTCGGGGGCTGTCCATGTAGCGCACGCTCGTCCGGCGGTCGGTGATCTGCGTATCCGGGTGTCCGGAGACGCGACCAGCCGCCGGCAAGGCGATCACGAAGGCCGCCGGCAAGGCGAAGCCGATCGCGAAGATGGTGGCTCGGCTCTACCTGGCGGCTCCGAGGCACATCTTGTGGCGGCTGGCGCCGCCGCAGGTGCGGGTGGCGGTGGCGGCGGTCAAGCTGGTGCGGAGCTTGGCGAAGTCGATGGAGCGGACGCACGGCCGCGGGTTTGGCCGGTAGGTTCGGAGTCGCTTCAGAGTCGCCTCCCTTTGGAGCGCGGACGGCTCGCGGAGCGTGGCACACGTCGTCGACCGTTCGGTCGTATGCCAGGGGGTTCAGTTGAGCTTCCTGTATTCCGGCCGGGCCTCGCGCTCAAGAACGAAGAGGAACCGAGGACGACTGTAGGGTCGCACTGCAACCACGCGCCAGCCGTCGCTGAGGTCGGCCAGCTGCTCTGTCACATCTTCATAGGCTTGGTCGCCCGTCCTCAAGATCTTGGCGAGAACGATTTTTTGTTCTGTATCGGCGTTCATGTCTCTCCCGGTTCTTGAGTCACGCGGCCTTCAGGACGTTGCGAACGTACTGATGACGCCACACGGAGCCGCGGCGGGTGGTGAAGCCCTGCCGATCCAACTCGCCGGCGCTCCTGGTCGGCCGCCTCGCCGACCAGGCGGCGCTCGCGAGTTCGAAGCATGTCTCCTGGATAATAGCCCGTTGAAGAGAGGCTGTCGTCCAGCGTCTGCGTATCCGGGTGTCCGGAGACGCGGCGAGGCGCAGCAGACGGAGGCGGAGGGCTTGGGCGTTCCCCCGCTTCGCGGGGTCGGGCTCTCCGCTGCATCTCCTCGCTCGCAAGCTCGCTGTGGGGATTCCGCTGCGATCCCTAACGCGCACGCGCACGAGCCATCGATGGTCTGGGCAGCGGTGGAGCCGAGTGCGAACCGGCTGGCGGCTGGCGCCGCCGCAGGTGCGGACGCGGATCGGCGAAGACCCGTACGACGTCATCGGCCAGCTGGTATTGCCGGGGTCACCCCTTCTTCTTCGAGCACCCGCTCGACCACTATCCCGGCCTGATGCTGATCGAGGCCGGGCGCCAGTTCGGTACCACGGTGGCTCATCTGCTCTACGGCGTGCCCTTCGATACAGCCTTCATCCTCAACGGTCTGAGGGTCGACTTCACCTCCTTTGCCGAGCTCGGAAAGCCGGT
>JAAELT010000486.1 GCA_024226315.1 bacterium | reverse complement strand
CAACTGGCGCAGTTGTTGGCCCCGCCGCTGCCGGAAGAGATCGCGGCCCAGGAAGCCAATCTGGCGGCATCCCAGGGCCAGGTGAGCGCGATGGCCGCCAACCGAGACCAGATCGTCGCCGGTCCCAGCGAGGCCGAGATACAGGCCGCCGAGGTCCAGATAGCGACGTCCGAGATGGACTACCGGACGGCCCTGCGCTCGTATGACTCGATTGACGAGGACGACAAGGACAAGAAAGAGCAAGCGCGCTATGATCTGTGGGCCGCCGAGGTGGCGCTAGAGGCGGCCCGGACGCAGCTCGACGTCTTGCTGGCCGGAGCCGACGCCGCCGAGGTGCGCGCGGCCCAGGCCGACGTGGCGAGCGTGGCGGCGCAGCGGGACGCGGCCCAGGCTCAACTCGACTTGATCCTGGCGGGAGCCGCCGACGAACAGATACAGGCTGCCGAGGCATCCGTCGTCCAGGCGCAGGTCGCCCTCGACCAGGCCCGGCTGAGACTGGCGCAGGCGACACTGACGGCTCCGACGAGGGGCACTGTCACCGCGTTGAACGTCCGGGTGGGAGAGATGGCGAACCCCGGCCAGACGCTGCTTGTGTTGAGCGATCTGGCGGCCCTGGAGGTGGACGTCAACCTGGACGAGACGGACGTGGTCTGGGTATCGCTCGGGCAGGATGCGCGGGTGGGCGTGGACGCCTTCCCCGGCGTCGAGATGTCCGGCGAAGTAACGTACATTGCGCCAAAGGCTGAATCTGCGTCTGGGGTGGTGCTTTATCCGCTGACCGTCCGCCT
>JAAELT010000485.1 GCA_024226315.1 bacterium | reverse complement strand
TTCGAGGCAGCGCCAGATCGGCTTCAGGCCGACCACCATGGTTTCGAAAGAGCGCCGGGCCGGCCTCGGGGCGGTCGCCACGGGCTGAAGCAGCGCCGGGTCGATTCGCGGAGGAACGCCGGAGGGCGAAATAGCGCGAGAGGGACTTCGAGGCGATCGCAGCGGGTCGAACCAGCGACCGGGCCGCTTCAGGGCGATCGCCGCAGGGGGTCAGCGGCGCCGGATTGCCTTCAGGCGATCACGATCGGGCCACACAGGGCCTGGTCCGCTTCCAGGCGATCGCCATCAGGCCACACAGGGCCTGATTCGCCTCGTGGCAGATCGCTGCAGGATAGGGGAGCGCCTCATCCGCTTCGGGGCGATTCGTACAAATCGCGAAGGCGCCGGATCCGCCCCGTGGTGATCGCCATGGCTCGGGCCCCAGGAGGCCGTCGTCGTCGACGTCGCCGACCGCGCAGCCCTGGCCCCAGGCGGGTCTGGGTAAGGAAGCGCATCCGCTGGCAAGACGCCATGACCGGTGGATCGACCGACGGCTAGGGCGCCGACAACCGAACCTGGTAGATGTCCGATGCCCTCCGGTCCGCCTGAGTGAACAGCACCGACGCCAGTGATTACTTTCGATATCGGAGGAGAAGACGAGACGCCGGCCGTCGTGGCTCCACGGCGCCCTGGACGCCGCTGTCAGCTGCAACCGCTGGTGGCGCCGCAGTTGAAGCACTCGTAGCAGGAGCCGGCGCGCACCATGATCGAGCCGCAGACGTGACAGGGCGGCGCGTCCTGCTGATAGAGAAAGGTCGCCGGCGCCGCTGGCGATGGCTTCGGCGGCGAGTGCAAAGGCTCTGAGCCGGATGCCTCACGGGCGATCAATCCCGCGGCGTGCTGGTCTTCGGCGTCGAGGAACTTCGAGGCCAGCCACCGGAAGATGTAGTCGGCGACCGACTTGGCCATCGGGATCTGCGGGTTCTGGGTGAAGCCGCTGGGCTCGAAGCGGGTGTGGGTGAACTTGTCGATCATCGCCTTGAGCGGCACCCCATATTGCAGCGCGATCGACACGGCGGTGGCGAACACGTCCATCAGACCCGAGATCGTCGAGCCTTCTTTGGCCATGACCAGGAAGATCTCGCCGGGTTGTCCGTCGTCGTAGAGGCCGACGGTGATATAGCCCTCGTGCTGGTTGATCGAGAACTTGTGGGTGATCGCCCGCCGCTCGTCCGGCAAGCGCCGGCGCGCCGGCAGCCACTCCTCTTCGGAGTCGATGGATGGGCCCTCGGGCGCCGTCTTTCGAGCCGACAGCGGTTGGCTGCGCTTGCAGCCGTCGCGGTAGATTGCCACCGCCTTGAGACCGAGCCGCCAAGCTTCGCGGTAGGCTTCGCCGATCTCCTCCGTGGTCGTCTCCTCCGGCATGTTGATGGTCTTGCTGATGGCGCCGGAAATGAATGGCTGCACCGCCGCCAGCATCTGGAGATGTCCCATGTAGTGGATCGAGCGCTCGCCGCCCAGCGGTTTCAAGGCGCAGTCGAAGACCGGCAGGTGCTCCTCCTTCAGGTCCGGCGCGCCTTCGATGGTGTCGTGCTCGTCGATGTGGTCGAGGATTCGACGACGGGCCTCCGGGTCGTAGCCCAGCCGATCGAGGGCCAGCGGAACCGTGCGATTGACGATCTTCATCGAGCCGCCGCCGACCAGCTTCTTGTACTTGACCAGCGCGATGTCCGGCTCGACGCCGGTGGTGTCGCAATCCATCATGAAAGCGATCGTGCCGGTCGGAGCCAGAACGGAGATCTGGCTGTTGCGCAGGCCGGCCCGCGCGCCGCGATCGAGGACCTCCTCCCAGGCGTCCTCGGCGGCCCGGATGATCTCCGCCGGTACGTGGCTCGCTTCGATACGGTCCAGCGCGCCGCGGTGCTTGCCCAACACCTCGAGCATCGGCTCACGATTGATCTCGAAGCCCTCGAACGGCCCCTTCGCGGCCGCGCAGCGGGCCGACTGGGCGTAGGCGGTGCCCGACATCAGGGCGGTAATCGCCGTGGCGAGGTCCCGGCCGGCGCCGGAGTCGTAGGGCAGGCCGCACGCCATCAGCAAGGCCCCCAGGTTCGAGTAGCCGAGTCCCAGGGGGCGGAACCTCTTGGAGTTCTCCGCGATCGCTCGGGTGGGGTAGCCGGCGTTGTCGATCAGGATCTCCTGAGCGGTGATCATGACCTCGCAGACGTGCTCGAAGCCGTCGACGTCGAAGCCGCTTTCGGGGTCATGGAACCGGGCCAGATTCAGCGACGCCAGGTTGCAGGCCGAGTCGTCAAGGAACATGAATTCGCTGCACGGATTGCTGGCGCGGATCCGGCCGCTCGCCGGGCAGGTGTGCCAGGCGTTGATGGTGGTGTCGTACTGCATTCCCGGATCACCGCAGGTCCAGGTCGCGTCGGCGATCTTGCGCAGCAGATCCCGCGCCTTGTAGCTGTCCACCGGGCGGCCGTCGGTGACCGCGCGGGTGGTCCAGTCGGCGTCGTCCTCGACCGCGCGCATGAACTCGTCGGTGGTCCGGACCGAGTGGTTGGCGTTCTGGTAGAACAGCGACTCGTAGGCACCGCCGCGGTCGTCGAAACCGCCCGAGTAGCCGGCATCGATCAAGACTCCGGCCTTGCGCTCCTCGAGCTCCTTGCAGAGGATGAAGTCTTCGATGTCGGGGTGATCGACGTCGAGGATCACCATCTTGGCGGCGCGCCGGGTCTTGCCGCCGCTCTTGATGACGCCGGCGAAGGCGTCGAGGCCCTTCATGAAGGAGACCGGCCCCGAGGCCGTACCGCCGCCGGACAGCCCTTCTTTCGACGAGCGGATCGTCGACAGGTTGCTGCCGCTGCCGCTGCCGTACTTGAACAGCATGCCCTCGGTCTTGGCGAGCTCCAGGATCGACGGCATGGTGTCCTCGACCGAGTTGATGAAGCAGGCGGAGCACTGGGGCTCGGGCTCGATGCCGACGTTGAACCACACCGGCGAGTTGAAGCACGCCATCTGGTGGAGCAGGATGTGTTGGAGCTCGGCGCGAAAGGCCTCGGCGTCCTCTTCCTCTGCGAAGTAGGCGCCGTCTCTCCCCCAGGCGGTCACGGTCTCGACGACGCGCCCGATGAGCTGCCGGACACTGGACTCCCGCTCGGGAGTGCCGAGGGCGCCGCGGAAGTACTTGCTGACCACCACGTTGGTCGCCGTCTGTGACCAGGGCTCCGGCACCTCGACGCCGCGCTGCTCGAAGACGGCGGCGCCGGTCTCGTCGGTGATCACCGCGTCGCGGAGCTGCCACTCGACGGTGTCGAAGGGCTCGACGCCGGGGGTGGAGTAGTGGCGGCGGACGGCGAGCCCGCGCCGGCGCGGCGCATCCTCCCGCGTGAATGGCAGGGTGTGACCCGCTGCCGCGTCTCTCGGCTTCGTGTTCAGCTCAGTTGTCATGGGTCGCTCCATTGTGGCGGAGGCCAGCCCCGTCGCCTCCGCGTCTCCGCTCAAGGTGAGAGCCGTGTTCCGTGTACTCAGGTAAGGCGTCGAGGCTGTGGGCTCAATCCATAAAAGAAGAATGACACTATAGGATGTACCCGCGCCCGGCGTCAAGCACAATATATTGTGCAAGCGACGTGATTCGGATCCGCGGCGCCCATGGATCCTTGCTAGCCCTTGGAGCGGCCACCCGGAATCTTGCCGCTCCCCGCCACCATGAAATAGCGCACCCTGGACGGGGCGTGGCTCGAGAGCACGGAGACGACGACCAGCGTGGCCAACAGCCACGAGCGCCAGGACCCAAGCCACGGCAGGGCGGCCAGCAGGCCGATCTTGCCGAGCACCACGAGGCCCCGGATCTGCAGCAGGAAGGCGCCGCTCTCGTGGAGATCGAGAAGAAAGATCAGCACGCCGGTGACCAGCGCGCCGATCAGCCACACCCGCAGCTGTTCCGCTTCCACTTGCAGGACCGAGCCGCCGACCAGCACCGCCACCGCCAGCACGTGGAGGCCGCGGAGGAGGATCTTCAGCCCGCGGCGCCCGGGGAAGTCCCTGGGCACTTCCGGAAGAATCAAGGAGGTCAGGGTCGTTCCGGCGCTCATCGCCCCGGGCGCCGCCGGTAGGGCGTCTTGTTCCTGATCCGGGTGGGGTGGAAGAGGTAGGCGTAAGGGAATTCCGTCTGGGTGATGTGGAAAGGATCCTGCTCGAACAGCTGCCGGCTCGAGAAGGCGAAGCGGTACGCTGGATGCTCCGGCGTCAGGATCTCGACGATCGCGTCGATCTGGAAGCTGCGGTAGACCGGGCCGACGTCGGTGTAGTGGAGGGTGGCCACGGGGAAGTCGCAGACGTTGGCGAAGGTCTGCTTCTCGAAAATCTCCAGCGTGATGAGCGCCTGATCCGACACGTCGTCTCCGGCCACGAACCGGCGGACCGCCTCGAGCCGAAGCGGCAGGCTCTCGTCCCGGGGGGCCGCTTTCGTCGTCTCGAAAGAGCTCTCGTAGAGATCGGCGTAGTGGGCGAGCTTGCCGTCGACCGGTACGATTCCCACCCCCTTGTTGCCGGTGTTGAACGGAATCGGCTGGTCCCGGCTGTAGGTCACCACCACCGGCAGGTGGGCGGCGAAGAACTCGGCGGTGCCTCGACCCTCCAGGTTCTCGTACATCGTTCGCCGCGCCGCGATCATCCATTCCATGAACTCCGCCGGGAGTGTCGCCCGGGGAAAGACGTGGCGCTTGCCGTCCGCGGTGAACGTGAGCTCGCCGTCCTCGGCCGCGATCTTCTTGAAGCTGACTCGTTCCACGTGCATGGCTTCCCCTTTCGGACTCTGCCCCACTTCGCCAGCGAACCGTCGCCGGGTGAGCCCGCGACAGGTTAACGGCCGGCGGGCGCCAGCGATATGACGGTGGTCACAGAGCCCGGCGGCTCAGGCGATTGCGGAAGGCCTGCATGCCGAACAAGGTCGAGCCACGAGCTCGGTCTATGACGAACCTCCCGTCAGGTCGAGCAGACCCTTCTTCAACACCAGCCTGGCGGGCAGCTCGGTGCGCTGGAAGCTGGCCAGCGCTACCAGGAAGCCGCCGAGGAGGGCGAGGGCGCTCGCGAGCCAGGCCGCGAGGGTGCCGTGCCAGCTCTCGCCCAGGTGGCGGATCGCGATCTCGAGGAATCCCCTCGTCACCCAGGGCTCCACGACGTCGGTGACGGCGAGGGCGAGATGCAACCCCATGATGGCGAAGACGAGCGCCACGAGCCCCCAGAAGACTCCCAGCCGAGCTCGGTCGCCGATGTCGGCGCGGTAGCTCCGCAACACGATGGAGAACAAGAGCAGCCAGGACGAGACCACCAGCAGCAGGACGACCGGAAACGCCGGGCCGGTATCGCGCGGCTCGAGGCCGGGATGGTCGGCGAGGAGCGTCAGACCCTCACCCCGCGGAACCACGCGGCCCTCGCCGTCCACCTCGAGGTAACGCTCCCGGATCTCCGCCTCCGGGATCGATCGGCCATAGACCGCCTCGACGGCGCGGCGGATCTGGAAGGCCCAGAGCTCCGGCGAGCTGCCGGCGGAAACCGGAAACGGCGAGTACAAACCCGCCCGGCCTCCCCGGTAGAGCGGAAAAAGCATCGGCTCGAGACCCTCCCCCCAGGGCGCGCCGAGCTCCGGGGGTCGGCCGTCCCAGGCGATCTCCAGGTAGCGGGCCGGTACCCGCACGAAGTAGCCTTCTTTCCACTCCGCCATCTCGACCAGGTCCCGGGGCTCGTCGAGGGCGGCCACCGCGATCCTGCCGGCGCCGTAGCCGAGGATCAGGGCCGCCAGATTTGGCAGGACGAGGGCCGCGAGCAGCAGCCTGCGGGAGACGGGCAGAGGGTCGAAGAGGGGCAGCCGAGCCGTCATCAATCCTGAGAACGTCAGCAGCACGTAGATCGCCATCAGAAGGTTTTGGACGGTCATGTCCGGCTCGCCCGTCCAGGCCCGGAGCAGGTCGGCGATCAGCATGCCGGCGAAGAAGATCATCGGGTAGGCGAACCAGGCGATGGGACCTCCGGCCACCCAGCGGACGAGATCCAGGTTTCGGCGCCAGGCGGCCCGGCGGCCGGTGACGGCAGCCGCCCAGTCCCGTTCGACGGACCGGCGGGCCACTGCCGGGCCGGGATCCGCCGCGAGGGGCACCAGGCTGAAGGCCGGAGGCAGCGAGCGGTAGGTCCGGAGACCGAGAGCCAAGGCGAGGCCGAGAGGGCCGAGGGCCCAGAAGAGCGGCAGGGCGCTCAGCAGCCACAGCATTCCCAGGATACCTCCCAGGCTCGCGACGGTGAAGAGGACGCGGCCCCGGTCGATCGGAATCTCCGCCAGCGTCGGCCTGGCGGCTTCCAGCACCGCCACCGCCAGACCGAGGCCGACAGCCAGGTGGACTGCCAGGTGCAGCGCGTCGAGCCGGGGCTCTGGGAGGCCCTGGAACCTCCCCGAAAGGCCGCTGATCGAGACCACGAGAGCCGCCGAGACCGCCAAGACCATAGCGCCCGCCAGGAGGACGGCGGCGATGTGAGCGAGCCACAGCCGGCGGGATGAAAGCGGCAGGGCCAGGTCGAAGCGGCTGCAACGGCGGCGCACCTGGCCGAAGGCGAGATAGGGGGCGACGGCGCACCACAGCACGAGCGTCAGAGTGGCCGGGCCCGACGCCGGATCGCCGTAGGCCCGGTAGGCATACAGCCCCGAGAGCAGGAGCGCCACCCCGGCGCCGGCGGAAATCCACAGCGGCAGCCAGCGCAGCGCGTCGTCGCGGCGGATTGCGGCGAGGAGCTTCATGGCGGACCTCCGGTAGCCTCGACGCCGTGTCCCCCCAGGAGCTCGATGAACATCTCCTCCAGAGCGATCGACGTGGTACGCATGTCGCCTATGCCGAGGGCGCTGTCGAGCACCTCCCGGGCCTCCTCGGGATCGAGCTGGAAGATGGCGTGGAGCGAGCCGGCGCGCTGGCGCACCGCGAGGCAGCCCGCGAGACCGAGGAGGCGCTCGCGCGTCACCTCGGGGCCGGCCGTGATCAGGGCCAGCGAGTAGCTCTCGCGCAGGTCGTCCAGAGCGCTGTCGATCAAGACCCGGCCGCCCTCGAGCATCACCACCCGGTCGGCCATGCGCTCGACGTCGGACATGTAGTGCGACGAGAACAGAATGCTGGTGCCCGACTCGTTGAGCAGCCGGATCGAGGTCTCGAGGAACTCCCGCCGCGCCGCCGGATCGAGGCCGCCGGCGGGCTCGTCGAGGATCAGCAGCTCCGGCCGGTGGGCCACCGCGCACAGCAGTGCCACCTGCCGCGCCTGTCCCTTCGACAGCGTCTTGATCTTCGCCTCCGGATCGATCGCGAAACGCGCGCCCAGACGGCGGGCGAGATCGTCGTCCCAGGTGGGAAAGAGCCCGCGGTGGAGCTCCACGACCTGGCTGACCTTGAGGAAGGGCGGCAGGATCTGGTCCTCCGAGACGTAGCCGACCCGGCGCTTGACCTCGACCGCATCCTTTCGTGGATCGAGACCGAAAACGCGCACCGAGCCGGTCTGGGCCTCCATCATGCCCATGGCGATGCGAATCAGCGTCGTCTTGCCGGCGCCGTTCCTGCCCAGCAGGGCGACGATCTCGCCGGGCCCGACGCCGAAGCTCACCCCGGCGAGGACGTCGACGCCTTTCTTGTAGGCGCGGTGGATATCTTGGAATTGAGCGATTTTCATGGGAGACCTCCAGAGAAGGGGCGGAATCGGCGGAATACCATAGGTACCAGGTGGTGAAGGTTCACGATGCACCTTCGGAGGTGGTCGGTCGGGCGGCAGCTTCGAGGCGCTCGAAGTTTCTCGCCGCCAGCAGGTAGGCGAACACCGCGAGCAGAGCCAGGCCGGTCCACGCCGCGGAGCCGAGCTCGCCAAAGAAGCTCTCGAGCATGTCCTGGAGCTCCCAGGGCTCGACCATGCCGAGCGCCGCGGCCGCCATCTGCAGCACCAGGAAGGAGAACATCAGGCAGGGGAAGCTCCAGCCCACGGCCGCTCGCAGCCGCTCGGAGATCGGGGCGCGGTGGAGCCGGAAGTAGAGGGCGAGAAAGAGCAGCCAGGGCGGCACCACCAGGACCAGAAACGCCAGCAGGGCGGGTCCCGCGGGGCGGAGCACCGCCGCCGTTCCCGCGAGCCAGTGGCCGACGCCGTAACCGAGTAGCAGGGCGGTCAACGGCGGCAAGAACAGCAGGGCGAAGAGCCGGCGGCGGCCGATGGGCAAGAGGTCGAAGAACGGCAGACGGGAGGTCCACAGCTCGGTGAAGCTCCCCAGGATGAGGAGCGCCAGAGGGCTCTGAACGTAACGTCCGTGTTCGAACCAGACGGCGAGCTCGACTCGCCCGCCGATCAGCATCCCGACAAAGCCCACGAGGGCCCAGGAGGCATAGGTGCTGGCGGCGGGGAGCAGGTGCGAGAGCCCGGCCCGCGTCCGAACGGTTTCACCGGCGGGTGCCGTGGGGGCCGCCGAAGAGTCCGCGCCGCCCCTCGTGTCGGCCACGGCCACCGGCACTGTGGGTTCGCGGGGCAGGAGGGCCAGGGCCGGCGGCAGCTTGCGCCAGGTGCGCCACCCGAGCGCACCGGCGGCGGCGAAGAGCACGAGCGCCCACCCCGGCGGCTGAGCCGCGAGCCCCAGCAGGAGCGGTAGGATCCCCACCAGCACCACCGCCTGGAAGGCCCAGCCGTCGCTGGCGGGTACCTCGAAAAGGTGGGGCCGGTGGCTGGCCAGCGCCACCACGGCCAGGACGTGGCCTGCCACCAGCAGCGGGATCAGGCGGACCGCGGCGAGCGCCGGCGCATAGGCCGGCCAGCCCTCGACCCAGCCCCTCAACGCCAGAACCACGAGCGAGGACACCAGCAGCACGAGCCCCCCGAGAGCGGCGGCGAGCACGTGGGTGAGCCACAGGCGGCGGGCCGGAAGCGGCAGGGTCAGGTCGAGGAGGCTCGAGCCACGCCGCCGGGCTCCGAACGCCAGATAGAGGGCGAGGCCGACCCAGAGGCCGAACACCGTCACCGGCGCGGCGGCGTTGGGCGGCCCGGAGGTCCGGTCGATGCCGCTTCCGATCAGGAGCGAGGCGATCACGGCACTCGCGAAGGCCCATGTGCCGAGATTGCGGAAGGCCTTGTCTCGTCGGATCTGTGTGAGCATCATCAGACACCTCTGCGTTCGGCTTGGATCTCTTTGGCGACCTCGCTCAGCAGGCGCCTGACGTCGGCCAGCGGCACGCCGGCGAGGTGCGCCTGGATGAGCAGGCGACGCACGTCGCCGCGCAGGCGGCGGCGCTGGCGCGCCGGGTCGACCGCTTCGGCCGCGGCGTCGATGAAAGTGCCGCGGCCCCGCCGGGTCTCGATGACCCCCTCGCGCTCGAGCTCGTCGTAGGCCTTCTTCACCGTCAGCGGCGAGATCACCAGTTGCTCGGCGAGGTCGCGCTGCGACGGCAGCTTGTCGCCCCGGCTGAGGCGTCCGCCGGCGATCGCGTCGGTAATCTGGTGCATGATCTGCCGGTAGATCGGAAGCTCGCCGCCGGGCACGATGTGGAGCTGCATGGCGTCTCCTCAGGTGCGCTCGATCACCAGGGCGGTCCAGTCGTCTTCGAGCAGGCAGGGGACGCTCGCCAGGTCCGACCCATCGTCCGCCTTCACCTTCCCGGTCGCCTCCCGAACCCGCTCGAGGAGAGCGTCGAGCCAACGCTCGGCGCTCAGGCGACCGCGGTCGCGGTGGAGCTCGCACACCAGGCGCGCGAGCTCCTCGTAGCCCAGGAGCTCGTCGTCTCCGGTCGCCGCCTCGGGAATGCCGTCGGTGTGGAAGAGCAGCCGGTCGCCCGGCTCGAGGGTGATCTCCGTGGCCTGGTAGCGGATCGCCGGCCGGAGCCCCAGAGGGAGCCGCGGCCCGGGCACCGCCAGCTCCGCCGGGTCTTGGCCGGAGCGGAGCAGGACCGGCGCCGGCAGTCCGGCGTCGGCGATCCGCACCCGGCCGCTCGCGGGGTCGAGCCGGGCATAGGCGAGGGCCACGAACTCCCGCCGATCGAGATCGACGTGCAGACGCCGGTTGAGCTCGCAGAGAGTCTCTTCGACGCTCCGCCCGGTGGCGAGAAAAGGCATCACCGCCTTCACTGTCGCCATGATCAGGCTCGGTCCGAAGCCTTTGCCGGCGACGTCGGCCACCACCACGCCGACGCTGCCGTCGACGTGACGGATCACGTCATAGAAGTCGCCGGCGACGAAGCCCGCCGGGTAGTTGCGGGCCGCCACCTCGAAGCCGTCGCCGACGACCAGCTCGGGGGGCAGGAGACGGCACTGGACCTCGCGCGCCAGCTGCAGCTCCTGGAGGGAAAGCCCCTGCTCGAGCAGGGTCGCGAAGAGCTCCCGCCGCGCTCGTTCCCGCTCGTGCTCCGGCGACGGCGACGCGACCTGGAGCTCCCCGCCGCCGTCGTCGCAGAGCCCCTCGACCACCAGGTCGTCGTAGGCCTTTCTGACCGCCAGAGGGGAGACGACGAGGAGCTCGGCGAGCTCCCGGTAGGGCATCAGCCGGTCGCCGGGCGAAAGCGCGCGGGTGGCGATGGCGCGGGCGATCTGGCCGGCGATCTGGCGGTAGATCGGTTGGTGATGACCCGGGACGATGGCGAGCTCGAGAGGTTGTCGGATCATGGTGGTGGTTTCCTGTGCCTTAGTGCTATGCAACTCTATAGCACTAGTACGCAGAAGTCAAAGGAAGGTTGCGGACGATCACCAACGTGCCGATCAAGCGGGCCTACGGGTCGCGCGCTGAGCCGACATGGTACTGTCACAGGCGAAATAGGGTACCCGGCGATAGACGCCGAGGCGAACCGATGCGAGACCGCAGGGCGCGGAGGGGAGTGACCGGCGATAGGTGGTGCGTGCAGGCCATCAGGATGATGACTCCGAGAGCTCCGAGAACCTCTCCGAAACGCGACCACCGAGGCCGGCGTCAGCCGCTCCGGAAGCGGCTGTTCACCGCGCTCGGAGCCCTGCTGGCCTTTGCACCGCCGCTCCCGGGCGAGAGTCCCCCATCTGCCCCCCTCCGGGGGAACTCCCCATCTGTCCCCCTCCGGGGGGACCCGCAGGGCGTCGAGCTCGAGCACTTGACGACCGAAGACGGGCTCTCCCACAGCTCGGTCTGGGACGTTCTGCAAGATCGCCGGGGGTTCCTCTGGTTCGCCACCGCCGGCCTCCTGCAGCGCTACGACGGCTACAGATTCACCTCTTTCCAGCACGATCCCGACGACCCGGAGTCGGTGTCGGCGGGAAAGGTCCTGGCGATCCTCGAGGATCGT
>JAAELT010000484.1 GCA_024226315.1 bacterium | reverse complement strand
CACCGCCATGACCGGGATGAGTGCTCGGGCCAGGGCGCGCAGCCTGCGCGCGAGGGGGCCTGAGCGGAGCTGGTAGTAGGGAAACCGGCTGAGATCCTGGCCGCACGCCGGACAGTGCCGAGGGGGCGCCTCGGCGCGGTCACGAACTCCGGTGGCTTCGGTTTGCATCGCAACGCCTTCCATGCTGGGCCCGGCAAATTCGTGATGGTGAGCCGAACGTTCTGGATGGGCTACGTCTGAGAAGCCGGTTATATTCCACAGGGTCGCCGAAGAAGATCATCCTGCGCAGGCACTCCGACTTGCTCGGATCGCGGACTGGGAGGGCCTGCATTGCGCGCAGGCGCTCATCGACGGCAAGCCGATGGTCGGCATCTGGTACGCCCGTGCGGAAGAGATCCTGAGCCAGAATTCCTACGAACCGCCCACGAGACGGACGAAGAGATCGCCGAAGCCACTCTCCCACGTGGCGTCGAAGCGGACGCGTGACGGCCTGAAGGCCGAGCTGGCGGCGTTCCTGGCCGACACCCCCAGAAAGCGGTGCCAGGCCCAGAAAGCGGTGCCAGGCACCACTTCTGAGGCGGCTGCCCTACATCCACTTCATATATTCGATCAACGCCCGCTTGTCCTCGTCCGAGAGGTCCTCGCCGTAGGTGTGTCCCCGGTCGGGGATGAAGTCGGGGATCAGGTTGTGCTCGAGCAGCAGCGGCACGATCTCCTCGAAGCTCTCGTTCTTGAGCCGCGCCAGGATCGTGTCCTTGTCCAGGGTGAGCTTGACCCAGTCGATGTTGGCCAACAGCACGGTCGGCGTGCCCGCCGGCACCTCCAGCCAGCTGCGGGTCGGGATGTAGGGCTTCGAGTCGACGGCCGTGTGGGTGATGGCCTCGATGCCGGGCCGCTTCTCCGGCCACAGCAATTTCTCGGCCGCGTCCTCGAAGGCCTTCACCCGGCCTGCCACCGACGGGTCACCGGTGTATTCGCCGAGCGAGTTGTTGTGCAGGAACGGCGCGAAGGCCCAGACGCCGAAGATCGGAAACGTTTTGTAGTACCCCAGGCCCGGCGGGAACTCGAAGGGGATCGGGTTGTCGGGATCGAACGGGTTGTAGAGCTCGGTCGAGCCGCCGGACGGCTGGTTCTTGTAGGTGGCCGAGGAGAACTGCTCATAGATGCGGCCCCAGCCGGAATTACTGTTCATCGCCCGTTGCAGGTTGCCGCCGGTCTCGATCGCGTTGTAGCGCCGCTCGTCGCCCAGCAGGTTGCCTTCGAGGAAGTCGTCCTGCATCACCGCCTCGCGGAACCACTCGATGGTCTTCTCCTCGTCCTCGGCGATCTCCGGCGGCGGCTGCTTCGAGGAGTGGCAGGTGGCGCACTTCTCGGCGAAGGCCAGCTTGCCGCGGTTCAGGATCTCGGGATCGTCGGTCAGGTAGGCCTCGCCGCCCGGCGCATCGGCGAGACGATAGGTCGGACTCTGGGACTCCACGAACTTCACCAGGTTCCTGGCGTGCTCCCGGGCGACGTTGAACTCCTCGCACACCTCGGCCGCCTTCTCCATGTCGAAGACCCGCTGCGGCGTGGCGGCGATCAGCGGCATGTGGTGGGGGGCCCAGAACTTGAAACACAGGCCGAGGTTGAGCCAGACGCGGATCGCGGCGGTCTCGACGCCGTAGTCGGAGCCGTCGTTGAACACGCGGTGCACGTCCTGGATCGAGCCGTCGTTCATCTCTTCCGGGAAGGTCTGCCGTTGCTTGAAGTTGATCACCGCGCGCACGGCGGTGGGGTTCTCGACGTTGTCGTTGGCGATCCGCGTGGGGTCGACGACGCCGCGCGAATGGCTCTTCAGGACCTGCCACTCGGTGTGCTCCTCGTCGACCGCCAGGCGGTAGAGGAAGGCCTCGTCGAGGTACTGGTTGCCGGCCACCGTGTCGATGTTCTCCCAGGAGGGGTTGGCCGGATCGGCCGGCGGGTTGGTCGGGCTGAAGCCGAGGTGGCAGATGCCGCAGGTCAGGCCGATCCGGTAAGGCGGCTCGATCAGCGGGTTCCCCACGTATTTCTCGGCGTCCCACAGCTCGGGCTTGTACTTGGGGTTCGGCCGCTTGCGAAAACCCATCGCTCCCGCCGCGTACGGATCCTGGCAGTCGTCCATCCACAGGCCGTACTCGTCGGGCTCGGTCGCCTGCTTGCAGCCCGGGTCGTTGATCGCGCCGAAGGTCGCGAAGCGCTCGCCGCGCTGCCGGGTGTCGAGGACCTTGAGCAGGTCCATCCGGCCTTTGGTGGCGATCGCGAACAGCCGGAACATCTCCTCACCGCCGCCGGTGTAGAGGTACCAGGCGCAGCGGCCCTTGTTCTCTGCCTCCGACAGGCTGGGGTCCGGCGGCAGGTAGCCCAGGTCGCCGCACTCGGCGTCGGCGAGGTAGGGGTCGCTGGAAGGATCCCACGCCGGGGGCCCTCCCTTCGGACAACCAGCCAATACCAGACCGGCCGCGAGCGTCAGCAACACGAGGGGCGAACGAGCCATGAGAGACCTCCTCTTACGAGAAAAGTGAGGTCAGTATATCACCGCCCCGAGAGTTCCGCCCAGGGCGGCGGAGCTCTCGGCCCAGCCCTTCCTTTGGCCAGGAGGCCCGCTCTGGCACCACTTCTCAGAGGACCGGCTAACCTCCAGGGCCACCTTTGGGATCTTCACAGAGGAGAGGTGTGCCCCCCCAGAAAGCGGTGCCAGGCACCACTTCTGAGGGGCTGACGATCTCGTCGTCCTCGACGGTGACCAGCAGTCTGGTGCCTCGAAAGCTCCGCCGCGAGATCGGAGCCCGTTTTCTCGTCTCTATATGGGTGAGGCATGCCACAGGTGTGCCTCGAT
>JAAELT010000483.1 GCA_024226315.1 bacterium | reverse complement strand
GACGATCCACTGCCGCCGGCGCTCGAACTCCTCGGGGTCGCCGGCGCACAGGATGAACGCCTGGAGCCGGACGGCGGTGTCGTCCGGGATGTTGCCGGTGCCGTCGGCGATCAGCGCCAGGTCTTCGGGGGTGAGGGAAACGTCTTGCGTCGCCTGCATCGTGGGTCCTTCTGGGGTCAGAAATTGTGCCAACGCAGGCAGATTAACCACCCCGAAAGCAGCGGTAAACACCCCTGTCGAATCGACCGCTCGGTCGATTCGTCGGGACCCCCGGCGATCTTCGGGCCGATCCAGGTTACCGACCGACCGGTCGATTCGTTGGGAGCCCTGTATTCTTGCGGCCCAGCGCTCCATCAAAGGCAATACCGCCCCACGCTGAGAGCGCCGGAGGTACGGCCTATGAAGACCCAGACCAGCATTCGTGCCGGCGTCGGCCCGTATATCCCTACGAACGGATAGCGCCGCAGCGAGCTGGCCCGGGGGCCAACGAGCCCCCGCGGCCGGGCACGACCACGAGGTCGAATCTTCGAGACCCTGTAGTCTTGCGGCATACGCTTCACCAACGGCAATGCTGCCCGCGCTGTGAGCGCCAAAGGTCCAGAGGCATGAAGACGAAAACCAGCATCCGTGCCGGCGTCGGCCCCTTTTCCCCTACGGCCGGCTAATGCCACAACGGCAGCGGCAGGGACTACAAAGGTCCCGGCTGTTGCCGTATCATCTGGCGCATGGCGCCTCCAAGGAAGTCTGTTCTCCTGGCTCGTGAGCTGGCGGATGCTCCTCCAGGCAGGTTGCGCAAGCGCTTCCTCAAGATTCACGTCCTGCAGCGGCTTTGTGGACTCGCCGACGAAAAGACCAACTGCGGCAATCCGGACGGCCTACGATTGGCCCAGCTCTGCTGCCGCCTGGCGCAACAGCTCAAGACTGAAGAAGCCCTGGTGCTGAGCTTCGCTCGACTGGCGACCGCTCTCCGGTCGGCCAACCGCCTGGAGCATGCGGAACGAGCTCTCGAAATCGCCCTCGACGTTGCGCCACTTGACCTCGAGGGAGATCTGCACCGCCGGCGAGCCTGGATCCGCATCTATCAGGACCGACTGAAAGACGCTATCGATGACGCTGAGGCCGCCCTTGAGCGAACGGAAGGGGCCGAGATGGCGATGGCCCACGAAGCTCTGGGCGTGGCGCTTCTCAGTAGTGGCAAACACCAGGAGGGTCTCCGCCAGGTGGAGCTGTGCCTCGCGGCCACCGATCCGGATGCTGAGACCGCCTACTGCAACGCGCTCCACAACTACGCAACCGCCCTCGGCGAGGGTACGGACGAGCAAGCCACCGAGGCGTTGATCCTCTGCGCTGACTTGCGCTTGAAGCTCAAGGACCGCCACAAGCTCCAGCGCGCCATGCTGTGGTGGACCGAGGGACTGCTGCACGAAAGGCTGGACGATACCCAGCAGGCCTGGCGGTCGCTCGATACCGCCAGGCGGTCGCTGATCGCTCTCAGGGTAGCGGCCGAGGCGGCGGCGATCGTGGCGGACATGGCGCGGGTCGCCTCGAAGCCGCTGGCGGTACGCCACATCTGCGGCGAGGCGGAGGCGGTGATCCGGGCGCCCCATCCCCTGATCGAGCCGCTGCGCGAGCTGGCGACCGCCGGCCGGGAG
>JAAELT010000482.1 GCA_024226315.1 bacterium | reverse complement strand
GCTTCGGATCCCGACCACGACGGTTTCCCACCACCTGTGAGGACTGCCACTCGGTCAGCGGATGGCAGCCGGCGAATTTCGACCACAACCAGACCGCCTTCCCACTCCAGGGCTCCCACCTGGCCGTCGACTGCCAGTCCTGCCACGCCGACGGCTACGGCGGTACCCCCACCGACTGCTTCTCGTGCCATGAGAGTGACTATGACGGCGCTTCGGATCCCGACCACGACGGTTTTCCCACCACCTGCGAAGACTGCCATTCGGTCAACGGCTGGCAGCCGGCGAGTTTCAACCACAACCAGACCGCCTTCCCGCTCGATGGTGCGCACCAGAGCCTCGACTGCCAATCGTGCCACGCGGATGGCTACGGCGGCACCCCCACCGATTGCTATGCCTGTCACGAAGTCGACTACGTGACCGCCGACTTCGATCACGTCGCCGCCGGTTTCCCCACCACCTGCGAGGTCTGCCACAACACCAGCGACTGGGACGACGCCACCTGGGACCACGACGATTTCTTCCCGATCTACAGCGGCGCCCATCGCGGCGAATGGAGCGTCTGCGAGGACTGCCACGTGGCGACCGGCAATCCACAGGTCTTCGAATGCATCTTCTGCCACGAGCACAACCAGTCGGACGCCGACTCCGACCACGACGAGGTCAGCGGCTACGTGTACGAGAGCCATGCATGTCTGGGCTGCCACCCGGACGGAGAGGAGTGACATGAGACACTTGACGACGAGATTTCCGGCACCCACGAGTTTCGTGGCTCTGCTCGCCCTGGCCTGGGCACTCGGTCCGGCCACCGCGTTGGCCGACGCTGACGCGACCGAAAGCACCGCGGAAGAGCTGCCGCCACTCCAGGTCAGCCACGTCGGCGCTGACTCGGTCTACTTGAACGGCGGCCGCTCCCATGGCCTGTCGGTCGGTCAGGCGGTCGCGGTGCTCCGCGACGGTGAGCCGGTGGCCGAGCTGCAGGTAGCCTTCGTCTCCAAGAAATCGGCTTCCTGCCGGGTGGTCGACTCGCGCCTCGAGATCGTGCTCGGCGACCAGGCGATTCCGATCCCTGAGCTCGATGAGCCCGGACCCGTTCCGGCCGCGACCCCAACGCCAGCCGGGCCGGCACCCGCGGCAGCCTCCGAGCCGGAAGAAGAGCTGAAGATCAGCTCCGACCCACCGCGCTCGGACGGCCGCAAGTGGGCGGACTTCTCGGGCACCGTTTCGGTGCGCTTGCACCACTTCGTCGACGGCGCAGAGATTCCGCGCAGCTTCGATCAGACCACCGCGCGCCTCAACCTCCGCACCCAGTCGCTCGGCGGCGCCTACGAGGCCAGGATCCGCGTGCGCGGTCGCGAGGACCGCCGCTACCGCGAATCCGAGGCCACCGAGACCAGCCGCCGCGACCGGCTCTACGAGCTGGCGTTCACCTACGAACCGCCGGACGGGCGGGTGCTCGTCGAGGCTGGGCGCATGACGTCGAGTCCGATGCTCGGCTTCGACTATCTCGACGGCGTGGTCGGCGAGTACAGGTTCGGTCGAAAAGGGACGAACGGACAGCGGCCACGGTTCGGCGTCGGCGGCTTCTACGGCCAGCGCTCCGACGTCGACGAGATCGGCCTCGGGGCCGATGGCGAGGCTTACGGCGCCTTCTTCCACTACCAGCGCAAACGCACCCGGGAATCGCCCTTCTACGCCGACTTGCTGGTCGGCGGCATCCGCGAGCTCTACGAGGGGCAGGTCAGCCGCGAGTTCGTCTCGCTCTACGGCCGGCTCGGCTCGGGTAGTCGCTGGTCTTTTTACCAGCGCGCCGACGTCGACATCAACACCGACTGGCGTCGCGACGTCGCGGGCGACGATTACCAGGTGTCGAACCTGCTGACAACCTTCAACTATCGTTTCAACGACAGTCTGCGGCTGGGAGTCTCCTATGACCACCGCCGGCGTTTCCGCGATTTCGAGAACCGCGACACGCCCGAGGAGATCTTCGACGACCGGCTTCGCGAGGGCCTGCGGCTGAACGCCCAGATCGGCGATTCTCGGGGCTGGCGGTTGACCACGTCGGTCGGCGTCCGGACCGAGGAGAACAACGACGAGGACGCCTACACCGGGACCGGCTCGATCTTCCACACCAACATCGGCGGTCACAACCTGCTGCTCGGAGTCGACTTCTCCGGCTTCAGCGGCGATACTTCCGACGGCTACCGCGTGTCGCTGCGCAGCCGGAAGTACTTCGACGGCGGTCACGACATCGGGTTGACCCTCGGCACGTCGACCACCACCAACACGATCGGAGGAATACCGGTGGACACCGAGAACCAGTGGATCCGGCTGAGCGGCACCGCGCGCCTGCCCAAGCGGTTCTTCCTGCTGTCCGAGGTCGAGATCACCGATGGTGACGACCTCGCCGGCGAGCGCTACATCCTGCAGCTGGGGTACCGGCTATGAACCCGGTGAGGAGAGCGGCCCTGGCCGGCTACGCGGCCGGCCTGGCGACGGCGGGGGTGATCGTGGTGCTGGCGCTGGCGGCGGCGCCCGAGCGCGGCGGCGAAACGCCAGCAACGACAGCGGTAGCCGCGCCCAGGCCGGTACCGGCCAAGGCGCCGGCCGCGGCACCCTTGTCGGACGCCGAGATTGCCCAGCACTCCGCGGCGCCGCTCAGCGCCGAGGCGCGGGAACGGATCGCGCCGTTCGAGGCGCGGCTGGCGGCCGATCCCGGCGACCTCGAAGCGCGCAAGCGGCTCGCGCTCGAGCTGCTTCGGAACCAGCAGTTGATGCTCGCCTACGAGCACGGCTCGGCGATCCTGGCGGCCCATCCGGAGGACCCGGACGGCCTCTACGTCCACGGCGTCGTGCGGCTGGCGATGGGCCACGCGCCGCGCGCCATCGAGCTGCTCGACAAAGTCCTGGCGCGCTATCCGGACCACGCCCTGGCACTCGACGCAAGGGCCGAGGCGCAACGCCGTATCGGCGACGAGGCCGGCGCGGCACTCACCGCGGCCAAAGCGCGGCGGGCCGGCGGCAACCGCGAGGTCGAACAGCTGCTCGCCGCGACCTCCGACGGTACTCTGCTCGAGATGATGCGGAGCTCTCAGCCCGCCACCAACGGCGGGTAGGTATGTGGAACCTCCACCGGCTGTTGCTGGTGAGTCTCTACCTGGGGGGCCTGGGCGTGGTCGCGGCCTTCGCCGTCCAGGGTTTCGACTACTACACCACGCCACTGATCGAGCGTCCGCGGCACGAGCTGTACTGGAGCTTCAAGCCCGGCGGCACCCACGGGCTGCGATTCGGCATCGCCGGCGCCGCCATGATGACGTTGATGCTCGGCTACACGCTGCGCAAACGCTGGCGCCCTCTGC
The DNA here is from genome assembly GCA_024226315.1 of bacterium. Classification (GTDB taxonomy): domain Bacteria; phylum Acidobacteriota; class Thermoanaerobaculia; order Multivoradales; family J023; genus JAAELT01. The sequence goes on along the minus strand of JAAELT010000482.1, from coordinate 16,145 downwards.
GGCGCCTGGGACCGGTCCGCATGTGGCTCGACTACCACATCTTCCTGGGCATCTGCGGCCCGCTGTTCATTCTCCTGCACAGCTCGTTCAAGGTCGGGGGGCTGGTCAGCCTGAGCTTCTGGTCGATGGCCGCGGTGGCGCTGTCGGGCGTTCTCGGCCGGTATCTCTACCGCCAGATCCCGCGCAGCCGGGCCGGCGACGAGCTGTCCCTGGCCGAGGTCGAAGCCCAGGATGGGGAGCTGTCGCGGCAGCTCGTCCAGTCCTTCGGCCTGCCGCCCGAGGCCGTCGTCGAGCTCGAGACCGCCGCGGAATCGGGCCTTGATCCCGATCGTCCGTTGCTCTGGCTGCTGTTCACCAACCAGATCGACGCCTTCCGGATGCGCCGGCGTCTGCGGTACTTCAGCCGCAGTCATGCCGAAGTCGAACCGCGCTTGCGCCGGCGCTTCGAGCTCGCCGTGGCGCGCAAGGCCCGGCTGCGTCGCCGGCTGTTGATGTGGTCGCGGCTGCGGCAGATCTTCCACTACTGGCACGTGCTGCACAAACCGTTCGCGATCATCATGTACCTGTTCATGGTCGTGCACATCGGCGTCGCCTGGATGACCGGCTACGTGTAGGACCGATGCGTGCGCTTCTCCTGGCCACCGTCATGCTCGGCGTGATCGGCCTCGCCGCGGACCGCTTGTCGGCCCAGCTGTCGCCGGGCGAGCTCAGCAGCGCGCATGCCGCGCTCGACTCGAGCCGCGCCTGCCTGGAATGCCACGAGAAGGGCAAGGGCGTCACGGCACAGCGCTGCCTGTCGTGCCACGGCGTGCTCGGCGAGCGCATCGCGGCGGGCGCCGGCCTGCACGCGCGCAGTGATTACCAGCGGTGCGAAACCTGCCACATCGAGCACCATGGGCGCGAGTTCGAGCTCATCTGGTGGGGAAAGGGAACGGAGAGTCCACCGGAAGGGTGGCAAATGGAACGTCCCCCCGATGGGGGGCAATCGATATACTTCGACCACGATGACACCGGCTACTCTCTGCTCGGCGCCCACCGGGTCGCGTGCCGGGATTGCCACCGGGCGTCGCACATCGAGGAGCCCGAGAAGCTGATCGCGGCCGGCAAGGACCTAGACCGCACGTTCCTGGGCCTGGCTACCGAGTGCGCGACCTGCCACCAGGACCCACACCGCGGTCAGATGGCCACCCGCGGCTGCGCCGAATGCCACGGTCAGGACGCCTGGCAACCCGCGGCCGGATTCGACCATGACCAGACCGCCTTCGCCCTCGACGGCCGCCACGCGTCGACCGAGTGCACCGGCTGCCACGTCACCGAGACCGACGAGGCTGGCGACTGGATCCGCTACGCCGGCACCCCGACCGCCTGCGCCGATTGCCACGACGACCCGCACCGCGGCCGGCTCGGCCGCGACTGCGCGGCCTGCCACGCGACCGCCGACTGGCGCCGGGTGGACCGCGGGCGCTTCGACCATGACCTCACCCGCTTTCCGCTGCGCGGACGCCACCGGCCCCTGGACTGTGCCAGCTGCCACGCCGCCGGATCGTTCCGGATCGCCGGGCACGAGCGCTGCGCCACCTGCCACGCCGACGAACACTCCGGTCAGTTGCGAGCCGCCTGCTCCGAGTGCCACGACGTCGACGGCTTCGTCCCCAGCGGCTTCGACCTCGACGATCATGCCGCCACCGACTTCCCACTCGAGGCGGCGCACCGCACGGTGCCCTGTGCCGATTGCCATGCTCGCGTGCCGACGAGCGATCTCGTCGCACGGGGCGTGGCCGTCGCCATGGATAGCGCACCGGCCACCACGCGCGTCTTCCGGCTCGACGCCGCCGGCTGCGTCGACTGCCACCTGGACCCGCACGCCGGCACCGCCGACGCCTTCCTCGGCGAGGCTGGCTGCGAGACCTGCCACGACGGCGCGAGCTGGCGCGTCGCCGAGCGAACGGCCACGGGCGAGATCCGCTTCGATCACGGCGCCACGGGCTTCGATCTCGAGGGCGCTCACCGCACCGTGGTCTGCGTCGAATGTCACGAGCTCTCTTCGGCTCCCGTCACCGGCGACGTCATGTTGAGCTTTCAGGGCGCCTCGACCACCTGCTGGGGCTGCCACCAGGACCCGCACCTCGGCCAGGTCGCCCGGCCCGAAGGGCCGGTCTCCTGCCGCGACTGTCACAGCCCGGAGGGCTGGACACCGAGCCTGTTCGATCACGGCCGGGACTCGGTCTTCCCGCTCGAAGGGGCGCACGCCCGAGCCGCCTGCGAGGCATGCCACCCAACCGAGACAGTCGAGGGTCGCGATGTGGTGCTCTACAAACCGCTACCGACCGCCTGCTCGGGCTGCCACCGCGCGCCCGAGGAGACCGGTACCGCCTCAGGAGGCGTGGCCCGATGATCAACGAAGCGGTCTTCATCTGGGGCGGCGCGTTGTCGCTCGCCGGCACGGTGGTGTTCGGCTATTACTTCGCCTTCCGCCGTCGTGGCCGCAAGGACCTCGAGCGCCTGGACGAGGCCCGCCGCCTGGGCATCGATATGCCCAAGGGGCAGTACCCCTACATCGACCCCGCCATCTGCATCGGCTGCGGCGGCTGCGTCAGGGCCTGCCCGGAGGGCGACGTCCTCGGCATGGCCGGCGGCCTGGCGATGGTGGTGAACGGCATGCGCTGCATCGGCATCGGGCAGTGCGCCAAGGCCTGTCCCCTGGGCGGGATCGAGATCCGCGTCGGCGCGCTCAAGGGCCGCGCCGACGTGCCGGTAATGGACGACGAACGCGAGACCAACGTGCCGGGAGTGTTCATCGCCGGCGAGCTCGGCGGCCTGGCACTCATCCGCAACGCCGTCGAGCAGGGGCGCGACACCGTGCGCTCGATCGCCCAACGCCTCGACGGCCGACCCGCGCCAACTCCCACGAGCTCCGTTGGTCCGCCTCCGGCGGACGTGCTCGACCTGGCGATCGTCGGTGCCGGTCCGAGCGGGCTGTCCGCCGCGCTGTCGGCTGTCGAGCACAGTCTCTCCTACGTCGTGCTGGAGCAGCAGAGCGACTTCGGCGGTACCATCTTCCAGTACCCGCGGCGCAAGCTGACCCACACCCAGCCGGTCGAGCTGCCGCTCTACGGCACGCTCGAGCGCGACGAGTATTCCAAGGAGGAGCTGCTCGAGCTGTTCAGCGGCCTCGTCGACCAGCATCAGATTCCGCTGCGCCTTGGCGAACGGGTCACCGCGCTGGATCGCAACGGTGGCGATCATTTCCAGATCCGCACCGCCGGCGGCGAGCATCGCGCCCGCAACGTGCTGCTCGCCCTCGGCCGCCGCGGCACCCCGCGCAAGCTGGCCGTGCCCGGCGAGCAGCTGCCCAAGGTCATGTACCAGGTCCGCGACGCCTCCGAGTACCGCCGCCAGCGCGTGCTCTGCGTCGGCGGCGGCGACAGTGCCATCGAAGCCGCCATGGGCCTGGCGCGTCAACCCGGCAACGAAGTCGTCATCTCCTACCGCAAGGAGCAATTCTTCCGCATCAAGAAGAAGAACGAGGAACGGCTGGCGAAGCTGGTCAAGCGCGGCCGCATCCATCTGATCATGCAATCGCAGGTAACCGAGATCACCAGGTCCTCGGTGCGTCTCCAGACCCCGGAAGGCGAGATCACGATCGACAACGACTTCGTCTTCGTGCTGATCGGCGGCATCCCCCCCTTCAAGCTGCTGCGCGACATCGGCATCCGCTTCGGCGACGAGGTCGCCGAGGCGGCGCAGGCATAACCGTCCCCACCAACCGCCGGCAGAGTCTGAGATGCTGTCGTGGCCAGCGCCACCAGTCGTTGACAGAGTGCGCAGAACTCCCGTGGCCGGCACGCCTACCGATCGGGATTCTCGAGCCGGTAACCCTGCAGGAACTGCCAGGCGTGACGGTTGAGCTCCGCAGCGCGGTCATAATACCAATGGTCGTGACCGCTGATCTCCTTGAGCTCTACCGTGAAACCGGCGGCCTCCAGCGCATCCCGGGTGGCGCGTACCGTGGCCAGTGGGAAGAAGCGGTCACGGGTGCCGACCTGGATCGAGATCGGGGTCGGACGTACGGCTTTTTCGATCCACGAATGGGCCTGGGGATGGAGTGCTCCGGCATGGATTGCGACCGCCGCATAGAACCGCGAATCGAACAGGACCAGCTGCAGGGCATAGGCCGCGCCGGCCGAGTGGCCGAAGACGTAGATGCGGGTGCGATCGACCGCCGCCCGGCCTTCGGCGTCGTCGACTACCGCCCGCAGAAACCCGTAGCTGTCGTGGTTGGGATGCCACTCGTGCGGATCGAGCGAGTTCGGCGCCGCCAGCACGATACGCTCCTTGTTGGCGAGTTTCTTCCACTTCGCCAGCAGCGACATGCCGTTGCGGTCCGAGCCGTGGAGCAGCAGCACCAGCGGCGCCGGCAGATCGGGCTCGGCGCTTCTCGGCGCATACAGGAAGTAGGTCCGTTGCTTGCCGGCGAACTCGAAGGTCGCTTCCTCCACTTTCACCTTGGCGGCCTGGACAGGCAGAGCCAGGATCGAGACGACGACAAGAAGGCCGAAGACTCTCTCTGGAGAACTCATAGATCACCTCCTGGGGACACACATCACCGGCCTCGCGGTATGTCCGATCCTCTCCCTCTCTACTTAGGACCCGCTGCTGGGCGAGAATGTTGGGTCGCTTGCTCTACGTCGCCAGACGATGAAGCGAAACCGTGGCTGATCCTCTTCCTTCTCGACCTCCGACTCCGCGTCGCTGAACTCCGGGAACCAGGCATCGCCGGTGAAGTCGCCCTTGATGGTGGAGAGGTACATCTTGTCCGCCAGCGGCATGGTCTGGCGGTAAATCGAGGCGCCGCCAGCCGAGAACACGATGTTGCCGATCGACTCCGCCGTCGCCACGGCTTCATCGATGCCCGGGGCGACGGTGGCACCGGGGCTCTCCTTGATCGAGCGGCTGACGACGATGTTGCGGGTGGTGGTCAGGTCCGGGCCGAATATCTCGAACGAGGTACGGCCCATGATCACGGTCTGGCCGTTGGGGCTCTCTTTAGCTTTGTACCAATCCCAGCGGAAGGCCCGGCCGATGACCGCGTCGTCTTCGGGGCGAGCTCGTCCTCGGCGACCTCCGCTCCCGGGTCCGCTCGCGGTGATTCCTCTGCCCGTCACCGGTTCCTTCGACTGACTCATCTGTGCCCTCCGGATGTTCGAGCGCACGGGCCGGACGACCCGCGGGCGGGATTCTATGACTCGGCGCTGCTCAGAGCGAGTCCGGATCAAGCTCGATCGCGGTCGAGAAGATCTTCTCCCCCGCCAGATCGTACAGCGCCAGGGCCAACCGCTGCTTCTTCTTGCGGATCTTGAGAGCGGTATCGTAGATGGCGTGCGCCCCGGGCGGTGGCTCCTGCTGGCCGCCCAGGATCACCGGAATGACGGGGATCTCCGAGCGGTCGCCGTCGTCGTCGAGCACCGCGACGCGCAGCTCGAGGCGGGCCTCGAAGCCACGGGCGACGGGCAGCATGACGACGTGATCCAATGGAATCTTGAGCGACACGGGCAGCTGCAGCCGGCGGCCGGATCGCTTCGGCGTACCCACCTCCACCTCCAGCGAGTGGTCGGCCAGCCGAGTGGAGAACAGCAGGTTGCTCTCCACCATCATGGTCACCTCGGCGCTGCGCGACAGGTCACGGAAGCTGCGCCGGCTGCGGCTCTCCAGGCCCGGCCGGAGGATCTCGACGCGCACCGTGTGCGACTCGTCGTCGCGCTGCCAGTTGGGGGTATAGCCGAGCCAATAGTAGCTGCCGGCGTCGCTCAGTACCTCGTCCATCGCCACCTGCCGCATGCCGTTGATCATCGGCCGGCCGCCCGTGTCGCGTGCCAGGATGATCAATCCGCGCTCGATTTCGTGCTCCCGCCCGCTGGACAAGCCAAAGGCGCTGCCGCCCGCCCCGGAGCCCGTAGCCCCGCCGCCCGAGCCCAGGGCCTGCCCTCGCGACGTCGGCCCGGCGGGAGTGGTCGACGGTGGCGAAAAGATGGCGAACCGCTCGCCGCGGTCCGAGGCGCCGACGCCGGCGCCTGCCTGACGGCCAGGCAGGTCGACGGGGTAGATCGTGTAGCCCAGCAGGTTGGCGGTGCTGGACAGATCGGCGAAGGCCTGCTTGGGCGCGTAGATCGCGGTGCGGTTGGCGATGTCGGCGTTGAACCCGGCCACGTAGGTGGCGGGATCCGCGGGCCAGCCGCCCGACATCAGCAGCATCACCTTGCGGCCCGGCGGTGAGGCCATGGTGCGCAGCGCCGTGGTCGCCGCCCGGACCACGGTGTCCACCTGGGCGCTGAGCTCGCGCACCCGCTCGGTGATCAGGTGATCGGTGCTCGAGCCGATCAGGCCCGAGCCCAGGCTGCGCAGCTGGAGCGCGAAACGATTGGCCTCGCCCATCCGGTGCAGGCCAAAGGTCGGCTGATCCAGGACGGAGGCCAGGCTGCCGGCAATGGCATCCGGCGAGCTCGACCAGTCGGCCACCAGATCGAGCTCGCGGCCGTCGAAGGCCACGATCGCCAGACGGTCCTCGGGCCCGAAGCCGCTGACCTGTTGGGTGACCTCCTCGATCACCAGCTCACGGTCGCGAGCGACGCCGAAGAAGTTGTCGACGAACAACAGGAAGCTGGTGCCCACGACCTCCCCTGGCGTCACCGACGGTATTGCTTCGATCTCGGCGACCGCGGCGGCGTCCCGCTGAACGGCTGGCCGTGCCAGGCGGTCGCGGATCTCACTGAAATAGTCGATCGCGACTTCCTCGCCGTCGATCAGCAGGCGAAAGTCTTCCGGCCGGAGATCGGGTACGAAGTGGCCGTCCTTGTCGGTGACGGCGACCTCGAGGTTGAGCACCCGGACGTCGATCACCTCGCCGAAGGCGTCGAGATCTCGATCTTCTGCGCGCAGGGCGCCTGGAATCTGGAGTAGCAGGAAACAAGAGAACAGAGCTAAACGCATCGCGGCCTCCCAGTTTCAACTCAGGTCTGGTTCGATCATCTTCACTACTTTCTACGAAGCAAGGAAGATGCCAGTCCAAGGCTTCGGCCGGGAGGCCGCGCTCGGGGACGCCCGCGTCACGTGGAGGTGACGCGAGTGTCCTGTCCACCAGGAGCCTGTTGCGAGCAGCAACAGGCTCTTGTCAGGGTGGGATGGGCCAAGAAGTCGAACGGCAGAGCCTTCGACTTCTTGGGGCGTTCAGTCGGGCCAGGGGCTGGCGCCGGACTTGAGATCGGTCTTGATACTCATCTTCACTCTCCTATGGATAGGATGGTTCCTGGAATCAGTCGATCCAGGGATGGTGGCCGGCACGGAGATCGCTGTTGATCTTCATCGATTCGTTCTCCTTCAGTCGGTTGGCAGAACGTCAAACAGCACGGCTAGTTGATCCACGGATTGAAACCGGACTTCAGATCGGTCCTGATCTTCATTTCTTCGCTCTCCTCTGGTTGATGTTCGAACGGCGTAGCAGCACGAGCTGCTAGTTGATCCACGGATTGAGGCCGGACTTCAGATCGGTCTCGATCTTCATTGCTTCGCTCTCCTCTTGTCGGTCTTCGGACATTTGCGAAACCCGGGGCGAGCTCGATTCCCGTTGTCTGTTGGGCACTGCGGGATCGATCTGGAAACTCGATCAGCGTGAGACACCATGCTCGGAGGAATTGTCCGAAGAGGCCCCGTGGCGTGCTTTTCGCATATCATTGGTACCTGCATAGCGCTCATTCCCAGGAGACGAAAAAGACCATGCTCATCAAAGCCCGCGTGCTCCCCGTCCTCGTTCTCTGGCTCGCCACCGCCGCCAGCCTCGCGGCCCAGACCACCTTCGGCCGGGTCACCATCAAGATCGTCGACGAGCAGGACCAGCCCCTGCCCGGGGTGACGATCATCGCCACCAGCTCCTCGCTGGTGGACTACCGCGAGGAAAAGACCACCGATAAAAAGGGCAAGGTGAACTTCGGTTTCACCGACGCCACCCACACCTACGACTTCCGTTTCGAGAAAGAGGGCTTCAACCCGGCTGACACTCGGATCAAGCCCGAGATCAAGGCCACCACCTTCCGGACCTTCTCCCTGGATCGGCTGAGCTCCGCTCCCCCGCCGGCGCAGGAGGGCACCACCACACGGGTGATCTACACGCCGGCCGAGAAGGTGTTCAACGAGGGCGCCAAGCTGCTCGAGAGCGGCGACCGGGACGCCGCCAAGGCCAAGTTCCTGGAAGCGCTCGAGAAGGACGCCGACATGGCGCTCGCCCACTCGGCTCTCGGGGGCGTCTATCTGGCGGAAGGCGATCAGCAGGCGGCGCTCGCCGCCGCCGACCGGCTGATCGAGATCGACCCCCGCAACACCCGCGGGCACCGGATCCGCTACGAGGCCTACAAGGCGCTCGGGAAGAAGAAAGAGGCCGACGAGGCGCTCAAGGAGCTCTCCCAGCTCGACTCGCAGGGTGACGCTGCGGCCCTGATGTTCAACGAAGCGGTCGACGCCCTCGACGTCGGCGATACCAACACCGCCAAGGCGCGGTTCCTGGAGGCATTGACGGCAGATCCCGGCCTGGTGCCGGCTTTGTCGGCGCTGGCCGGCATCTACAGCCGCGAGGGCAGCAACGCCGAGGCCGCCGAGATGGCCGAGAAGCTGCTGGCGGCCGAGCCGGGCAACCTGAAGGCGCTACGCATCCGCCACGACGCCTACCGGGGGCTGGGAGACGCCGAGAAGACCAAGGCCGCCGCCGCCGCGCTCGCCGAGGCCGATCCGAAGGCCGCCGCGGGCGGCATGTTCGACCGCGGGATCGCCCTGTTCGAGGGCGGCGACGCCACGGCCGCGGTCGCGGAGTTCGAGAAGGTGATCGAGGTCGATCCGGGGCACACCCGCGCCCACTACCGCCTGGGGCTGAGCTACATCAGCCTGGGCGAGACCGCCAAGGCCAAGCAGCACCTGCAGAAGTTCATCGAGATGGCTCCCGACGACCCCGAGGTAGCCGCCGCCAGGGACATGCTGGGCTACCTCGAGTGATCGCCGGCCAGCGTCGCGGCCAGGGTCGAGCGGTGTTGCTCGGCAGCCGTTGACAGGGCGCGCCGACCGTCGTCGAGGGTGCCGCGAGGCCAGGAGTCGTAGACCTTGATGGCCGAGCCATTGGCGCTGCCGGCCGCTAGTTGGCGGACTTCACTCAGCAGGCGAAGGGCCTCCTCGGGGCGGCGCTGGCGATCATGGACGTAGGCGAGCAGGTGATAGGGCCCGGGCTCGCCGGGCACCTCGACAGTGGCTGCCTCGAGCAGCTCGGCGGCCTGCTCGTAACCGCCCGACTCGAGCTGGCGGCGAGCCAGCTGCTGGTAGGCCAGGGCCCTCACCCAGGGGGCGGCCCGCCGGGACTCGACGATGCCGGATAGCAGCTCGCGAGCGCGGCGTTTCATGCCCAGGCGATCGAGGTTGACGGCCAGGCGAAGGCGCCCCTCCGCGAAGTCCGGATGGGCCTCGACCAGTTGCTCGAGAGTGGGTAGGGCCAGGTCGTATTTGCTGTACTTCTCGTAGCTTGCCGCCAACCCCAGGAGCGCGCCGCGATGGTCGGGGGCGTGGACCAGAGCGCGCTGAAACAGACGCTGGCTGCTGGCGGTGAGATCCGACTGCTGGAGATAGCCGCCCAGGCTCGCCAACACGTGGGCCGCCAGCTCCGCGGTGCCGCCGCGCTCGGCATATAGCTCGGCCAACACCTCCACCAGGATCCGCGAATGAGCGGCCAGGGATTGCAGCCGCCTGTCGCGATAGGTCCGATAGAGCTCCAGATGTGCCGCCAGCAGCGGCAACAGGGCGTCGGCCTCGATCTGCGCGAGCTCGCCGGCGACGTGGATCTCCGCGGCTTGCAGCTTGCCCAGGCGATCGGAACCGCGACCCAGGACGCTCGACTCCAGGTCCAGCACCACCACCCGGGTCTCGGCCAGGGGACTCTTTGCCAGCTCGGCGAGCGCCGTCCGGTAGCGCTCGGCCGAACGCCGCATCCGCCGGCCACGGCCACTCCGAGCAGGCTCGGGTGCCTTCAATGCACGCGTGGCCGGCTCCGGCAGGGAGCTTGGTGAATGACTGCCGGGCCGGCCGCCCGAGATCATCCAACGTAGGTCGGTCCACAGCAGCCCCCGCTCCCGCGCGTCCTCCGCCAGCACCCATACCGCGACCTCGGCGGTCTTCGATGCCCCGCCCGCCGGGTCCCGCAGGACGAGGCGCAGGGGATACTCGCCCGGAGCCAGCTCCGGCAGGCGAAACCTCACAGTGCGCCGATCCACACCGTCCGGGGAGCCAGCAGCGGGGTCGACGGCGGCGATACTCGTTTCGGCGACCACCCGCGGCGGCTGCGAGCCCGGCTCCAGAAACTGCACGTCACCGGCCAGGGGCCGGTCCGTCAGGCCTCGGCCAAAGAGGTGGAGGCTCAACTCCCGGCCCTGGCCGAGAACCGGCCGAGCGGCTGGGCTGAGCGGCAGGCCGTCGATCAGGAACGGATAGTCGCCGGTACTGTTCGACTGGCGTACCCCGAGCCAACGGGCCTCGGGCTCGGGCAGAATCGGTACCAGAACCGGCGAGGAGCCCTCCGCTGTCTGGAACGGCACCACCGCCATCCCGTCAGCCCCGGAGCGCGGGTCGCGCACCAGGATTCGGAGATCGTAGGACCCCGCGGGCACCGCTAGCCGGCCATAGAACTTCAGGCCGCTGACGGCGCCGTCAGTGAGCTCGGTGGCGTCGAGCTCGACGGCCTGCGCCAGGTGCCCGGCCACCGCCCCCCCGACGTCGACGGCATAGGTGTAGATCTCGACCGCGACCGTGGCCTGACGGTTGTGGCTCAGCAGGCTGGCGCCGTCGATCTCGACGAAGATGAAAACGTCGGCAGTCGCCCCTGTCACGGGCATTGGCACCGCCAGAGCCGCGATGGCCAGCTCGCCACCCTCCTCGGCCGTGAAAATCCGGTGGGCGACCTCGGCCTTGAAGCCGCGTACCCTGCTCGCATCGAGCACCCGGCCGGTGACGAACGGGTCGACCCCCAGGTGGGCGGCCGGTGCCGACGTCGGCGAAGCCACGCCGTCGCGCTGGGCGACACTCACCCCGGCACAGAGAACGCCGAGGAAAAGAAATCCGGCACGCAGATTCAACGATGACACCACTCGCCATTTTAACCGATACCCCGAGCGTACCCGCCGCGTATCTAGCCACGAGTGGCCCAGTTGCCGGCTTGGCGTTGCATATGGACCTGCCGCGATGTCCAACCGGCCCAGAACCGAGACGACTCGTGGCACGGGCATTGCGACCTTGGCCTGAGAGTGAAACGCTTGGGGTGTCACCCTTCACGTCGCAACCCGAGGACGACCTCATGATTTCACCCCTCGCCTCACGACTCGCGCGTTCCGTCGCCGCTCTGGCCGTCCTCTTGATCGCCCCCCACCTGGGCGCCGAAGAGGACCCCGCTCCGCGGACCAGCTTCATCGAGCGGCTGGAGGTCAACGTCGTCAACGTCGAGGTCTTCGTGACCGACAAGAAGGGGCGGCCGGTGACCGGGCTGACCGCCGAGGATTTCGAGGTGCTCGAAGACGGCAAGCGCGTGGAGCTGACCCACTTCGCGGCCCCGGCCCCGGCCCCGGCGACCCTGGCGGTGCCGGCGCCCGCCCCAGCGCCCGACGCACCGGCCGAGGTCTCGGCGCCGGAAGAGCCGGACGAGACTCCACCGCAGCAGAATCACATGGTGTTGTTCGTCGACAACTTCAACATCAAGCCCCACAATCGCCAGCGCGTGCTCGGCGAGGTGCGCGAGTTCCTGGACGAGGCACTCGACCCCGACACCAAGATCATGGTCGCGTCCTACGACGGCCACGTCAACGTCCGCCAGGTCTTCACCGCCGACAACGCCCTCCTCCATGCCGCTCTGGACAGCATGGGGAAGCTGTCCGGGCAAGCCCTGGCCCACCAGGCCGAGCGCAACAGTCTGCTGCGGGAGGCCCAACAGGTCCTGGAGATGATCCGAATGGTCAACCAGGCGCCGAACCCGACGAGCTTCGCCGAAGCAGCCGACCTGGGCAGCCTCGCGAAGATGACCGAGGAGACCTTCTCGAGCCTGGTCCAGCAGGTCGACTCGACCTCGCAGAGATTGCACCTGAACAACCGCGCCGCGGTTCAGGCGATGGCTCACTTCGTCGGCGCGCTGGCGTCGCTGCCGGGGCGAAAAGCGCTGGTCTACGTCTCGGACGGGGTGCCGATGCGGCCCGGCGAGGACCTGTTCTGGGCCATGGACGAGACCTTCCAGCAGGGCCGCAGGCTGCGTTTCCGCGATCGCAGTCCCGGTGGCGACGCCGGAGGCCAGGGCGGTGGCGATGCCGGAGGCCAGGGCGGAGGTTCCGATGACGACGGGGGCTTCAATTCCTCGGAGATCAAGAATATCGTCTCCTACCGCACCCGATCTCAGCGCCACAGCCTGGCGCACTACTTCGAGAGCCTGACGGCGGTCGCCAACACCCACCAGGTCAGCTTCTACACCATCGACGCCCGCGGCGGCGCCGGCCGGCTGCCCGACGCCTCGATCGAGGGGCGCATGGGAGCGGTCTACTCCAGCGGCCTGCGCGGCATCCAGGACGCCAACCTGTGGGAGACCCTCGACGTGATGTCGAGGAAGACCGGCGGCGTCACGCTGACCGGAGGCGACGTCCAGGGACTGCTGCAACAGGCGACGGGCGACTTCTCGAGCTACTACAGCCTGGGCTACACGCCACCCCACAGCGGCGACGGCGAACGCCACAAGATCAAGGTGAAGCTCAAGCGCCGGGGCCTGAAGACGCGCTATCGCCAGAGCTACCTCGACAAACCGCTGACCGGCAAGGTCGCCGACCGCACCGCCGCCGCGCTGTTCCTGGAGTTGGGCGACAATCCCCACGGCCTGTTCGTCGAAACGCTCGCGGCGAGCCCGGGCGAGAAGCGGGGCCAGTACAGCGTGCCGATGCTGGTCAAGGTGCCGCTCGCCTCGGTGGCACTGCTGCCGCGCGGCGAGGTCCACGCCTGCGACGCCAAGCTCTACATCACCAGTCTCGACGCCCGCGGCGCCGCCGGCGCGGTGCAGGAGGTGGCCTTCTCGATCGAGATTCCCAACGCCGACCTGGGCAAGATCCAGGGACAGTACTACACGGCGCGCATGGAAATGGTACTGAGGCAGGGATCGCAGAAGATCGCGGTCGGATTCTGGGACGAAGCGGCCGCGCTCGGCTCGTTCGTGAGCCACGAGCTCTCGGTCGGCGAAGTCCCGGCGAACGAATCGTGAGGAGGCCGCATCGTCTCTTCGCCGCGCTGACTCTGCTCGGCGCCGCGCTGATTCCGGCGGCCCGGGGGCAGGATCTGCTGCCCATGCCCGAGCCGGACCTGAGCGCGATGGACGACGCGGTGCGCCAGCGGATCGAGTCCATTCAGGCCGCGGTCGCCGATCTCTCGACCGCCGAAACCGACCCGGCGCGGCTCAGCCAGGCGATCGGCGAGCTCGGTCAACACTACCTGGCCAATGAGCTGATGGACGCCTCCGCCGTCGCTTTCCGCAACGCCGCGATCCTGCGGCCCGAGGACTTTCGCTGGCCCTACCTGCTGGGCGTGGTGCAGCAGAGCAGAGGCGAGCTCGAGGACGCCGCGGGCACCTTCCCGCGCGTTCTCGAGCTGCGGCCGGACGACCTGGCCACCGTCGTGCGCCTGGGCGACGTCCTGCTCGAGCTCGGACGCCTCGACGAAGCCGAGGCGAGATACCGGCGAGTGCTCGAAATTGACCCCGATTCCGCGGCCGGCCACAGCGGGCTGGGCAAAGTGGCCGCTAGCCGAGGCGACCACGCCCAAGCCGTCGAGCGCTTCGAGAAGACCCTGGAGCTGCAGAGCGACGCCACCATCGTCCACTACCCGCTGGGTCAGTCTTACCGCAAGCTGGGGAATCTGGACAAGGCGCGCGAACATCTGCGGCAACGCGGGCAAGAGCGCGTGCGCTTTCCGGACCTCGTCGGCTCGCGAGTGGCGTGGTTGTCGATCGACATGGCGATGGCCGTCGTCCAGGGTCTGGCGAACGAAGAGGGAGACTTCTCCGAAGTCGACTACCTGGGCTTCGTGCTCTCCCAGTTGGGCGAGGTAGACGGCGCCGTCGACCAGCTCGAGGAAGCCTTGCGCATCCAGGCGACGGATGCGGCGTCCCTGGATCCGGCATCCGAGGAAGCCGCGCGGCAGCGGCTGATCCAGGCTCGGTTACACTACGTCGTCGGCGGCCTTTTGGTCAACCAGCGCGATGACGAGGCCGCGCGATCACACTTCGAGACCGCCCTGGAGCTCGCCCCCGAGTTGCTGGATCCTCGCATCAAGCTGGGCAACATCGCCGCCCGCGCCGAACGATTCGACGAGGCGATCGCGGCCTATTCAGAGGCGCTGAACCGTAACCCGGCAAGCTCCGCAGCGTTGCTCAAGCGAGCCGCCGCGCGGATGAGCCAGGGACAGGAGCCGCAAGCGATCGCGGACCTGGAGCAGTTACTGGCCAACGAGCCGGGGCACGTCGAGGCACGGCTGCGGCTCGCTCGAGCCCTCGAGCAGTCCGCCGACGCTGAGGGGGCACGCCGGCAATACCTGGCGGCCCTCGAGCTCGACCTGTCGATCAGCGAGAGAGCGTTGACCCAGTACCACCTCGGGGAGCTGGGCAGGAAGACCGGCGACCTGGACGAAGCGATTCGGCGTTACGAAGAGGCCGTCGACCTCGATCCGGAGCTCGTCGACGCCCGCTTCCAGCTCGCCACGGCCCTCGGCCGGCAGCGCCGCTTCGAAGACGCGGCGCGGCGCTACCGAGAGCTGATCGAGCTCGAGCCGCAGCACCTGCGCGGCCGCCTCGGGGAGGCCACCGCGCTGAATCTCGTGGGACGCCACGCAGACGCCAGGGACAAGCTCGAATCGGGCCTCATGGCGATGCCGGGAAGCCTGGAGCTGACCCACACCCTGGCGCGCCTGCTGGCCAGCTGTGAAGACCGCGCGCAACGCGACGGCGAGCGCGCCGTCGAGTTGGCCCAGGAAGCCGTGGCCGCCCAGGCCACCCTGGTGCACGGCGAGACCCTGGCGATGGCCTTCGCCGAGGCCGGCAGCTTCGAAGAGGCGCGCCAGCTCCAGACCGGCCTCCTCGCCCAGGCTGAGGCCCGGGGCGACCAGCGCTCCCTGCCCCGCCTGCGCCACCATCTGGCGCTCTACGAGCGCGGCGAGGCCTGTTGCAGCCAACCTTGAAAGGGCGGTAACCAACGGGCCTTTGAGCCCGGATTCACACCTCGCAGCCGCGCTGGCGTAGGCATCTCGGCGAATCTGGGCGTCGATCAGGGGGCTACTGTCTATCCGGCCTGATTCCCGATCGCCGCTTGCACCGCTTTCGGCATGCTGTCGAGGAACTCGAGCCCTATATCCTTGACGATGTAGTCGAAGACGCCGGCGGCACGCATCCGCGCTTCGACCTCAGGATCCGGATAGCCCGTGACCATGACCACCGGCAGGGAAACGATCCGGTCGCCGAGCGCCTCGACGATGTCGGCCCCCGTCATGTCGGGCAGCCGGTAGTCGAGCACCAGGAGCGCCAGGGCGTCGCATTCCTCGAGGCACTCGAGGGCGCGCCGGCCGAAGCCGGCTTCCCGGACCCGGAACCCGCACCGCTCGAGGCTCTCCCGCTCGAGCATCGCGATCGACTCGTCGTCTTCGACCAGCAGAACGTTGAGCGCATCAGCTGTGGTCATGGTTGCGGCTCCGCGGTATCGACACCGGTGGACGACCTCCTGGGCTCGGCCTATTGCGCCCGAGACTACCAGAAATCGATCCTCAGCTTGCGCCAGCCACCGATGCGGGCTTCGGAGCCTCTATGCCGAGCCGCTCCGGTCTTGCCTCGAGCGGTAGCGCGCGACGCAGTCGGGGCAGAGGCCGTGGCTGAAGTAGGCTTCGGAATGCCTGTCGATGTAGAGCTCGAGAGGGTTCCATTGGTCCTCGTCGTCGCGGATCTTCTTGCACCCGGCGCAGATCGGCAGCAGCCCCTCGAGCACCTTGACCTCGGACATCTTCTCTGCCACCAGGTCTTCGAGGTTGCGATGGACGTGCAGAAGGTCCAGATGGGGGCG
>JAAELT010000481.1 GCA_024226315.1 bacterium | reverse complement strand
TCGTACAGCAGGCGACGCTGCTCCGCCCCAGGCGTGTGCAGCAGCTTCACCGCCACTTTCCGATCGAGATCCGGATCGTATGCGGCGTAGACCACCCCCATGCCGCCCGAACCGATCGGCTCCAGGACCATGTAGCGTCCCAGGCTGTCGCCCCGTCGCAAGACCGAAGGATCGTCGAGCGCGGTCGGCGGCGTGCCGCTCATGCGGTAGGCGAGGGTCGTCGTCCCCTTGAGCGGCGGCACGCCGGGTCCGGATTGTTCGTGATCGGCCACGGTGGCACCTACTGTACCGTGGCGGCCAGCCCCTCTTCCGATCATGCTTTCCCCAAAGATACCCCCTGCACCGTCTACTCGGTAACGCGGATTCCGCTCCGAAATGACCTCAGACAGTGCCGGGGAGGCCCCGCGGCACTGTCACAGGCTCCGGTGACTTCGGTTTGCATCGCACGCCCTCCATGCTGGGCCCGGAAATCCGTGATGGTGAGCCGAACGTTCTGGATGGGCTACGTCTGAGAAGCGGGTTATATTCCACTGGGTCGCCGAAGAAGATCACGGCAAGCAGGGGTGGCTCATGAGGCCGATCCCCGCCCTTCTTCGCCGACCAGGCAAGATCGGAGGACCCTTTCTCGTCTCTTGTTTGATGAGCGCATGACCGAAGTGCGCCTCCATCAACCAGCGAGACGGAAATGGGTCGAACTCCACGCTTCATCCCCGAGAATCAGGACGGTGTCAGGAGATCGGCGGGCGCATCCGCAACTGGCGAGGCTGCTTCTGGGAACGCCGTTACGACGGCATCGTCGTCAGCGACGAGCCTGAGGCGCAGTGGGCGCGCTTGAAATACTGTCTCAGCCACGGCGTCAAGGAGGGACTGGTCGAGAGTCCGCTCGACTGGCCGGGCGTCCACGCTGCCGGCTCACTCGTTCACGGCGAGCCGTTGGAGGGTACCTGGTGGAACCGCGGCAAGGAGTGGGCAGCTCGCAACCGTGGGCTCGACTATGGCGTCTACGACTACGCCACCAAGTACCTGGTGGCCTTCGCGCAACTGCCGGCATTTCGTCATCTGTCGCCAGAGGACTATCGGCAGGACGTGGCCGAGCTGATCTGGGAAATCGAGAGAGAGAACGAGAAGAGGCGCGACGGCAAACCAGTAGCAGGCGTCGAGAAGATCCTGAAGCAAAATCCCTACGAGCCGCCCACGAGGCGGACGAAGAGATCGCCGAAGCCGCTCTTCCACGTGGCGTCGAAGCGGGCTCGGGACGATCTGAAGGCCGAGCTGGCGGCGTTCCTGACCGAGTACCGGATCGCGTCGGAGGCGTTGCTCGGCGGAAACCTGAAAGCTGCCGCGTGATTCCCTGAGGGCTGCTATCCATCGGCTTACCTGTTCCGTGGCCCGCCGCCGCCTCGTCGACCACCCTCGCCACCTACGCGTGCGATCACGATGCTGGAGTCGGGAGCCTTCGAGCGAGGCGAGATCCCGGTCGTCGAAATCACTACACAGCTCTGGGAAGAAGCGGCTGAGTCACGCTGCCGCGGCCGGCCACCGTGAACGTGATGCCGTTCGCAGCTTCGTAGTCATTGCCGACCAAGGAACGACCCGAGCAGGACTCGGAGCCGGGACAGGTGCGTCCGCGAAACGCCGTCAGAGGCGATCGAGGTCGAGAATCCCCCGGCTATCGACACGCAGAACCTCAACTCGGCGTGTCAGGCCAGCCCTGGCCACCGGATTGGTGGCAACGACCCCTGAAGTCCAATCGCCAGCTTGGCCGGCAGCGGCGAGACAGCCACAAGTCCTTGCCAGGCAATAGCTTAGTGGTGTCTGGCACGTGACTTTGGGGGCTTCCTCGGTACTATTGGTCTGTCCGACTTCCCACGCTCGTTCATCGTTGGCGTACCCTCTCGGTTTTCAACGCGGACCCTGGGGCCATCTCCCAGGGTCGATTGTGGGCTCTCCCGGTTCCCGCGCAGAATGCTTGTGCACGCGCAAAGGTTCTCCGACCGCGCCGGACCCAACTGCCACTCGCGCTAGCGCGGCAGCCGGTATTGTCCCCGCATCAGACAACAGCGTGGACGTCCGAAGGTTCGTGTCTTCACGGCTCGATAGCCCTGCTCGTACACCCCCTGTCAACGCTTCGGCCGGCACCTTGCGGGCCCGACCGCATGACTCGGGGCTAGCGTGGATCGCTACTCCTTTCGTCATAGAGGACTCTCACCTCCTACACTCTGCCGGTTTTAACCGGCGCTATCTGTCTGGCACGTGACCTTGGACTCTAACTACCTCTTCGTTTTGATAAACTTGACCATTCTTTCTACTTCCCGGGCTACCGGATAGGTTCTCCACAGCGCAACGGGAAAGGCCGGGATTGTCCATTCGTATTTCAAGTCCGCTCCTTTGCGTTCTTCTGGCTGCTCGCCCTGATGAACGCGGAGTAATCCAGTTATCACAAGATTCTGCAATGCCTCTACGACCACTTCAGCCCCTAGTGCCAGACCCGACTCTTCCAAAGACTCAATCAAAGGCGTAACCTCAAAGGTGTCTATGTTCGACTTAGTCAAATGAAGCACAATTAGCTTCTCAAGAGCCGAGAAATTGTCGTCAAGTTGAAATGGCTGCAAGAGCACGGCATAATAATCGTCTCTACTTCGCACCTGCTGCCTCTCCTCACCGGTAATCACAAGATCCTTCTTCGAGTCGAGAACCTCGACCAGCGACGAACAGAAAAACTGCAAGAAAGATGGGTGCCCTCCGGTTTCGTTGATGATCTCCTTCACTGTTCTACGAGATTTGAAAGTTACGCCCAACGCAGCCATGGGCTCCGTAACGAGCTTCCTAGCGCTGTGCTTAGTAAGCGTCGATAGGTAGATGAGGCTAACAAAATTGAATAGCGGCGATTTCAAGTTCTTCCACGCTTCGTACAGAACCGTATAACCAGTGAAGATACTCTGCACCGTGCGAGCATTGGACAGCTCCCTGAGCACTTCGAAGATGCGCCAATCTTGGCTTGCCGCAGCGTGCTCCACAAGAGCATCAACTTCATCCATAAGTAGAAGATAACGCATTTTCTTTACAGATTGGCTCGCCCTTACTAGTTGAACGAGATTACCAATCTTAATTCGGCTCACACGCCGGGGATTGATCTTACCCGCCAACGCTTTTGCGAAGATATCCGGGTCTCCTATGCTAGAGCAATCCAGGTAAATAGGCGCTCTTTCTTCAGATTTTGCCGTGATCTTTTCAAGATATTTTAAGAGCGACGACTTGCCTATCCGTCGAGACCCAACAACCATGTAGTCGGTACCTGGCCTAGAAAGAATCTTATCGACCTCGTCAGCACGACCAAAAAACATCTCCAGTCTTTCAACTGGCTTTTCCGTGGTATACGGGTTCAAGCGCCCAATGCCAATTCTTAATCGAATTAATCGATTAAAGTGACGAGAATATCGACGGGCCAAGAAAAGTCTTTGCAATTCCTTTTCGTCAAGAGGAATGATTCGGTCGTCTTTAGAAATCAATTGCAAGTATTTCCTGGAAGACGATATTTCACCGACAACGATATTAAGCACAACGCCGCGGGGTGCGCGACGGCTTTGCTCAAGCGCTTTTTGAAGATGCAACGTATCAGCTAGGCGATCCTGAATCTTAGCAGGGTCGTCTTCAACAAAAGTAAAAACAATAGGAATCACGTGCGGCAAATTAACGTTTGTCTGCTCGACCTTCACGAGGTGTATGCGAAAGTTCTCTATCCGTTCAACTCCGACATAAGACCAGGTAAGCGCATCAACAAGAAAGCGCGCGAACACTTCAATCGATCCCAGACTGTCTCTACGAGAGTCACCCGAAAGAACAGACCATATCTTTGAAAGGCTCTTAATCGGAGCTAACTCTGCGTCAGTCATCGGAAGATGACGAGCTTCCATTTGCTCAATAAATTGGACCCACTCTCTTAGTCTCACATCTAGTAAGATCGACGAAAAGTGATTTCCCAAGAACCGCCTTGGCGTAGTCCTGAGGATGCCTCCTGGTGGCCGAGAAACTCGTTCTAGGACCCCATCTCTATCTTTGATCCGATCGAGAATAGAAACGGGCAACTTCTTTGATCGCCCCTTAAAAGGAAAACCTTTTTGAGATTCAGCAACGACAGATTTCTTCAGAACCCACAACCATTGGTCGAGAGGCCGAAGCATCTCCCAAGCAAGCTCTCTCTGCTCCACATTGGCCGCCTTGCCCATGACTATCCTCCTATAGCACTATGTATTTAGCATACGGGTTGTCTGAAGAAAAAAACTCATGATCGCCCACCTTTCCCGTCAAGTCATAAATGAGAAAGATTGCAGTAAAAAAGGATGACAGATACGCCTCTCGGTCAACGATGATCTCATCGACTAACTTGGTGATTCTGGAAGGATCTTTCACGAGCTTTACTTCAATCGCGAGATCTAATTCGTCTATTATAAAGTCGGGCCTGAAAGTCTTACCCTGGTATTTCCCTCTGGAGGCCTCTCGCTTAAAAGGGAGCTCATGCGAGGCCAAGATTGCCTGTACTAGATTCTGTATTTCTTTCTCGCTATTTATTTTCCTGGTACCAACCGCAAGTGGAAGCGCACGTGAAAGAAGTTGCCCGACGCTCGTGGGATCATTCGCTCTTGGCAGGAAAGACCTCGAGAACTGAATTAGTTTTCCAGCATTGTTCTTGAGCCAACTAAAAAATAGCTTGCAGGAAGGAGTTGCGTCAGTCGTGGCATCTTCTGTCTTTACAAGACCAGCGCATTTGAATCGGTCCATCGACTTAGCCGATATCGGCCACTTATCTACAACAAGATTCAGTGCAAGTGCCTCTAGATAGGTCAGTTCCTCGAGATTGATTCTCTGAACAAACTCCGAGAAATACGATGTTCCGCTATGAGATATTCTAGCTGCCTCTTGCTGGATTCGCTCCAGCAGAGGCCGGCTCTTTGAATTCTCGACTTGCAATGCTCGAGCCAGCAGATCTTGGATTAGGCAGGGGTGACCTCCGGTCTGCTCAAAAAGAAATTTTACTATAGTCTGCCTTTTAGGGTCACAGCAGATTTCCTCGGCCTTTTCGGCCAAATACCTTGTCTCCTCGAAAGCGAGTGCTTGAATATACTGCGGTGGCAAGCGATGGAGAAGTCCTGAAATGAATCCTGATTCGAGAGAAAGAAACGACGTGTCAGCAGTAGCAATTATGATGACCCTGTTGCTCAGAGGTGAATTCTCCACTAGCTGCCTAAGATCTGTGTAGAACTGCACGCTGCGCCGACCAAGCCGGGCATTTCTCTCGATGTTATCTATCAGAAGGGCTACCGTACAACCATGATTCAACATTTCAAATTCTTGGAGTAGTTCGATTACATGTCCGATGTCTAAGCCTTCATCAGGAGGCTCCTTGATCAAGCCAAGGTCCTCTTTGTCAAGGCTTGACCGAAGATAATGATCGATATTTCTGTAGATGTCATTAGGATGCCGGAAAATCGGATTCTCTAGGCTAATGAAGATAGGGAGTATGCCACTGACCTTAAGTAGGTCTGCTTTTATACGAAGCAGTAGACTAGTCTTGCCAGATTTCATTTCCCCTAATAACAAAACTGAACGAGGGAATTCGATTAAGGCGGTGCGTTGGTGTTCTCGGCCCGCAAAGAGATCTCCTGATTGGACGGGCTCATTTGATGAAAAATGTAAGCCTGAGGGCATTCTTCTTCCTCCAGGCCAGCACAAGTGATGCTGCGCTGGCGAGAGTTCATGAGATTAGCGGCGTAGTCGACTGCGTTGCAACTCAGGGCGAGGTGATCTCCAGAGTCTCTTCAGAAGCTTCAGCACTGTTGATATCGAGCCAATTCAGGGGTTATTTCGTTTCAGCGGACCCCAGCGGAGCAGCCCGCGTTGCACTATATTCAACCTACACTAGAAGTCGCCCTCGGTCGATCAGAGTCACCTCTTTGCCATCATTGAGCTGCATTGTGAGCGTAGGATTGACTATAATATGATCCAGATGTTCGGTGGCCTCGGTCCTCCCTCCGATGCTACTGTCATCCCCAAGTGCAACGTGAACCGTTCCGCGGATTTTTTCGCCCTCGATCATGCTGCTGACGTCTTTCGCCAAGGGGTTAGTTCCAATCCCTACCTCGGCAATGTGTCTAACGTGAAAATCCCTTTCGAATTTCTTGTCTAGAATCTTGCTGTACTTTGTTTCCTTAGTAAAGTCGGAGAGCTCTCCATTCTCAATAATTGCCGGTGTAGCTTCGATCTCAGGGAACTCGGGGCCTGAGGTGAATACTAGAGTTCCCTGTGCTGTTTCTGCTCGAGGGACAAGGTACGCTTCGCCTGCCGGGAGGTTTCCGATACAGCCTTTCTCTGTGAACTTCCCATTGTCTTCATGAATCTGCGAGGCGTCGCCAATGCCAACACGAAGATCAGTGCCGGCAGGGCACTTCAGGAGCAATGAGGAGGAGTCAAGGAGTATTTGATACACTTTTTGTGTAGTGACAGCCACTTCGTTCCAGTCGGCTCGAAGCGGCCCGCTCATAACTGTTGATGTAAGCATTGGCATACTCACAAAACGACACCCGAAGTCCGTAAGAAGCTTGCGAAATCTCGTGTGCGTGACGGAATACCAAGGGAAGGCAACAACGCAATCGACGATATCATCGGCGTAGGAAGTCATGAGTTCTGCAAGGCAACCTTGCTCGCCTTCAGATAGTTCAAACTCGCCTATAAGCTTCCATATCAGGTCTTTCTTGACAAGCTGCTCATAAACTCTCTTGCCTAAGGCAGCTTTCCAGAGGATCTCGCCCGGCTCGGCTCCGTGCCGGGCGGTTGATTGATATTGCTCATGCCGGAAGTTTGGAAATTCTTTCCTCAGGCCGAAAAAAGCTTCGTAGAATGCCTGTAGAAAACGGCGCCTCTCTGCGAGATCCTCAAGATGTTCTTCGAAACGAGAATTGAAATCCGTGAAGAATAGATACGTCTCGGTCTCGCGGATTTCCAAATTATCACGCAGTATGCTGCGGATCACGTCTTGGAAAATGGTTTGGTCTTGAAGCTTCATCGCGCCTTTCTTATAGCAGAGGGTGGAGTCCAGTTGGCTCCTGTTTTCAATCCAGTTGGTCTCAGGGGGAATAACCAAGCAGATGAATCCTGGTTATTCAAGCGTGATTCTACGAATATCTGGGCGAACTCATCTTCGTAGTCAGAATCCTCAAGGAGAAGCCGATCTAGGGGCTTGGCCGGCTCAGAGTATGACATCGAGGTGTGATGGTACCAAATACAACGGTTGTCCATCGGGCCGCAAGTACTGCACCACCTTAAGAAGTACCGCCTGACGTCCCCAAGCCCAGTGCCTACGGTCACGGTTGGACCGGGTTCCCGAGGAGCAGGTGCCCCGCAGTTACGCCTCCTTCAAGCTGCAGTGTTACGAAATGGATTGCACCGGCGGAGTCTAATACTAAAGTAGCCCTGTGATCAAGAGCTTTCGCCACGAATATTCAGCCTTGGGGGTGCTACCCGAATCGTACCCGCTTAGATTCAGGCACCTACACGAATCGAGCCGGCTTCTTCCCTGCTCAACCGATACACTCTCCAGGCTTCGCAGAACGCTCTCAACGACCCTCTGACTGAGGCTGAAACCGAGTTCGTGAAGCTTCTCGATCTCCGGATGGCCGGACTCGATGATGAGCCCGGCCTCCTTGGCCGCGAGCAGCACACCAAGGGTCCCCAACTTGGGCATCTTCAGCTGCTGTAGCTTACGCCGCCTCTTTCTTCTCGTCCATCAGGACCCAGTCGGCCCGAAGCTCGCTGGCGAGGACGATCGTCTCGGCTTCACCGAGATCGAGCTCGTCGGGCATGACCTCGACTTCTAGCCTGTCCTTGACGCTGACGACCTCGATCCAATCGGCGCTGGAGACCTCCCGCTTCGCGCCAGCGACTGCTCGACCAGTCACGACGGCTTCGTGCGAGACGGCTTGCGGAATGTAGATCCGGTGGAAGAGCTGGCGAAGCAGATCGATACGGCCCATCGGCGCCAGGCCAATCAGTGGCGTCGTGTTCGAGACGACGATCCACCAAGAAGCGGTGCCGGACACCACTTGGTTCGGGGGCGAAGAAGGGCGAGACCACCTCAAGCTCTTCCGGCGAGCCGCCCGAGTGGGCTGGGTCTTCTGCCACATAGCCGGCCTCGAGCATACCGCCCGACAGCTGGTCTACGACGGCGGGCGGCCGGCCGAGAAGGTCAAGCCACGGGAGGGACCCGTCAACGTCGCCTAAGCCCGCGGCCGAGAAAGTTGGCCAACTTCCAATCTTTGATATGTTGGCCAACATTTGACGACCATGCGCCGAACCCTCTCCGCAACCGACGCCAACAACCACCTCGCCGACGCCCTGCGCCAGGCCGAGGACGGCGACCTGGTGCTGATCACCCGCTAACGCAAGCCGGTGGCCGCGCTGGTGGGCGGCGAGCGCCTGGAGCGCCTGCAGGCCGCCCTCAAGGTGGGCGCCCACGACTACACCACCGAATTCCGCCGCGCTGCCGGCGTGTCGATCCACCGGTACTTCACGGATCGCCGCCTGGAGGCCGCCGCGCGGCTTCTGTTGGACACCGAGCTGAGGGTCGGGCCCATTGGCCTGATGGTCGGTTACAGTGGCTCTGAGGCCCTTTCAAGGGCCTTCAGGACGCGTTACGGCGTGCGGCCTCCGGTCTACCGCGAGTTCGAAGGCAAACTGTCGCCGGAGGTGGCGAGTGACGCCAGGGCCGACCGGCCGCCACGACTGCCGCGGTAACTCGCTGACACGGCGAGGGTGGCGGAGGGGCGGTCTGCGGCCGCTGCGGCGACGAGCTCGAGGCGGGGATGGCGCTTCGGGTGTTCGATGATCTGGCGCCGATCTGCGGCCGCTGCGCCCGCCAGTGATCGCCCGATCTGGTCGCGATCCGGGGCGCCAAAGAGGCGACTCCCCCCGAAGGGGGGATTACCTGCGGGCTTCAAGGCCCGGACTAAGCGCCGACTTCGCCCTGGTGCACACCTCGTAAGTGCTTGATTGACCGGTGTTTACTCCCGCCGTGCCCATGTTGGCAACAGCTTACCATACACCTCGACCTCAGCGTCAAGGGGCACTCTGGGGGCAGCACTGGCCAACATTCTCCAGCGCCTGACATGGCTGACCGTACGTGCCAATCGACCTCGTGCCTTCGGACGTATCCTGGACCAAGCCGACTCGGCGCCTCTACGTTGAGCTGCCTGCTCGACGGCGCGTATCGGTTGTCTTGGAGGGCGAGAGAAGATCCCGCCCGAGCTTTCGATCGTCGAGGTCTACAGCAACCCTTGCCGAGGACGCGAACATCGATCTGACTGCTCGCATCGAGCCAGTTGCCGGCGATTTCGTCGAGCCCGTCGAGGAGGAGCAAGCCGGCCTCGCCGCCACAGCTGCTCCGTGAGATCCGCCGACACCCGACCCTCGGAGACGTCCTCGAGGAGGAGATCGAGTTCTTCACCTGTTAGGACACCTGGCGGAAGACCCTGCTGGTGATCTATGAAGACCGCGTGCCCAACATCGCCGCCGACGACGACTGCGTCATCGAGCTGCGCCGCGCCGACGCAGCGCTTTTGCTGGTCCGCCGTTGTCCCCTGACTCGCTTTCTCGGATGGCAAGTACTACCAACCTTCGATGTCCCTGACCTCTGATCCAGGAACTCCTTCCTGAGGAGAGGAGGGTGCTCCGGGTAGGCCGGATCCCTCTCGAGAGCGGTCCTGAAAGGGCGGTCGTCAACGGGCTTCAAGGCCCGGACTAAGGGCTGCTTTCTTGGCGCGAGACACCCCGTAAGTGCTTGACTGGCCGGTGTTTACTCCCGTCGTGCCCATGATGGGATTAGCTTACCACATGGACGCGTGGTGGTGTCAAGGGGCACTGTAGGGATAGGGAGGGGCAGCACACTGCAACAGTACCGCACTGTCACCAACACACGCCAACGCCCAAACCGTCAGGAGACGTCTGGCCCAACCGCGCGGGGGCGCGCCGATCAGTACGGCACGTCGCACATTCAGTTTGGGGACGATCCCACCCACGAGCCTGCGACGACTTCCCCGCCTCCGTACTCCGAGCCCGCGACGACTCTTCTCGCCTCCGTACTTTGGCACGCGGGAGGGAACCGCGCTTCGTATCAGGCCAGCGCTGCCTTTTCTCGGCGACTATGAAGTAATCCGGCAGCTTGGACAGCTCCTCCGCCGCGACGATCCCGAAGCCCGCACCAACGACAAGGGCCGTCAGCTCAGCCTCTTGAAGACACGCATGGGCGGCATGACATCTAGCTCTAGCTTCGTCAGTGCTTGGGCAAGCGTCCCAAAGGATCGTTCTCCACTCTCCCAAGCATGCCGTCGAGGAGATGAAGAGTCCACCCGGGCTCAAGAGCTCGTGGATGTCCCCCCAAAGACCTCTCCTGGATCATCGACGTAGTGAAGGACATTGAAGGCTGTAACGAGAGCTCCTTGCCGGTGCCGGCCTCGCCCAGGATCAGCACCGTCGAGTCCGCCGGCGCGATGGTCTTCACCTGCGCCAGGACGTCGATCAGCGCGGGCTGTCGGCGACGATCCCCCGGAAGTTGTGGAGCTCCTGGCATATCTCTTCCTGCAGTAGACGTTCTCGGCCTCGAGGCGGCGCTGGGCGAGGTCGAGCAGCTCAAGAACCGCCAGCAGGTCGGCGGTGCGCTCGGCGACGCGCTGCTCGAGCTGGCCGCGTCTTTGGTGAGCTATACTCAATATATGGGCACCCTTGCCAGAATCGAAGCTCGCGCGACCACCGCGGTCAGTGACACTGGTGTGGGTGCGGTACGGCAGCGTCCGGCGCCGCCTGACGCCAGGGATCCTTTCCGCCTCGGCTTTCGGGAACGGATGACCACCACCCCCGACGGGCGAAATTCCTGGAGCAGGTTCCCCTCACCGATGAAGATCTCCTCTACCCTCAGGAGGAGGACTCAAGAGCAGAAGTGATGCTAGGATAGTGATCGCCACGAGAACCGTGAGCCTCACAGGCTCCGTGAAGTGCCATCAGATGACGACGGAGGGCAAGAGCCACCCTGGCCGCCGCTATTGCCTGCGGGGGCAGCTCAACGAGGCGAGACGACGTTTCGTCCTGTCGGAGGGGGAGAACTGTATCGGCAGAACGGAAGCCAACTCCCTGGTGATCCCAGTACCCCAGGTTTCCCGTCACCACGCCCGCCTGGAACTCGGCCCGCAAAGGATGGAGCTCTCCGACCTCGGCAGCCACAACGGTACCTTCGTCAACGGTGTGCGCATCAAGCACGCGGCGGTCGAGCCGGGAGACCTTCTGGGATTCGGACCCGTGGAACTGCGGCTGGACGAGCTCGACGCCGGCGACGTGGATCTGGCCGTGGTGTTACCAGCGGCGAGCAGAACTGCGCAGCCCTTGTTCTCGAGCGACGAAGACACCAGTATGCACGTCGCTCCTTCGCTGTCGGGCCTTCCCGGCCAGAAGTCCAGGGAACTGGTCTTTCCCGACGGCTACGTCGCTGGCCGTTCGCACGCCATGCGCCGCCTCTACAAACAGATGAGGCCGCTGCTCGGCGCTCGGATGCCGGTCTTGGTCGAGGGCGAGACCGGGACCGGAAAGGAGTCGGTAGCCCAGACCCTCCACCTCTCCTCGCCTCGCCACGCCGCGCCCCTGGTGGCCATCAACTGTGCTGCCATCCCCTCCGATCTGCTGGAGGCGGAGTTCTTCGGCATCGGCGAGGGGGTGGCGACCGGAGTGCGCAAGCGCTCCGGCAAGTTCCTCGACGCCCACGGCGGCACGATGCTGCTCGACGAACTGGCGGAGATGCCCTTGCAGCTCCAGGCCAAGCTCCTGCGAGCGCTGGACCGTGGCAAAATCGAGCCGGTGGGAGCCACCGCGGCACCGGTGGACGTGTGGGTGATCGCCGCCACCAACACCCACCTCCAGGAGCGGGTCGAGCAGGGCCTGTTCCGCCGCGACCTCTACCACCGGGTAGCGGGCTATGTGTTGCCCGTCCCGGCACTGTGCGAACGGCGCGAGGACATCCCGCGCTTGGTGGTGCACTTCCTGAAAGAGGCCGCTGCCGAAGATGATAAGGCGCTGGCAGGAGTCACGCACAGGGCGATGGGCATGCTGAGCAGCTACCACTGGCCCGGTAACGTCCGGGAACTGGAGCTCGAAGTCAGGCGGTTGGCCTACGCCTGTACGCCGGGCGAAGCCATCGAGTCGACGATGCTCTCCGAATCCTTGCAGAACGCCGAGTTTGCTGAGCCGTGTGTGCAGGAAGAGGAATCCCTGCGCCTCGCCGGCCAGGTTCGGAACACCGAGCGGCGGGCCATTCTGAAGGCCCTGGAGCACGCTGGCGGCAGCCAGCGTCTTGCCGCTCAGCTGCTCGATATCAGCCGTACCACCCTGAGTCGCAAGCTCCGGAAGCTGGATATCTTGCCCCGGCACCAGCCACCGCCAGGACCCTGAGCGCTGCAAAGGGCGTAGCAAGAGTGGGCCACGCCCGGCCGCACCAGGCCTTTCCTGGTACAGAAAGTGGACCGCATGCTGGTTGCTCACGGGTTCGGGACGCGGACCGCCGAGCCACCGATCGAGCCGGGGTGCGGAAGGGGTCCGGGTAGATCGGAGTGGCGTTTCGTCAGCGCTGACGGGGCTTTCACGGCGTTCAAGGAAGATCCTGGTGGGCGCCGTAAGGCTGGAGAGACACCGGTATGCTGCATCGTGGCACAGCCCTTGCTGTTGGCTTGGGACCATTCGAAGTCGATGACCACGTCGTGACGAACGATTCGGATAGTCGACAAGATGGTTTTCCTCAGAGGGACTCACCAGGAGTTGGCGAGGATTGGATGATTTTTACGATCGGCGGATGGAGCCTTAAGAACTTGGTGTGCACGGCAGGTGGGGTGTGGAGCCGCCTCCGGCGGGCAGCGGGGCTGGCCCTGGTGTTGCTTTGCGCCCTGGGAGCGCCGGCAAGCTCGGAGCTCATGCTCTCTGATCAGGAGTCGGAGGTCTACTACACCCTGGCGGTAGCGGCGGGTGAGGAGATCAAGGTCGAGAAGAACAGCGAGGTGACCGGGAACCTGTACTCCAACGGCGACGTCGAACTGAAGAACGACAGTCTGGTGACGGGCAATGTCTCGGCCGTCGACGAGGTCGAGGGCAATGGCACGGTGACCGGGACGGTCGCCGAAGGCGCGGCGCCTCTGGACCTGCCCTTGATCCTGGATGAAGCGGAGCTGCGCGCCTTGGCGGATCGCGTCTTCGAGGAGGATACGACGTTCGCCGACGAGGTGATCGACGACGTGGTCTTCGTCGCCGGCAAGGTGCGGATCGAGGGCGATCTCAACGGTGTAGGGACGATCATCGCCACGGAGGAGATCCGACTCCGCGCGGATGACGACAGCGACAGTGATAGCGGCGGGGACAGCGACAGCGATAGCGGCGGGGACAGCGACAGTGATAGCGGCGGGGACAGCGACAGTGATAGCGGCGGGGACAGCGACAGTGATAGCAGCGGAGACAGCGACAGCGGTGGCGATAGCGACAGCGGCGGTGATAGCGATAGCGACAGCGGCGGGGACAGCGACAGTGGCGGCGAGATCTTCCTGGCCGCGGACACCCGACTGTCGCTGATCGCTTTCGACGATATCCGGATTTCCAAGGACCGGCCGTTCCGCGGCGTGCTGCGGGCCGGGCGCGACGTGACCCTGGAGAAGGGCAACACCTTCGAGGGGGTGATCGTCGCCGACCGCAAGGTGCACGTCAAGAAGGGCTCGACGGTCACGTTTCTCGACTTCGACGAGGTGCCGCCGGAGATCGCTCTCGTGACCCCGGAGGACGGGGCCGTCCTCGACGCCTCCCCGGCGATCGTCGCTGAGTGGAGCGACGACTTCTCCGGCCTGCGGCTAGAGAGCGCCGAGTTTCTGCTCGACGGGGCGGACCTCACCGCCCAGGTGCCGGTGAGCTCGGACGGCTTGAGCTTCACGCCGCCGGAACCGCTGGCCGATGGTTCTCACACAGTAGAGATCGCAATCACGGATCGCTCGGACAACGAAGCGCGGGAGATGTTCGGCTTCACGGTCGACACCTTGCCGCCGGTATTGGCGATCACCTCGCCGAGTGAGGAGGTGATCGAAGGAGATCCGACGCCGCAGATCGTCGTGGAGTACTCCGACAGTGATTCGGGCATCGACATCACGACCCTGGCGATCTGGATTGACGGTACCGATCTGACGGACGGTTGCACGGTCGTCGCCTCTTCTGCGGTGTGTGAACCGCTGCCGCTTGAGGAGGGAACACATACCGTCAACGTCACGATACGGGACTCGGCTGGCAACCTGGGGTCAGCGATTTTTAGTTTCGAGTTGCTGCTAGACCTCGAACCGCCTGCCATCACGATCACCAACCCGCAGGATGGTCTGTTGACCAATCAGACGCTCCTCGTGGTATCGGGCATCGTCACCGACGACGGCGAGGTCGCAGGCGTGACCGTCAACGAGGCCGAGGCGACGGTCACGGGCGACACCTTCACCGCGACGGTCGAGTTCCTCGGCAGCGGCTCCCGCCTGGTCGAAGTCGTGGCGATCGACGCCACCGGCAAACAGACCACGGTCTCCGTCGCTTTCGAGCTCGACACCCTGCCCCCGGATCTGATGCTCCTGGCACCGGAGGACGGCACCGTGACCCATGGCGCCCTGGTCGAGGTCGCCGGTGACGCCGAGGACGGCAATGGAATCGCCGCGGTGGAGGTGAACGGTGTGCCGGCCGTTATCACTGATGAGGCATTCACACTCGACGTTGCTTTGGCCGACGGCGACAACCCGGTCACGGTGACGGTGCGCGACGGGGCCGGCAACGTCACCGCCGAGACCCGCCATGTGGTTCGGATCGTGATCCCCTCGATCACGATCACGTCGCCTGCCAACGAGACCCTGGTGGACAGCCCCAGCATCCTGGTGGAAGGCGTGGTCGACGACCCGGGAGCTTCGGTCGGGGTCAACGGGGTCGCGGCGACGGTCGCCGGCAACACCTTCACCGCGCCGGTGCCGGTCGCCGAGGGCGTCAACCTGCTGACCGCGACCGCCATCAACGCTCAGAACCGCGCCTCGACGGCGACGGTCTCGGTGGTGCGCGATGCAACGGCGCCGGCGGTGGTGGTCTCCTCGCCGGCGGCAGGTGCCGTGGTCCGCCGATCGACCCTCGCGGTCTCCGGGGTAGTCAACGACGCCGCCAGCGGCTTCGAGGGCGTCGGACCGATCGCCGTCACCGTCAACGGGCTGCCGGCCACGGTGGTAAACCGCAGCTTCCTGCTCGACGGGCTGAGCCTCGCTCCGGGGGACAACACGATCACGGCGGTCGCTGTCGACCAGGCCGGAAACACGGCCGAGACCAGCCTCGTCGTGCGTTTCGACGACCAGCCGGCACCGCAGCTCTCGACTGTCTCGGGAAACCTCCAGTCGGCGGCCGTCGGTAGCCAGCTCGCCGAGCCCCTGGTGGTGGAGCTGACCGATCTCGCCGGCCAGCCGGTGCCCGGTGAGAGCATCCTGTTCAAGGTGGTGGAAGGCAACGGAACCCTCGAGGGAGGGCAACGGCAGGTGGTCGTCGACACCGACGCCCAGGGGCAGGCGGCGGTGAGCTTCACCCTCGGCAGCCGCGCGGGCGCCGGCAACCACCGGGTGGTGGTTCTCGCCGGGGGTTTCCAGGCTTCGGTGGAGCTTCGGGCCAGCGCGACTGCGGCGGAACCGGCCAACCTCTTCGTCGACTCGGGAGATCAGCAAGTAGGGATCGCCGGCCAACCCCTGCCCCTGCCTTTCGTGGCGGTGGTGACGGATGCCGGTTTCAACCGGCTTTCGGGAGTCGACGTCCTCTTCCGGGTGATCGGCGGGGGCGGTGTCTTCGACGACGGAACCCAAGAGAAGATCGTGACCAGCGACATTCAGGGCATCGCCAGCGCGGTCCTCACTCTCGGGCCCGAGGAAGGCGTCGGCAACAACGTCGTCTGGGCGATGTTGGGCGAAGAGCTCGACGACCCCCTGGCCGGTTTCGCCGCATCCGGCCTAGCGGCCGGCGATCCGGAGCAGACGTCGATCGTGGGGCTGGTGCTCGACAACACCGATCTTCCGGTCCCCGGCGTCACCCTGCGCGTCGGTGACGGCGGCCCGCAGACCCAGACCGACGCTGCCGGCTTCTTCGAGATCGCGAACGCTCCCGTCGGCACCATCCATCTCTTTGCCGACAGCTCGACGGCCCAGCGCCCGGGCACCTGGTCGAGCCTCGACTTCGTGCTCACCACGATCCCCGGCCGCCAGAACAGTCTCGGCCGGCCGATCTACATCCTGCCGATCGACGTCGAGCGGGGGCTCCAGGTCAGCGCCATCGAGGGCGGCACCCTCACCCTGCCGGAGCTGCCGGGTTTCGCTCTCGACGTCGAGCCGGGCTCGGTGACCTTCCCCGACGGCGGCAACTCCGGCGTCGTCAGCGTGACCGTGGTCCACGGCGACAAGGTCCCGATGACCCCGAACTTCAGCCAACAGCCGCGCTTCGTGATCACGGTCCAGCCGGCGGGAGCGGTCTTTGATCCTCCTGCTCGGGTGACCTTCCCGAACGTCGACGGCCTCGCCCCCGGCCAGGTGACCGAGCTCTATTCCTTCGATCATGACGTCGGCCGCTTTGTGTCGATCGGGCCCGGGTCGATCAGCGAGGACGGCGCGTCGCTGGTGTCGATGCCGGGTTTCGGAATCGTCAAAGCCGGCTGGCACTGCGGTGGCGATCCCGCGGGCTCGGGCACCACCCACGACTGCCCCGACTGCAAGAAGTGCTTCAACAACATTTGCGAGTCCGATCCCGCTTTGAACTTTCAGCCGTGCAAGGACGATGGCGAGCGCTGTACCGTCGATCTGTGCCGCTTCGGCAGCTGCACTCACTGGCGCAAGCGGATCGACGAGACCGACGCCAAAGCCAACGGAAAGGACTCGGCGGAGATCTTCGTCGGCGACTGCGTGGACTTCACGCAGACCTCGAGGGCAATCCATTGCTCAGTGGATTCTTTTGACTGGGATTTCGGCGACGACTCAGGCAGCACATCTCCCACTCCGAGCAAGTGTTATCCGGATCCGGGAAACTTCCAGTATCGTCTCGATGTCGGCTGTGACAGCCTGTGCGCCCAGAACAACGACAGTGGATCGGTCCGGGTCAAGTGCCCGAGCGTCAAGATTGTCGATTCTCAACCGGACGTCGACTTCCTCTGTCCGGGCTGCGAAATAACCTTCACCATCGATGTCGATCCGCCCTTCGAGGTCGATTGGCGCGTTGTTCCGCCGAGTGCCGGGATGACCATGCCTACAGCGGATGGAGCTGTTTTTACCGCCGC
Organism: bacterium; assembly: GCA_024226315.1. GTDB lineage: Bacteria > Acidobacteriota > Thermoanaerobaculia > Multivoradales > J023 > JAAELT01. Next base: position 34,326 of record JAAELT010000481.1, on the reverse strand, counting down.
CAGCAACGCGACTACGGGTACCGCCACGATCGAGGTGGCGGCCGACGGTAAATTCGACTTCGGTGAGTGCGTCGACAGCCACACTGTGACGATCTACAACCATCGTTCGGGGCCAACGACTCCGCGGAGCACCCCATGCCTGCTCGGTGCCGGCGCGCAAGCTGTCACGGCACGATATGTCACCCAGAGGTTGCTCTTCGGCAACAACTGCAACGCCAGCAACAACGACCCATGGGGCTCGAGCGCTGCTAATGCATGGCTTCACGCTACGGTGAGCTGCAGCATGACGGTGAATTGCGGTGCCGAGACCGCCGAGAGAATGGGATTCAACCGGGAGGACACGCCGCTTCCAGGCCAGAACCCCTGCCTCTTCACCAAGATGGATTTGCATAACAACCAAGTTGGCCGGCAGCTCGGCTTCACCGCGGTTCTCGAAGGCAAGTCCTGTGGCGACCTGGCGCTACAGGCTCTCAACAACGGCCAGCTACGATTCTACAACCAGATTCCGCACCCCCCCTTCCAAGGCCCCAGCGCCCCTCCGAATCCCGGCTGCACTCCTATGGACGACCAGGTCCCGGCGGGGCATCCGTGCGCACCCGGTTTCTGAGCGGGGATCGGAAAACGATTCCGATTGAAGCCAACGAGTGAGGAGTTTCATGACAAAAAAAGCAACGCGGATTGTCGGTCTCACATTCCTTGTCGTCGGCGCCTTCGGCCTGTTGGGTTGTAAGGAAGTGGTGTTCACCCATGAGATCGTGGGCGACGCCGTGGATCCGACGCCGTTTCTTGGCACCTGGACGGTCGCGCTGCCAGACGGCGGAGACTTAGGCGAACCGGTCGATGCTGTGATCCGGATCGAAGAGGGCGAGTTGCAAATAGAGGTGAGTCAAGGTGAAGTGGTCACCGAAAAGCCGGCGGCTCTCACCCAGATCGGGGCTACCACCCTCCTGTCTCTCGATCTCGGCCTCGGTATCTGGAGGCATTCCAAGGTCGCTTTTGAAGACGGCAGCAACCGCCTGGTGGTGAGCGGCCCCGACCTTCAAGCCGTCAAGTCCGAGATCTTGGGGGGCTCGCTGGCAGGTGAGATCGACCCCATCGACATGGCGAGCGAGCTGGTGGTCGTTGATGCCGAAGCCTCGAACCTGGCCGCGAGGATCCTCGCCAACCCCACGCTGTTCGGCTCCCCGTCGTACGTTTTGACGAAACAGTAGTCGTCACAGATCGCCTGAAATGCTTATTCTGAGCGCAGGAAACCTCGCTAGATTGCGATGAGGAATTGACGCCATGCCCGCAACGACGCTCCTCAAGGCTTTTCACACTCACTTGCGCGCAGCAGTTCCCGGTCAAGGTGCTTGCTGGCGGGTTTTCGTCATTACCAGCGCAACAGTTGCCTTTTGGGTATCAACCGCGCCTCCTACGGCGGCCCAGAACACCAGTTCCGGCCTCGACGAGAGCTGCGTCGTCAGCGCACTAAACCGCTCGGCCCCGGTCAGCGCGGGAGGCACCTGGGTTTTGCCCAACGTCCCGACCAACCAAGGCCTCGTGCGGGTACGGGCCACCTGCGTCGACAACGGCATCACCATCGCGGGGCAATCAGACTTCATCCAGGTACCGCTGAACGACGTTATCCGCGTTCCGGAGATTCGCTTCGACGCGCCTCAGCCAATCCCTTCTCGGCTCGAAATCACGGCTCCGGTGACCCGGCTGACCGCCGTCGGCGAGAGCGTACAGCTCACCGCCACCGGCATTTTTCCTGACGGCTCAACCTCCGACCTCACCGCCGCCGACACCGGCACCAGCTACACCATCAGCAATCCCCGGGTCGCGACCTTGAGCGACGACGGCCTGATGGTCGCCCTGGCCAGCGGCGCAGTGATCATCAGCGCCGCCCATGAAGGCGCCCTCGGGTTGCTGCGGCTCGAGGTCGTGACTTCAGGCGACACTGACGGCGATGGCTTGCCCGACGACTTCGAGGTTGCCAACGGCCTCGATCCCAACAACCCGGCTGACGCCTTCGACGATCCCGACGGCGACGGTCTCAGCAACCTCGAGGAGTTCCAGGCTGGCACCGACCTCTTTGACCCCGATACTGACGGCGACGGTCTGCTCGACGGTGAGGAAGGCGGCTTCGGCACCGATCCGCTCCTCTTCGACACCGACGGCGACGGCCTCTCGGACGGCTTGGAGATCGCCACCGGCAGCGACCCGCTCGATCCGAGCAGCGTGAGCCTGGCCGGAGTGCTGGAGGCGATCGAGGTGACGCCGCCGGCCTTTTCGCTGACTTTCAATACGGTTTTTGGCGAGGCTTCGCGGCGCCTGCAAGTGACCGGTGAGCTGATCGACGGCACCAGCCTCGACATCACGTCATCCGTCTACGGTACCAGCTACAGCTCGAGCGATCTGACGATCGCCAACTTCGGCGCCGAGCCGGGACGGGTGTTCGCCGGACAGAGCGGCACCGCCGTCATCAGCGTGAGCAACAACGGATTCACCGCCACCGCCGAGGTGACGGTGGACGCTTTCAGTCCCACCGCGCTCTCGTCCCTGCTGCTTCCGGGCCACCCCAACAGCGTGGCGGTGAACGGCGATTACGCCTACGTCGCATCTGGTGGCCGGGGGCTGCAGGTGGTCGACGTCACGGACCTTCAGGCGCCCATTCTCGCCGGTGGCATCAGGACGCCGGGGAACGCCAACGACGTTCAGGTAGTCGGCGACTACGCCTACATCGCCGATGGGACACGCGGGCTGGCGGTGCTCGACATCTCTGATCCCGCGAATCCAACGATCGTCGCCCAGGCCTTCGACTCCGGCAATGCAACCGATCTCGTCGTCCGCGCAGGTCGCGCTTACGTTGCCAACTCGGCTGGCCTGCGGGTTTTCGACGTCATCGATCCGACGTCGCCGAGCTTCTTGGGGGGCGTTCCCTTGACCGGCAACGCCCGAGGAGTCGACGTGTCGGGAAACCTCGCCGTGGTCGCGGCCGACGGGTGGGTCTACACAGTCGACGTCAGCAACCCCTTTGCTCCGGCGGTGGCCGGGGTCGTTGACGTACCCCTGGCCGCTGACGTCGTCGTTCGCGATCGGCTTGCGTACGTCGCAGCCGGGAGTCGAACTCTCGGTGGCGTCAGGGTCATCGACTTCTCGGAGCCATCCGCCCCCGTGATAGTCGGCGCCTCGGGCGACCTCTTCGGCCTCGTCAACCTCGATGTCGAGAGGAACTTCGTTTTCGCCGCCGACTACTTCTTCCGCAACGCGGTGCCGATCTTCGACGTGAGCTCTTCTCTGCCGACGTTCAGAGCCGTGTTGGACTTCTCCGGCCCACCGACCCCACGGTTCTTTCGCGGAGACAACGGACGGGGCCTTGCGGTCCGCGGCGGGGTCGTCTTCATGGTCGGAACCAGGGGTTTCCCGTCACTGGACAACGGTCGTTACGGCATCGGCGGTTTGCACATCGGCCGCTACGCTCGGTACGTCGATGATGCGGGGCTCCCGCCAACCGTCAGCCTGACTCTGCCGCAGCCTGGAACCACGATCGGAAGCCGCTTCAGCCTCATGCTCGAGGCAGAGGCGACCGACGACGTCTGGGTCGAGTCGGTGCAGTTCCTGGTCGACGGTGAAGTCGTCGGAACCGACTACGCCGCGCCGTTCGATCACGGCTTCCTGGTGCCATCCGGCTCCACCCAGCTCACCGTTGGGGCAGTGGCCAGCGACCTCGGCGGCAATCAGAGCTTCGCCGACGAACTCGTGGTCACCGTCGTTCCCAACGACCTGCCGACGGTCGAGATCCTTTCTCCCGTAGCGGCCGTCCCACCGGTGGAAGGGACGACAATCCCGATCGTGGTGCGAGCCACCGACGACGATGAGGTGTTCTCAGTCGACATTTCGGCGAATGGCGTGCCGCTGAGCCTTCTCGGAGAGTCGCCATATATCGCCGAGTATGCGATTCCGGTTCCTACCGACGATCTGACGCTGCGAGCCACGGCGACCGACAGCGGTCTCCAGACGGTCACTCACGAAGTCACGATTCCGGTCAGGCCCGACAACGACCCGCCGGTGGTCGCCATCCTCAGCCCGCTTCCCGGAGCGGAGGCGCCGGCGGGCAGAATGCTCGGGGTCGAGGTCGGGGCGACGGACGATCGCGGTGTCACCAGGGTGAGGCTCTACCGTGATGGTGCCTTCTGGCGGTCGGACCTCGAGCCACCCTATGAGTTCGAGGTCTTCGTTCCTTTGGCCTCCGCCGAGGTCAGCTTGTGGGCGGTGGCGGTCGACACCCGCGGCCAGGAGACGACCTCGGAGACGGTGGTGGTCTCCGTCACCTCGGAACCCCCGGAGGTCGAGATCACCTCGCCGCCGGCGAACGTCGACGTGGTGGAGGGGCAACCGCTGACGATCACCGCCTCCATCGCCGACTTGAGCCTCAGCGAAGTGCTGATCCTGGCCAATGAAGCTGAGCTGGCTACCCTCACCACACCGCCCTTTGCGGTCTCCTACATCGTGCCCGAGGGGATCACTGAGCTTCGCATCGAGGTGCTGGCGATCGATGCTCAAGGCCAGGCCGCGGCGGCGGCTCGTACGCTGACTGTGCTGCCCAACCCGCCGCCGGACTTGCAGCTTGTCGAGCCAGCGGAAGGTGCGACCCTGATCGCCGGCAACCTCCTCGTCCTCGAAGCCGAGGCCAGCGACAACGTGGCGGTCGCTTCGGTGGTCTTCAGCGTCGGCGGCGTCGATCAGACACCACTCCTCTCGCCTCCTTACCTTATGGAGAGCATCGTTCCCGAAGGCATTGCGAACCTTGAGGTCGCAGCGACTGCGACCGACAATCTCGGCGCGGTCTCGACCGTCGTTCGAACCCTGCAGGTGCTGTCCAATGCGCCGCCGGTCATCAACCTGCTCGATCCACCCGCCGGGTCGACTCTGATCGAAGGCAGCCCGATCGTCCTCGAAGCCGAGGTCTCGGACGACGTGGCGGTCGAGTCGGTGGCATTCACGATTAACGGAGAGGAACAACCGGTCTTCAGCTCTCCGCCGTATCGCATGGAGCACACGGTGGCGGAAGGAGTCTCGAGCTTCGAGGTCGAAGTGAGTGCGACCGACAACCTCGGCGCGGTGTCGATGGTCCTCCGGACCTTGGCGGTCATCCCTGTGCCGTCGACGACCATCACCGGCACCGTGGTCGATGAGTCGCTGCTGCCGATCGCTGGTGCCGCCGTCACCTGTAAGGACCTCCTGGCGGTGAGCGGAGCCGACGGCTCGTTCGCCATGACGGGCACCTTGCAGAGGGCCGACAGCCGCATCAGCTGTGTCGCGAGGGCTGGTGACGGCAGCGCGGCCAGAGGTGTCTCGGCGATCGTCGGGGCGGTCTTGGACGGGACCACCGACGTCGGTGAGATCGTTGTCCAACAGATCCGTGAGGTCGTGTTCAACTCGTCACGCAAGCTCGCGGTTGGCCAAAAGCCCCTGTGGTTGGCAGCCGGCGATCTCGACCTCGACGGCCTGGTGGACGTGGTCACTGCCAACGTCGACAGCGGCGACGTCTCGGTCCTCATCGCCAGGCCGGACGGTTCGTACGGGCCCGAGGTTCGCTATCCCGCGGGCGACAGTCCCCAGGAGGTTGCGCTCGGCGATCTCGACGGTGACGGGGCCCTGGACGTCGTGGTGGTCAACTCCCTCTTCCCCTCCTCGGATCTGACCATCCTCCTCGGTGTCGGCGATGGTTCCTTTACGCCCGCGGCACCGGTTCTCGTCGGCGCCTACTCGAGCTCTCTGGCGATCGCCGACCTCGACCTCGATGGCATCCCCGACCTGGTGATCAACAATCTCGCGCCCTTCGAAATCAGGGTTCTCCTGGGTAATGGCGACGCCACGTTCACTTTCAGCCAGGCGCTCGATACCGGCCTCGTTCCGACCTCGCCCGAGGTCGCGGATCTCGACGGCGACGGGATCCCGGACGTGGCGGTTCCGAATGCCGCTTCGGACGACGTCTCGATCTTCCTCGGTCTTGGCGACGGCACCCTGGCCTTCGAGAGAACGATTCCGGTCCTCGGCGATGGGCCGATTAATCTTGAGATCGCCGACCTTGATGGTGACGGCGTCCTCGATCTGATCACCGTCAACATCAATTCGAATGACATCTCGATCCTGCGAGGCCTCGGCGGCGGTGAGTTCGCCGCTCTGCCACCGGTGGCGGTCGGCGACCTCACCAACGGCCTGAAAGTGGCGGATCTCGACCGCGACGGCGCCCTCGACGTCGCGGCTACCGGCAGCGATTCGATCGCGCTCCTTTACGGCGCCGGCGATGGCACGTTCGAGTTGGAGGAACCGGTATTAATCGGTGATGCACCCTATTCGGTCGAGGTTGCCGACGTGGCCGGCGATGGGCACAACGACCTCATCGTTTCCAACGAGTCTCTCACCGTGACCATCGTCGAAGGTCTCGGCGATCGACGCTTCCGGCTGGACCGCCGGTTCGATGAGCTGCAAAATCCCCGCGATGTGTTGACTATAGACGCGAACCATGACCAATCCTTCGACTTGGTGGTGTTGAACGATGGCTCTCTTCCGCTGGGGATTGTCTCGGGCAACGTCTCGGTTCACCTCGGCAACGGAGATGGGACTTTCTTGCCGGAAGAGAGCTTTCCCTTCGATGGCCACGATCCCGACGCCTTTGCGGCGGGCGACTTCGACCACGATGGAGTCCTCGACCTGGCAGCTGTTTTCCGGTTCGGCGCCGGCGAGGATGTCTCGGTCTTGTGGGGCCGCGACGACGGTACCTTTCAACCGGGTCCGACTCTGACGGCTGAGGAACAGCCCTGGACGATTTTCGTTGCCGATCTCAACGACGATCAGCGCGCGGATATCGTTGTCGCAAACCGCCTGTCGGCTACCCTCACGGTGTTCTTGGCCAGTGCCGCCGGCAACTTCGAAGCGGGAGCGCGGGTCGAGGTAGGCATCCTGCCGAGGGAGGTGGCGGCTGGGGACGTCAACGGAGACGGTAGTCTTGATCTGGTTGTCGGAGGTAACGATCTTTCGCTCCTCCTCGGCAGGGGCGACGGTACCTTTCGTCCCTATCGCACGATCGTGGTCGGCGACGTCGTTTCGGATCAATTCCTGGTCGACGCCGATCGAGACGGCCTTCTCGACCTGATAACCGCCGATCGCGCGCGCGGTCTTTCGATCCTCGTCGGGCTCGGTGACGGGACGTTCAACCCCCCCCGAGCCCTGCTGCCGGATGCCGGCTGGGTGTCTCCCAGCAGGCCGCAGCTGCACGACATCACCGGCGATGGAATCAACGATCTCCTGTTCCTGGGTTTTGATGCCATGTGGATTCTTGCGGGTGAGGGCGACGGTAGCTTCCGAACACCATTGGGCTTCGTCGTTGGACCGCGCGCGATCTCGTTTGGTGCGGCTGACTTCGACGGCGATGGCTCGTCCGAGATTGTGACGGTCAACTGGAACTTCTCCGACGCGCCTGACGTCAGCCTGCTCGAGCGGCTGAGCCTCGTCGATTCGGACGGCGATGGTCTGAGCGACCAGGACGAGGCGACTCTCGGCACCGACCCCGACAACCCGGACACCGACGGCGACGGCGCCAGCGACCGCTACGAGTTGATCTTCGGCTTCGATCCCCTCGACCCCGCGGACGCCGCCCAGGACGCTGACGGTGACGGGCTCACCAACGCCGAAGAGGAGCCGCTGGGCACCGATCCGCGGACCGGCGACAGCGATGGCGACGGCGCCGGCGACCGCTACGAGGTGATCTTCGGATTCGACCCCCTCGACCCCGCGGACGGCGCCCAGGACGCCGACGGCGACGGGCTCACCAACGCCGAAGAGGAGCCGCTGGGCACCGACCCGCTAGTCGCCGACAGCGACGGCGACGGCCTCGGCGACGGCGACGAGGTGAACGTGCACGGCAGCGATCCTCTCGATCCCGACAGCGACGGCGACGGCCTCACCGACGGGGACGAAGTACAGATCCACGGCACCGATCCGACCCATGAGGATACCGACGGTGGCGGCCGCAGCGACGGCACCGAGATCGAGATCGACGGCACCGATCCCCTCGACCCGTCCGACGACCTGCGCAGCTTGCGCCTCGACAACGATCCGCCGCTGGACACCGGCAATCCGAAGATCGCGGTCGACCGCGACGGCAACGCCCACGTGGTGTGGGAGAGTCGCGACCTCGACGCCGGTTGCGGCACCCTGGTCTACTCCATGCTGCGCCGCAACGGCGAAGTGGTGATCGACGACACGCCGATCGCCGGCTGCGACTTCCCGTCCAAGCCCGCGATCGCCGTCGGGCCGTCGGGCCGGATCCACCTGGCATGGACCCGCTTCGACCCCGCCTCCGAGGTCTTCTATGCCCAGCTCGATCCGAGTCTCGACGACGGCGACGGCTCGCCCGCTGATGCGGCGGCGATCACCCGCCTCGACCCGCGGCGCCTGTCACCTCGCGACGGCCTGTTGAGCGACGATCCGAGGCTTGCCGTCGACCGCTTCGGGCGCGTGCACCTGGTGTGGTTCGAGGGTAGCCTCGGTGGTGTGGGCTATCAGCAGCTCGACGGCGACGGCACTCTGGCGGTGCCCTTGCGCTCCGTGGTACAGGGCTTCCCGCGGGCTCTGGTGGCCGACGCCGCCGGCGACGTCCACCTGCTGGTTCGCGATTTCGCTATCGGACCGGGGCCGCTCTACGCCCTCCTCGATGGTGCCAGCGGCGAGCTCGAGATCGGCGTCACTGACCTGGTGCCGACGGTCACCTCGTCGTCGTTCGGACACTTCGACCTCGACCTCGACGGCGACGGCACCGCCGTGGTCCACTACGGCGCGCGCGACGGCACCGCCGACGAGGAGATCTTCCGCCTGCGCTTCGATCCGGGCCTCGACGATCGCGACGGCTCGCCGGCCGATCCGGCGGTGATCGTAGTCGAGCCGCCGCAGCGACTCAGCGACGACGACGGCCTGCGGTCCGACTCACTGTCGTCGGCTCTGGATCCCGGCGGCAACGCCGTCGTGGCCTGGCTCGACCAGCGCGGCGCGCCCGACTTCCAGAGCGAGATCCTGGCCTTGATTGCAGATCCTTTCGGCGTCCCCACGACAGCGCCCCAGGCTCTGAGCTCGACGCCGATCAGCTCAAGCGCCGTACGGCCGTCCGTGGCCGCGGCCGGCGCCACCGGCCTCGTGGTGTGGACTCAGCCAGGGGCCACAGTCGACGAAGTGCACCTCGGCTTTCTGAACCCGGATACCGACGCTGACGGCGTGTCCGACCGCCGCGAGCGCGAGCTCGGCCTCGACCCCGGGGATCCGGACAGCGACGATGACGGTATGCTCGACGGTTTCGAGGTCGACTTCGGCTTCGACGGCCTCGACCCCACGGATGCGGTTCTCGACGCCGACGCCGACGGCCTCACCAACCTTCAAGAGCAGGGCGCGTGCACCGACCCGAGAGACGCCGACAGCGACGACGACGGCTTGTCGGACGGCGACGAGGTGAACGTGCACGGCACCGATCCGGCGATTGCCGACAGCGACGGCGACGGCCTGGCGGATGGCGACGAGGTGAATGTGCACGGTACCGATCCCATCGACGCCGATACCGACGGCGACCTCCTGAGCGATGGCTTCGAGGTCGCCAACGGCCTCGATCCTCTGGATCCCGCCGACGGCCTGGTCGACGCCGACGGCGACGGCCTCACCCTGGGCGAGGAAGTGCTCATCGGCACGGATCCGGCCGATCCGGACACCGATGGCGACGGCCTGACGGACGGCGACGAAGTGGAGCTGCTGGGCACGGATCCGCTGTCTCAGGACAGCGACCGCGACCGCCTGGCGGACGGCGACGAGGTCAACGTCTTCGGCACCAACCCGGTGCTGGCCGACACCGACGGCGGCGGTCGTGAAGATGGGGACGAGATCGAGCTCGACGCCACCGACCCCCTCGATTCCACCGACGACCTGACGCCGGTGCAGGTGAACAACGGCGGCGGCGGCGTGCAGCGCCCGCGCCTCGGGCTCGACGCCGGGGCCAACCGCCACGTCACCTGGATCGACTCCCGGGATCCCGGCTGCGACGCGGTCTACTACTCCATGCTGTCTCCCGCGGGCGCCACCCTGATCGACGACACGGCGCTGACCGGTGCCGGCCTTCCGGGCGGCTTCTGCGACCCCTCCCAGCTGTCCATGGCCGTGGACGCCACCGGCGAGGTGCACGTCTTCTGGCGCGAAGGGGCGGGCGAGCTGAGCTACCTGAAGCTCGATCCGGGGCTCGACGACCAGGACGGCTCCGCCGCCGGTGCGCTCGCCGTCGTCACCGTCGGCCCGCGCTTCGTGGCCGGTGATGAATTCGACAACCGGGCGTTCAATCCCACCGTGCTCGGCGACGGCGCGGGCGGCGCCCACCTGGCGTGGACGCGGTTCACCGAAGAGCAGGTCTCCTTCACCGTCACCACCTTCGAGGAGCTCCACTACCTGCACCTCGACGCGACCGGCGGCGAGCGCACGCCGACCGTCCTGGTCTTCTCCGCCATCGTCGACCTTTTCAGAATCGAAGGACTGCAGATCCCACCCCCGGGCGGGCAGACGCCGCCCGAGAAATACGACGCCGGCTTTTTCGAGCGTGCCGGCCAGAGCTGGCCGCGCCTGGCGGAGGACGGCAACGGCCTGCACCTGCTGTGGGTCAGCACCTCCGACGAGCTGCCCGAGATCGACGGCGATGACGATGACGACGGGCCCATCTGCGACGAAGACTATTCCGAGGAATGCTTCGACTGGAGCCTCTATTACGCACTGCTCGATCCGGCCACCGGCGCCTTCCGCATCGCCGCCACCGACCTGGCTTCCGAGAGCACCACCACCCTCTCCTTCCCGTCGGTCTCGCCCCTGCCGGGCGGGCTCCTGGCCCTGGCCGTGGCCGCCGACCTGGACCCGCCGGACCCGGACGACGACGACGAAGTGACCGAGGGCTTCGCCTTCGCCATCGATCCCCAGCTCGACGACCGTGACGGCGACGCCGCCGACGGCCCGGCCTTGCACGTCGAAGCGCCGCTGCCCCTCACCCCCGACGACGGCCTGTCGTCGAGCCACTTGCAGGTGGCCTTCGGCCCGGACGGCACGGCCTACGTCGCCTACCTCGAGGACTCGCCGGTCACCTTCGAGGCCTTCGATATCCGGGTGCGGGCCCTCGATGCCGACGGCACGGACCGTTTCCCCTTGCAGGCGGTGGCCGAGAGCGACTTTTTCGAGCTCCCCGGCTTCGCTGTCCGCTTCCCGACCCTGCACCTGGCCTGGCGCGATGAAGATCCTGACACGGGCGAGGGCCGCGTGCTGGTGCGCGCGGTCAATCCGGACGACGACTTCGACGGCCTGGCCAATCGCGACGAGCCGGCCAACGGCACGGACGTGGACGATCCGGACAGTGACGACGACGGCATGCTCGACGGCTTCGAGGTGCGCTTCGGCCTCGATCCCCTCGATCCCACCGACGCCGCCCTCGACGCCGACGGCGACGGTCTGTCGAACCTCGAAGAGCAGACCGCCGCCACCGATCCCATCAACGCCGACAGCGACGACGACGACCTGTCGGACGGCGACGAGGTGAACCTTCACGGCAGCGACCCCAACCGCCGCGATACGGACGGCGACGGTCTCGACGACGGCGAGGAGGTCAATGTGCACGGCACCGATCCGACCCTGGCCGACAGCGACGCCGACGGTCTGCCCGATCCCTACGAATTGGCCAACGGCCTCGATCCCCTCGATCCGACGGACGCCGACGAGGATCCCGACGGCGACGGCCTGACCAACGTCGAAGAGCTCGGCCTCGGCACCGATCCGCAGGCGGCCGACACCGACGGCGGCGGTGCCAGTGACGGACAGGAGGTGCTGGTGGACGACACCGATCCCCTCGATCCGTCCGACGACCTGTGAGACCAAATGTTCTCCACCAGAAACCGTGGGCTCTCGTCCGCGGTTGGAGCGTGCGCGGCTTGCTGCCGTGTTCCGAAGTGAAGTCCGAGGCGACGTTTCAACGCGGGCGATTTCCATCAGAACGCTCATCGTCACCTCTACGGGCAAGCTCCGCCAGCCACTGGACGCGGAAGACGTTGGCCGGCCCGGCCCGGCCCGGCTCGGACATCGTGCCGACCTCGACCCCGATCGCTTCGCTGAACACAGCGTGTTTCACGGCTCTGGCGATACTGCGCATCGCGTGTTCAGTTCTATAAAGGGTGTCGATTTTCAACATTCCCAGCCAGGAAATGTCCTTCTCAGGCCCCGGGGAAGGTCTTCCCGGCGCCGGAGAAGCCAGCGTTTGTGGTCCGACCGCATCATTTTCGGGGCCAAGATGTCACGGTTGGAGGCCGGATGCGTTATCGACGGCGCGCGGAAGACGTCATCACTGCGCCACGCCGAAGACGGCAGCGCGGAGCACTGACCCACCAGGAGAACCGGAGAAGGTCGCAAAAGCTCGTCGAAAGAGCGAATGGTGTCTTCGCGGCTGCAGTTGATGCCCTTGAAGCCAGTGGTCGTTGCTTGCCGAGATCCACGCGGTGTCCGGCGCCACGTCGTTCAGGACCCGGCGCTCGAGCGCCGGTGGCACCAGCCGCTACGTCGGCGTCCGCCTGCACGCTTCTGCCGAGGACGCGATCACCCACCTGCGCTCTCGGGGTTTCCGCATCCTCGCCGCCCAGGATTCGCCTCGTAGGTCGACGAGATTCTGCGGGATCCGGCCTCCGGCGTTGCACCCGGGGGATCTGGGGGCACTCTGGGGGGGCAGCACTGGCCAACAAGCACCCACTGCCTACCATATGTGCCAACACGTAAGTTTTTGCAAATGCAGTGGTTGACCACTGTCGGGTGTTGTGGAGTGTTGTGTCGGTCGCCCTGAAAGGGCGGCAATCAACAGGCTCCAAGGCCCGGATTGAGCGCCGATTTCGCCCCAGGAGACACCTGTCACTGACCGCCCTAATCCGGCCACCCATGTCCGCCATAATCCGGCCACCCACAAACGGCCGTTCAGGGACCTCGGCGACTGTCTCATTATCTCCGTTCTCCGATGGTTCCGACAGTCTCGAGCGATCGATGGCTACGAGCTGTCGGCCGGAGCCTCATGAGGTTTCCACCTTAGGTGAATTCCGCTTCTCCCCCCTGGCCGTCTTCGAGGTCGGTCGACGTGAGCCGAGTCCCTTGGGCAGGGGCTTGGGTTTGCGGTGACTCTCGCCCTCCAGGATGACGCGATACGCGCTGTCACGCAGGCGATCCAGCGTCGAGGCGCCGAGGAGCCGGTTGGGAAACGCCTCGCCCCACTCGGAGAAATCGAGGTTGCTGGTCACGAGCGTCGAGTGGCGTTCGTAACGCTCAGCGATGAGGTCGTGCAGATCCTCGTCCTGCGGCGAGCGTAGCGGTTTGAGGCCATAGTCATCGATGATGAGTAGGTCGACGCGAGCCATCGCCTGGAATCGCCGCTCGAAGGTGCCCATGGCTCGGGCCTTGTGAAGATTGCCGAGCAACTGGCTCTGGGTGAGGAAGAGCACATCGTGACCGGCGCGCACGGCACAGTGGCCGAGAGCTTGCGCGACATGGCTCTTGCCGGTGCCACAGGGGCCGGCGATCAGGACCGAAACCCGCTCCTGGAGGAAGCGGCAGGTCCCCAGATCCAGGATCAGCTCCTTGGGCACCTTGGGATTGAAGTCGAAGTCGAAAGCCTCCAGCGTCTTCGACGAGCGGAAGCCGGCTCGCCGCAGGCGCAGGTCGAATTTCTTCTGATCGCGCCGGGCGACCTCGTCTTGGATGAGCAAGGCGAGGAACTCTGTGTAGGCGAGCTTGCGCTCCATGGCCTCGCGGTTGCGTTGCTCGAGGGTGTGGAGGATGCCGGAGAGCCGTAGCTTCTTCAGCTGAGGGGTGAGCTCGGGGATAGGGTTCATCGTGATCTCCTCCTCAGTGCACCAACAGCGCGCTGATGTCGCGGGTGAACCGGCCGGAGCCGGTGTAGACGTCGGCCAGGCGGTCGAAGGCGTCTTCCTGTAATGCGACCTGGTCCAGGCCCCGACGCAGGATGGTTTTCACCGTCCGATACTGTGGATCATCGAAAGCCAGGGCCCGCCGGCAGGCGGACTCCAACCGCTCTCGACCGTAGGTCTTACACAGACCGATCACGCCCTGAGCGGCCCGTAGACGCTCGACGATGCGATCGGCGAAGAGCTGATCGATCACCGCACGGCAAGCAGGCCCAATCTCGTCCGCCTGGTCGCGGCACCACGGTCGCGTCATGCGCAGGAACGCTTGAGCTTCAGGCGGTAGATGGTCGGCGACTGTGGACATCTCGCCCGGCCGCCGGCACCGCGAGTGGCTGGCCATCAGCTCATGGCGGTGGAAGATCTCCACCATGGTCGCCGTGGCGCGCACCCACAGTCGCTCGTCGATGTGCACGAACGGCGCCGAGTAGAAGCACCTCTCGAAGCGGACATAGCTGTCGCGATGCAGCAGCAGACGCTTCCACTCAGCCGGCTCGAAAGCCCGCTCCGGTAGCGGCTGCAGCTCGTGACACTCCGTCTCGGCGAAGCGGTTGAGCGGCCGCTCCTGCGTCGTGCCGTGGATGCGCTGGCCCGCTTCGCCCAGCACCCACTCCTCCAGCTGGCGGTTGGCATCGGCCAGGTCGCGAAACTCCCGGCCCGGCAGGAAGGCACGCTTGAAGTACTTCACTCCCGACTCCACCCGGCCCTTCTTTTTCGGGTCCCGCGGTGGGCACGGATTGAGTTGGAAGTCGTAGGCCTCCGCCAGCTCGGCGTAGGCCCGCTGGACCTCCGGATCGCGTGTGCACGCCTTGGTGATCGCGCACTTCGGATTGTCGATCGTGACCTGCTTCGGAACCCCGCCGAAGAAACGGAACGCTCGCTGGTGGCAGCCCAGCCAGGTCGGTACCTTCTGATCCCACACGATCTCCGCGTACTGGTGGCGGCTCCAGCACAGCGTCATGATGAAGACCCACGTCGAGGTCTCCTCTCCGGTGACCGGATCCGGCAGCTTCGGACCGCTGCCGAAATCGACTTGCGCCGCCTCGCCAGGAACGAAGCTCAGCCGCATCGTCCGCTGCGACGGCTCCGGCTCCAGCTTGTTGACGAAGCGGCGCACCGCCGAGTAGCTACCCTTGAAGTGGTGGACCCGCTTCAGCAGCCGGTAGATCGTCGTCGCCTGCAAGCCGTCGCGCCGCCACTTCACCACCTTCTCGCGATGGGGCTCCACCGTCGACGGCGTCGAAGGACGCTGAGGATTACCGAAGAACTCCGCCAGCTCCGCGTCCGCAGGCAACGGCATGGAGCGATCCAGCCAGCCCTGCTCCAGCGCGATCTCCCGCACTTCCCGAGCCTTGTCGCGGCCCATTAGGCCGGCGCGACGGATCCCGCGATCCGATGCTCCTTGCCGCATTCGGACCAGCACCTGTCTGTACTCGTACATCTCGAACCTCCTGTTCGCCATGGCACCTCCTTTGAGCGGAGGGTACCGGTCGATGAAGGCCGAGATCCCTGTCTGGCCAGTGGCCGGATTATGCCGACCATCAGGTGGCCGGATTGAGGCGACCATCGAATGGCCGCATATGGGCGGTCAGTCACAACACCTCGTAAGTGCTTGACTGACCGGTGTTTACTCCCGTCGTGCCCATGATGGGAGCAGCTTACCACAAATCGGAATTGCGGTGTCAAGGGGCACTGTGGGGGCAGCACACTGCAACACTGCTCCGCTTCTGACCGCCGCCGGCAGCAGACGGCAACACTCAAGGCGGAAACCCTGAATGGCCCAGCGCGCGAGTCCTTCCGACTACTCGAACGTGCCGAGTTTCGACCAAGAAGCCGTAGTCACCGGAGGCCCTCGCTCACCAGCTGCCGGCTGCCTGTCCTGCGCCAGCTCGAGCACTCGGGTGCAAATGAGACCTCGGCAGGAAGGAGACCTCTGCCGGAAGAACCGAAGATTGTCAAAGGCAGCCCGGACAGGCGTTCCACCAACCCGCATCGCAACACGGCTTCCGCTATACTGGCTATGTGCTTACTCACGCGGGCGCAAGAGTCCCGCCGGCTGTACAGCAACCCGACCTTGGTCAGTGTGCACCTCTGGCGCCCTGCTCCCGCACATCGGCAGCCTACCCTGAGTGACCATGGAAACCGACGCTCAAGCCTAGCTCGGAAAGGCCAACACGTTGGAACTCGCCTTCAAGGCCAAGAAGCTTCGGACGCTGTGTGAGAGCGAAGCCCATGCGAGGGGAGAGCTGGGTTTGGAAGTGGCTGAGAGCCTCAAGCGCCGCTTGGCAGATCTCCGCGCAGCCACATCCTCCAAAGATCTCATCGTTGGCCGGCCACGTAGACTCGACGGAGCGGCGTCCGAACACATGGTTCTCGATCTTGCCAATAGCCACCGCATTGTGCTCTGCGCTAACCACCCTAAAAATCCAACGAGTGAAACTGGCGACCTAGATTGGGCCAAAGTCAGTCGGGTCAAGATTCTACGAATTGAGGAGCACGATGACTAACAGCCAAGAGTTCCGACCAGATTGGGTTTCAGCGCCCGGAGACACGATTGCCGACATTCTAAAGGAGCGAGAACTCTCTGTGGCCGAGTTTGCGCAGCGCATTGGGCATACAACGCAGGATACAACAGACCTGCTCCAAGGTCGTGCTACTATAACGATAGGAGTTGCGAGGCGTCTTGAGCGTGCACTTGGGGCATCAGTAGAATTCTGGATGTCACGGGACTACCAATATCGACAAGACATTGGTGGCCTGTATGCAGATGAGAAGGAATGGTTGGCTGAGTTTCCCATCGGGGATATGATCAAGTTTGGTTGGATCGATCCGGTCCCCCGCCCCTCAGAGGAAGCGGACGCATGCCTCCGTTTCTTCGACGTGCCCAGCATAGCGGCTTGGCGCAAGGCGTATGCAGGTATCGAAAAGACCCTCGCCTTTCGCACATCGCCCTCTTTTGACTCACGGCCCGGGTCCGTTTTGGCTTGGCTCCGCCAAGGAGAAATCGAGGCGAAAAAGATTCAGTGCGAAGCTTGGAATGCGGACCGATTCAAACAATCCTTGAAAGAGATCCGATCTCTAACACGCAAGAAGGACCCAGCCCACTTCCTTCCCGAGTTGATAAGACATTGCGCTAGAAGTGGCGTTGCAGTGGCGATTGTCCGCGCGCCCGCTGGCTGCCGGGCCAGTGGAGCCACTCGATTCCTTTCACCCAAGAAGGCCCTCTTGTTACTCAGTTTCCGGTATCTAACGGATGACCACTTCTGGTTTACATTCTTTCACGAGGCCGGTCATCTCGTTCTACACGGAAAGAATTCTCTCTTCCTTGAGGCGACTGACACGTCCTTAACAGCCGAGGAACAGGAAGCCAACGAGTTCGCGGCTCGTACTTTAGTGCCTGCCACCTTTCTCCCGGAGCTATTGAGGCTCCCGGCGAATGGGCGTGAGGTCATCAGATTCGCCCGACGCTTAGGGGTGTCTCCGGGTATAGTTGTCGGTCAGCTACAGCACCTTGAGAAGATCAAGCCCAACTGGCTGAATGGACTCAAGAGGCGATACACTTGGGGCGACTAACGCGTTGTCAGCCTCTAAATGCCTGAAACGTATTGGGACTCTTTTGCCAATTGCAGAGAGAGTCTTCGAGCACTTGCATTCCAACGTTGAGATGAGCTCCTAGCGCGACAAGCCATTCTTCTAGAATCGCCGGTTTCAATGGCGCTTCTCTGTGTCCGCCGAACAGCAATCGCGCGCCGGCGAGCGGGCCAGTCGCACTCTTCATGTACGTTGAACCTGGCTCAATAGGTGCCAGAGCTAGCTTGCCGACCATGGTTAGATAGTCGAACCTCGCGGTCCTGCCGAAACTCGCAACGGCGTCCATAGACCGATAGAGGAAATCAAAAGCCTCGCGTGGATCGCCATCGACTTGCCCCAGGGCACGCTTCATTAGTTCGTGGTGAGTCCTCGGCGGGCACACCCAGCGCACATAGCTTTCGACTGCGGAGCCAGTGCCGTTCGCGGAGTAAGCGTCTAGGCTTTGATACTTGCGATGATTGCCAAAACCCCTAGGAGCGCCCTCTCGCTTTAACTCGTCTTTGTGGGTGTCGAGCCAGTCGCGAAAACTGCCTGGATCAGCACTCGTACGTGCCCAGTCCCATCGCACAGTGCCGCCTAGGCAGCCGTAGACTTCTCGCGCATAGCGCCATCCGGCACGAGGGTGTTTGCCAAAGTGGACGAACAAGAAAACGAGCCAAAAGGCCTCGTCGATCTCCCCCGCGCGTTGAAATAGTATTGCGGCTCTCAAAGGGTCGAACATCTCGTTGTTTGGATCAGAACGCCGGCCGCTTAGTCTCTGCTTACGTAATACTGATACGTATTTCACTCTCCGGATGCTCTCAAGGAGTTGCTCCAAGAAGGATTCGCGTTTAGATGCGTCCGCAATCCCTAGGAGGCGCTGATTCTTTCGGTCAAAAGAAAATATTCTTCTTTCAAGACGGCTTGCGAGGCTGCGGTCTCGAGGTCTCACTGTGTCACCTTGTTTGCGGCACGCTTGATCCATCTACGAATAGCGCCCATTACCTTAGTTGTCACGCCGAAGCTGCTCTGAAGATTGTGATTGAACCCGAGTACCAAGAGTTCTCGTTCGAGCCTAACGTCTGCTATTGTTTCTACAGTTCCCCTGTAGGCGACTCCGGTTACGTCCACTCCTGATCGCCTCGGAAGAGACCAGGAAGCCATCGCCCTCCTGTTCAAGCGAGTTTCCGCGATGGCCTCGAAATGATCTACGACAGATCTTCCGTTCAGTATTAAAATTCGAACTGGAGAGTCCCGAATAAGAAGCCCTAGGGTATCGCTAGCAACAGTCAGCAGCGACATCCGTTGTTGCGACGAGAGCTCAGTCCACTTCTGCTCTGTCGCGTACGGAATCAGGTCGAGATGGCACGCCATATGTGATTCTTCGTAGAAAGATGCCTTTGCGCCGGAAACCACATGGTCAAGTTTCCTGAACCATCTGTCATACGGATTTCCGCCAAAATAGACTTGGCACGATTTGAGAATCAGCCGCAAGTGTCTGGCATCGGCGTCGGACCAGGAGGGAAGGCCAAGCGAACTGAGGGTGTGAAAGCGCCGGCTGAGCCCCTCCAGCTCCCTGCCGCGTTCGTCGACGAACTCTCGATTGCTCGGATTAAGCCCTAACGTCGCTACTCGGGAGCGCGAGAGGTCTCCAAAGGAAGGGACAGGACACCCCCAACGAATCACACCTGCCTCAGCTATCGCAGGGCTGTCCAAGCGATCAATCAATGTTGTAAGGGCAGTAAACATGATATTCAGACCTGAGAAGACACCCTGACGTGCGTTTAATTGATTTGGTCCAATTTCGCGTCGACGAACAGCCGATAGACGTTGGAAGAGAGTTTCTCTCGGAGGCGCCGGATCGCCTCGGCGTTTTTGTCCTTGTAGTACCGGAAGAGCTGAAGTAGGCGAACAAGATCTGCCCAATACGGATCTAGGTAGTCTAGTTGCTTTGCATCGAAGGACTCTCCGGTTCTGATAGCCGATTCTGCCTCAAGAAGTGATGTGACCGAAACCCAAGGATCGCCTGATGGCATCGGCGGCATCGATATAGTTGATTGCCATCCCTCCTCTAGGTATCGGCCGGCAGCTTTTCTGTTTGAATGGTAAAGATGAAGACTTCCTACAGCGTGCTTGTACGTCCCAAGCTTGACCGTAAGGCTCCTCGCGATAATCTCCTGCAGCATTGTGAAAGCAAAGATGTCGTGTGGCATACCACGAAATGCATCGTTTGAGCGCATGTTGGTAAACATGTGCAGGGCGTCTCGGCGAAGCATGAACTGCAATGTGCAAGTGCACGGAATATCGTTATGCGCCCCCGTGAGGTCACTGGCTTGAAAAAGTTGGATCACGGCCTGCCTGGTGTCGGGCCGTTTCCTAAGTCGCTTGATCACGTTGGCAACTTGGTTTATTCCTCCTGCCGCAAATAATCGTGGCCCGTAGCCCCCGAAGATCACGTCGCCGTCGGCGTATCTTTTATATACTGGAATGTAGTATGAGATGAATGCCAGATCGTTAGTCTTTGCCAGATACCAACAGAGTTCGCCGAGACAGCTCAGGGGTTTGCCTCTTGTCTCGGTTCGGCTAAGGCGTGCTCTAGGATTCGTGAGCTCCAAGAGGACGCCGGTGATTTCTGACGCCGGTCCTTTTGACGGCTCAATTTGCTCTCCGTGTTCGAGAAGCTCCTTGATGACGGAGCGCATCAGGTCATCAAGTGTTTTGGCGGACAGATGCGTGACTGTCATGACATTCCCTAAACGACATAAGATTTCCAGGTAAAGAAGCCAGCGTTGCTGAGTCTCTCTAATTGGTAGATGCGCGCGAGAAATATCCTAGAATCTTGGTTGGCCGCCGCCTCGGCGGGCGGATTCGCGCGAAGGCCCGCCGAGGTGCGCCGCGTCTACTTCTTTGGACGGTTCTCAAGAGTCAGCGGAATCGCCACGCTTCGCTACAGAGTATCTCCAGTTGATTCCGGTTCCAGCCTGCCGCAGCACCGACTCGCCTATGCCTTCGGAGGTGTCTTGGCGCGGAAGCTGGCTCGTTCTCTCGTCAACCAACCGTCCCGAGCGGCTGGTGACGTTCGCCGGAATGATAGCAGACACAGTATCGGACCCTTGAAAGGGGCTCCACCCGCCAGACCACGGGCCATACAAGGGCGGTAGTCAACGGGCTTCAGGGCCCGGACTGAGCGCCGTATTCCTGGCGAGCGCCATCCCGGTAAGTGCTTGACTGGCTGTTGTTTACTCCCGTCGCACCTATGATGTGAGTAGCCTACCAGACTCGCCCGCCGCGGTGTCAAAGGGCACTGTGGGGGCAGCACACTGCAACTCTCGCCCCGCCGTGACCGCTGTTGGCAACGGAAGCCAACACCAAAACGTCGATCCCTGTTCTCCTCGTCACAGAGACCCAGCTCGGTGGCAGTCGAAGAATCCTGGCCTCGTCCGGCTGAGGCCAGAGGGTGGCAAGCCGGTCGAAGGTCGGGAGACTCCATCGAATTCGGTCTCCAATAGGTCCTGCCGTGGACTCTGAGCTTACCCTCTGGGGCCTGGGGACCGAGGTATTGACTGCATGGTGGTTCGATGCTACATTAGCGCCCTCTGTATCGACTAGCAGTCACGACTGCCGGGTGATTTTCTCCGCGAAGTGGGAGGGACTTGAGATGATAAGACCACGCCGGGCGGCGACTTCGTCGTCGTGTGGCGGATGCAGGCTCAACCGGGACGGATTCGTCGCCGACATCGGGCTTGAGCATTCGGAGCCGTCGCAAGGCCCGCGGTCGTCTCCAGCACCGACCTTTAGGCACCGGTTCGCCAAGGCCCTGCATGCGGGCGGCGAGCCACGGCTGAAGGCCGAGCACATCAAGTGGGCGTTTGGCGTCAGCGCCAACCATCTGGCGGACGTCCTCAATCTCAGCAATGGCCGGATGCCGCTTCCCAGCGGCTTACAGGCAAAGGTTGTCTGACCTTGCCGACTTGCAAACATAATTACGACTCATGGGATAGTAGCCAAGCCAATCGCATAGGGGAAACGTTATGAGTATGCACCAGCCGAGCAGAACGGATGTCCTTCATTACCTGTTTCTTGTTCTTGAGTCTCCCTTGATCCTGTTGCGCAGTATTCTTTGCTTTCGTAAGCTGTCGATCGTGATACTCGAAGTAATTCTACTGATGACGCTAGGCCAGATAAATATCTCAAAAGCGCATGCTCAGAATCCACCGCCTCCACCTACTATTGATCCATTGCCAGAGGTAAGCGGGGCACCCGCCGGCTACCTGGCCGGACGGTTCGCAGTCAGCGAGACGGGGGCGGCAACCTATACGATTGACCTGGCTGTCCCACCTGGTACCGGAGGCATGGCACCGAAGCTGGCACTGAAGTATGACAGTCGCGGAAGGAATACTATTCTCGGAATGGGCTGGTCGCTGAGTGGCCTTTCGGCGATCACGCGCTGTCCGACGACCCTCGCGCAAGACGGGTTCATTGATGGCGTGGATTTCGATGATAATGATAAGTTCTGTTTAGACGGACAACGCTTGGTTGCAGTGGGTGGTGTGTATGGCGCCGACTTTACAGAGTACCGGACGGAAAACGAGACCTTTGCGCAGGTGTCCTCGTACGGAACGGCCGGCAGCGGGCCGGAGCGTTTTGAAGTAAAGACCAAAGCGGGTTTGATCTACAGCTATGGAGGGACGGATGATGCGCGGGTTGAAGCCCAAGGCAAATCTGATGCGCTGGTCTGGCAGGTAGATCGGATTGAGGATACAGTGGGCAATTACTTTACGGTGACGTACTATGAGAACAATTCCTTTCGCGAGAGTTATCCTTTACGGATTGATTTTACGGGAAACGTCGGAGAGAGTCTGACGCCGTACAATTCTATACGACTTGTGTATGAAGGCCGTGGGGACGTAGTGCCGCGGTATGCAGGCGGGTCGATGCTGAAGTTGACAAAACGGCTCAAGACGATCTCAATGTACACGGATGAGGATGTAGTTTGGGAGTATGAATTGACCTATGAAGAAGGGAGCGCGACTGGGCGTTCGCGCCTGCTGAGCGTACGTGAGTGTGGAGGGGATGGCAGCTGTTTGGAGGCGACAGAGTTGGAGTGGCAGGAGGGCGAGAATAGTTTTGTGGATGAAGGACAGTGGCTGAACGCCTATGCGAATTATGCCAATACGCCAAGTCGGATTCGTCAAATGGATATTAATGGCGATGGCTTGCAGGATATCGTTCTAGGCCCCGGTTCATCAGGGAATTGGTTTGTGATTCGCAATACCGGAACGGGGTTTGTGGATGAAGGTTTGTGGTTGAATGCCTACGCGAACTATGCGAATGCGACGAGTCGGATTCGTCCGATGGATATTAATGGAGATGGCTTGCAGGATATCGTTCTAGGCCCCGGTTCATCAGGAGCCTGGTTTGTGATTCGCAGCACCGGGACAGGATTTGTGGATGAAGGTTTGTGGTTGAATGCTTATGCTAACTATGCAAATGCGGCGAGTCGGATTCGGCCGATGGATATTAATGGTGATGGCTTGCAAGATATCGTTCTAGGCCCTGGTTCGTCAGGAGCATGGTTTGTGGTTCGCAGCACCGGGACAGGATTTGTGGATGAAGGTCTGTGGTTGAATGCTTATGCTAACTATGCAAATGCGGCGAGTCGGATTCGGCCGATGGATGTCAATGGTGATGGCTTGCAAGATATCAGTCTAGGCCCCGGTTCCACAGGGAAGTGGTTTGTGATTCGCAGTACCGGGACAGGATTTGTGGATGAAGGACAGTGGTTGAATGCCTATGCGAATTATGCCAACACACCAAGTCGGATTCGTCCGATGGATGTCAATGGCGATGGCCTTCAAGATATCGTTCTGGGTCCTGGCTCATCAGGGAATTGGTTTGTTATTCGCAATACCGGAGCAGGTTTTGTGGATGAAGGATTGTGGTTGAATGCCTATGCTAACTATGCGAATGCGACGAGTCGGATTCGCCCGATGGATATTAATGGTGATGGCTTGCGAGATATCGTTCTAGGCCCCGGTTCATCAGGAGCGTGGTTTGTGATTCGCAGCACTGGGGCAGGTTTTGTGGATGAAGGACAGTGGTTGAGTGCTTATGCTAACTATGCAAATGCGGCGAGTCGAATTCGTCCGATGGATGTCAATGGTAATGGCTTGCAAGATATCGTTCTAGGCCCCGGTTCATCAGGGAAGTGGTTTGTCATCAAGGTCGGAGGAAATGTATCTGACCTCCTCGCAACCATCAGACCCGGCCACGGCCCCGCCACCACCATCGAATACAAACCCATTACTGACAACAGTATCTACATCAAAGACACCGACGCCATCTACCCCGCCCAAGACATCCAGGGCCCTCTCTTCGTTGTTTCCTCGGACGAAACTGCCAACGGCCTCGGCAGCACCAACCGCACGAGTCATTATTACGAGGGACTCAAGATTCTCCTCAATGGGCGTGGCTTCTGCGGCTTCCGAGAGATAATAACCACTAACGAAGAAACCGGCATCACCACCACTGCCTTCTATCGCCAAGATCACCCGTACAAGAGTATGCCCTTCAGGAAAGAAGTTCGCCTCGCCGACGGGACGCTGATCAGCAGAACTGAGGACACCTGGAGCGTCACCACCTTTGACAATTTTCCCAACGAGAGGTACTTCCCCTACGTCGGTCAAAGTGTGGTCGAAGAGTACGAAATCGATGGTGGTCTCATCAATACCACCACGACCGGCACTGTCTTTGACACCCACGGCAACCCCAGTCAGACCACGATAGATCAGTCCAATGGACACACCGAGACCACCACCAACACCTACAGCGACGATCCAACCAACTGGTTCCTTGGCCGCCTCACCAGGACAGAGGTCACGAAAGAGGCCCCAGGGCAACCACCCCTAATCCGTACATCTTCTTTTGCCTACAACCCCGGGACCGGCCTTCTAGAACAAGAGACCATCGAACCCGCCCACCCTACCCTCCGCAAGACCAAGACCTACACCTATGACGCCTACGGCAATATCCTGACTAGCACCGTCAGCGGCCCCTACATTGCCCAGCGCACCCACACCAGCATTTACGACCCCAGGGGACAATTCGTCATTCAGACCGCCAACGAGCTCGGATACAGCGAAACCAAGGTTTACGATCCCCGGCATGGCAAAATAGCCTCTCTGACCGGGCCTAATGGCCTTACCACCATATGGGAGTATGATCACCTCGGTCGCCAGACCCTCGAATCTCGGCCGGATGGCACGGAAAGCAGAAACCTCACCCTCAAAGCCGACGCTGCCTCTCCAGCCGGCGCTACATACTTCGTGCGCACCGACAGCTCCGGGGCGTCGCCGAACATCGTCTATTACGATCTGCTGAATCGACCGATCCGTAGCGAAAGCAGCGGCTTCGATGGGACCAAGATCTTCGTGGATACGGAATACAATACACGCGGACTAGTGGAACGTTTATCTGAGCCCTACTTCAGCGGCGATATCCCGCGCTGGGCGGTTTATGCCTACGACGTGCTTGGGCGGGTGATCACCGAAACTGCCCCAGGGGATCGCGTCACTGCCACCGCTTACGCCGGCCGCACGACCACCGTCACCAATCCGCTCGGTCAGACAAACTCGCGTACCGTCGATGCTCGCGGCCAGTTGATCGCCAGTACCGACAACGCATCCAGCACGGTCAGCTACGTCTATGACGCGTTCGGCCACATGGTCGAGATTACCGACCCACTCGGCAACATCATGACGCTCGCCTACGACATACGCGGCAACAGGACGTCGATCAGCGATCCCGACACCGGCACCACGACTTTTACCTACAATGCCTTAAGTGAACTCATCTCGCAGACCGATGCCAGAGGCAACACGGTCACGATCACCTATGACTTGCTCGGTCGCATGATCAGCCGTAGCGAGCCTGAGGGAACCAGCTCCTGGCTCTATGACACACGCAGCTATGGCATCGGCAAGCTTGCCCGCGTCAAGCGTGGAGAGTATATACACAAGCAATTCTACGACACGCTGGGCAGGCCGAAAAAGACAGTCAACAAGATTGCGGGCGAAAATCATTCCTTCTTCACCAGCTACGATCTCTTCAGTCGTCCCGAGACACTGACCTATCCCACCGGCTTTGGCGTTCGCACCCTCTACAACGAGGAAGGCTATGCACAGCAGCTGCGGCGGACCAGTGACGAACATGTCCTATGGCAGGCCGACACAATCAACGCAAGAGGCCAGCTTGAGCAGACCACACTCGGCAATGGGCTTACGACGTCACGCATCTACAATCCCGAGACGGGGCGGATTGAGGCAATCACAGCCGGAAGCGTCCAGGATCTTGCTGTCACCTGGGATGCGATCGGCAATCTTCTCGATCGCAGCGACGGCCTACGGGGACTCAGCGAATCCTTCGCCTATGACGCACTCAACCGCCTCACCAGCAGCCAGGTGGCGGGGCAGGCGGCCGTCACCGTCACGTACGACGCACTCGGCAACATCACGTCCAAATCCGACGTTGGTACCTACACCTACGGCGAGAACGGCGCCGGACTCCATGCGGTGACTTTGATCAACGGCGTCAGAGCAAATACCTACACCTATGATGCCGCCGGCAATCGGACTGCCAGCAATGCCGGCACGGTCGCCTACACCTCCTTCAACAAGCCACACACGATTACCCAGGGCGATACCACCCTTGCCTTCGACTACGGGCCAGAGTACGGCCGCTACCGCCAGCAGGTGACGACGCCGGAAGGTACGAGCACCAAGCTCTACATCGGCGGTCTGCTCGAGCGCGAAACCGACGGGGCGCTGACCAGCACCCGCCACTACCTCCGCGCCGGCGGTCAGATCGTCGCCGTCTACACGGTGGAGGATACCGGGTCAGCTACCCTCGAAACCACCCGCTATCTCCATCGCGATCACCTCGGCTCGGTCCAGGCGATCACCGATGAGGCAGGCGCTGTCGTTGACGTTCTGAGTTTCGATGCCTGGGGCGTGCGGCGCAATACCGACGACTGGACCCCGGCAACCACGCCGATCGTCCCGACGCTCGACCGGGGTTTCACCGGGCATGAGCACCTGGATGAAGCCTCTTTAATCCACATGAACGGGCGCGTGTACGATCCGGTGATTGGTCGGTTCCTCAGTCCTGATCCGAATATTCAGGCACCGGAGAACACCCAGAATCTGAATCGGTATAGCTACGTACTCAATAATCCATTGTCGTACACCGATCCGAGTGGATTTTTCTTTAGCAAGATTGGGGATTTTGTAAAGGAACACAAAGCTGCTATTCTTGTAGCTGCTGTTGCGGTTGCTAGTGGCGGTTGGCTTTCTGGCCAACTGGCTGGTTACCTTTCTGTTGGAGCCGTAGGCCCAGTCCAGCTGACGACAGCCCAATTAACCTTGGTCGCTGTTTCCGGAGGCGCGGCCGGCGGCTTTGCGGGATCAGTGACTGGCACTATTTTAAGTGGCGGAAGCATTTCCGATGCCCTTCAAGCCGGGGTTCGTGGTGCCGCCATCAGGGCGGCTACGGTGGGGATCGGAGAAGCTGCGGGGCTTGAAGGATTTTCTGCTGAGGAACAATTTGTGTTCCATCAGGCCACCAGCGCGGCAGCGCACTTGGCTTCCGGAGGAAAATTGGATCATAACTACTTTAGCCAAAGGTTTTTGGACGTTTCTGTCCGTACGGGGATTGAAATAGGAGCTTCTCTTTTGCAGTCGTCGCAAGGTTCGGCCAGAGGAACGTGTTCGGAGATCGGAGGCGGGAAATTCTGTAATGGGGCGGTGACGGCAACGCAGGAGCAGACCGCGCCATTTGGTTCAGTTCCGATCCCGAGGAGAAAGCCTCCCCTTCTAAAGTTTCTATCACCATTTACTCCTCTAACTACAAGAGATGCTGAGGACGCCTTTGAGTTTGTTGCCGTGGGCAAACGATTTGATGACATTCTCACTCTTGCTAAAGATGCCGGGCGGCCTGTTGCTCTTCTTTCGCATCCCCTGGCTAGACTAGGGCTGTCTCCTTGGAAGAGGCAGCTGAGAGTTGAATTCTTAGGGGGAACTCTGCACTTCAAAGAAGAGGCCGAATTTATTTTTATGGGGTATGGATATATGCTCAAAAGGGGCCCGGGTGTAACCGTACATTTTGATAGGATTTCAGCTATGACTGTCGGGGGCGCTATTGATCATACGATACATGAAGTTATGGCAAAGTGGGTTAGATAGTTCAATCGCCTGGTCTCATTTCGCTAATTCGGCGACGCACGGCCTTGGAAGTTCCCCCGGATTTTGCTACGCGTCGAGTTCGTGGCGCGCGGCGGTGGCCCTCGCTCTACCCTGTTCTCGAGCGCATGAGACGGCCCCCCTTCTCACCTACGTCAGAATAGTACGCCCTCCCTAGAAAGTGCGTACCATTCGGAGCAGGTATAGCCGACCTCTGTGCCGTCGGGAAGAGCATCGAGTCTTCATGACCGTATTCACTTAGCGGTGAATTCTGCGCAACGCCAAGCGATGACCTGGACCTTCCAGGCGTGACCGGGCGAATCCCGCGGATACGGGTCGTCAGCAGCTCGCCGTCGACCTCATATCGCCTGCTACGTCCTCGTAGCTCTCGATTAGGCAGCGAGTCGCCCGGGCGCCGATCAGTTGCGCCGGGCCTCTTCGCGGGCGCGGTAGACCGGCTCCACGAGTCTTTCGACCAATGAGACCATCCACCGTAATCGTGGCGGCGTAGCCTGGCGCATGCAGCCGCCACAGACCGGCTCGTAATCGAGCGTCCAAACAAAGCTCGTTTCGATCCCTGACTCGCACTCGCTACAAGTCGGCCTCATTGGTCTCCGCCGTTAGGCGCCGGCGCCGCCCTCTTCGTCGCGTCAATTTGGTCGAGATCGCCGTAACCGAGCCGCCGCCTGAACTTTTTCCAGCTCGCCTCAAGGTCGAGCACCGCATCGGCGCACGTCTCGCAGCCCGCCGCCAGGTGCTCACTAACCAGCCCCACACAGGTCTCCACCGGCCGAACATCCTCACAGGCGTTCACCGGCGCCGCCTCGAGCTCGCGTAGCCAATCCGTTGACTGCTTGGGAGATCCCCACCCTGGTTCACCAGCAGCTCATACGCATAGTCATTAATTGCGAACTCAAGGCTAACGTGGTTGAGACCGAGTTCCTTCTGAACCGCCTCAGCCGACAGGCCAGCCTTGAGCCGCACCACAGCACAGCGCCTCGAGTGCCCGGGCCGTGTCCGGATCGCGCCGGCCAGGTGCAACAGCTGGCGAGCCCCACTCACGCCGACCCCCAGCTCCGCCGCGACGGCCGCCGGAGTCTGGGAATCGCCGGGACGCTCCCAGACCGCCAGCGCTTGCTTCTGCCGCTTGCTCATCTCGCGAGGAACGACCGCCAGCAGATCCGGCCGGACCCTCCCGAGCGCTTCGGCCGCAGCCTCCCCAACTGGCGATCGTAGGCTCATCGTCAGCTCGGAGGCGTCGTGAACGTCTTGACCACCGCCGGCCAGGGCACCCGCGCCCGGCGCGCCCACAGCTCGTTGACAAGATCGATCGCCGCCGTCTCGCGATGTCTGTCTGTCCGCTGCCTCATAACGCCAACGCGCGGGACTTCTTGATCGCCTCGGCGAGATCCGAAGCGCTGATGAGCTTCTTCTGCTTCAACACGGCCACGAGGCCCTCGTACAGTCGCCCCAGACGGCGCAGCTCCGCGCCGACGTCGTCGACCTCGCGGTCACCGCGGCGGGGAAAGTCGAGAACGGCCGCGGGCCTTTCGCCAAGCTGGTAGATCTCGCCGAAGAACTCGGCCGGATCTGCATTGACCACGTTCAGAATCATCAGCACCTGCTCAAAGCGCACTGACTTCTGTTTGGTCAAGAGCTGGCTGATGTAGCTACGCCCCCAGCCAAGCGTTTCCTGAACTTCCATCTGCGTGAAGCCCCGTTCACGGATCAGATTCCGCAGACGGGTCAAGATGCGCTCAAGATCGCGCTCGATGTTTCGCATGGTGGTTTCTCCCGGTGAAAAAATGTCCCTCCCGACCACCAACCGGGGAAAATGGCGCCCCGCCGTTGCGATGAAGGGAAGCGGGCCTTTCGCCGACCGGTCGGCTGGATATGGGCAAGACAGGGGCATGAATCGTTATTCCTTGTCGCGCCAACTCCAACGTCTCCCACGGGTTGGGACATCGAGCCTGACGAATACCGGCTAACGCCGAGGTTTCAGCCGGTCTCTCGGCCACGCTTCCGGGGCCTGCTCAGCCATCCGAAGCTCGCGGATCTCGGCTTCAACCGTCTCGACCTCTCGTCCGATCCCGCCGCGCGCGGAACCGGCTCAGCTCCAGATGCATCCGGTCGCGACGACCCGTACTTGCGCCAGTCCCTCACCGCCCAGCAGGTGCCGGGCCATCGGCACCGGCCACGGCGCCCGCTCGAGTTCTTGAAACAGTCCAACGGCGTAAACCTCTCTCAGCAAGGGGTAAGGAAACTGTAGAGCACCACCTACCGAAACCCCGAACCCCTCGGGGTCCGGCTCAGCCAAGGCAGAATGACCTGACGGAGTAGCGCCCGCGCCAGCAATACCGCTGGCCGCGCAGCCCACCCGAAAGGAGGCCATCATGGCCCGATTCGTTGTAGTCGTTCTCCTTCTGACCCTGGCTCTGGCGCCGGCAACCGGTGCCCAGACGACAGACCGAGGGGGAACACCCTTCGCCGGCTGGTTCGACGCCTTCCACAAGGTGATCGATTGGCTTTTCGGCTGGATTCCTACCCGGCCGGCGCCCGACGAGACGGGGGCGTACATCGAGCTCAGCGGGGTACAGTCGACCACCGCCAACCATGGGGCGTGCATCGAGCCCAGCGGGATAACCGGCCCCCCGGCCGGCGGCGCTACGATGCGATCCGCGCCTCGCAGACACGGGGCCTGCATCGAGCCGAGCGGCCTGACCGCCCGCCCCGATCCCTCGGGGAGTCCGGGGCGGTCTATGCCGCACCACGCGATCCGGTAATCCGGAGGGGTCAATCAGCCAACCTGTTGGCTGATTGCGTAATCTCAGTTTCTTTGCGCCGGCGGGCGAAAATATCCGCCCGCCGGCCCTATTTTCGGGGAGAAATCGCCTACAATCGTCCCCGGAGGGTCGAGAGGGAATGGACCGAAGCACCAAGAACCGCCTACTACGAGAAGCCGCCGAGAATCCCGGCCTGCTTCTCACCCGCGAGAAGTTCTGGAAGCTCGAACTCTGGCCCCACTATTTACGGCGTTGCGATGACATCCTCTTCAACGATCCCCGCGCCGGCCTGAACTTCTGCAAGCCCGCGCCCCAACTCGCCGCCAAGATCGCGGAGCGCCACCCGAGCGCCAACGGCGCCGACCTGTTTCTACTCGGCTACTCCTACCAGGCAAGCGGCTACAGACGAAACGATGATCTCGGCCGCGCCGAAGAAGCATTCCGCCTTGCCCGAAATCACACCGACGGCGCCTCGCAAAAGGCCCTCGCCGAGCACCTGCGCAGATACGCCTATCTCCGCATCTTCCAGCAAGACCCCGCTTGCTTCGCCATCATCGGCGAAGCCATAACCATCAACCGCATGAGAGGGAATCTTGTAACCCGCCATGCCCTCGGGGAGTGCCTCATCTGTCGAGGGCGAGCGTATTTCGTCTTCGGCAAACAGGGCGACGCCTTCGCCGACTACACCGCGGCACTCAATCACGTCTCGCTCAAGATCGATCCGAAGCCCCATTACTGCGTCCTGCACAACCTGACGGTCTGGGCCGTCAAGTACGGAACGGATAAACAGCTCGACCAGGCTTACGAGAATCTCAAGGCCGCGCTCGGCTTGCTCGGCAATTGGTGGGGAAGCCCCTACCCCAAGCTCAAGCTCCGCTGGCTCATGGGTATTGTCGACGGCCGCCGCGGCGTCTCCGGCCGCGCCGAGTTCGTCTTGATCGACGTACGCAAAGGACTCGTCAAGCTCAAGCTCCTCTACGAAGTCGGCATGATCTCGATCGATCTTGCCTTGCTCTACCTCAAGACGCGCCAGCACCAGAAGATAGCGCCCCTAGTGAAGGCAACCGCCGCCACTTTCCGCAGCATCGGCGCCAACGCAGCAGCTAACGAGGCCCTCGACATCTGGCGCCAGGCCGAACGCCTCGACGAAGAGCTACTGCTCGAGGTTCGAGAGATGTTCTTCGCCCAGGCGCAGCCCATCCCGACTATTGCAGCGTAGCATGGCCCCCGAAATCGGCGATTTCGGCCGATTTCCGCCAAGCTCAGCATTCAGAACCACTTTCGGCCCTCCGCCCTTTCGGGTCCGCGGATCCGGCCGCCGGCGAGTTCGTCGCCTGCAGGCGGCTTTCGCCCACGCTGCTACAGCACGGAATCGCCGAGCACGACCAGCCAACCGGTTGACTGCCCACGAGTTCGGCAACGGCCGAGGGACCTGGTGCCGATGACCGCGAACGGCTGTTCTTGTCCTCCCTGAGCAGATCGGAAGCGAATCCGGAGCAGATCCAGAGGCGCGCGGACACCCACAGCGGCGCAAGCGCCGCTGCGGGTGGGAAGGCCCCCGCTTCGCTCGCCTAGCCCTACGCCTTCCCGCGCGCCTCTGACCCCCCACCCCCCCGGAGCGGACCCGGAGGCGGAGCCGGACTACGGCACCAGCCGGTCGCCCTCTTGCCGCAACGTCTTGGCGTCGGAACGCCCGCGGTCGTTCCGACGGCTCCGGCGCAGGCGCCAGAGGAGTCGAAAGGGATCTGGGTGAAGGGATCCCGGGGATCCCTCGGGCCGGCGGAGGAGCCGCAGGTTCTCTCCGGTTGCCCCCGAAACTCGCCGGGCTGCAGGCGCGACCTCTCACTTCAAGGAGCAGAGACTCATGAGCACCTACAACGTCTTCTGGTCGATCGATGTCGAGCTGGAGGCTGGCGCCTCCATCGAGGACCATGCCCGCCATGCCGCGGAGATCTGCACGCGTATGAACTTGCGCGACCCGGAGGGCGCCAACGTCTTCCGCGTCGCGGCCCGCGACGGCGCCGCGGCGCGCCTCCTGCGGGAGGCTGCTGAGCACGCCACCCGGGTCGACCTGGGAGCGCGCCGCGCGATGCCTCGGCTGAGGCGAAGAGAGGCGTCGGTGTGATGGGATCCTGCGGATCCCGACGATCGGAAGACGACTCTGTGAAGCGAGGTGCCACCATAATCGCCATCGCCAAGCTCGAGACCCTGCGAGAGGTCGCGGCTGCCATGCGAAGAACTGAACGGTGGCGGGAAGTCTGGTGGGAGATTCCCGCTGTCGAGACGCCGCTCAGAATCGGCGAGCGCCTCGGATGGCTCTATCGGCTCTCGACGACGCAGCATTGGACCGAGGCCGGCGTCGCCGCCGTCAGGGAGTTTCACCGATCAGCCCACCCCCCGCCACGATTCTGCGTCGATCACGTCGTGGACTTGCTCGCCGGCGTGAAGGTGGGAAGAGGAACACCGTCATGAACGCCAAGGAGCAAACGCACGCGATGCTCGAGTGGTGGCGGCGGGCCGGCGTCGAGCGGGCTGACCTGGCCGTCCACCGAGCCGACGGGGTGATGATCTGGCATCGTTCGCGCGCGCTCGAGCGACTGCCGCTCGGATGGGCTCGCGCTGAGAACATCCGCTCGGCGGAGATCTACGTGCGGGCCGCTCGCGGCGAGGCGTGGCCCCTGGCCTTCCTCGATGACGTCGCGACCCAGCTCGCCCTTCGCATCGCCCGGGAGTACTCCGCCCTCGCGGTCGAGACCTCGCCGGTCGGCGGCTGCCACCTCTGGCTCGCATGCCAGCGGCCGCTCGAGGAGTCCGAGCGGGCGTTCGCGCAGCGCTGGCTGGCGCAGCGAACCGGCGCCGATCCGGCCTCGACCTCGGGCGAGCACCTCGGCCGCCTGGCGGGTTTCAGGAACTGGAAACGCTCGGGCGTCTGGGTCAACCTGGTCGCGGCGTCGTGGCTTGAGTCCTGGGATCCGACGCCCGCCCTCGTAGAGGCGAGCCCGCCGGTGCTCAAGCGTCGTCCGTTGCTGTCGCGGCCAGGTGCCGGACCCGACAGGAGCCCATCGGGCCTCGAGTGGGGCTGGGTCTGCGGACTGCTCGAGCTCGGCTGCGACTCAGAGGAGGTCTACCAGCGTCTGGTCGCTCGCGCTCGCAAGCGCCGAGGACGAGATGCCGAACGCTATGCGCGGCGTACGGTTGACCGCGCGGCCCATCAAGTCGTCGCCGGCACAGGGTGATCGCTGGCGATCGGGGTCACCGGCTGAGTCGAGCTGCCCGCCCGATCACGGCCACGGCCCGCACCTTGAACGGTTGCCCTCCAGATTCCGGAGCTGCGCGAAAAAGACACCAGAAGCGCGCGCGACGACAGGCCCTCGGTCGCTATCGCGCCCTTGCCACGCCCTAAGCCCATGTCGTCGCGCGCGCTCAGAGAGAAGAGCAGAGGCCTTCGGCCCGAGCCGCAGAGGACTCGCCGCCAGCGGCTCGATTCCACCGGATTCCCTCGCGTTTGGAGCCTGGCCGGCAAGCTGGCGTTTCCATCCTCGGAGGAGGGGAAAGGCCACCTTGTGAGGAGATCCATTCTGGATCTCCCGCGAGAAGGGAGCCCCTCATGGACGACAACGCACGACAGGTCCTGGCTCTGATGCAGCGCATCGACGAGGGCTACGCCACAGGAGCGGCCGATGCCGTGCTCGATCTCGAAGAGGAGCTCGAACGCCGGCTCTGGTTCCT
>JAAELT010000480.1 GCA_024226315.1 bacterium | reverse complement strand
GTCGACGATGCGGATGTCACCGCCCAGCACGCCGCCGCCGCCGAGGTCCGCGGCTCCGCGCCATGGACTGGCGAAGGACCGGTCGCCATCGTCATTGTCATACGCCGACTGCTCGAACCGATCGGCGAACAGGGCGCCGCCGCCCACGCCCGCGGTCTTGCTGGAATACGCCGTCTTGCTGGAATACGCCGTCTTGCTGGAATACAGAGTCATCCAAGCCCGATCTGCCCCTGCCGGCCCGCTCTCGTCGGCGGTTGCGAAACGGGTTGCGACCCTGTGGCCCGAGGGGTCGTAGAGCTCGTAGCGGACCTTGGTGTCGCCGACGCCTCCCCGCGCCAGGTCGACTTCGCCGGTGCCGCTCGCGCCCATCAGGACGTCGGCGTCATAGAGCTCGATTTCCAGCGCTCGCTGCCCGGGCGGCACCTCGATGAAGAACTGGTAGGCCTCGTCCAGACCGCCCTGAGCGCTCACGTAGTCGCCGGCGTCGGTGCCGGCGCCGGCACCCGACAGGTAGATCAAAGATCGCTCGTCGTCGGCCGGCAGCCCGGCCGCCGCCACGGGCTGCGCGGCCAGCAGCAGGCACACGAGCGGGCTCAAGGCGCCGACCGTTGCGAAGGTAGAGAGGCTCCTCATCAGGGAACGCGAGACTTGGAATCGCTACGGACGACGCTCTGCGGCCTAGTCCTGGGCGCCGCGGACCAGCTTCAGGGTCACGCCGATTCGGGTGTTCTCGAACTCGTTGACCGGGTTGTTCGAGTCCCTGGTGGAGATCTGGGCGAAACCGCCGAGGCGCATCCACTCGGGCCTGATCGTGTAGTCGACCTCGACTCGACCGAGCCAGGTGGTGTCGTCCTGCATCAGCTCGCCTTCGTTGGCCTGGAGGTCGAAGTACCGAGCCTCCGCACCGAACGAGAAGCGTTCGTCGAAGAAGTGCTTGTATTTCAGACCCACGATCGTGGCTTCGAAGATGCGTCCCAGGGTCTCCGACGCGAACGAGTTCTGCGACGACTTACGGATCAGGAGCCGCAGCCCGGCGTCTTTTTCGCGGGTGCGGTCGAGCAGGATCTCATAGGCGGTCTCGCCGTATAGGTCCTGGCCGAAGGACAGTTCGAGGCTCGAGTCGTCGGTGAAGTCGATCTCGGTGCCGAGGATCCAGACGGTGTTGTCGAACTCGACTCCCGGAGTGTCGGCGAAATCGGCTTCGCCGACGCCAGCTTCGAGAAAAAACGACAGCTGCTCGGTGCGCTCCCAGCGCAAGCCCGCGAGGTACTGGAGCTCGTCGAAGTTGCGGGGCGGCTGCTGGACACTCTGGTGCTCGTTGAAGTCGACCGCCAGCACACCGACCCACTTGAGGCTCAGCGGAAACTCGACGGAGCCCGAGAAGACCTCGACGTCACGGTCGTCGGGCGGCGAATTCGGGGTGCCGAAGACGAAGTGCTGATCGGTACTGGAGTAGCTGGCCTCGGCGGTGAGACGGCGCTTCGGAACGTACTTGATATCGAATCCCAGGGTGTTGCTGTCGGTCTCGCTGATTCCCGGCTCGACCAGCGCCAGGTCCGGGGTCTCGACGAAGAACAACGCCTGGTCGAACTCGGTCTCGAGATAGAAGTCGTAGAGCTCGATCTCCAGGCCGCTGGCGAAGTTGAGCTCGACGCTGGCTCGGCCGCGCAGGTTGGATTCGGACAGCTCCGAGTCCGAGCCCTCGCGCAAGATTCCGCCGAAATCGAGCTTGAACTCGTGATCACGGTGCGGGTAGTCGATCTTCAGCCGCGGCTTGGCGCGAATCACGAAATCGTCTTTCGGCGATTCCAGGGTATCGCCGGTATCAGCACCGAGATTCGGATTGTCGTCGTATTCCGTGATCAGCTCGATGCCGAAGGTCACCACCCGCTCTTCCTCTCCGTCGACCTCCCCTTCCTGGGCCCAGGTCGGGGCTACGAGGGCTACGCCGAGCAACAGTACGGCCGTTGCGACCGAGACTCGCATCTTCATCTTTCTGGCTCTCCGATGATCCGCTAGGGACAGTTGGGATCCTCTCCGCTGGCCGGCGCGGTGCCGCCGACGCACTGTCCGTTGCTGCAGGTTCGTCCGACGAGGCAATTTTCGTCTGGACACAACGAGTTGACGTCGATGCAGCCTCCGAAGCCGTCGGGAATGCCGCATTCACCACAGGCAAGCTCTGGAATGTCGTCGTCGAAGAAGTCGTCACCATCGTCATCATCGCCAGGGGGCGGATCGCCGTCGCCCGGGTCACCACCGCCTGTGTCGTCGCCGTCCTCGCCGCCGTCGTCGCCGCCACCACCGCCTGTGCCGCCACCGCCCGTGTCGCCACCGCCCGTGTCGCCACCGTCGTCGCCGCCGCCGCCGGTCGGGGTGGATCCGTCGCCTGTGTCGTCACCGCCGGTGTCGTCGCCGCCGGTGTCGTCGCCGCCGGTGTCGTCGTCGCCTTCGCCCTCACCGCCGTCGCCTGTGCCGTCGCCCGGGTCGGTGCCCTCGCCGCCGTCGTCGTCGCCCGTGGTGCTGTCGCCCTCGTCGAGCACCACCACCTCGCCGGAAGGTCCCGACACGGTCGCCGTACCGCTGACCACGTCGACGTCGAGCCGTTGCCGGCCGCTGTCGGTCTCGACGGTGGACCCGGACGCGACCGTGACGCTCTGGCCTCCCTGGGTGATCGTCAGGTCCCCGGGATTGTCCGGATCCGCGACGATCTGCAGGTCCCCGGTCGGCGTGTCGGCGAGGGTAACGCCGAAGCCGGCGTCGAGAGTCAGGGAGATGCCGTGATCTTCGTTGAAGATCTCGATCTGGCCTTCCTCGACGCCGAACGTCACCGGCGTGGTCGATGGCGGGTCGTAATCGGGATTGCCGAAGGTGAAGACCTGGCCGCCCTCTCCAGTTTCCGCTGGCGGCGGCGCGTCCGCCGGCTCCCCGTCGGGCACGACCTCCTGAATCTGGCCGTCTGGCGTCGTCACCACGGCCGAGCCCTCGGTGACCTCGACGTCCAGGCCGTCGGGGCCACCGGTCGCCTCCACCGTGCCGCCCGGCGCGATGGTCACGCTGCCATCGCCCGCCACCACCAGGTCGCCGGGATTGCCGGGGTCGGCGGCGATCTCCAGGCTACCGTCCTCGTTGCCGGTCAGGCTGACGCCGAAGCCCTCGTCTAGGGTCATGGAGACGCCCTGATCGTCGTTGGTGACTTCGACCTGGCCTTCTTCCACCTGGATGGTCACCTGTGCGGAAGGGCCGGCCGAGCCCTCGGGTGGCGGCGGCGAGGCCGGCGGGTTGGGCGAGCTGACTTCCTGAACCTGGCCGTCGGGCGTCGTCACCACGGCCGCGCCGGCGGTCACTTCGACTTCCAAGCCGGCGTCGCCAGTGGCAGCCTCCACGGTCGAGCCCGGGGCGATGTTGATCGTGCCTTCTCCCGCCACCACCAGGTCGCCGGGGTTGGATGGATCGGCGACGATCTCCAGACTGCCGTCCTCGTTACCGGTCAGGCTGACGCCGAAGCCCTCGTCGAGGGTCATGCTGACGCCCTGATCGTTGTTGGTGACCTCGACCTCGCCCTCCTCGACCTCGATGGTCACCGGCGGCGTGCCGGCGTCCGCGGGCGGCGCGGCGGGAGTGGTCGTGGGGGTCACCTCCTGGGTCGTGCCGTCGGGCGTCGTCACCACCGCCGAGCCTTCGGTGACCTCGACAGCCAGACCGGCGGGGCCGGCGGTCGCTTCCACCGTCGAGCCCGGGGCGATGGTCACGCTGCCGTTGCCGGCCACCACCAGATCGCCCGGGTTACCGGGGTCCGCGACGATCTCGAGCCCGCCGTCCGGATTGCCGGTCATGCTGACGCCGAAGCCCTCGTCGAGGGTCATGCTGACGCCCTGATCGTTGTTGGTGACCACGACCTGGCCTTCGTCCACCTGGATGGTCACCGGCGCCGTGGGGCCGGCCGGGGCGTCGGGCACCAGCGGTGGCGAGACCGGCGGGTTGGGCGAGCTGACCTCCAGGACCTGGCCGTCGGGCGTCGTCACCACTGCCGCGCCGGCGGTGACCTCGACTTCCAGACCGGCGTCGCCGGTCGCGGCCTCGACCGTCGAGCCCGGGGCGATGTTGATGGTGCCTTCTCCCGCTACCACCAGATCACTGGGGTTGGAGGGATCGGCGACGATCTCGAGGCTGCCGTCAGGCGCGTTTGCGAGGCTCACGCCGAAACCCTCTTCGAGGGTCATGGAGACGCCCTGGTCGTCGTTGGTGACCACGACCTCGCCTTCCTCGACCTCGAAGGTCACCTGCGGCGTGCCGGCATCAGTGGCTACGGCCACGGGGGCCGGTGCCGGAGTTGCTGCCGGCGCCGGAGCTGGCGCGGCGGTTGGCACAGCCGGTGGGGTCGTGGAGGTCACTGGCTGAGCGGTGCCGTCGGGCGTCGTCACCACCGCCGAGCCGGCGGTGACCTCGACTTCCAGCCCCGCCGAACCGGCGGTCGCCTCGACGGTCGAGCCCGGGGCGATGGTCACGCTGCCGTTCCCCGAGACCACCAGGTCGCCCGGATTGGCGGGATCGGCGACGATCTCGAGTGTGCCGTCCGGATTGCCGGTCAAACTCACGCCGAAACCCTCGTCGAGGGTCAGGCTGAAGCCCTGATCATCGTTGGTGACCTCGACCTGTCCTTCGTCTACCTGGATGCTCACGGGCACCGTCGGGCCGGCCGTGCCGGTGGGTACCAGCGGCACGGCCGGTGGGTTGGGCGAGCTCATCTCCTGGGTCGTGCCGTCCGTCGTCGTGACCACCGCCGCGCCCGCGCTCACCTCCACTTCCAGGCCAGCGTCGCCGGCCGATGCCTCCACGGTCGAGCCCGGGGCGATGTTGATCGTGCCCTCGCCCTGTACCACCAGATCGCCGGGGTTCACGGGATCGGCTACGATCTCCAGAGTTCCGGCGGCCGTGTTCGCCAGGCTCACTCCAAATCCTGCGTCGAGGGTCATGGTGACGCCCTGAGCTTCGTTGGTGATCTCGATCTCGCCTTCCTCGACCTGGAAGCTCACCTGCGGAGTGGCTACCGCGGGAGCGGATACGTGGATGATCGGTGGCGCGGTCGCGGGGGGCGCGGGCGGCGTGAGCTGCTGCTGGGTACCGGCGGCCGTGGTCAACGTCGCGGAACCGCTACGCACGTCGGCCTCCAATCCCGCTGGTCCGCTCGAAGTTTCGACAGTCGAGCCGGGCGCGATGCTGACGCTGCCCTGGCCCTGAAGCACCAGGTCTCCGGGGTTCGACGACGGGGTCACGACCTCGAGCCCGCCGTCGATGGTCGAGGTCAGGCTGACTCCGTAGCCCGCCTCAAGGGTCATGGTGACGCCCTGAGCTTCGTTGGTGATCTCGATCTGGCCTTCCTGCACCTGGAAGCTCACCGGCGGCCGCGGTGGCGCGCCACCCGAGCCCGCCGAGGCCCCGCTGGCGGGTGGGACCAGATTCTGCCGGGCACCTTCCGGCTCGGTAACCACCGCCGAGCCTGCGACCACGTCGATCTCGAGCTGTTGTCTGCCAGTCGCGGCATCGACCACGGCGCCCGGCTGTAGGTCGGCCTGGTGACCGCCCTGCAGGATGCTCATCTCGCCGGGGTTGGAGTCCGGGGCGGCGATGCGCAGGTCACCGCTCAGGGTCTCGGACAGGGTGGTCTGATAACCGGCGGCGAGATCGGCGACGAGTCCGTGTCGCGGGTTGCTCAGCTCGACGAGTCCCTCGTCGGTTCGGATCGTGACCGGTGCCCGGGGCGATCCCCGGCGCGCGGAGTTGGCGTAGGCGAGCCTCTGGCCCTGGATCAGTTGTTTGCCGTCGGGCAGCAGGAGCACGCCCTCGTCGACCGCCAGCCGTACCGCCTGGCGTTCGATCTGAGCGCTCAGGCGAGAGCCCGCGACCGCCTGCAGCTTGCGGCGCCCCCCAACCTCGAGGGCGAGAGGGCCGGGGTTCTCGGCTGCGGCCGTGAACGACCAGCGCTTCCCGTTCTCCTTGCGCCAGCCGACGCCGTAGCCGCCGGAGAGCTCGAACCCCATGCCGGCGGCGAAATGAAAGACTTCGACCTCGCCTTCCTCGCAGGCGAAGCTCGATGCGCCGTCTTCGCCCACCCTCACGTCCAGGATCGTGCCCTTGACCGCGGCCACGCCGCTCGGCGTCTCGAACTCCGTGAGCACCTCGTTGCTGGCTACGGTCTGACTCCAGACCTCGCCGGCCAACACTTTGATTCGTCTGCCGAGCGGACGTTCATGTCGGCCGGAATCGACCAGCAGGGAGAGATCGATTTCGCGCATTTCGCGATCGGTCTCGGCACGGAGCTTCAGCTGACTGCCGTCGCTGAAGATCAGCGTGGCGGCGGCCTCTGCGCCAGTGCGAACCGCGTCGCCGCCGAACAGCGAGCCGTTGCGTACACGCGGACCGACCTGCCTGGCTTCGAGGGTTTCGCCGTTCGGCCGGATGACCCTGACGTCGCCGTCGACGCGGGTCAGCTGGGCGACACGTTCCTGGGCGACCGCCGGCATGGCGAGCGCAACCAGCGACAAGACGCAGAGACTCCTCAGGATCGAGCGCACCATACGGCGTTCGTTCCGGAGGCTATGCTCGGGTCGATGGGTGCTCGCGTTCGTCGTCCTCTCCTCACGGCTCACCCGTCGGCGTCGGTGAGCGCTTGGCCTCGATCCACCGTCAGCTCCACCGCGTAGCCGTCGAGTCGGGCGGTCATGCGGGTGCCGGGGACCGCCCCCAACCGGCGGCCGTTGGCAAGGGCGATCGGTAGTGGTCCGGGGTTGCCGTCGTCGATTTCCACCTGCCAGCGGTCATCATTCGTCCGCTTCAACTCGAAACCGTAGCCGGCGGAGAGGCTCAACGTCAGTCCGGTTGCCGGGCTCCTGAAACGCGCCTCGCCTTCATCGCAGCGGACCTGAGCGGAACCCAATCCCACCGCCAGGCTCACCGAGCCGCTGTCGATCGACGCCATGCCGCTGTCGCTCTCGATCTCGATGCTCACTTGCGAGTTGTCGACAACCCGGCCGGCGATCTCGCCGCCGTGAATCGCGACCCGACGAACGATCGGTTTGGCCCGACGCCCCGAGGCGGCCAGGTCGGCCAGGTCGATCGCACGCACGTCGATCTCGGTCTGCTCTTGCAACTCGAGCTCGGTGCCGTCTTCGAAAGCCAGCACGGCGTTCGCTCCGGCGCCGGTTCTCACCGTGTCGCCGCCCTGTACGGATCCGTTGCGGACCCTGGGGCCGACCTGGCGCGCTTCCACCTCGCGGCCAGAGCTCTTGCTGACGACGGCGACCTCGCCGTCGACGCGAGTCAGAGTAGCGACCGGCTCCTGAGCCTCGGCTCGGATCAGCAATACCGAGCTCACGGCGAGGCCCGCTCCGAGAACCAGTCTCGGGAAGCGGTGCATTTACTGTTCCTCGACGCGACCTACCGAGATAGAGAGCTTGGTGCCCTTGACCGCTGCCACGCCGCTCGGCGTCTCGAACTCGGTGAGAACACCGGGATTCTCGACGATCTCGGAGTAGACGTCACCGGCGAGGATCTTGATCCTGCGCCCGAGCGGCTTGTCGCGCTGGCCGGCGACCACCATTGCGGAGAGATCGACCTCCTCGACGGTGAGGCTAGTGCTCTCGGAGAGATCCACCCGCGTACCGTCGCCGAAGACCATCGTGGCACTGGCGCCTCCCAGCGTCGCCACCACGTCGCCGGCGTACACCGAGCCGCCGCGCACACGCGGTCCGACCTGGCGAGCCTGTTCCTTCGCGCCGTCGGCCGCGCGCGTGATCTCGACGTCTCCCGCCACCTTGCTCAATTGAGCGACACGCTCTTGCCCGAGCGCCGGTGAGCAGAGAAGCGCCGCGACGATCGCCACGGCCCAACGGGCCCTTCGACCACCAACAGCAAGTTTTGACATCATAGCTCGATCATACCAGGCGAGGGCCGTGATCGCCAGCGATCGGCGCACGGAGAAGTCAATAAAACCCGACACTTCCGGCATTCTGACCCGCTCTTTGCCCAACCTTCCAAGCAATGCAGCTCAAACGAGTCTTCTTCTTGCTCCTGATCGTCCTGCTGCCGGCTGACGGCACGGACTATTTGCGGGTGACGATTCGGGGCGTCGGTGTCTCCATCCTCGATCTGTTGCTGGTTGCGATTCTCTATCTCGAGCTGCTCGACGGCGCCCTGATCGGCTTCCGAGTGCCCAGGTTCGCTCAGGCGATCGGAGTCTTGGCGGTGTTCGCCGCTTGCCTGTCGGCGGTCAGCCTGGTCTATGTCTCGCCGTACCGTATGGGGGCCGACTTGAAGGTGACTCTCAACCTGTTGCAGCTGGCGGTGACCGTGTATCTGGCGGCGCGCACCTTCCGTTCCCGCGCGAGCCTGCGATTGGCGCTGCAGGTGTTGCTGGCCAGCGTCTCGGTGATCGGCCTGGCCACGGTGCTGAAAAGCCTCGGGCTCGACATCCCGGGCGACGCACGTACCACCGCGCGCGCTTTCGGGCCGCTGACCTTCGGCGTCAGCGGCCTGACCCAGATCCCCGGGCCGATCTCGCTGGTGCTGCTGGCCGCCTTCCCAGCCGCGGTGCTGCCGGCGGTGATCCGTTCCCGGCTGATGCGAGCCTTCCTTGGCCTGCTTCTGGTGACCGCGGCAGCAGTCACGTTCTCGCGCTCGCTGTGGCTGGCTTTGGCGGTCCAGGCGTTGCTGATCCTCTTCCTGGGTGCGTTCTCGTCTCAGGGGGGGCGCCGCCGATGGCTCGCCGGCAGCGGACTGGTCGCGGCCCTCGGACTGTTGTCGTGGACTGGCCCCCGATTGTTCGAGCTCGTGATCGGCCTGCGCCCGACGACGGTCAGCGGCCGTTTGGCTGGCTTCGCGAACGCCCTTGATCTGGCGACGACCACCCCGACCGCCTTCCTGTTCGGCGCCAGCAAGGACAGCTTTCGTCTCTGGACCGGCGCG
This sequence comes from bacterium, assembly GCA_024226315.1. GTDB lineage: Bacteria > Acidobacteriota > Thermoanaerobaculia > Multivoradales > J023 > JAAELT01. The sequence goes on along the minus strand of JAAELT010000480.1, from coordinate 26,301 downwards.
GCCACCGTGCCGCACAACGCGATCCTCGATCTGCTGGTCGCCAAGGGCGTGCTGACGGTGATGGCCTTCCTCGCCATCCAGATCTGGATCATGGCTCGGTTGTGGCGGTCGGTTCGGGACGACCGCGGCCCTGGCGCTGAGCTGTCGAAGGTGCTGCTGATCGCCCTCGCGGGTCTTCTGGCCTTCGGCCTCACCAGCCCGACGATGACCTCGTTGGTGTTGTGGGTGGTCCTGGCGCTCGCCGCAACTCTGGTGTCGATCGACCGGCGCTCCGACTCTCGATCCTGGCGGGCTCAGGTTCTCCGCGCGCAGACGAATGTGGTCTGACCGAGCGGAAGGATCTCACCTGTCAGCGCGATCGCCAGCGCCAGCGAGGACGTCCACCAGCGCTGTTCGCGTGACGATGCCCTGCGGCGACTCCTCTTCATCGACGACCAACACCGTTCCCGCGGTGCTCAGAAGCACCGGCAACAGCTCTTCGATCGGCGTCGAGATCGCCGTCCTCGGCAGCTCCTCGAGCGTCGCATCTTCGGGAAGATCGATCATCACCGAGGCCGCGGTCAGCACCCGTCCTCGTGGCACGTCGCGGACGAAGGCTCGTACATAGTCGTCCGCCGGCCGCAGGACGATATCGGCGGGATTGCCGATCTGGACCATCCGGCCGTCACGGAGAATGGCGATCCGGTCGCCGAGGCGCAGGGCCTCGTCGAGATCGTGGGTGATGAAGACGATCGTCTTGTGCAGGCGCCGCTGGAGGCGCAGCAGCTCGTCTTGCATCTCGCGGCGGATGAGCGGATCGAGGGCACCGAATGGCTCGTCCATGAGCAGGGCGTCGGGATCCGTGGCCAGTGCCCGCGCCAGTCCCACGCGTTGTTGCATGCCGCCCGAGAGCTCGGCGGGGTAGGCGTTGCCATAGCCATCGAGCCCGACCGCCTCGAGCCAGGTCGTGGCGCGTTCGCGGCGCTCGGCGCGCCGCAGTCCCTGGACAGCGAGCCCGTAGGCGACGTTGTCGATCACCCGACGATGGGGCATGAGCCCGAAGTGCTGGAACACCATGCCGAGCTGATGGCGGCGACGCTCACGCAGTTCCCGGAGCGTCAGCGACCCGAGGTCGACGCCGTCGAGCAGCACGGTGCCGGCGGTCGGCTCGATCAGACGGTTGAGGCAGCGGAGCAGGGTCGACTTGCCGGAGCCGGACAGCCCCATGACCACGAATGTCGAGCCCGCTTCGACCGCGAACGAGACGTCCGCCAGCGCCACCGTGGCGCCGCAGCGTCGACGAATCTTGTCTTTGCCCACGCCGTCCCGCGCCAGCTTCAGGGCCGTGGTCGTAGCCGCCGCCCGCCCGAAGACCTTGTAGAGGCTGTCGACCTCGAGCTTGGCCATCCGGTGTCCTAGCCCGGGGTCTGCTCGGCGCCGGCGCGCCGCTGACCGTAGGCCTGGGTGATGCGATCGAGCGTTACCGCCAGCGCGACGATCGCCACGCCGGCCTCGGCGCCGCGGCCGACATCCATGCGCTGGACGCCCAACAGCACCTCCTCGCCCAGGCCGCGGGCGCCGATCATCGAGGCGATCACGACCATGGAGAGCGCCATCATCGTGGTCTGATTGACGCCGGCCATGATGTTGGGCAGCGCCAGAGGCAACTGTACGCCTAGAAGTTGTTGCCGGCGATTGGCGCCGAACGCCTCGGCCGCTTCCATCACCTCGCGATCGACCAGGCGTAGGCCGAGATCGGTCAGCCGCACCAGCGGTGGCACGGCGTAGATCACGGTGGCGAAGATTGCGGGCACCTTGCCGAGGCCGAAGAGCATCAATGCCGGGATCAGGTAGACGAAGCTCGGCAGTGTCTGCATGGCGTCGAGCAGCGGCAGGACCAGCCTTCGCAGCGGCCGGCTGCGGGAGATCAGAATGCCCGTTGGTACACCGATCATTACCGAGATGAAGGTAGCTCCGAGCATCAGCGCCAGAGTCTGCATGGCGTGGTCCCACAAGCCGAGCAGCCCGATCAGGACCATCGCGGCCGCCAGACCCAGTGCCAGCGTCCAGCGCCGGCTGGCGTGCCAGGCGAGCGCCGCGACGGCGGCGACCACCAGCCACCAGGGAAGGCCGCGCAGGAAGCCTTCGAGCTTGACCAGGGCGACGAGGAGATAGCCCGACAGGGCTTCGAAGGAGTCGCCGTGCTCGATCACCAGCCATTCGACGGCGCGGTCGACCCATTCGGCCAGGGGCAGGGAAAAGCCTTCCGGAAACATCGTACCTCCCGGGTTGATGGGGCGGGTCTGGGGAAGCTCGTCAGCGCAGGGACTTCTCGACTCGCGCCGCGACCTCGCTCGGCACCCAGCTCTTCCACACCTCGGGCCGGGTGCGTAGAAAGTCGATCGCGATCTCCTCCTCCCGGGCCTTGCTCTCGATCATCTTCGCCAGCAGGCCGTTGAGCATCTCGTTCTCGGTGCGGTAGCTGGCGAAGAACTTCATGAGCTCGGGCGTGGCGTCATGGAAGGTGCGGTTGACGCCGATCGACACCTCCGAGGGCGGGTAGGCAGTGGCCCGCTTTGGGTGGTCGCTCGAACGCAGCTCGTTCCAGGCCTCGGGCTCGTAGGCCGGTTCCTCGAGCGGCAGCAGATCGTAGGAGCCCAGCACCCAGGTCGGCCCCCAGTAGTAGGTCAGCATCGGCCGGCCGCGCTTGTAGTTGGACGCAATGGCAGCGGAAAGCGCCTCGCCGGTGCCAGGTCGGAAGTTCGTATAGTGATTCTCGAGGCCGTAGACTCGCAGCTTCTTGGTGTTGACCGTTTCGCAGGCCCAGCCGAGTACGCAGTTGTAAAAGCGGCCCTTCGACGGCTCCTCCGGATCGCGGAACAGCTCCTTGTAGCGGGGTAGGTCGGCCACCGACCGCAGCCCTGGCGCGCGTGGCTCGATACCGCGCTTCTCGTCACCTTCGACCAGGTAGCGGGGCACAAACCAAGCCTGCACCGAGTCGCTGAAATTGATGCCGACCTCCACCACTTTGCCACTGGCCAGCCCCTTCTCCCAGGCCTCGGGGATGTTCTGTGTCCACACCTCCATCATCACATCGACGTCGCCGCGTACCATGCCGGCGACCGCCGGCAGGGTGCTGACCGGCAGGCTGTCGGTCTCGCAGCCGTAACCGTGTTCCAGGATGTGGCTGGCGATGGCGACGTGAATCCGGCTCGAGTTCCAATCGAGGCCGGCGAACATCACCGGTCGATCGATCTCGCAGTTCTGGCCGGCGGCGGGGACCGCCAGCAGAAGGATGAAGACAACGTAGATAGAGAAGCGGTTCATTCGCGAAGTCTAACGCAAGCGGGCCAAGACGATAGCTCCGGAGTCCCGGAGGGACGGCATAGAGTAGCCTGGGGTTTTCAACCTCGGGGGCGTCTCATGGAACATTGCTCTACCACTCCGACGTATCTCCCGACTCGAAGCCGTCGGCGAACAGGATCGCCTCGACGCTCAGCCTCACGGCATCCAGGAACGCCGTGAAGTCCTCTCCGCCCGCGGCCTCCAGCTCGAAGCCGCAGATCGCGGAAGCCGCCGACGCCGGCAGCGAGATCGGGCTCTCCACCGTGACCCACGCGCCGCCGGTGTCCTGGAGCGTGAATGGTACGACGCTGGCGCCTAAGGAGAGGATCGGCGCCGCACACTGCGCCGCCGCGAAGGACTCGCAGTACGGCGTCAGGTCGACGCTCACTCCCGGCAACGCGTCGATCAGCACCCGGCCGACCAGCTCGTAGTCCGTGCTCGGCGCCACCTCGGTGCATTCGGCGAGCGCGAAGTCGGTGCTCGCGGTCAGGTTCTCGATCTGTGCTGAGCCGGAGACGTTGGAGCCGTCGACGTCGTTGGTGCCGCGGAAGATCTCCGCCGGGTCGGTGCTCGCGCCCACCCAGGGCGCCAGCTCGCAGTCGAAGTGGCCGTTCACCAGCGTGTTGTCGTGCTCCACCCGGAAGCGCTGCTCGAAGTCGTCGCCCCCCACGCCGTTACCGTTGCCGTCCAGCGGGTTGCCGATCAGGTCGCGTACCGTGGTCGAGCCGCAGACCAACAGGCGGTAGATGCCTTCCGGTAGCGGCGTGCCGCCGTTCACCGCCAGGATCGCGCCCGGGTTGACGAGGTCGTAGCTCACGCTATCGATCGGGATCGCCAGGTCGTCGCCCAGCACCGGGCCGCAGAAGCGCGTGGACAGGACGGCGTCCGGCCCCGGTGCCAGCAGCCGGTAGTTCACCGGATTGGTGACGTCGTCCGGGTCCGAGTCACCCGGCGGGTTGAACATCTGCTCGTCGAAGCGCACCACCAGGCCGGTGAGCTGCAGGTCGACCGTCTGGCATTGAGCGATCGCGCCGTCCGGATGAGCCGGCACGGTCTCGACGCTCGCCACCCGCGGCGCCACGCTGTCGGTGGTCGGCGTCTGCAGCTCGGCGAGGTCGTTGCCCGGCACCGCATCGGACTCGTTGCCGGCGACCTGCGCCTGGTTGAGCAGCACCAGCTGCGGCGACGGGCCGACCTCGACCTGGAAGCGCAGGGCGCGGTCACCGCCCACCGCCAGTGGAGCGAATGGGCACGACACCACGCCCGCGGCCTCCAGGCAGCCGTCCGACGAGCCGACGAAGGTTACCTGCGGCGGCAGTGGATCGGTGATCGTGCCGCCCGACGAGCTCGCCGGGCCGAGGTTGCTCACCGTCAGCACGTACTCGAAGCTGCTGCCGCCGAGCGCCGGCATGCCACCCAGGTCGTCGGCCTTGGCGAGCGAGAGATCCGTCGGGCCGAAGCCGCCCACCAGGGTCTCGACGGTGGCGGTGTTGTTCGCCGGCACCAGGTCGCTGGTGGTGGCAATCACCGTCGCCTCGTTGACGAGCCCGCCCACAGGCGTCCCGAGGTCGACTGTCACGTCGACGGTCACCACCGCCGAGCCGCCCGAGGTGATGTTGGGGACCGTGCATGTGGGCACTCCCGCCGGATCCTCGACGCAGCCGCTAGTGGCCACCAGGGTCACCCCCGCGGGCAGGGTGTCCGTGATCGTCACGCCCTCGGCGGTCGACGGACCGGCGTTGGTCACCGTCAGGGTGTAGGTCAGCGGCTCGCCCGGCTCGACGGTGACGCTCGACGCCGTCTTCGTCAGCGCCAGCTCCGCCAGACGCGCGCTCGAAGCGGTCACGTCCGGGCTCTCCTCGAGCAGCAGCCGCACGTCGTGGTCGCGGTCGTCGGCTGTGCTGCTCGAGCTGGTCAGGTGGGTGAGCAGGAAGTAAGCGGGCGTCTGGGCGCTGGCGTCAGTGGTCAGCTCGGCCACCACAAAGTAGGTGCGCGGCGTGCCGTGGGCCACCTGCGCCTCCGGATCGCCGTCGGCGAAGAGCACCCTCTGCACTCCGGCTCCGTCGAGATCCAGGGTGCCGACCGAGGTCACCAGCACGTCGGCGCCGTCCCAGACGCCCGGAGCCGCGCCGCCGGCTTCGTCGCGGTAGACCGACAGCGTCTCGACCAGGGCGTTGGCCTCGGCGTCGGTGAGCGCCGTGCGGGTGTCTGCGGCGTCGAAGCGCAGCTCCAGGGTCACCAGCTCGAGGTCACCGTCGTCCGCCCGCCCGCGGTGGGTGGCCACGATCTCGAGCATCGCCTCCTCGTCGCCGTCGCCGAAGCCGGCCGGCGTCACGTCGCTGGTCGGCAGCGCGAACTGGCCGCCGCGGTTCGGGTACCAGCGCACCTCGCCGGCGGCCTCGCCACAGGCGAAGAGGTCCGGCTGGCCGTTGCGGTCGAGGTCCGCCGACCATACCGCGCCGGCGACGTCGAGCGCGCCGTCGACCACCTTCTTGGTCCACACCGAGCCGTCGCCCGCGGCGTTGTCGAACCACGCCACCTCGTCGCCGAAGCGCGCCGAGCCGGCGACGTCGATGTCACCGTCGGCGTCGAGGTCGGCGGCGTACACCGAGCGCGTACCGTTGAAGCCGGTAGCGATGGTCGCCTTGGTCCAGGCCGAGCCGTCGCCGGCGGTGTTCTCCCACCAGGCGATCTCGTCGTCGTCGCGCGCCGCCGCCAGGGCGTCGAGGTCGCCGTCGCGGTCGAGGTCGCCGACGAACACGTCGATGGCGCCGTTGAACGAGGTGTCGATCGGGTGCTCGCTCCAGGCCGAGCCGTCGCCGGCGGTGTTCTCCCACCAGGTCACGGTATCGCCCTGCAGGCCCACCCCGAGCGCGTCGACGTCGCCGTCGCCGTCGATGTCGGCGGCGACGATCGAGCGCGCGCCGTGGAAGAAGGGATCGAGCACGTGCTCGGTCCACACGGTGGCGTCGCCGGCGACGTTCTCCCACCAGTAGACCACGTGGCTGCCCTGGCCCTGGCCGATGACGTCCGGGTCGCCGTCGCCGTCGACGTCGGCGGGCTCGACGCTGCGCGGACCGTCGATGCCGGTGGCGACCATGTGGAGGGTCCAGGCCGAGCCGTCGCCGGCCGTGTTCTCCCACCAGGCCACTTCCTGGTTGAAGAACACCGCCGCCAGCACGTCGAGGTCGCCGTCGACGTCGAGATCGGAGAGCTCCACTTCCCAGACGCCGGGTAGGCCGGTGGCGACGCTGGTACGGGTCCAGGTCGGCAAGCGGCTGTCGCCGGAGTTGGCGAACCAGGCGATCTCCGCCGCGTCCACCGCGCTGGCCACCACGTCTTCGTCGCCGTCGCCGTCGATGTCGCCGGGCTTGACGAAGATGGCGCCGTCGAAGCCGGTTTCGATTACCGCGACCTCCTGGTTGCTGGCGCTGCGATGCAGGCTCAGGTTCTCCCACACCAGCACCGTGCCGGCCTCAGACGCCCCGCCCAGCAAATCGACGTCGCCGTCCTGGTCGACGTCGGCGGCGAACACCTCCGATGCGCCGTCCACCGAGCGGTCAACCGAGCGCTTGGTCCAGGCCGAGGCGTCGCCGGCGGTGTTCTCCCACCAGGCGACCTCGTCGCCGTCGAACGCCGAGCCCGCGACGTCGAAATCGCCGTCGAGGTCCAGGTCCACCGCCAGGGTCGACCTGGCGCCGTCCACCGCCGCGTCGATCGTATGTTTCGTCCAGCTGGTGGCGTCGCCGGTGAGATTCTCCCACCAGGCCTGCTCGTCGCCCTGCTGCGAGGCGCCCAGCACGTCGAGGTCGCCGTCGCGATCGAGGTCCGCGGCATCCACCGAAGCGGTCTCGGCGAAGGCCGCCGAGATCGTCCGCTCGGTCCAGGCCGAGCCGTCGCCCGAGGCGTTCTCCCACCAGCTCGGGCCGGCGTCGCCGCCGCCGACCAGGTCGGCGTCGCCGTCGCGGTCGAGGTCGGCGCCACGCAGCGTCTGGGCGCCGGGGAAGGCCGCGGTGATCGATCGCTCGGTCCAGGCGGAGCCGTCGCCGGCGGTATTCTCCCACCAGCTCACCTGTCCCGTGCTGTCGCCGCCGCCGAAGACGTCCAGGTCGCCGTCGCCGTCGGCGTCGATTCCGGTCACCGCCGTGGCGTCGGCGAAGGCGGCGTCGATCGAGTGCTTCGTCCAGGCCGAGCCGTCGCCGGCGGTGTTCTCCCACCAGGCAACCTCGCCCGCGACCTCGGCCGCGCCCAGCACGTCGGCGTCGCCGTCGGCGTCGACGTCGCCCACGAACACCGATCGCGCGCCGTCGAAGGCGCCGTCGATGGTCACGGGCGACCAGCTCAGGCCGCGGGTGTCGCCGGTGTTGCGCACCAGCAGGATGGTGTCGTCGGCCGAGCCGGCCGCCACTGCGTCGAGGTCACCGTCGCCGTCGACGTCGGCGAGCATCATCGACAGCGCGCCGCCCAGCGCCGCGATCGGGTCGGGCTCGAATACCTCGCCGGCCTCGCGCACCTCGGTGATCTCGGAGTCGGACTCGTTGCCCGGCACCGGCTCCGGGGTGGTGGAGCTCACCGTCGCCTGGTTGTCGTACAGGCCGCCCAGAGCGGGCGCGAGGACGTCGATGGTGATCGGCGGCGCCGCGCCCACCGCCAGGGTCGGGCGCGTGCAGGTGACGACGCCGGCGGCCTCGCCGCAGGTCCAGCCGGTGCCGGAGGCGCTAGTGAAGATCATGCCCGCGGGCAGGGTGTCGACCACTTCCAGGTCGTCGGCCGCGGTCGGCCCGAGGTTGGTGACGTCGATGACGTAGGAGAAGGCGCTGCCGACGTCGACCGGGTCCACCGTGTCGCTCTTGTCGAGCGTCAGGTCGGCCGAGGCGCCGAGCATGATCGGCGGCGTCGGGTAGTCCTCGACCTCACCGTCGAAGGCCTGGCCGGTGGGCGCCAGCAGCGCCACGGTCGACAGCCGGAAACGCGCGAAGGTGGCGCCCAGCGTCGCGCCCGCGGGCACCGTGAAGTCGACGCTCACCGTCTGCGTGCCCGAGATCGGCTGGGTTACGTAGTCGGTGATGATCTGCTCGCCGGTGCCGTTCCAGTCGCCGTTCTGGTCGGCATCGATCCAGGCGTTGAGCACCGTGGCGACGCCGGCGTCGGTGATCGTCACGTCGACCGACGCCATCTGCCCCTCGGCCAGGGCGGTGGTGAAGACGATGCCGTCCTCGTCGTCGCTGCCGTCGAGATCGTCGCCGTCCGCGCCGGCGCTCGGCAGGCCGTCGGGCTCGTCGTCCAGCACGAAGCCCAGGCGCGGAAATCCGCCGGCGACGTGGCGGGCACCGTCGTCGATCTCGAGCGTCGGGTAGGGCGCCGGCGCGTCGCCGAAGTCGAGATTCGGCACGAACGGCGGCGCGTCGAAACCGCGGAACACCACGATGTCGCTGAAGGTGGTGAATACGAAGTCGCCGCTCACCTCGTCGAACGCGCCGCCCGCGGCCGCGCCCAGCCCGGTGGCGAAGTCGGCCCGGGTGGCGAGAATCGGATCGCCGTTGGCGTCGACCTCGTAGGCCGAGATCCTGCCGAATGACCAGTCGGCCACCAGCACGCTGGGATTCGGGAACTGGGGCGACCCGGCCGGTACGTAGGTCATGCCCAGGGGCCCGCCGCCCAGGGTGACGCGCAGCGTGGCGCTCGTGACGTCGAAGGTGCCGGAGCCGTCCGGCGAAAGCGCCAGGTCGTACCACTGCCCTCCAGACCAGGAGACGAGCTTGAGCTGGCCGGCTCCCGGAAAGCCCGCCGGCACGAACTGAACGCCGGCCGACGAGGAGGCGACGCCGAAGGGCCCAAGGTCGATCTCCTTGTCGGGCACCGTGCTGCCGTCCTTGATCTGACCGAGGCGGTTGGTCGGCCACTGGGCGAAGAAGACCACGGCCGGCGGACCGGCAGTCGGGTGCAGGGCCAGGCTGCCCTCGATGGTCGGGGCGGTCGACCACTGGGTGGCGGAACCGCCGAAGCCGTCGATATGGCCGAAGGCGTCCCGCGTCACGGGGATGGAGTAGATGGCGCCCGACGCCGATTCGGCGCCGCCACCGACCAGCAGGGTGTCGCTGCCCGGCGGCAGGAAGAGCGGGCCGGCGTAGCTGAAGGACACTCCCGAGGGAAAGCCCGGATCGGCGACGCTGTAATCGCCGCAGTAGGGCGCCTGGATGGTGACCCCGCCGACCGTGCAGGCCCCGCCGCCGGTCGACGGGTCGACCGTCAGGCTGGCCGAGGCGCTGCCGCTGTTGCCGCCGTCCGAGGTCAGGTCGCCGGTGACGTTGAGGTGCGTGCCCACCGTCGAGCTGGTGATCTGCACGTTCACCGAGCAGAACGAAGACGCCGGCACCCGGCCGCCGGAGTAGCTGATGCTGCTGGTGCCGGGCACCGCGTTGACGAAGCCGCCGACGCAGGTGCTGCCGGCGAGTGACGGATCGGCCACCACCATGCCCGGCGGCAGCACGTCGGTGACGGCGAGGTTGCCGACCAGGCCGGGGTGCGCGCCGTTGTCGATGTTCAGGTGCACGAAGCCGATCTCGCCGACCTCCAGCGTGGTGGGGTTGAAGCTCTTGGTGAAGACCGGCGGCGGTACCGAGGCGACGATGGCGTCGGTCAGATGGTCCTCGACCTCGCCGTCGACCGCCAGGCCGGTGGGGGAGAGGCCGCCGCCCGAGTCGACGCGAAAGCGCGCGAAGGTCTGACCCAGTGTCGCCGCCGCCGGTACTGTGAAGCCGACGCTCAGCGTCTGGGTACCGGTGACCGGCGTCACCGCCAGGTCGGTGGCGATCTGCTCCGAGGCTTCCCACGAGCCGTCCTGGTCGAAGTCGATCCAGGCGTTGAGCAGGCCGGCGGTGCCGTCGTCGGTGACCACGACTTCTACCGTCGCCGCCTGACCCGGGAGCAGCGGCGTGGTGAAGGTGACGCCGTCCTCGTCGTCGATACCGGAGTTGTCGTCGCCCAGCGCCGACGCCTCGGGCTGGCCGTCGACCTCGGTGTCGAACGCCGTGCCGATCCGCAGCGCCCGGCCGCCGCCCTGGTGGCGGGCGCCGTCGTCGCCGTCGAGCGTCGGGTAGGGTGCGGGCGCGTCGCCGTAGTCCGGCTTGAGCACCGCGATGCCGGCGACGCCGGCGTCGTTGGTGGTGTTGGGGTCGGACTGGTCGGAGGCGGTGACCTGGGCGACGTTGAGCAGGAAGCCGTCGTAGCGCAGCACCTGGTTGGCGCCGCTGGCCACGTAGAGATGGCCGTCGGGACCGAAGGCCAGGTCGAGGGCGGTCGACAGGCCGCCGCTCCCCTGCGGCACGAACTCGTCGATGAAGTTGCCGGTGGCGCCGTCGTAGCGCAGCACGCGTTGACCATCGATCGACACGTAGAGATGGCCGTCGGGACCGAAGGTCACACCATACGGGAAGAACAGCCCGCCGCTGCCGAAGGGCACGAAGTCGTCGATCAGCGCCCCGGTGGTCCCGTCGAAGCGCAGTACCTCGTGGCTGAAGAAGCTGGTGACGTAGAGGTTGCTGTCGGGTCCGAAGGCCAGGTCGATGGGGTTGCTCAAGCCGTCGGCGGCGTCGACGAAGACGCCTGAGAAGGCGCCGCTGGTGCCATCGAAGCGCAGCACCTCGTTGGTGTTGGCGTTCGCCACGTAGAGGTTGCCGTCGGGGCCGAAAGTCAGCCCCTGCGGGTTGGAGAGGCCACCCGCGCTGGTGGCGACAAACTGATCGACGAAGGCGCCGGTGGTGCCGTCGTAGCGCCACACCTTGCCCGAGAACACCGCGTCGGCGACGTAGAAGTTGCCGTCGGGTCCGAACGCCGTACCGTAGGGCCAGGACAGGCCGCCCAGGCCGGAGGTCACGAAGTTGCTGACGAAGGCGCCGGTAGAGCCGTCGTAGCGTTTGACCTCGCTGGTGTTCCAGCTCGACACGTAGAGGTCGCCGCCGGGGCCGAAGGTCACCGAGGTGGGGAACGACAGGCCGCCCGAGCCGAACGACACGAAGTCGTCGATGAACTGGCCGCTGCCCGCCGGGTCCGCCGGGTCGAGGCCGGCGGTGGCTGTGATCTCGAGGGTCGCTGTCGCGCCCGAGGCGAGCGGCGCCGCGCCCAGGTCCCAGTCGCCGGTCAGGTCGTCGTAGGTGCCCTGGCTGGGGTTGTCGCTGACGAAGCCGAGGCTCGCCGGCAGCACGTCGTTCACCGTCACGCCGGTGGCGGTGAGCGGGCCGTTGTTGGTCACCGAGACGGTGAACACCACCGTGCCGCCGGGCATCGGGTTGGCCACGTCGACCGTCTTGGTGACGCCCAGGTCGGCGTCGGTAGCGACGGTGATCGCCGGCGTCTCGAGGTCTTCCACCTCGCCGTCGGCTGCCAGGCCGGTGGGGGAGAGGCCGCCGCCCGAGTCGAGTCGCACGCGGGCAAACGAAACACCCAGGCTGGCGCCTCCCGGCACGGTGAAGCCGACGTTGACCGTCTGGGTGCCGAACAGCGCCGGCACCGGGAAGTCGGTGGCGATCTGTTCGCCCGGGTCGTCCCAGTCGCCGTCCTGGTCGAAGTCGATCCAGGCGTTGATCTTGGAGGCGGTGAAGTCGTCGGTCACGGTCACGCTCATCGACGCGGAGGCGCCCTGTTTGAGCGCGGTGGTGAACGAGACGCCGTCCTCGTCGTCGCCGGCGCCGCCGACGTCGTCGCCGGTGGCGTCGGCGTTGGGCTGGCCGTTGCCCTCGCTGTCCCAGACGGTGCCGATCTTGAGCGACGTGCCGTCGCCGCCGTGGCGGGCGCCGTCGTTGGCGAACAGCGTCGGGTACTTGCCGGCGGTGGCCACCAGCGGATCCGGCGCGTCGCCGAAGTCGAAGGGCGTGAAGGCGACGCCGGCCACCGCCAGGTTGTTCGCCAGGTTGGGGTCGATCTGGTCGACGGCGGTGATCTCGGCGGTATTGCTGGTGAAGCCCTGGTAGCGCAGCACCTCGTTGCTGCCGCCCGAGGCGTAGAGGTGGCCGTCGGGGCCGAACACCAGGTCGACGAAGCCGCCGCTGGGCACGTAGTTGCCGAGGAAGGCGCCGGTGGTGCCATCGTAGCGCGCGATGCCGAAGACCAGGCTGGCGACGAAGAGGTTGCCGTCGGGACCGAACGTCAAGCCCACCGGGAAGCTGCCGCCACCGGTGCCGAAGACGTCGATGAACGCACCCGGTGAGGCCCCCGAGGGCCCCTGGTAGCGCAGCACCTGGTGGGTGAACTGGCTGGTGACGTAGAGGTTGCCGGCGGGATCGAAGGCCACGCCCCGTGGCCCGCTCAGACCACCGCTGCCGGCGGTGACGAAGATGCCGGTGCCGATCGGCACGCCGGTGGTGCCGTTGAAACGCCGGACCACGCCGGAGCCGAAATCCGCCACGTAGAGGTTGCCGTCGGGTCCGAAGGTGGGCTTCATCTGCGGACTGCCGGCGGGCGCGGCGAAGGCATCGATGAAGGCTCCGGTGGTGCCGTTGTAGCGCCGGACCTGGCCGGTGCCCTGGTTGCACACGTAGAGGTTGCCGTCGGGCCCGAAGACCAGGCCCCGCGCCAGACTCAGGCCGCCGGCGACGTCGACGAAGATGCCTGAGAATACCCCGGTGGCGCCGTTGTAGCGCAGCACCTGGTTGGTGTCGCGGCTCACCACGTAGAGGTTGCCGTCGGGTCCGAAGGTCAGGCCCTCGGGGGAGACGACGCCGCCGCTGCCGGAGGTGACGAACGCCCCCAGGGGTGCGCCGTTGCCGCTCGGCGCGTCCGGCTCGGGCGTCACCTCCACCGTGATGTCGAGGGTCGCCGAGCTGCCGTTGATCAGCAGCCCCAAGTCCCATTCGCCGGTCAGCTCGTCGTAGGTCCCCTGGCTTGGGTTCTTGCTGACGAAGGTGAACGACGCCGGCAGCAGGTCGTCGACCGTCACGCCGGTGGCTGTCAGCGGTCCGTTGTTGGTGACGGTGACGGTAAAGGTCACCTGGTCGCCGATGTCGACGTCGCCGTCGTCGACCGTCTTGGTGATCTGGAGGTCCGCGAGCTGGGACGTGACCCCCACCTGCACGTCTTCGACCTCGCCGTCGGCAGCCAGGCCGGTGGGCGTCAGACCGCCGGCCGAGTCGAGCCGGAAGCGGGCGAAGGTGTTGCCCAGCGAGGCTCCGGCCGGCACGTTGAAGTTGATCGTGATCGTCTGGCTGCCCGAGACGGACGGCACCGCCACGTCGGTGGCGATCTGTTCGCCGGCGTCGAGCCACGAGCCGTTCTGGTCGAAGTCGATCCAGGCGCTGAGCACCCCGGCGGTGCCGGCGTCGGTGACCTCGACGTCGACCGCCGCCGCCATGCCCGCCTCCACCGTCGTGGTGAAGGTGATGCCGTCCTCGTCGTCGCCCGAGTCCAGGGTATCGTCGCCGGTGGCGTCGGCGTTGGGCTGGCCGTCGACGTCGTTGTCGAAGGCGGTGCCGATCTCGAGTGTCGCGCCGTCATCGTCGTGGCGGGCGCCGTCGTCAGTCAGCAGGGTCGGGTAGGGCGACGGCGCGTCGCCGTAGTCGAGGTCGGCGGGAACGCAGATCGGCGAGGTGGCAGAGAACGGCACCGCGTCGACGTTGCCGTCGTGGGCGTCGCCCGAGCCGCCGTCGGTCGACGAGCCGTCGGCGGCGCCCCAGAAGTTGTTCTCGGCGTCCAGCGCGTCGCCGTTGGTGTTCCTGGCCGCGAACGAGCTGTTGCCCTGCATGTGGTTGTCCACCACCTGCAGGCCCGCGCTGGCGCCGGAGAAGAGGAACACGCCCGTGGTGTTGCCGCGCAGGTACGAGCAGCTCAGCGCACCGGTGTTGGTGCCCTGCATCTCGATTCCGGTCACGCGGTCCTTGATGGTGAGGTTCTGGAGCGTCAGGTTGGTGCTGTCACGGGCGCGGAAGCCGCGGGAATTGGTCAGCGCGCCGGTGGCATCCGACAGGTCGAGCCCGTCGACAGTGAAGTTGTCGGTGAACCGCAGCTGCAGCGCCGGGCCGTCGACGCCGGTGGAGGTCAGGCCGTTGCCGGGCTCCAGGACGACGTGCGAGCCGGCGACCGAGCCGTCGGAGATCACCAGACCCGACAAGTCTTCGATGGCGACGCCCTGCAGACTGTCCGTAAACGTATTGCCCGAGACCAGGAGCCCGCCCGGCAGCACGTTTTCCGTGACCAGCTCGACGAACAGGGCGTAGCGCTCGCTGGCTCCGCTCTGGCCGCCGCGCGAGAGGTCGTTGTCGATGATCTGGACGTCGCTGCCGCCGCGGGCCTCGATGCCGGTTGCCCGGTCGGTCGCGGTGACGTCGCGGATGGTCAGAGTGTCGCAGTCCCTGACCGAGAGGCCCTTGTCCTGAATCGCGACGGCGGCGGTCTCGGAGACGTCGATCGTGTCGACCAGCGAATCGTCGACATTCCGGAGCTCGACGGCCGGGCCGTCGATGCCGGAGGACTTCAGGCCGCTGGTGTTCTCGAGGGTGACGTTGGTGCCGGCCGCCGAGCCGTCGGAGATCACCAGGTCCACCATGTCGTGGAGGCCGATTCCCTGCAGGCTGCCGGTGAACGTGTTGCCGGAGATCAGGACGCCGCCCGGCAGCGTGTTCGCGGTGACCCCCTGGACGTAGAGAGCGAAACGGGTGCTGGATCCGCTCTGGCCGCCGCGCGAGACGTCGTTGTTCGTCACCTGGATGTCGGTGCCGCCCCGGACTTCGATACCGACGCTCCGATCGGTGGTGGTGACGTTGCGGACCGTCACGGTGTTGCAGTCCCTGACCGCGAGGCCCTTGTCCTGGACTCCGACGGCGGCGGTCTCGGAGACGTCGATCGTGTCGACCAGCGAATCGTCGACATTCCGGAGCTCGACGGCCGGGCCGTCGACGCCGGTGGACTTCAGCCCGCTGGCGTTCTCGAGGGTGACGTTGGTGCCGGCCACCGAGCCGTCGGAGACCACCAGGTCCGCCATGTCGTGCAGTCCGATCCCCTGCAGGCTGTCGGTGAAGGTGTTGCCGGAGATCAGCACGCCGCCCGGCAGCGTGCTCGCGGTGACCCCCTTGAAGAACAGGGCGTAGTTCTCGGACGAGTTGCTGGCACCGCCCCGGGAGACGTCATTGTCGAGGACTCGCGCGTCGCTGCCGTTGCGGACGTCGATGCCCACCCGTCTGTCCGTGGCGGTGACGTTCTGGATCGTCAGGTCGTCGCAGCCGTTCGCCCTCAGGCCGAAGTCGCCGGCGAAGGCGTCGCCAACGTCGGAGACGTCGAGGCCGTCGACCACGGCGGTGTCGGCATTCGAGAGGTCGAGCGCGACCTCGGCCGCATTCGAGATCCGGAAGTCCTGCAGCAGCAGGCCGACCACGTTCGAGACGCTCATCGCGTCGCCGGCCAGGCCGCCGGCATCCACGTCGATCAGCGGCGTGCCGGCGAAGCCTGGCTGGGTCGAGCCGTCGATCGCCACCGATTCGGTGATCGTCGGCAGCACGCTGCCAAGCGTGATGGTCTGGGCGCCGCCGCCGCCGACGTTGAAGTCGATCAGATCCGGTCCCGCCAACGCGTTGGTCTCTTCGATCGCCGCGCGCAACGTGCAGCCGCCGCCGCCGTCGCACGTGCCGTCGCCGGGGTTGGAATCGCCGCCATCGCCGGTCGAGTCGACGGTGAAGGTGGCCGAGATTACCGCCAGGCCGGCCGCGGCGACGCCGCTCGAGCCGGCGTCGGAGGTCAGCGCGCCGGTGGTATTGACCGCCACCCCGAGGGTCGAGCTGGTGACCGGCACCGTCACCCCGCAGGCGCTCGCCGACGGCGCCGTGCCGCCGGTGTAGGTGATCGTCGAGGTCGCCGGCGTGGCGTTGAGGGTGCCACCGATGCAGGTGGTCGAGGCCGCGGGCGCCGCCGCGATGGTCATGCCGGCGGGCAGGTTGTCGGTGAAGTCGAGATCGGCGAGCGCCTGGCCGTTGGCTGTGTTGTCGATGGTCAGGGTCAGCGTGCTGGTGCCGCCCGACGGGATGGAGCCCGGCGAGAAGGCCTTGGCGAACCCTGGAATGTTGGGCAGCACGGAGAGCCGGCCGATCGCGACACCGTTCGAGCCCTGACTGGAGGTCAACGTGCCGCTGACGTTGACGTGGTCGCCGGCAGCCGAGCTGGTGACGTCGACCGAGATCGTGCAGATGCTCGATGCCGCCACCGAGCCGCCGCTGTAGGTCACGGTGCCGGTGCCGGCGACCGCCGTGAGCGAGCCCGAGCAGCCGTCGACCGCGCCGTTGGGGGTCGCGACCACCACGCCCGCCGGCAGGGTGTCGGTGAACGCCAGGCTGCTGGCGGCCGCGGGATTGGCCGAGTTGTCGATGGTGAAGGTCAGCGTGCTGGTGCCGCCCGCGTTGATGCTCTCGGGGGAGAAGACCTTGGAGAAGCCGTGCGGTGGCGGCGCAATGATCGCGACCTCGAGGTCCTCGACCTCGCCGTCGAGCGCGAAGCCGGTGGGCAGGGCGGTCCCGGCCGTGCTGAAACGGAACCGTGCGACCGTCGTGCCGGTGGCCGCCGCCGCCGGCACCGCGAAGCCGAGGCTGTTGACTCCGGCGGCGAGCAGCTCGTTGTCGAACACCAGCTCGCCGGGGTGGCTCCAGGCGCCGTCGCCGTCGAAGTCGATCCAGGCGTCGAGCAGTCCGGCGGCGCCGGCGACGATGTCGACCGTCGCCGCCTGCCCCTGGATCAGGTTGCTGGTGAAGACCACGCCGTCCTCGTCGTCGCTGCCGGTCGTGTCGTCACCGGTGGCGTTGGCGCTCTGCAGACCGTCGGGCTCGTCGTCGACTGAGGCGCCCAGGAACACCGAGCTTCCGTCCACCAGGTGGCGGGCGCCGTCGCTGGCGGCGAGGGTCGGGTAGGTGGGATCCGGAGCGTCGCCCCAGTCGAAGACCGTGCCGACGATCAGGGTCTCGGTGGTGGCGGAGTTGTTGCTCGGATCGGGATCGTTGACCGCGGAGGCGACCTGGGCGGTGTTGGTCAGCACCGCCGGCGTCAGCGGCGCGGTGACGTCGATGGTGATCGCGGCGCTGGTGGTGGTGGCGGCCAGCATGCCCAGCTGACAGGTGACCACGCCGCCGGCCTCGTTGCAGGTCCAGCCGGTGCCCGAGGCGCTGACGAAAGTTGTGCCCGCCGGCAGGGCGTCGGTCACCACGACGTTCACGGCCGGGGTCGCCGACAGGTTCTCGACCTCCAGGGTGTAGGTCAGCGTCGCCCCCGGCGCCACGGGGTCGGGGCTGTCGGTCTTGCTCAGCTCGAGGTCGGCGTCGATGGCCGCCGCCGAGAACAGATACACGTCGTCGTTGTTGAAGCCGTTGACGTCGGTCACGCCGTTGACCTGCGCGATCCACGAGCCGGTGTAGGCGAGGAACTGACCGTCGGAGCTGAGCGGAGCCGTCGCGCCGAACAGCCGCCACATGTCGCCGCCCGCGCCCTCGAACGGGTTACCCGGCGTGTGCGAGGCGAGGACGATGTTGCCGGTGGCCCGTTCCCAGATGTAGACGTTGGTGCCGAAGGCGCTGGAGCCCGGGGGCAGCAGGTTCGACGACGAGCTGGTGAAGGCCACGAACGAGCCGTCGGGACTGATCACCGGCTTGCTGGATCGACTGCTGCCGCCGGCGGTGGGGTCGCCGTCGACGCGGGACACCAGGGTGAGGGTATCGGTGGCGCGCTCCCACAGGTAGATCTGGGTGGCGAACGACGACGCCGGCAGGGTGAGGCCGGAGATCAGGTCCTTCGCCGCGCTGGTGAAGGCGACGAAGGCCCCATCGGCGCTCAGGACCCCCTCGGTGGAGGCATCGTCGCCGGTTTCGGCCGCACCGGCCGTGGAGTGGGAGATCAGGGTATTGGCGCCGGTGGCGCCGGTGAAGAGGAAGAGGTCTTTGTCGCCGGCGTTGTGGTCGGTGAAGCCGGCGACCAGATCGGTCGCCGCGGTCTCGTAAACCACGAACGCGCCGTCGTCGCTGATCGAGGGAAAGTGCGTCTGGGTGCTGAACGTGTCGACGTCGGCGTTGGCCGAGGCCGCCGGCCCGGCCGTCGAGTGAGAGACCAGCGTGTTGGTGCCGGTGGCGAGCTCGAACAGATACAGGCTGGTCGTGGTGTTGGCGACGAAACCGGTCACCAGGTCGGTCGATTGCGAGGCGAACAGCACGTGGGTGCCGTCGCCGCTGACGATCGGCGGCCTGCGGTTGAACTGGTTGGAACCCTGGGTCGGCATGCCCACGGCGTGCGAGGCGAGGGTGAAGGTCCCGGTTGCCCGCTCCCAGACGTAGATCTGCTCGCGGAAGCTCGGGCCGGTGAAACCGGCCACGTGGTCCGAGGCCTGGCTGACGAAAGCCACGTGGGACCCGTTCTTGTTGATGCTGGGCGTCTGAGCGGCACTGTTGCCGCTGGTCGTGGAATTGCCGGCCTGGTGCGACACCAGGCTGATGGTGCCGGTGGCGACTTCGTACAGGTAGAGCTGCCACGTGGTCGAACCGCCGAAGGTCAGGCCGGGCACGTCGACGTCGTCGGAAAAGCTGAAGAAGACGACGTATGCGCCATCGCGGCTGATCACGGGCTCCTCGGAGCCGCCGAAGCTGGAGCTGTTGGTCGCGGTCGTGGTCGGTCCGGCGCTCGAACGCGAGACCAGAGCGGTCTGACCGGTACTCCGATCGAAGAGGAAGACGTCGCGCCGCTCGTTGCGGTCGAGCTGACCCGGGATCAGGTTGGTCGCTTCGGTCTCGTAAGCCACGAAGCGGCCGTCGGAGCTCATTGTCGGCCCCTGGTCCTCGACGCTGCCCTGATTGCCGGTAGTGAACACCGGCAATGCCGCCGGCGACGCCAGGGAATTCACTCCGGTCGCTTTCTCGTAGACGTAGACGCCGCCGCCGACCGTGCCGGCGACCAGCTCCGAAGAGAAGCTCTGGTGCCCGACAAACCCGCCGTCGGCGTTGATCACCGGCTCGACGATGCTGAACAGAGCGCTGCCGGCGGCGGTCGTCGGAGACCCAGCGACGTGGCTGACCAGTGAGATCGACCCCGTGGCGCGCTCGTACAGGAAGACGTCGAAGCTGAAACCGAGATCGGTGCCCGCCACCAGGTTGCTCGCGGCGCTGCGAAAGGTCACGTGGCTGCCGTCCGCGCTGATCGCCGGCTCCTCGGACTGGCCGGTGCCTCCGGACGTCGGACCGGCGGTGGAATGCGAAACCAGGCTGATCGTTCCGGTCGTCCGCTCGAAGAGGTAGATCTGGCTGCTGGAGACCCCGGGCACCAGGTCGCTGGCACTGCTCTCGAAAGCGACGAAGCCGCCGTCCGCGCTGATGACCGCGGTCAGCGATCGGTTGTTGCCGCCCTCGCTCGGTCCGGCGGTGGAGTGGGATACCAGGGTCGTCGTGCCGGTCGCCAGCTCGAAGAGGAAGACGTCGTGCCCGAAAGAGCCGTTGTTGTCGACGAACCCCGCCAGCAGATTGCTGGCCAGGCCCTGAAACACCACGAATGTGCCGTCGCCGTTGACCCTCGCGCCCTCGGAGCGCCCGTTGCCGGAAGCGGCCGCTCCCGCGGTCGAGCGGGAAACCAGGGAGACCGTGCCCGTGGCGCGCTCGAAGGCGAAGATGTCCTGATTGCTGCTGCCGCTGCCGTTGTTGTCGACGAACCCGGCAACCAGGTCCGAGGCCTCGCTGCGGAAGACCACCGCGCCGCCGTCGTCGCTGATCGAGGGCTCGGTGGAGTCGTCGTTGCCGCCCACGGTCGGGCCGGCGGAGGCGTGGGAAACCAGGATATTCGTGTCGGTGGCGCGCTCGTAGAGATAGATCTGGTTGGTAAAGCCAGGCAAGGTACCGACGATGAGGTCCGACGATCGGCTCACGTAGGCCGCGAACGAGCCGTCGCCGTCGATGACCGGCGACGATCCCGAGCTGCCGGCGGCGGTGTCCGGATCGCCGGGCACGTGAGAGGCCAGGGCGAGCCGGCCGGTGGCCACCTCGTACAGATAGATCCCGCCGCGGGTCTGCGGTGTGCTGATCAGGTCCCGCGCCTCGGTGACGAAGACGACCCAGGCGCCGTCGCCGCTGATCGCCGGCGAGTCGGACCGGAAGTTGCCCGCCACGGTCGGGCCGACGGGGGTGTGCGACACCAGGGTCGCGGAGTCGGTCGCGTGGTCGTAGAGGAAGACGTCGTTGGCCTCGTTGGTATCGACCTGACCCGGCACCACGTTGGTGGCGTAGCTGGTGAACACCAGGTAGCGCCCGTCGTCGCTGATCTGGCGCGCCAGAGGCTGATCGGACTGCAGCTCGGCGACGGCGTCGAGCCCCGGCTGCCCCGCGGACACCAGCAGGTTGTCGGCCGGCGCCGGCACCGACGAGACGATCAGCAGCAGGGTGGCGAGAAGGAGGCCGGCAGGGGCACAGGGTCCCTCGGGGCCACGAAGACACGAGCGAGAAAAAAGACCCGGGAATCTCAACTTACCCATCGGTGATTCCGCCCATACCTTCCCCAGGGCCGCAAGGGCTCCGGATCCGATGACGGGAGAGGTTTTCCTCCCCCGGAGATGAGGCGGCGTCCCACTTTCCGGGTCAGTGGACAGCCTGTCAGTTGTGCCGCCGCGACCCTATCATCACGACGGCGGCGGCTTGGACAAGCCGCCTTGTCTCTATTACTGATAACGCAAAACAATGGAAAACCGTCTCATCGATGTAGCGTCCCTCCGGGACGCGAATCATTCTGGTCACCGTCGTTCCCGGGGTTGAAACCCCAGGCTACTCTATGCCGTCCCTCCGGGACTCCAGAGCTAACCGAGCCCTGCAAGGGCGATAGATAGTAGCCGGGGGTTTCAACCCCCGGGGATCGTGGATCGATCAAGGCTCGATCACCGTCGACGACCACTCCGCCGTATCCCGGGTCTCGAAACCGTCGACGAAGAGCACCCCGTCCCCCGTCAGCTCCAGCGCGTCCAGGAACGCGGTGAAGTCCTCGCCGCCCACCGCCTCGATCTCGAAGCCACAGATCGCCGACGCTGCCGACGCCGGCAGTGAGATCGGGCTACTGACCGCCACCCAGGCGCCGCCCGTCTCCGTCAGCGAAGTCCTCTCGGCGCTGGCGGAGAAGGAGAGCGCCGGCGCCGCGCACTCGGCCGCGGCGAAGGACTCGCAGAACGGTCGCAGCTCGACGATCACGCCCGGCACCGCGTCGATCAGCACCCGGCCGATCAACTCGTGGTCGGTGCCCGGCATCACCTCGATGCACTCGGCGAGGCCGAAGTCCGTGCTCGCGGTCTGGTTCTCGATCTGCGCCGAGCCGGAGACGTTGGAGCCGTCGATGTCGTTGGTGCCGCGGAAGATCTCCGAAGGATCGGTGCTCTCGCCCACCCACGGGTCGAACGCGCAGTCGAAGTTGGCGTTGACCAGCGCGTTGCCGCGGTCGACGCGGAAGCGCTGCTCGTAGTCGTCGCCTGGGATGCCGTTGCCGTTGCCGTCGAGCGGGTTGCCGATCAGGTCACGCACGGTGGTGGAGCCGCACACCAGCAGGCGATAGATGCCCTCGGGCAGCGGCGCGCCGCCGTTGACGGACAGGATGGCGCCCGGGCTGACGATGTCGTAGGTGACGCTGTCGATCGGAACCGCCACGTCGTCACCCAGCACCGGGCCGCAGAAGCGGGTCAGCAGGCCGGCGTCCGGTCCCGGTGCGATCAGCATGTAGTTTGCCGGGTTGGTGACGTCGTCGGGATCGGTGTCGCCCGGCGGGTTGAACATCTGCTCGTCGAAACGCACCGTCAGGCCGGTGACCGCGAGGTCGACGCTCTGGCAGCCGGCGACGGCGCCGTCCGGGTGCGCCGGCACGGTCTCGAGCGCGGCCACGCGCGGCGGCGTACCGTCGAGCGTCGGAGTGTCGTGGCTGGCGGTGTTGTTGCCGGTCACCAGGTCGGCCTCGTTGCCCAGCACCTGGGCCTGGTTGACCAGCACCGGCTGGGCGCCCGGGTCGATGTTGACCTGGAAACGGAAGGTCTGCTCGCCGCCGACCGCCATCGGTCCGAACGGGCACGTCACGTTGGGCGTGGTGAACAGGCAGCCGTCGCCCGAGCCGGCGAAGGTGACGCCCGGCGGCAGGGCGTCGACGATCGTACCGCCCGAGGAGCTGGCCGGGCCGAGGTTGGTCACGGTGAGCACGTACTCGAAGCTGGTGCCGGTGATCGCCGGCTCGCCGGAGAGGTCGTCGGTCTTGGATAGGGACAGGTCGGTGCGGTCGAAACCGCCCACCAGGGTCTCGACGCCGGCGGTGTCGTTGTCGGGCACCAGGTCGCTGGTGGTGGAGGTGACGGTGGCCTCGTTGACCAGGCCGCCCAGCGGGGTGGAGATGTCGATAGTGACGGCGATGGTGACCACCGCCGAGCCGCCCGACGAGATGTCGGCGACGCCGCACGCCGGCACGCCGGCCGGGTCCTCGGCGCAGCCGGTGGTTGAAACGAGCGTGACGCCGGCGGGCAGCACGTCGTTGATCACCACGCCCTCGGCCACCGACGGGCCGTTGTTGGTCACCGTCAGGGTGTAGGTGAGCGGCTCGCCCGGCTCGACGGTGATCGCCGAGGCCTGCTTGGCGAGCGACAGCTCGGCCTGCCGGGCGCTCGACGCGGTCACGTCCGGGCTCTGCTCGATCAGCAGCGGCACGTCGTGGTCGCGGGAGTCGGCCTTACTGGTCGAGCTGGTGAGATGCGTCATCAGGAAGGTCGAGGGCGTCTGGGCGCTGGCGTCGGTGGTCTGCTCGACCACCACGAAGAACCGCTCCGGGCTGCCGAAGGTTACCGCCACCTCGGGGTCGTCGTCGGTGAGCTGCACCACCAGCAGGCCGGCGGCGTCGAGGTCCAGGGTGTCGACGGTGGCCACCAGCGTATCGGCGGCGTCCCAGCCCCCCGGGTCGACGCCGGCGGCGGCGTCGCGGTACACCGACAGGGTCTCGACCAGGGCGTTGATCTGGGCGCCGGAAAGCGGCGCGCGCGTGGCGGTGTCCTCGAAGCGCAGCTCGAAGGTCACCAGCTCCACGTCGCCGTCGGCGGCGCGGCCGCGGTGGAAGGCGGTGATCTCGAGCATCGCCTCTTCGTCGCCGTCGCCGAAGTCCGGCGGCACGACCTGCACGGTGGGCAGCGCGAACTGGCCGCCGCGGTTCGGGTACCAGCGCACCTCGCCCGCGGCTTCGCCGGCGGCGATCAGGTCGGGCTGGCCGTTGCGGTCGATGTCGGCGGACCACACCGAGCCGGCCACGTTCTTGCCCTCGTCCACCACGTGCTCGGTCCACACCGAGCCGTCGCCGGCAGAGTTCTCGAACCACGACACCTTGTCGGAGAAGCGCGCCGAGGCCGCCACGTCCATGTCGCCGTCCGCGTCCAGGTCGGCGGCGTACACCGAGCGGGTACCGTTGAAGTCGGTGACGATGGTCGCCTTGCTCCAGGCCGAGCCGTCGCCGGCCGTGTTCTCCCACCAGGCGATCTCGTCGGCGTCGCGGCCCGAGGCCACGGCGTCCATGTCGCCGTCGCGGTCGAGGTCGGCGGCGAAGACATCGATGGCGCCGGCGAACGCGGTGTCGATCGAGTGCTCGGTCCACGCCGAACCGTCGCCGGCTGTGTTCTCCCACCAGGCCACGGTGTTGCCCTGCAGACCGACACCCAGCGCGTCGACGTCGCCGTCGCGATCGACGTCGGCGGCCACGATCGAGCGGGCGCCGAAGAAGAAGGCGTCGATCACGTGCTCGGTCCACGTCGAAGCGTCGCCGGCGGTGTTCTCCCACCAGTACACCTGGCTGCCGCCCTGGGCCTGTCCGATCACGTCGGGATCTCCGTCGCCGTCCACGTCCGCCGGTTCGACGCTGCGCGGCCCGTCGATGGTGGTGGCGATGGTGGTCTTGGCCCAGGTCGAGCCGTCGCCGGCGGTGTTGGACCACCAGGCCACTTCCTGGTCGAAGAACACGGCGGCCAGCACGTCGAGATCGCCGTCGAGGTCCATGTCGAAGAGCTCGACCTCCCACACGCCGTCGACGCCCGAGGCCACGGTGGTCGGGGTCCAGGTCGGGCCGCGGCCGCCGGAGCTGGCGAACCAGCGGATCTCGTCCGCGGCCACGGCGCTGGCCGCCACGTCCACGTCGCCGTCGGCGTCGATGTCTCCGGATTTCACGAAGATGGCGCCGTCGAAGCCGGATTCGATGATCTCGATGGTGGCGTTGCTGGCGCTGCGGTGCAGGTTCTGGTTCTCCCACACCAGCACCGTGTCGGCTTCCTGCGCGCCGCCCAGCAGGTCCACGTCGCCGTCGGCGTCGACGTCGGCGGCGAACACCTCCGAGGCACCGTCCACCGAGCGGTCCACCGCGCGCTTGGTCCACGCCGAGCCGTCGCCGGCGGTGTTCTCCCACCAGGCCACCTCGTCGCCCTCGAACGCCGAGCCCACCACGTCGAGGTCACCGTCGATGTCCACGTCCACCGCCAGGGTGGAGGCCGCGCCG
This sequence comes from bacterium, assembly GCA_024226315.1. Taxonomy (GTDB): domain Bacteria; phylum Acidobacteriota; class Thermoanaerobaculia; order Multivoradales; family J023; genus JAAELT01. The sequence goes on along the minus strand of JAAELT010000480.1, from coordinate 1,497 downwards.
TCCACCGCCGCGTCGATGGTGTGTTTCGTCCAGGCCGAGCCGTCACCGGCGGTGTTCTCCCACCAGGCCTGCTCGTCGCCGTCGAAAGCGGCGCCCAACACGTCGACGTCGCCGTCGGCGTCGAGGTCGGCGGCGTCCACGGAGCGGGCGCCGGCGAAGGCGGCCGAGATCACCCGCTCGGTCCACACCGAGCCGTCGCCGGAGGAGTTCTCCCACCACGTGACGCCGGCGGTGGCGCCGCCGATCAGGTCGTCGTCGCCGTCGCCGTCGACGTCGACGCCGCGCAGGGCCTGGACGCCGGTGAAGGTCGCCGAGACCGCACGCTCGGTCCATGCCGAGCCGTCGCCGGCGGTGTTCTCCCACCAGGAGACCGCGCCGCTCGCCTCGCCGCCGGCGAAGGCGTCCAGGTCGCCGTCGCCGTCGGCGTCGAAGCCGGCTACGGCCGCGGCGTCGGCGAAGGCGGCGTCGATGGAGTGTTTGCTCCACGCGGAGCCGTCGCCCGCGGTATTCTCCCACCAGGCCACCTCACCGTCGTTCTTGGCCGCCGCCAGCACGTCCGGGTCGCCGTCGCCGTCCACGTCCACCATCCGTGCCGACCTCGCGCCGTCGAAGCCGGTGGCCACGCTCGACGTCGTCCACAGCAGGCCACGGTTGTCGCCGTCGTTTCTGATCAGCACCAGCTCGTCGCTGTCGAAGCCGGCCGCCACAGCGTCCAGGTCGCCGTCGCCATCGACGTCGGCCACGGTCATCGACGCCGGGCCGCTGATCGTCGCTACCGGATCCGGCTCGAACACCTCGCCCGGCTCGAACACCTCGGTGAGCTCGCTGTCGGCGTTGTTGCCGGGGTGGAGATCGACCGTGTCGGAGCTCACGGTGACGTCGTTGGTGTAGAGGCCGCCGACGGCGGGCGCGGTCACGGTGATGGTGATCACGGGCGCCAGGCCGGTGACCAGGGTGGGCCGCGTGCAGGTCACGGTCAGCGCCACCTCGCCGCAGCTCCAGCCCGTGCCGACCGCGCTGCCGAACACCACGCCGGCGGGCAAGGTGTCGACCACCACGACGTTGGCGGCGGTCGAGGGGCCGAGGTTGTCGACCTGCACGGTGTAGGTGAGGGTGGTATTGATCTCCACCGGGTCGGGCGAGTCGTTCTTGCTCACCGTCAGATCCGAGGACGCCCCCACGCCCAGGCTGGCCATCGCCGTGCCGCTGTTGCCGGCCGTCGAGGTCAGGTCGCCGGTGGTGTTGACGTGGGTGCCGCGGGTGATGCTGGTGACGTCGACGCTCACCGTGCAGGTACCGCCGGCGCCCAGCGAGCCGCCGGTGAGCGTGATCGTGCTGGTCGCCGGCGCCGCCGTTACGATGCCGCCGGCGCACGTGGTCGAGGCGTTGGGCGAGGCCGCGACCTCGATCGCCGCCGGCATGACGTCGGTGAAGTCGAGGGCGTTCGCCGGGATCGCGCCCTGGCTGTTGTCGAGGGTGAAGATCAGGGTGCTGATC
>JAAELT010000479.1 GCA_024226315.1 bacterium | reverse complement strand
GTCGGCGTCGACGTCGGCGGCGAACACCTCCGAGGCGCCGTCCACCGAGCGGTCCACGGCCCGCGGCGTCCAGGCTGCGCCGTCGCCGGCGGTGTTCTCCCACCAGGCCACCTCGTCGCCCTCGAACGCCGAGCCCACCACGTCGAGGTCACCGTCGATGTCCACGTCCACCGCCAGGGTGGAGGCAGCGCCGTCCACCGCCGCGTCGATGGTGTGTTTGGTCCAGGCGGAGCCGTCACCGGCGGTGTTCTCCCACCAGGCCTGCTCGTCGCCGTCGAAAGCGGCGCCCAACACGTCGACGTCGCCGTCGGCGTCGAGGTCGGCGGCGTCCACCGAGCGGGCGCCGGCGAAGGCGGCCGAGATCACGCGCTCGGTCCACACCGAGCCGTCGCCGGAGGAGTTCTCCCACCACGTGACGCCGGCGGTGGCGCCGCCGATCAGGTCGTTGTCGCCGTCACCGTCGACGTCGGCGCCGCGCAGGGCCTGGACGCCGGCGAAGGTGGTGGAGATGGGCCGCTTCGTCCAGGCAGAGCCGGTGCCGGCGGTGTTCTCCCACCAGGAGACCGCGCCGCTGGCCTCGCCGCCGGCGAAGGCGTCCAGGTCGCCGTCGCCGTCGGCGTCGAAGCCGGCCACCGCCGCCGCGTCGGCGAAGGCGCCGTCGATCGTAGACTTGGACCAGGCCGAGCCGTCGCCGCCTCCGCTGGCATCACCGTTCGACCACCAGGCCACCTCGCCGTCGTTCTTGGCTGCCGCCAGCACGTCCGGGTCGCCGTCGCCGTCCACGTCCACCATCCGGGCCGACCTCGCGCCGTCGAAGCCGGTGGCGACGCTCGACGTCGTCCACAGCAGGCCACGGTTGTCGCCGTCGTTTCTGATCAGCACCAGCTCGTCGCTGTCGAAGCCGGCGGCCACAGCGTCCAGGTCGCCGTCGCCATCGACGTCGGCCACGGTCATCGACGCCGGGCCGGTGATCGACGCCACCGGATCGGGTTCGAACACCTCGCCCGGCTCGAACACCTCGGTGACCTCGCTGTCGGCGTTGTTGCCGGGGAAGAGGTCCACGGTGTCGGAGCTCACGGCCACGTCGTTGGTGTAGAGGCCGCCGATGGCGGGCGCCGTCACCGTGACGGTGATCGCCGGCGCCAGGCCGGTGACCAGGCTGGGCCGGGTGCAGGTCACGGTCAGCGCCACCTCGCCGCAGCTCCAGCCCGTGCCGGCCGCGCTGCCGAACACCACGCCGGCGGGCAAGGTGTCGACCACCACGACGTTGGCGGCGGTCGAGGGGCCGAGGTTGTCGACCTGCACGGTGTAGGTGAGGGTGGTGTTGATCTCCACCGGGTCGGGCGAGTCGTTCTTGCTCACCGTCAGGTCCGAGGACGCCGCCACGCCCAGGCTGGCCTGCGCCGTGCCGCTGTTGCCGGCCGACGACGTCAGGTCGCCGGTGGTGTTGACGTGGGTGCCGCGGGTGATGCTGGTGACGTCGACTCTCACCTCGCAGGTCATGCCCGCCCCAAGTCCACCGCCGGTGAAGGTGATCGTGCTGGTCGCCGGCGCCGCCGTGACGATGCCGCCGGCGCACGTGGTCGAGGCGTTGGGCGAGGCCGCGACCTCGATCGCCGCCGGCATGACGTCGGTGAAGTCGAGGGCGTTCGCCGGGATCGCGCCCTGGCTGTTGTCGAGGGTGAAGATCAGGGTGCTGATC
>JAAELT010000478.1 GCA_024226315.1 bacterium | reverse complement strand
CTGCAGTTCCTTGGCGTTGGGCAGCCGCCAGTCGTCATGGCCCAGGTAGGCTTCGGCGTTCATCCTCTGAACCCAGGCCAGGGCCTCGGTCCAGTCCAGCCCAAAGCCGCTGTCGGCCCGCGCCCACATCAGACCCGTGGCGCGATCGGTGATCGGGCCGTCGCCGTTGGCACGGAAGGCGTTAACGCCGTAGCCGCTCCGGCCTCGGACGTAGCGAACGTGAAAGGTCTTGGTCCGGCCGCCGGGCCTCACCGTCGGGTATCCCTTGATCCGCCCGTCGGCGAAGTTGACGCCGAAGACCGTGGACGCGCCGCCCATCGTGGTCCCCACGTAGCGCGTGCTCGAGCAATATTGGGCATCGATGAATCGATCGCCGGCGGCGACATCCCCGTACTCGAACTCGAAGACGCCGGTGTCGAGGTACGGCTTCGAATCGGCAGCGCTACGGCCGGTCACTCCCCGAAAGTCGATCAGAGAATAGAGCTCTTTGATCGACGGCAGGCGCCAATCGGCGTGGCCGCCGGTTCTCGCCGACGAGGCTCCGGCGACCGCTTGGTCGTACGACAGGCCGTACGCCGGCGCCTGCTGCCACATGAGACCGGTGACGCCGTCGGTCACCGTACCGTCGCCGTTGTCGGCGTATCGGGGCTCGAATCCGGTGCGTTGAGCATCCTGGCCGAAGAAGGCCTCGCCCGCCGACGGACACCTGCTCTGGCGACCGCGGTGGTCATAGCAGGCATCCTGTCCGGTATCGACCACCGGGAAGCTCAGCCCCTGGGCCTCGAGGCTGCCGAGCATCGCCATCGAAGCGATGACCATCGGCCCGGCGAGGCGGCTGACGCGGTCTCTGAGTCTCGCCGTCGTTGCTGTGCTGTTCATTGTCGTCCCCTTTCGGAGTGGGCCGTTCATTCGGCCAGGGGCATTCCAACCCCCGAAGATGACAGCGAGCAACGCGGGAGGATGACAACTTCGTCATCTTGCCGGCGGCGGATGTGGTTCCTCGGCTCAGCCGGTGGGCCCGGACGCGATCAGCGGCAGCGTCAAGGTGAACGAAACGGCAGTGCTGAGCGAAACGGCAGTGCCGGCCGAGTCCTCGGCCGCCAGATCGAGGATCAGGTCACCCCCGTGGGCGCGCGCGATCTCCCGCGCCAGGCTCAAGCCCAATCCGGAGCCGCCGGCGTCGGGGCTGCGCGCGGCATCGAGCCGATAGAAGCGGTCGAAGATCCGCTCCCGGGCTGTCGCCGGAATCGGCGCGGCGGTGTTGGCGAGGCGCAGGCTCGCCACCTCCCCCGACGCGCTCACCTCGAAGCGGATCAGGCCTCCGGCCGGGCTGTACTTGACCGCGTTCGAGGTCAGGTTCCTCACCGCCTGGCCCAGCAGATCGGCGTCCCCGCGGACCCTCACCCGCGGGGCGACGTCGACCTCGACGCGGCGATCGGGAGCCATGGCGTCGATGTCTTCGGCCGCGGACTCGACGAGGGCGCCGAGATCGATCTCTTCCACGTTGAGGGACAATCGGCCGGCATCGGCGCGCGCCAGGATCAGCAGCTTGCGGACGATGGCCTTGAGCTTGCGGACCTCCTCCAGCAGGCCGGTGAAGAGACGCTGCTCGCCGGAGCCCGCGGGGGCGGCCTGAATCGCGTTGTCCAGCTCACCCTGGAGGACGGTGAGCGGGGTCTGGAGCTCGTGGGCGGCATCGGAGCTGAAGCGCACGGCTTGCAAGAAACTGCGCTCCAGGCGCTCCAACATGCCGTTGATCATGTCGACCAGCCGCTGGATCTCGGGGTCCGCCTCGACCACCGGAATTCGCTGGTCCAGCCCGTGAGCACCGAGGCTCTCGGCCGTCCGGGTGATGATTGCCACCGGCCTCAGGGCGCGTCTCGCTAGCCACCAGCCGCCGCCGGCGAGCGCCAGGAGGGCGAGCGGTGAGAGCAGGAAGAACGCCCGGCGAAAACGGTCGATCTCACGGGACAGGTCGTCGAGGCTCAGGCCCACGGTCAGGGTCACCAACTCGTTGCCGACGAAGCCGACCCGCCAAGATCCGGCCGGCGTCTCGACCGTTTGGAATTGCGGTACCTTCTGTCGCGGCCGATATCGACCGGCCGCCGCGGATGGCCGCGCGGATTCCCGGCGCTGCGGCAAGGCGGGACTCATGCCGCCGGCAGGCGGACGTCGGGCCGGAGGATTCGCCTGGCGCGCCTCCGCTTCGCGAACGAAGCCATCCCCGTCGAGATCGAACTCCGGGAATCGGCCGTCGGGCCCGTCGAACTCCTCGCGGGAGACGGCACCGTCGCCGTCGCGGTCGAGCCGCGAAACGAAGCCCTCCCCGACTCGCCCTTCGCCCCGGGACGGCGCCTGAGAAGGTCCGGCGATCGCGGCGGCCGGTTCGAGCCAGGCCAACGCCGGCGGCGTCATCCCGGCGAGGGTCTCGGGTATCTCCGGCGACGAGAAGAGGAGGTTCCCTGCCGGGTCGCGAACCTGGACGGCGGGCCGGGTCGCGGCGTCGTCGCCATAGACGAAGCGCAGGGATCGGCCGAAGTCCTGCCAATGATCCAGCGGGTGGCGGCCGTGAAGCTGCCCCTCGGCCAACGCCTTGATCTCCCGATCGACGCGGTCGAGGCCGACCTGGTGGATCACCTTCAGGAAGAAAGCGCCGAAACCGGCCACCAGCGTGCCGGCGATCGCCAGGGAGAGGAGCGCGATCTTCGCCTGGAGCGGTAGTGGTCTCATCGCGAACCGTCCGCCCGTCGGAAGCGGTATCCCACCCCCCGAACGGTCTCGATCAGAGACGGCGAATCGCCGCGGTCGATCTTGCGGCGCACCCGGCGAATATAGACGTCGACCACGTTGGTCTGGGGGTCGAAGTCGTAGCCCCAGACGTGCTCGAGGATCTGGGTGCGGGTCAGGACCCGCCCAGGAGAGCGCATCAGCAGCTGCAGAAGGTTGAATTCCCGCGCGGTCAGCTCGAGCTCGTCCTCTCCCCTCTTCACCTCGCGGCTGATCAGGTCGACGACCAGGTCTGCCACCTGAAGCACGCTCGAGGGCTCGCCCGAGGTCCGCCGCACCACCGCGTGGAGACGGGCGATGAGCTCCTCCATGTAGAAGGGTTTGGTCAAGTAGTCGTCAGCCCCGAGGTCCAGCCCCTCGACGCGCTCGGCGAGGGAGCTGCGGGCGGTCAGCAGGATGACCGGCACCGCGTTCTTCCGCTCCCGGAGCTCCCTCAGGAGGCTCAGGCCGTCCCGACCGGGCAGCATGATGTCGAGCACGATCGCATCGTGGGAAGCGGAGACGGCATAGCTGAGCCCTTCGTCGCCGTCGGCGCAGACCTGGACCGCGAAACCCTGCTCCTTCAATCCCCGGTGGATGAACGAGCGGATCTTCGGATTGTCTTCGACGACGAGTACTTTCATCCTTCACCCTGTTGGCTGGATGATAATCGGTAACAGGTCAGGAGCTTCTCGCCGCCGGTCTGCAACCCGCGAGCCCGGTCTCGTCCACCCCGGCCATCGCCCACGTGATCCGTTGACCAGCCAGGCTCTCGGCGGCAGGGTGCCGAGCTCCGTGATATCGTTGGCCAAAGATCTGATCTTGAGGAGCGTTCCATGAACTGGAGAGCCCTTGCCGTCGTTACCGCCCTGGCCCTGGCCGGCCTGATGCTGTGCTGTGGCCCGCAAGAGGATACCGGGGTCAAGGATGCGCCGGCGGAGGGCGAATGATCCACCGGAGGGGGCCGGCCACGGCCGGCTCCACCCGCCCCGGGTTGGCCGCCCAGCTCGTCGCGGGCGGTACCAGCGAAAGGCGAAGCGGATGAACAAAACTGTAGACGTGGCCGTCGTCGGAGGAGGGCCGGCCGGATGTACCTTCGCCATCCTGGCGGCGCAGGCCGGGCTGAAGGTGGCGCTGGTGGAGAAGGAGACGTTCCCCCGCCACCAGATCGGCGAATCCCTTCTGCCT
>JAAELT010000477.1 GCA_024226315.1 bacterium | reverse complement strand
GCGCTCGCGGGCTTCTTCGAGCGCCCCTGGGACCGGCCCGATCCCCGGCTCACCGCGGCGGACCAGGCGTGGATCCTGAACGCGGCCGGCTTCGTCCTGCGCGCCCTGGGCCGGCTGCCGGAGGCCGTCCAGCCGATGCGGGCGGGGTTGGAGGCTCGAATCACGGAGAAGAACTGGAAGGAGGCCGCACTCAACGCCGGCAACCTCAGCGAGCTGACGCTGACCCTGGGCGAGGTGGCGACGGCGGTCCGGGCCGGCGAAGAGAGCGTCGAGCTGGCCGACCGGAGCGGCGATGGGTTCGAGAGACTGAAACAGCGGGGAAAGCTGGCCAATGCTCTGCATCAGGCGGGCCGGTGGCAGGAGAGCGCGGCGGCCTTCCGCGAGGCCGAGGCGATGCAGGCGGAGTGGCAGCCGCAATACCCGCGGCTCTACTCGCAGAGAGGCTACCAGTACTGCGATCTGCTGCTGGCGATGGCGGAGCCGGAGGCTGGGTGGGGGCTCGACGGGGTGGGGAAATCCCCCCTCGGTCCCCCCTTTTTCAAAGGGGGGAGGTCAGAAGAGGCGGTGGCGCGGGTTCGCGAGGCGTGTGAGGAGGTCCGGGAGCGGGCGACTCAGACGCTTCGGTTGGGTCAGGGAGGCGGGTGGTATTCGCTCCTCGATATCGCCCTCGACCACCTCAGCCTCGGCCGCGCCTGGCTCGGCCTGGCCCTGACGTCGGCGGCGGGCTTCGGCGAGGCCGCGGAGCACCTGGACCGGGCCGTCGACGGCCTGCGGCAGGCCGGAGAGGAGGAGTCCATCGCCCGGGGCCTCCTGGCCCGCGCCGCCCTGCGCCGCCTGCGCGCCGCCCGCGCCGGCGGTGACGTCGCGGCCGACCTCGCCGACGCCGCGGCCGACCTGCGCGAGGCCGGGGAGATCGCCGAGCGCGGCCACATGCGCCTGCACCAGGCCGACGTCCACCTGGAACAGACGCGCCTCCGCCTGCAGACCGGCGAGGCGGACGCCGCCCGCCGCCACCTCGAACAGGCGCGCGAGCTGGTGACGGCTTGCGGGTACGGGCGGCGGCAGCGGGAGGTGGCGTGGCTGTCGTCGGTTCTGGACGCCGATCAGGCCACGGCCTGAGCTGGGTCACACAGGCCGCGAACGCGCTCTCGGACCCTTCTCTTCTGCTGGCGGCTGACCCGGCTTCGCGTCATTCGACGGGAAGGGGCTCGATGCCAAGCTCCGTCATGAGATCCGTCACCGGAACCCCACGGAGCTGCGCCAGGGCCAGGAGGTCTCTCATGCGCTCGGCCTGCCGATTCTCGGCTTGCTCCGTGAGGCCGCGCAGCTCCTCCATCTCGGCAGCGCCGAGCGCCTCATTCCGGCGAGTCGCGATCAACTCACGGTAGCGCCGTTCGGTGTCGGGCGACCTTCCCTTGTTGATCCTCTCGAGGAGCTCGCTCTCGCGCCCCTCCAGGTGCGGGGCGAGGCGGCGGGCCGTGCGCGTCAGCACTTGCGACACGAACGGCCGCAGCTCCGAGGTGTCGAGCTGGTCGATGGCCTTCAAGAGATCCTGCGGGGTAGGGCGTGCCGTGTGAAGTGTGCTCATGGTTGGTCCTCTGAGAGGTGCACGGTTCATCCTACCACCTTGACTTGCACGAGCAGGATGGGCGCCGCGCCCGGCGGCTATACTGACGGCCGGAGGGACTGCCAGCCATGCCATTCAGCGAGAGCGTGAAGCGCGAGGTCAAGAAGCGCGCCGACTTTACCTGCTGCTGGTGCCGGGAGGGCCGCAACAAGGTCGACGTCCACCACATCGTGCCCCAGGCCGAAGAGGGTCCCGACACCCTCGACAACGCCGCCCCGCTGTGCGGCTCGTGTCACGATCTCTACGGCAATAATCCGGATCTGAGAAAAGAGATCCGCTCCCGGCGCGATCACTGGCACCAACTCTGCGCCGGTACCGCGCCCGGCACCCCGGAGTATTCCGACGGCCCGCGCGTCTCGATCGCCAAGCTCCCCGCCACCGGCGAGCACTTCGTCGCCCGCGAGGCCGAGCTCGCCCGCCTCGACGCCGCGTGGGACGACCCGGCGACCAACGTCATCAGCTTCGTCGCCATGGGCGGCGCGGGGAAGTCGGCGCTGGTCAACCACTGGCTCGACGCCGTCGCCGCCGACGGTTGGCGCGGCGCCGAGCGGGTGCTGGGGTGGTCGTTCTACAGCCAGGGCACCGAGTCGGCGGGGGCGTCGAGCGAGGCGTTCACCGAGGAGGCGCTCGAGTGGCTGGGCTACGACGGCGAGGCGATCCTGTCGCCGTGGAAGAAGGGCGAGGTGATCGCGCGCCTGGTGCGCGAG
>JAAELT010000476.1 GCA_024226315.1 bacterium | reverse complement strand
GGGGCCAACGCCCTGGCTGCTACCATGGTCCCCCGTGGCCCTGGGGTCGCAGCTCGCTCTTCGCTGGGAGCGCAGGCGTCTCGCCTGCACTGCCCGGATTGCCGTTGGCAATCCGCAGCCGGCGCCTCAGGCGACCGCGTATCCCGTGTAGGGCCGCACGCTCGGCTCACGGAAGCCGAGGACGATGTCGGACCTCGAGACGCCCGCGTCTTCGAGCTCGCCAGCGATGCCGTCCTCGGTGCCGTCGCGCTGGATCCAGATCTTGGCGTCGATGATGTCGACGTGGATCAGCGCGCCGTGGACCCGTCTGGGGCCTTCCCAGCCGATCATCATGACGATGTAGCGGACGGTCCCCTCAATACCATGGAATGGGGGCTGCCGATCGCTCCGGGGGACACCGTCGCGGTACCGTTCGGCCTGTCAGGCGACCCTTCGGTCACGGACGAAACCCAGGTCACCGTCACCGTCCGGCCGCTGCGCTCCAGCTGCCGCCCCAACCGCTCGATGATCTTCTTCAGCCTCGTCGCCTCCCCCAAGGATCGGCCGATCTCACTCAGCCGCACGGAGCCCCGGGCCTGCACGCCATAGAGCACCTCGCGCACCAGGCGCTGCGAGACCTTGGGCAGTCCTTGGGAGACATTCCCCGAAAAGACAGCCATCTGCTCTCGTATTTTCCACGCGATTTTGGCATCATCCATCGGGGTCTCCTCCGCAACCGGTTGAAGCAATTGGACTTACTCCAGCCAGTCTACAAGGGGAGGCCCCTTCTGTCTCGCTGCAAGGAGTTACCCCAAAACGACCGATTCCACTTCGGGTGCAACCGAAGGTCCTTGCCATCAGGAGTTAGCCGAAATCAGCTCCCTGTTTTGGGGAATGTCCTGCCGATGCCACCGTCAGGCACCGTTCTGACGTGATCGGTCGGCCGTCTACCGGTCCTTCTTCCATCCGTCTGGACCCCCGCGCGAAGGTCCCCGGACTTGACTGTAAACCTCTGGTAGGCTATACTTTAGGCCAGAGTCGTCCCGACTCTCTTCACATGCACGATTTCCGTCCCATCACAGACCCTTTCCAGATCATCCGTTGAGCTCGGATCACACCAGGGGAACGAGTCGGTGCGGGCAAGCGCTCAGCGGCTCGAGTGGGGGCCTGTCGGAAGTCGGCGACAGCGTGGAATTCTTCAGCGAGCACGCCGCTCGGCAGGTCTCTATTGGTTTCAGCTCGATCGTTTCGAAGACAGGCCGAGGGTCGAAAAGGGGGTAAGTCAGAGTGACATTTGAAGTCGGTCAGAAAGTCGTCTATCCGAACCATGGGGTCAGCGTGGTCGAAGAGATCTCGTCAGCCTCGTTCGACGACACTGAACATAACCTCTATCACCTGCGGCTCCTGTCGAACAACTCGAAAGTGATGGTGCCGAAGGACAACCTGGACCTGGTGGGCCTGCGGCCGCTCGGGGACAAGGCGCAGATCCGATCCCTCTTCGACAACCTCGAGAACGGCAACATCGACACCTACAAGGATTGGAAGGGTCGGTACAAGCAGAACCTCGACAAGATGAAGACCGGTCAGCTCGAAGAGGTGGCCGAAGTACTCAAGAACCTTTGTCTGGTGAGCCAGAAGAAGAGCCTGTCGTTCCGCGAGAAGAAGATGTACGAGCGGGCCAAGTACTTCATCGTCAGCGAGATCGCCCACGTCAAGGACATCGACGAGCCGGAGGCCGAGAAGCTCGTCGAAGGCTCGCTGGAGGTCAGCCTCGAGAAGCTTCGCAAGGCCAAGGAGAAGGTCGCCAAGGCCGAGGCCGAGGCCGAGGCTGAGGCCGAGGCTGAGGCTGCCGAGACCGGGACCGAAGAGGCCGAAGAGCAAGACGCCGAGAACGTCGCGACGGCTGTCGCCAACTAGCGTCGAGGACGAATTACGGTCGTAGAGCCGCTCTCTTCGCGGAGAGCGGCTTTTCGTTGGCTGAATCGAAGAATTCCGGGAGATCAGAGATTGAATCGCGACAGCCTCATGTTCCTGGTGATCGGTACCCTGGTCGGTTTCATCGCCGGCTACGTAATGCACGAGGTCATGGCGGCACGGCAACCGGCACCTCTGCGTCCCGGTCAGACGAGGAGCGCCGCGCCGGCGAATCCCCCGCAGGCGACGGCCCCGGCCGCCGGCGGTGCGGCGTCCGGCAGCCAGCCGGCGATGGAGCAGGTGCAACGCCTGCGCGCCTACGTGGAAGAGAATCCGAACGATGCCGAGGCCGTGCGGCAGCTCGCCGACCTCAACTACGACATCAGCAACTGGCAGCGCGCCGCCGAGCTCTATGGGCGCTACCTGGAGCTGGAGCCCGACAATCTTGACGTGATGACCGATCTCGGTGCCTGCTACCGCTTTCTCGGCCAACCCCGGGATGCCCTGGCGCTGTTCCGGCAGGTTCGCGAGCGAGCGCCCGATCATTGGCGAGCACGGTACAACGAAGTCCTGGTTCTGGGCTTCGACCTCGACGACTTCGAAGCAGCCAAGACGGCGATGGCTCAGCTGCAGCTGATTCAGCCCGGCAATTCCCAGGTCTCGCGTCTGGCGGCGGAGCTGGCGAAGCGCTCCCAGGGCACCTGAGGTAGGAGGGGCTCGCGGTGGCTCGTCTCTTGGTGCTCCTGGCCGTGGCCCTGATCTTCGCCTACCTGGTCTCGGAGCTGATCGCTCGGGTGAAGCAAAAGATCAGTGAGGGGATCGGCCCCTCGCAGGCTGCCGGCCGTTCGAGCAGCCCCGTCGACACAGGGAACCGCCACGGCGAGCTGGTGGCCTGTGCCACTTGCGGCATTCACGTCTCGAAATCGCGGGCGTTGCATGCGAGCGGCGCGCCGGCGCGCACCAACCGCGCCTCGTGGTACTGTTCCGAATCCTGCCGGCGGCTGTCGGCCAACGTCTCCTGAGGTGGACGCCCGGATGGGCGTTGCGACAGATTCCACCACCGTCGTCGGCAAGCCGCGCTTCGCCCAGGTGGCGGTGCCGGTTCCGCTCGCCGAAGCGCTGACCTATGCTGTGCCGAGAGATTTTCCCGACATCGAGCCCGGCTTCAGAGTCAAAGTTCCGGTCGGCCGCCGGCAGCTGGTCGGGGTAGTGCTGGCGCTCCTCGACGAAGCGCCCACGGGCTTCGAGATCCGTGAGATCCTGGAGGTGCTCGACGTCGAACCCCTGTTGAGCGCCGAGCTCCTGGATCTCGCCCGGTTCACCGCCGATTACTACCTGGCCCCGATCGGCGAGACACTGCGAGCGATGATTCCGCGCGACCTGCCTCCCTGGGGCAATCGGCGCGTTTCGTTGACGGACGCTGGAGCGCTCGCGCAAGCCAGGAGCCCCGAGGAGAAGCAGCTGGTTGAGCTGTTGCTGGCGAGGCCGCGCTCTCGCCTGGCGGAGCTTCAGCGGTATTCGGGGATCCCGCGTCTGGCCCGCCTGGTCGACGACCTGCGCCGGCGGGGGAGGATCACGGTCGAGGAGCCCGAGCGTCGCGGCACGCGCTACGTCAAGGCTGTCGAGCTGCGTCCGGGGGACTTGGAGCAACAGCTCGAGGCTTGCGGCCGCTCGCCGCTGGGGCGCGCGGTCGTCGAGTACCTTTCCGCCGCCGGCCGCCCCGCCACGCTGCGAGAGATCACGGGCGCCGTTGGCTGCGGTAACGGCGTCATCCGGCGCCTGGCTTCGCTGGATCTGCTGCGCGAGTTCACCCAACCGGAGCGCCTGAGTCTGGACCGCCATCGACTTGGCGGCGGCTCCAGAGATGCTCCGCTTGTGCTCCGCGACGATCAGAAGACGGCGGTCGAGGCTCTCCGGGCGGCGATCCACGGCGGACGATTCGCGCCTTTCCTTCTCCGCGGGATCACCGGCGCGGGCAAGACCGAGGTTTATCTACAGGCGGTAGACGAGTGCCTGCGCGTCGAGCGCTCGGCGATCATCCTGGTACCCGAGATTGCTCTGGTGCCGGCGCTGGCCGGTATCTGCCGTCGACGCTATGGCTCCGAGCTGGCGATTCTCCATTCCAACCTCGGCTCCGCGGAGCGTCACCAGGAGTGGGAGCGGCTACGGCGCGGCGAAGCGAGGGTGGTGCTCGGCCCTCGCTCGGCCTTGTGGTCGCCGGTCTCGAACCTCGGATTGGTGGTGGTCGACGAAGAGCACGATAGCTCCTATAAGCAGGACAAGACACCGCGCTACAACGGTCGCGATCTCGGCCTGGTGCGCGCCCGCAGCCACGACGCTACCGCCCTGTTGGTGTCGGCGACCCCCAGTCTCGAGAGCCGTCGCAACCAGGAGCTCGGCAAGCTCGGCGGCCTGGAGCTCACCACGCGGGTCGGCCAGGGCGAATTGCCCGAGGGGATCCTGGTCGACCTGCGTCGTGAGAAGGTCCGTCTGCGTCCCGGGGAGGTCCATTACTCCCATCGCTTACGATCTGAGATCGAAGCAGCGGTAGGCGCGGGCGACCAGGTGATCCTGTTGCGCAATCGACGCGGCTACGCGCCGCTGCTGTTGTGTCGCGCCTGCGGTGAGAATTTCACCTGTGAAGATTGTGGTTTGCCATTGACCTTCCATCGCCGCGAAGGGAGGCTGCTTTGCCATTACTGCAATCACAGCCGACCGAAGCCGACCGTCTGCCCGTCTTGCGGCGAGCAGGCATTGGAGCCGATCGGTGCCGGTACCGAACGCGTCGAGGAGCAGTTCACGGAGCTCTTTCCCGGTGTGACGGTGGACGTCCTGGACGCCGACGCCGCGCGCCGCACGGGCGGCTCCGCGGCGGTCCTGCAGAGCTTTTCCAGCGGTCGCACGCAGGTTTTGATCGGCACCCAGATGGTCGCCAAGGGTCATCATTTTCCCTGCGTGTCGCTGGCCGCGGTGCTGTTTGCCGATACCTACTTGAGCTTTCCCGACTTCCGCTCCGTCGAGCGAACCTATGCGCTGCTGACCCAGCTCGCGGGCCGCGCCGGCCGCGGCGAACGGCCCGGCAAGGTGGTGATCCAGAGTTTCCACCCCGAGCACTATGCCATCCGCGCGGCGCTCGAGAACGACGACGAGACCTTCCTCCACGAGGAGATGCGCTTTCGGCGCACCTTCCACTATCCGCCTTTTACCCGCATGATCCAACTGCTTGCGCAGCACCAGAAGCGCGAACGAGTGGAACGCGGTCTCAGGGAGACCGCGGCGCGGTTGCTCGAGCACCCCCTGGCCGCGGACGTGCGCGTCACCGGCCCGGCACCCGCGCCGCTCGAGAAGCTGCGGGGCAAGTGGCGTTTTCAGCTGCTGCTTCGAGGCGTCTCGGGAGCCCGGCTAAGACGTCTGGTGCGAGAGGCGCTCGCCGAGCATCCGAATCCCGACGTCACGGTGGACGTGGACCCATATGACCTCATGTGACTTTACGCCGTGTTCGTTTGACGACCTCCACCGCCTCTGCTAGCTTCCGCGCCCATGGCCGGTGGCAACAATTTCGAGGAACCTCTGATCGAGCTCAGGCGCCGAATCGAGGAGCTCGAGGGCTATGGCGAGGGCAGCGGGCACGACAGCGAGCTCGCGCGCCTGCGTCAGGCGCTCGAGAAAAAGACTTCCGAGGTCTTCGGCAAGTTGACGCACTGGCAAAATACGCTGGTCGCCAGGCACTTCGACCGGCCCTACACCCTCGACTATGTCGAGCACCTGATGGACGACTGGGTGGAGGTCCACGGCGACCGGGGTTTCGCTGACGACCCCGCCATCGTCGGTGGCTTCGCTACCTTCAGAGGGCGTTCGGTGGCAGTGGTGGGGCACCAGAAGGGGCGTGGTACCAAGGAACGGATCCGCCGAAACTTTGGTCAGCCGCGTCCCGAGGGCTATCGCAAGGCGCTCCGCATCTTTCAACTGGCTGAGAAGTTCGGGTTGCCGGTGTTGACACTGGTCGACACACCGGGAGCCTATCCGGGCATCGGCGCCGAGGAGCGGGGTCAGGCCGAGGCGATCGCGCGTAACCTTATCGAGATGGCCGATCTCGAGGTGCCGATCATTGTCACCGTCACTGGCGAGGGAGGGAGCGGTGGCGCACTTGCCCTGGGAGTGGGCAACCGGGTCTTCATGCTGCAGTACTCGATCTACTCGGTGATCTCTCCGGAGGGATGCGCGGCGATCTTGTGGAAGGACCAGGAGCGCAAGGCCGAGGCCGCGAGGGCCTTGAAGCTCACCGCCGAAGAGCTCGATCGTCTGGGAATCCTGGACGGTATCGTGTCCGAGCCGCTCGGGGGCGCTCACACCGACCCAGCGACCACCTGCGAGCGCGTCGGCGAAGCGTTGGAGCGCGCTTTGGACGAGGTCTGCGCGCTGAGTCCGGAAGACCTGATTGCCGATCGCTATCGGAAGTTCCGGGCGCTCGGAGCGATCGAAGGGAGATAGGGCGCCTGAGCGGCTCCGTCGAGTGGCGCCGGGCGCCGATTCCTGCCGGCGCCTCCGAGCTTCGTGAAGTCGGCTTCGAGCAGTGGCAGGCCGAGCTCCTGTCCCGCCGTGGCATCGTCGATCGCGCGGGCGCGGAGGCCTTCCTTCATCCGAGCCTGGATCAACTCCACGATCCGGGCCAGTTGCAGGGGATCCGGGAGGCCATCGCGCGTTTGCTGGTGGCGCGCGAAGCCGGTGAGCGGATCGCGCTGATCGGCGACTACGACGCCGACGGCGTCTCGGGCTCGGCCATCCTGGCCGCCGTATTCGGCGCCTGCGGCCTGAAGGCGTGGCCGATCATTCCGCACCGGATGCAGGAGGGATACGGATTTCAGCCCGTCCACGTGGAACGGGCGCGCGAATTGGGTGCCACGGTCGTGGTGACGGTCGACTGCGGCACTACCTCCCACGCCGCTGCGGAAGCGGCGCTCGAGGCGGGAATCGACGTCATCGTCACCGACCATCACCTGCCCGGCGAGCCGCTGCCCGAAGGCGTCGTTCAGATCAATCCGCTCCAACCGACCTGTACCTATCCTTTCGACGAGCTGTCCGGCGCTGGTCTGGCCTTCAAGCTGGGCATCGCGGTAGCCGCGGCTTGCGGACGCGAGATCGATCCGCGGATCTTGCTGCGAGTCGCCTGCCTGGGAACGATTGCCGACCTGGTGCCCCTACGCGGAGAGAACCGCGCAATTGCCGCTATCGGCCTCGCCGAGCTCCGGCGCACTCGTTCCGCCGGGCTGCGTGCACTGATCGAGGTGGCAGGCGTGCGTCCGCCGTTGGTGGCCTCCGACGTCGGTTACCGACTTGGCCCGCGGCTCAACGCACCCGGTCGACTCGATTCGGCGGAAAAGGCGCTGGAGCTCCTCTTGTGTCGCGACCCGAAGCGCGCTCGGGAGCTGGCGGCGGAGCTCGATCGGTGGAATCGTGAACGTCAGGAGCGCGAACGGCTGGTCTCGGAGCAAGCTCGAGAGGCCTTCGACGCGTGCCCGACGCCACCGCCGATCCTGGTGGCGTGGAGCGAAGGGTGGCACCGTGGAGTCGTCGGCGTTGCCGCGGGCCGATTGGCGCGAGAGCTCAATCGCCCAGTGGTCCTGTTGGCGGCCGAGAAGAATCTCGCGACCGGTTCCGGCCGCAGTATCGCTGGGATCCACCTCCACGATTTCCTCAGCGCCTGGGGCGATCGCCTGCGTCGATTCGGCGGCCACGCCCAGGCGATTGGACTGACCGTTGAGGTCGAGCATCTCGAAGAGCTCCGCGGACTGTGGGAGGATGCCGCCGAGGCCTGGAGCGATCAAATCGCCGTGCGCCGCTACGAGTACGAGCTCGACCTCGAACCTCAGCAGGTGAACGACGCTCTGATGGCCAAGCTCGCCAGCTTCGAGCCCTTCGGTCAGGCGAATCCTCAACCCCTGGTACGGGTGCGTGGTCCCCTGCATCTCCTCTGGCCGCCCCGGGCCTTCGGTAAAGGCCACCTGTCGGCCGAGGCATGCAGTGAGGGCGGCGTTAGGATACGCTTGCTGGGTTGGGGCTGGCAGCAGCGCTCAGCCTCGCTGGAAGGAGAATTCGAAGTCTTGGGCTCACTGGAAAGAGATCGTTTTCGCGGCACGGTCCTGCGGCTGGTCGATGCCAGGCCATATCGGCGATCCCGCAGCGTCGATGGATCTTCGCCTGTAGCGGAGACTGGGGCCTAGATGGCACTGGTGCGAGCCCGCAGCCCGGTAGTCTGGATCCGGCGTCTGCTCCTCATCGTGGGCCTTGCAGGGGTGATGACGCTGGGGCTGATGCTCGTGGCATACAAGTTCGGCCGAAGCGGGCTGGAAGGAGCGGACGATCCGCCAGCCGCGGCGCGGACTGATGAGAGCACTGTCACCTCGGGGCAGGGATTCGCCTTCGTACACACCATCGACGGCAGGCCGGTCTTCAATATCCAGGCCGAGACCAACCTCAGGGACCGCCAGGACACCACGTATCTCGAGACCGTCGTGCTCGACATCTACCGCGAAGACGGGGAGACCTACCAGGTCACCAGCAACAACGCGCGAGTCAACGAGACGACCTGGGACGCCCACCTGGAGGGTGATGTGGTGGTCTCCGGCTGGGGCGATTTGCAGTTGGAGGCGCGGGCCTTCGACCTGCAGCACAGCGGTCAGGTTCTGGTGAGCCGCGGCGCGGTCCAGTTTCGCTATCCGCCGGATCTCGAGGGCCGCGCCACCAGTCTGAGAATCGATCGCCGGTCCGACACCATCAACCTATCCGGTGGCGTGCACATTCGCAGCACGCCGAGTGCCGCGACTCCCATGCGCCTCGATTGCGAGCGACTGGTCTACAAACGCGGCGAGGGACTGATGCGCGCGCTCGACGACGTCTACCTGCGTCAGGGCGAGCAGGAGCTCAGCACCCGAGCCTTGACGATCTTTCTTCTCGAGGACGGCAAGTCGCTCAAGATGCTGCGGGCTCGTTTCGGGGTGAGCGGAACGGCGCGGACACCGTCCGATTACGGCGGCGAGACCCGGATCGATTTTCGCGGCGAGCTGCTCGAGCTCGAGCCGGTAGCGGACGAGCCGACCTCGAGAAAGGTCCGAATCGTGGGCTCCGACGACCAAGTTGCGTCTCTGAGCGTGGTCGACCCCGAAGGGCTCGGACGGACTCTCAGCGCGCAGCACCTCGAGAGCGCGATGACGGACGGGCGGCCGGTCTACGTCGAGGGCCGAGGCGATCCGCTGATCATCGACGAGTTCCTGGACATGGAAACGCCGTTCCCTCTTCGGCAGGTGTGTGCGCACCAGGCCAGCGCCCGTTTTCTCGCCGATGGTAGCCTGAGCCAGATCTTCCTGGAGAAGGGGGTCGAGCTGTGGAACGGTGATTTCCACCTGAGCGGTGGCTCGCAGGCCCGGCTCGAGCTCGAGAGCGGCAAAGTCGAGATCGAGGGTCCGATGGTCGAGCTCTACAGCGAGCGCGGAGACCTCGCCGCTCCGCGCATCACCTACGTCAAAGACAACGGCCTGATCCGTGCCGTATCCGGCGTGCGAGCCAGCCTCGAGTCGAGTGCCGCGGCAGCCTTGGGCCAAACACCGTTCGGTCAGGGGCAGGGGCCAATCCGCGTGGAATCGGAGGAGGCGTTCTGGACTTCCGACCCGCCGGCATTCACCTTCCTTGGCGGCGTGCGTGCCTGGCGCGACCAGAATTTGTTGCTGGCCGACCAGCTCCGAGGCGATCAGGAGACCCAGGAAATGTCGGCCTCGGGCGGCGTGCGCACGGTATGGTTCTCCGAGCCGAGAACGAACGGTGGCACCGCGGCCTCCGCCCCCAGGTCAATCGAAGTGACCTCTGATTTCCTGACCTACCGTCAGGCCGAAAGCACGGTGGTCTATTCAGGCAAGGTGAAGGTCCATCAGGAGCAAAGGCGACTCTCCTGCCGGGATCTGCAGGTAGAGCTCACTGAAGGAGGGCAGGAAGCGAAGCGAATGACCTGTCGCAACAATGTCCGGCTGGTCGATCTCAACCCGCAGAACGAGCGCCGGGTGTTTGGCGATGAAGCGATCTACACCCTGGTGGAAGATCAGGTCGAGGTCTATGGAGACGTCGTGAAGCTCTTCGATTCCCAGAACAATCAACTGGAAGGGAAGTACCTGCGCTATGACCTGGGCGCCGGTCTCGTCGAGATCCGCAGCAAAAAGCCACAGCCTGGAAGCGAGCTCCGATGACCAGACGATCTAACTGTCTCATCTCCACGAATTCGGATCTCGAATGACCGCCGCGAGTCTCGCGACGCAGGGCCTGAGAAAAGTCTACCGCGGTCGGGCCGTGGTCAACGACGTCTCGATCTCCGTCGAACAAGGCGAGATCGTCGGTCTGCTCGGTCCCAACGGCGCAGGCAAAACGACCACGTTCTACATGGTGGTGGGGCTGACGCCGCCGGACCGCGGCGAGGTGATCCTTGGCGATACGGACATCACCGCCCTGCCGATGTACATGCGGGCCCAACGCGGTATCAGCTACCTGCCGCAAGAGGCCTCGATCTTCCGCAAGATGACGGTCGAGGGCAATCTGCTGGCGATATTCGAGACACTCGACTTGCCGCGTGGCGAGCGGGTACGGCGGACCGAGTTGCTGATCCGCGAGTTCGGCCTCGACGAGGTTCGCAAGAGCCCCGGCTACGCGCTCTCGGGTGGTGAGCGTCGGCGGGTCGAGATCGCGCGGGCACTCGCCATTGATCCGCTCTTCATCCTTCTCGACGAGCCTTTCGCCGGTATCGACCCGATCGCCGTCATCGACATCCAGAAGATCGTCGAGCACCTGAAAGACATGGGCATCGGTGTCTTGATCACGGACCATAACGTGCGTGAGACTTTGAAGATCACCGATCGCGCCTATATCATCAACAATGGTGAGATTCTCCGAACCGGATCGCCTGGAGAGCTGTCTTCGGATCCACAGGTGCGGAAGATCTACCTGGGCGAAGAATTCAGCTTATGAAGTGCTATTACCCCTCAGGGGTGCCCGATCTTCGATGATCAGTTAGTCGCATCATGGCATTAGAGCAGAAACTCTCCCTCAAGCTGGCTCAAAGGCTGGTGATGACGCCTTCTTTGCAGCAGGCGATCAAGCTGCTGCAGATGACTAGGCTGGAGCTTGAGGGCGTGCTGACCCAGGAGTTGGTGGAGAACCCCGTCTTGGAGGAGAACGAACCCTACGAAGAGGCCTCTCCCGCAGACGGAGATGCGAAGGAAGAAGCCGAGAAGGAGGCGGAGAAGGAGGAGGAGGCGCTTTCGGATATCGATCTCGAGGCTTTCTTCGGCGACCACCAGGAGAGCTGGGAGGGGTCCGGGCACTCCTCGGTATTCGAGGAACGGCAGGGCCCACCGCTCGAGAACACTCTGACCCGTGAAGACGACCTGTACGACCACCTGCTCTGGCAACTCCACATGATGTCGATCCCGTCGCTGCAGCGGGAGATCGCCGAGTTGATCATCGGCAACCTGGATCCGGAAGGGTTTCTGGTGGCGACGGTCGAAGAAATCCAGGAAATGGGAGCGGACGGTTATGTCGACCACTCCGGTGGTCACGCTGCCGACGACCACCCTCTCGACGCCTCGGGCGAGGAGGGTGCCAACGGCTATCGACTCGAGGACGTGGAAGAGGCCCTGGAGTTGGTCCGCAGCTTCGATCCGTCTGGAGTTGCTTGCGGATCCCTTCAGGAGAGCTTGCTGCGTCAACTCGACGCGGAGGACGAGCCGGAGGATTCTCTAGCGCGGTACCTCGTGGAGCAGCGTTGGGAGTCGTTCACTCGGCGTAAGTTCGAGGCGATTGCCAAAGAGCTCGAAATCCCGCTAGCAGCGCTCAAACCCGCGGTCGAGAAGATCAGCCAGCTCAACACCCGACCTGGGCGCAAGTTCTCGACCGAGCGAACTCACTATGTGGAACCTGATGTCCACATCGTCAAGGTCGGAGATTCCTACGTCGTGCAGCTCAACGACAACGGCCTTCCTCGCCTGAGAGTCAGCCGCGCCTACCGCAAAATGTTGCAGGCGATGCGTCAACAGAAGTCCGAGGCCGAGGCACAGGCTTTCATCAAGGACAAGATGCGCTCGGCTGTCTGGCTGATCAAGAGCCTGGACCAGCGTCAGCGTACGATCTACAAGGTCTCGACCTCTATCGTGCAGCAACAGCGGGCTTTCTTCGACCATGGTGTCGAACACCTGCGGCCGATGGTGCTCCGAGATGTGGCCGAAGATATCGAAATGCACGAGTCGACTGTCAGCAGAGTGGTCTCGAACAAGTACATGCACACTCCCCGAGGACTGCTGCCGATGAAGTTCTTCTTCCACAGCGGGATAGATCGGGACTACGGTGGTGACATTTCCTCGCTTACGGTGAAACGGAAGATCGAGCACTTCATCCAGGGCGAAGACGCCAAGAAGCCGCTGTCGGACAGCGAGTTGATGCGGATTCTCAATCGCGAGGGCATCCACATCGCACGACGCACTGTTGCCAAGTATCGCGACGAGTTGGGAATTCCGTCATCAACCGATCGCAAGCAGATTTTCTAGCTCGGCGGTGGCAGATGCCGTCGAGAAGCTCCCCAGTTCTTTTTGGTCAACATCCAGGAGAGAAGCGGATGAGAATCGAGTTCACCGGAAGGCACTTCAATGTGGGCGACCGGATCAGAGAGTATACCGAGCGTAAGCTCGCGAAACTGGACAAGTTCCTCGACGAACCGGTGGATGTCCATGTGATCTTGGAGAACGAGAAGCGTCGCCAGATTGCCGAGTTCCACGTGAGGCACCGACATGGTGCATTGCAGGCCACAGAAGAGTCTGAGCATATGCGGGAGGCGATCAACGCCGGTGTCGACAAGATCGAGAAACAGGCCCGCAGAGCACGCAAGAAGTACATGGACAAGCGGCGGCGCGCGCAGCGCCATGACGAGGCTCACCACTGGCCGCTCGAAGTTCTCGACGCCTCGAGCGTCAGCGACGGCGAGCGTCCGCGTGTGATCAAGACCACGCGGCTGCCGATCAAGCCCATGACCATCGACGAAGCCGCCCTCGAGCTGGATCAGTCCAAGAACGAGTTCTTCGTCTTTCGCGACGCGGGGACCGATCGCGTGAGCGTCATCTACCGGCGCAAGGACGCGAACTACGGTCTCATCGCACCCGAATTCTAGACACCGAGCCATGCATCTCGCTGGCTTGACGGATCCGAGGCTGGTCTTCTTGAATCTTCCATGCTTCGATCAATCGTCGCTGTTGCGGGCTCTCTCGGACCGGGTTGTCGAAGCCGGTCATTTCAGCAACCCGGACGATCTGTACGAGAAGCTCTGGGAGCGGGAGCGACTCGGATCGACAGGAATCGGTGACGGGGTGGCGGTACCGCACTGCAAGATGGCCGGCATCGACCAGGTAGTCGTGGCGGTCGCTCTGCTCAGCGAAGGGATCGAGTTCGAGGCGGTGGACAATAGGCCCGTGCGGTTGTTCTTCCTGGTCGTCTCGCCGGAGAACCAGCCGGCGGCGCATCTCCAGTGCCTGGCCGCGATCTCCAGGTGGCTGAAGGCCGATCGCCATATCGAGCGGATCTTCGAAGTCGACGATCCTTCGGCGATTTACCCTTTGCTCCAGGAGGAGTTCTAGGTGGCTCCTGCGGTCCCGCATGTGGAGGTCACCGAGCTCCTCGGAACCGAGCTCTCTGACCTCCACCTTCGGGTCCTGTGCGGCGACGTTCACCTCGAGCAGCGCATCACCCACCCGCGGGTTCAAAAACCCGGTCTCGCTTTTGCTGGCTACTATCGGTACATCAAGCCCGGGCGCGTGCAGATCATCGGGGAAAGCGAGACCGAGTTCCTGAAGACGATGGCCGCGGACAAGCGCCGCGAGCGTTTTCGCAACATCGTAGATCTACCGGTGCCGGTGTTTGTCATCACCAAGGGCATCGAGCCCTTTCCCACGTTTCACGAGTTGTGTCGTGACAAGAAGATTCCGATTCTGGGCTCTACTTCACTGTCGTCGACGGTGATCAAGCGACTGAGCTTCTTCCTCGAAGATCATCTCGTTCCGGTCACCCATCTTCATGCGGTCCTGATCGATGTTTACGGGCTCGGAGTCCTACTGATCGGCAAGAGCGGGGTCGGCAAGAGCGAATCGGCCCTGGATCTGATCACCCGTGGCCACAGCCTGGTGGCCGACGACCGCGTCACCGTTCGTCGCTATCCCAGTGGGGACCTGATCGGCTACTGTGAGGAGCCGGCGAAGCATCACATGGAGCTGCGTGGACTGGGCATCGTCAACGTCAAGGATCTCTTCGGATTGGCTGCGGTTCGGGAGCGCAAGACGATCGATCTGGTCGTGGAGCTCGAACCATGGGAGAAGGACAAAGTCTACGATCGCCTGGGGCTGGACGAGACCGTTTATACGATTCTGGAAACGCCCATCCCCTACATTCGGATGCCAGTCGCGACCGGCCGAAACGTCGCGAGTCTGGTCGAGATCGCCGCGCGCAACCACGTCTTGAAACTCCAGGGACACGACTCGGCGCGGGAGTTCGCGTTGCAGCTCGAGGCTAAGCTTGAGCAACGAAGCCAGCATTAGCCGGTCCAGTTCGGCCAGTCGGAGCGGCGATCGCACCAAGGCTCGCCTGCTTGTGATCTCGGGGTTGTCGGGATCCGGCAAGAGCACAGCCGCCAATGCTCTCGAAGACATCGGCTACTACTGTGTCGACAACCTGCCTCTGCCGCTGCTGAAGACTTTCCTTGCGGATCCCCTGGCGCAAGTCGGTGACCACCGGAAGAAGTTGGCCGTCGTCACGGACGTACGGGCACCAGGCTCGGCCGAAGTTCTGCCCAAGCTGCTCGAGGGAATCAACCGTCAGTGCTTCGAGCTGACCGTTGTTTTTCTGGAGGCGACGGAGGAGGCGCTGCTGCGTCGGTATTCGGAAACCCGCCGCAGTCATCCTATCGGGATCGGAGAGCGCCCGGTGATCGATGGGATCCGCCGCGAGAAGCATTTGCTGGCCGCACTCCGTGGCAGGGCAGACCTGATCTTCGATACCAGTGATTGGTCGGTGCACGACGTCCGGCGCGAGATCTACAAAGAGTTCGCCGACGGTGCCGAGGGCTCGCTGACCGTCTCTCTGGTCAGCTTCGGTTTCAAGCACGGGATTCCTGCCGGCAGCGACCTCGTCTTGGACGTCCGTTTCCTACCCAATCCCTATTTCAACCCCGATCTCCGTCAGCAGAGCGGCCAAGACCGCCCCGTTCAGGAATTCCTCGAGGCGGAGAAGGACTTCCGAGAGCTACGGCACCGTCTCGAAGATCTGTTGGGCTTTCTGCTTCCCAGGTACCAGAGGGAGAATCGTAGCTACCTCTCACTGGCGATCGGTTGCACAGGAGGTCGGCACCGATCAGTCGCCATGTGCGAGTCTCTGGCAGACAGCCTCGGTCGCGCAAAATGGCGAGTTCGCCTGCGGCACCGCGATTTGGATCGCGGGGGATGAATCGGCTGACCGAAGGCACATTGTCATTGTCCGACGCCGGCGATACCATCACCCGGCCCTGAGCCGAAGCGCTCGATTTCTGCACATTCTCCGACCAAGTCAAGACGCCTGAGACGAGATTCTCGATGGCTGGAGTGCTCATACTGACCCATGGCGGCCTGGCGCCGGAGTTTCTGGCAGCCGCGCGCGTCATTTCCGGAGACCTCGAGAGTTTCGAGGCTCTGGCTCTCGACTGGTCCGACGGAGTCGAAGAGGCTCACCACAAAGTCGGGGACGCGCTACGTCGCTTCGATCGAGACGAGGGGATCCTCATCTTGACCGATATCCTCGGTGGTACTCCCTTCAACGTCGCGATGGCATTCCACGATCCGGGGCGTGTGGAGGTGATCTCCGGCGTCAATCTGCCAATGGTGGTACGGCTGGGTTGTCTGGTCACCAACGACATGCCCCTGTGCGATCTCACGACCTGGATTCGCGACAAAGGCCGGTCGAGCATCCGCAGCAGCAAAGACGTACCGCGACCCGTCGATCAGCTCGAGCAGTGCGAGGAATCCGATGATCGAGCGTGATCTCGAAATTCTCAACCGCCTCGGCCTGCATGCTAGAGCAGCCGCCAAGCTGGTGCACACGGCCGGTCGCTTCGGCTGTGACGTGCGACTGATCAAAGATGGTGAAGCGGTCGACGCGAAGAGCATCCTCGGCCTGATGGCGATCGGTGCCGCTCAGGGGACCAAGGTCTCGGTCATCTGTGAAGGCGCCGACGAGGGCGAGGCGATCGAAGCGGTCAGCACGCTGATTCGGAATCGTTTCGACGAGGACGGATGAGCCGGAGCTGCGAGATGGAGACTTTTCAAGGTATCGGTGCCGCGGATGGAATCGCCATCGGCGCCGCCGTGTGCATCAGCACTCGCATTGGCGACATCTACCAGATTCCCCTGCCGTCAACCGAGATCGATGCTGAGATCGCGCGCTTTCAACAGGCTGTCGAGAGCAGCCGACAGGAGATCGGGCGCTTGCGTGATCGTGTCGGCACCGAGCTCGGCGACGAGCTTGCCGGCATTTTCGACGCCCAGGCCCTGGTGCTCTCCGACAGCTCTTTTCTGGAGGGGGTGCACGAGCACATTCGCCGCGAACACGTCAACGCCGAGTGGGCGCTGCAGGAAACAGTAGGTGAGATTCAAGCCCGCTTCGACGAGATCGACTCCCAGCACCTGCGGGACCGGCAAGAGGACTTGCGGCACGTTTGCCGCTACGTCATTCGCAGCCTGCGAGGAATTCACCTGCACCAGCTTTCCGAGGTCCAGGGCGACGTGGTGATCGTCGCCGACGACCTGTCGCCTTCCGATGCTGTCAGACTCGGCCGCGAGAACGTTATCGGCTTCGTCATCGAGCACGGCAGCCCGACTTCCCACACGACGATCATAGCCCGCTCGCTGAACCTACCGCTGGTACTCGGGGTCGGCGGCATCAGCCACAAGCTTGCCGATCAAGTCGAGATGCCGATCCTTGTCGACGGTACCGCTGGCAGCGTGGTGCTGCACCCTGATGCTCGAACCATCGAGAGCTATCGCCAACGACGTCGCGAGCGGCAGCTTGAGGAGCAGAGACTGCTTGCGGCCAGCGAGCTGCCGCCGGTGACTCTCGATGGCACCGAGATCCAGGTCATGGCCAATATCGACCTGCCGGAAGAGCTCGACGATGTGCGGCGCTATGCAGCCGCCGGCATCGGTCTCTATCGCAGCGAGTTCCTCTACATCGAGAGAAGCCCCGAGCTGCCCTCCGAAGAAGAGCATCTTGCGATCTATCGCAAGATGATCGAGGCCGCGGCGCCAAATCCGGCCATCATCCGTACCTACGACCTTGGCGGGCGCAAGATTGCCCGGGAGGTCATGGAGACCCAGGAGAACAACCCTGTCCTCGGACTGCGTGGTATCCGGTTGACTCTGGCCCGGCCGGACATTTTCCTGACTCAGCTCCGTGCGCTCATTCGCGCGACGGTATACGGCGACCTGTGGATCATGTTGCCGCTAGTGACCATCCCCGAAGAGATCCTCGAGTTTCGGCGGGTTGCCGAAGGCGTGATGGAGCAGTTAGAGAGAGAGGAGCTACCGTTCCGGCGCGATTTCAAGCTCGGAATCATGGTGGAGGTGCCCGCCGCCGCCCTCATCACCGACATCCTGGCGCGCTACGTCGACTTCTTCTCGATCGGCACCAACGACCTGATTCAGTATGCATTGGCGGTCGACCGGAGCAATGAGCACGTCGCGGATCTCTATCGTCCACTGCATCCCGGGATGTTGCGAATGCTGCGGTTGATCGTCCGCAACGCGGCCGAAGCCGGTATCGAGGTCAGCATCTGTGGCGAGATGGCAGCGGACGCACGGATGACAGCGGTACTCCTCGGCTGTGGGCTCAGGCGTCTCTCGGTTAGCCCTCGGCGGGTGCCGACCATCAAGCGGAGGGTCCGCGAGCTGTCGGTGGAGAAGCTCGAGGAGATGGCCGAAACCTGCTCCAACCTGGCGACGGCGGTCGAGGTCAACGAGTACCTTCGCGCTCAGCTCGGCGAATCGGTCGAGAACGCCACAGCCTGAAGAGCAGCACACCTGCCCGAGGTTTCGGCCCCACGGCCGATCGCTGGTGGTAGTCTTGATCCGCCTGCGGACGAACGGCGACCTACGGAAGGTGGGTGGACATGAAGACAAGTATGAAGAACGCCGGAAACCGGCGGTGGCGAGCTCAGATCAGGGCTCTGATCGCCTTATGGGCCGTCGCGGGTTGGGCCTGTTCCGGCAACAAGGAGTCGACGGAAACGATACCGTCACAGACCTTGACGCAGGTCACCCCACAGCTGGCCGCGCCGCCGCCGCCGCTGCCGCCTCCAATACGAGAGATCCAACCGTCCCGTCCGACGGTCAAAGTGATCGACCCGGGCGGCGACGACGATCAGCCAAAGAGCTTGCTGGAGGCCTCTCGATTGGCCAAGGCGCGGAAAGGCCAGACCAAGGAGTCCATCGCGGTCATCAATGACGAGAATCTGCACGAGTACGCCAAGGATGCAGAAGTCATCCTTCTCGACAGCCCACCAGCCGCTCCGGTGTCTGATCTAGAGCCGCCACCGCGAGACGAGGGCGACGAGATCCGCGACGAGCAGTACTGGCGCGGCCAGGCTCTCGAGTTGCGTATGGGTTGGCGCCGGACGATTGACCGCATCACCGAGCTGGAGCTCGAGTCCGCGGCTCTGCGTCAGCAGTTCTATGCGGAGGAGGATCCTTATCTTCGTGACAGCCAGCTGAAACCAGCTTGGGACCGGGTCCTGGATCGACTGGACCAGCTGCGTGAGACGGCTTCGCGCTACAGCCAGGAGCTCGAAGTCCTGGTCAACGAGGGACAACGCGCCGGCGTGCCGCAAGGTTGGCTGAACCAGGGATGGGAACTGGAGCCGACGACGGAGGAGCGCAAGAGCCTGGAGAGGTTTCCGGCAGCCGAGGCGGTCGATCCGCCGGCTTTTGATATCGAAGAGGGGGATTCGTGACGCTGGCGCCTCCCAGACGGTTCTTCGTTGAGACCTGGGGTTGCCAGATGAATGAGCTCGACAGCCAACGGCTGTCGAGCCAACTCATGCAGCAAGGTGTCTTGCCCACCCGCGACCCACAAGAAGCGGATCTGATTCTCCTCAATTCCTGCAGTGTCAGGGAGAAGGCGGCTCAGAAGGCCTACTCGCGTCTCGGCGAGTATCGCGTGATGAAGCGCCATCGGCCCGAGTTGTTATTGGGTTTCTGTGGTTGCGTGGCTCAACAGGAAGGCGATCGGGCGCTCGAGAGGCTGCCCGACCTCGACTTCGTAATTGGACCCGCGAGGGTCGGTGAGGTCGGGCAGGTCCTGCAGCGAAGACTGTCTGGCCGGCGGGTGGTAGCCACTGGCTTTCCTGACGCCGCCGAGCGCAACTACGATCTCGACCTACTTTCCCGGGAGGGTACCTACAAAGGTATGGTGACGATCATCGAGGGCTGCAACAAGAAGTGCACCTTCTGCATCGTTCCCAGCACCCGAGGTCCGGAGCAGAATCGGCCGATGGAGCACATCCTCGCCGAAGTTCGGCACCTGCTCGACTTCGGATTCAGGGAGATCGAGCTACTCGGTCAGACCGTCAACCACTGGCGGGATCCCTCGACCGCCGCTGATTTCGCGGTTCTCCTGGATCGCGTCGCTCGAATTGACGGGCTCGAGCGACTGCGCTTCGTTACCTCGTACCCGCGCGACTTCACGCAGGACATGGTTGATCAGCTAGGCCGGCACGCCAATATCTGCCCCTACCTCCATTTGCCCGTCCAATCCGGCTCAGATCGCATTCTCCGCCTGATGGGTCGCGGCTATGACATTGAGCTGTATCGGGACCTGATCGGTAGATTGCGCACCAGCCGTCCCGGAATCGCGCTCTCGACCGACATTATCGTTGGTTTCCCGGGCGAGACAGACGAGGACTTCGAGGCTACGCTCGAGCTGATATCCGAGGTGCGTTTCGCGTCCATCTTCGCCTTCAAGTACTCCTCGCGTCCTGGCACTGCCGCACCCCGTCTCAAGGTGCCGATTGTCGAGATGGGGGTCGCCGATCGGCGCCTCCAGCGCCTGTTCGCGTTGCAGAAAGGAATCCAGCTGGAGATTAACCAAACGCTGGTGGGGGAGACTTTCGATATCTTGGTTACTTCTTGGGGTAAGCAGCCAGGATCCCAGACCGGGCGAACTCCTTGTCATCGCCTGTTGCACTTCGACTTCGGCGAGCAGGCCGCCGAGCTTGGAAGCATGACTCGGGTGGTAGTAGAGAAGGCGTTTCCGCACTCCCTGGTCGGTAGCCGTGTCGCCGCCTAGCCGGCTTCCAAAACCCGACTTGACCTCACCGCGGGAGAAGCGGACAATACCTGGATGAGCAAGGACGAGAAGCTCATTCTGATGGAGGTCAAGGGGCTGATGATGGACCCGACGTCCAGTGTGCCGATCGTGATCCTTCGCAGCGAAGAACACTCGAGAATCCTGCCCATCTGGATCGGCATCTTCGAGGCCAATGCGATTGCCCTGAGGTTGGAAGGCATCGAGCCGCCTCGGCCCATGACCCACGATCTGCTGATCAACCTGCTCGACGACGTCGATTGCAAGATCGCTCGGGTCACGATCAATGACCTGGTCGAGAACACGTTCTTCGCCCAGATCTGTCTGCACGTCGACAGCGAAGAGCGGATCGTCGACTCGCGACCGAGCGACGCCATTGCTCTAGCTCTGCGCGCCGGAGTTCCGATCTACGTTTCGGAAGTCGTCCTCGAAAAGGCGAAGACGGACGACCTCTCCGACCATGCTCGGGACAAAGAGAAGCTCAAGAAGTGGCTCGAAGAGGTCGATCCCGACGATCTCGGCAAGTACACGATGTAGCGTCGGCCAGGTTTGCCGCCGACATCGCGAAAGCGCGCGTCGAGCGCTGCGAAACCTTGTGTCCACAGCAACTTAGCGAGAATGTCGGCGCGCCGACATTCGACAAGAATCGACGCCTTGACCTGACCAAGACCTTCTCGTACACTCCCGGGCG
The DNA here is from genome assembly GCA_024226315.1 of bacterium. Lineage (GTDB taxonomy): Bacteria > Acidobacteriota > Thermoanaerobaculia > Multivoradales > J023 > JAAELT01. Next base: position 62,742 of record JAAELT010000476.1, on the reverse strand, counting down.
CTCATGATCATCGCAATCACCAATCAGAAGGGCGGCGTCGGCAAGACGACCACGGCCATCAACCTGGCGGCGGCGCTGGCCACCAAAGGCTTCCGGAGCCTGTTGATCGATGTCGATCCCCAGGCCAACAGCACGATGTCGTTTCTCGACGCTCACGACTTGGAAGCCTCGATGTATGAAGCCCTTGCCGACGATGACTTGGCGCTCGCGGACATCATTCGACCAGCGAAGAAGGTGCCACATTTGTCGGTCGCGCCGGCGGCGATCTCCCTTGCCAAGATCGAAGCCAAATTGCTTGGAGAACTGGACAGTCATTTCCGGCTCAAGGACAAACTGGAGCCCGTCCGTGATCAATACGACTACATCGTCATCGATACTCCGCCCACCCTCGGAGTGATCACCGTCAACGCATTGGTCGCCGCCACTCACGTCTTGATTCCCATTCAGTCGTCCTACTTCGCGCTCGAAGGCACGGACGACCTCCTGGAAACGGTGGACAAGATCAAGGTGCGAGCCAACCCAGACCTTCAGATCCTCGGCGCGGTGATCACCCTGTTCGACAAGCGAACGATCCTGTCGCGCGACATCCGCAAAGAGATCGGCGAGGTGTTCGGAGAGAAGCTGTTCGAGACTCAGATCAGCAAGAGCGTGCGACTCGAGGAGAGTCCGGCTTACAAGGAGCCGATCTTCAGTTTCGCGCCGCGCTCCAGCGGTGCCTTCGAGTACTACAAGCTGTCCGAGGAGGTCCTGAGCCGTGTCTAGTGCCTCGACCAGCCGCCGGGGCTTGCCCAAGCGCGTCCGCATGCGCCACGGCGCCCACTTCGTCGAGGAACTTACCACGCGGAACGAGACTCCAGTCGGCAAAATGGTATCGCTGTCGGCAGTCGAGCCGGATCCCGATCAGCCTCGATCCGCGATGGGAGATCTCACCGAGCTGGCGAATTCGATTCAGGACAAGGGGGTTCTGGAGCCGATCCTGGTGCGCCCGCGACCGCAGGTCGAGAGCGGCGAGCCGTCCCTCATGATCATCAGTGGCGAGCGCCGCTACCGGGCTGCGATGGAGGCTGGCCTGATTGAGATCCCGGTGATCGAGATGGAGGTCGGCGACGAGGAAGCCCTCGAGATCGCTCTGATCGAGAACCTGCAGCGCAAAGACCTTACGCCGTTCGAAGAGGCTGACGGGTATCGCTCGCTCGCTCAGCGGTTCGACTACACCCATGCGGACATCTCGAAAGCGGTGGGGAAGTCACGTACGGTGATCACCGAGAGCTTAGCCCTATTGCAGATGCCACACGCGGTACGGGAGGCCTCTCAGGCCCTCGGGATCCGGACCAAATCGTTGCTGCTCGAGGTCCTCAAAGCCGGAGACGAAGAAGAGATGATTCGGCTCCTGGAGGAAGTCCATCGCCGAGGCCTCAGCCGCGATGACCTACGCCGGCAAAAACGAGGTGAGAAGAAGAAGGGCGCTCCTCAAAGACGCAAGCCATTCACCTTCAGCTTCCGGCCGCCTGACAAGAGCTTCAGCATGTCTCTGAAGTTCCGCCAGAGTCGGGTCAGCAAGAATGAATTGATCCAGACGCTGGAGAAGATCCTCTCGGATCTCCGGCAAGCCGAAGGCTGAAGTCCCCTGTCGAATGCTGCCTTCCCAGAAAGATGGGGTAGGAGCTCCTCGCTGGAAGTACTTTTCGAGCGCGCCGATTCAAGTTGACATAATATATCTTATCGGCATGAGATAGGCAGAGTAGCCCGCTCCGTTATTCGGCCAGGTCTCGGGCTATAATCGTCCGTTCTATGCGCCGCCTCGACCGCTATATCCTGGCCGAGATCCTGGGGCCCCTGGCGCTGGGGTTCTTCGTCTTCACCTTCATCCTGCTGCTCCAGGCTCTCTTCAAATCCGCCAAGCTGATCATCGGCAGCGGCGTCGAAGTCGGGATGGTCGGCAAGCTGCTGCTCCTGTCAATGCCATGGATTGTGGTTATGACGATCCCCATGGCGTTCCTGTTCAGCATCCTCATCGCCGTCGGCCGTCTATCGGCGGACAGTGAGTTGATCGCTATCCGCTCGGCGGGGGTCAGTCTGTTCTCGCTCTACCGGCCGATCGTGGTCCTCTCGCTCCTGCTCACAGGCCTCAACATCTATCTGATGATCGACGTGCTACCCAGGGGCAATCACGCGCTCCAGAAGCTGCAGCTCGGGATCCTGGCGGAGAGCCTGACCGAAGAAGTCCAACCGAGAGTGCCCCACACCGGCTGGCAGGGCAAGATGCTGTACGTCTTCGAGACGCCTCCAGGCGAAGGCCGCTGGAAAGGCGTCTTCCTCTCCGAGTCGATTCCCAGTCGCAAGAGCGAGGTCTTCGTCGCTGACTGGGGCCAGGCACAGCCAGACGCCAGCGGCACCGAGGTAGTGCTGACGCTGCAGAACACCTTGATCCACCGGATCGACTTCCAGAGTCCTCGATCGCAGGATGTTATCGGGCAGAAGGTGTTGGACATCAAGCTGGCTACGCTGCCCCAGTTGTCGCCCAGCTCGGTCAAGCGAGGCATGCGCGAGCTGTCGTTCGAGGAACTGCGGCGACGCACCCGCGATCCTACCTATCCTGAGGTCGTTCGCAACATCGCCATGGTCGAGCTGCACAAGAAGTTCAGCTTGCCGGCTGCCTGTATCGTTTTCGGGCTGCTGGCGCTGCCGCTGGGATTCAACAACTCCCGCGGCGGCCGTTCCGCAGGTTTCGCCATCTCCCTCGGCGTGTTCCTCATCTACTACGTGCTGCTCAACACGGGTGAAGACATTGCCCGTGATGGCACTGTTGCGCCCTGGCTGGCGGTGTGGTTTCCGAACATCGCTCTGCTGATTCTCGGACTCTTCTTGCTGGCGCGTCGCAATGCCGACAAGAGTCTGTTGCTGTCACAGCTCGACAGCTGGATTCAGGAGGCTGTGTGGAGCCGGCTGCTGCGTTTCAGGCACCGTCGGCAGCAGAAAAAGGTCGCGCGGAAGCAGGCGGTTACCGCCGCCCGGCGTCAGCGGGCCCAGCTCGTCTTGCGGCTTCCCGAGTTGCGCCTGCGCTTTCCGAACTCAATCGACCGCTACGTCCTGGGTACATTCTTCAGAGTTCTGCTGATCTCGTTCCTGACCGGCATCATCGTCTACCTGGTGTTCGACCTTGCGGATAACTTCAACAGCATTCTCGACAGCGAAGCTCCAAGCGGCACGGTCGTGAACTACTACAAGCTCAGGATCTTCTCCATTGTCTACCAGATTGCGCCGATCATGGTCCTGGTTTCGACGCTGATCAGCTTTGGGCTGCTGTCGCGGACCAACGAGATTATTGCGTGCAAGGCTCTGGGGATGAGCCTCTATCGGCTGGCGATCCCAGTAGTACTGGCCGCCGGCCTGGTAGCGGCGTTCTGCGGCCTACTGCAGTCGGAAGTACTGGCCGCTTCAAACGAGCGTGCCGCCGAGCTCAGAGCGGCAATCAAGGGCAATCGGTCGGCCCGAATTCGGCAGAAAGCCGACCGACGGTGGCTCTTCGGTAAGGGCAACTACCTGTACAACTTCGCAGTCTATGACGAGGGGCGCCGGCAGCTCCACCGGCTGCAGGTCTTCAAGTTCGACGAGAATTACCGCCTGACCGACCGGCTCTGGGCGCAGCGCGCAACCTTCGTCGAAGGCGACTGGTGGACACTCTCGAACGGCTGGAGCACCTCGTTCGACCAGAACAAGAAGAGTGCATTCGTCACCTTCGACGAGCCGCTGAAGTACCAGCTGGCGGAAAGCCCCGAGTACTTCCAGGGCGGCCTGCTCAAACCCGAAGAAATGGACTACGGTGAGCTGCGCGCCTACGTCGATGACCTCCGCGCCGCAGGCCAGGACGTGCCGCAGCTCGAGGTGGCGCTCTACAACAAGATCGCCTACCCGGTGATCACCCTGGTCATGGCCCTGGTCGCTCTCCCATTCGCCTTCAAGCTCGGGCGCCAGGGCGCTCTCTACGGAATCGGGTTGTCCTTGGTGCTGGGCGTCGTGCTCATGATCTTCCTGAGCGTCTTCGCGGCTCTGGGTGAGAACGCGATCCTGCCCCCCATGGTCGCGGTGTGGAGTCCAGCCGCGATCTTTGCAATCTTCTCGCTGTATCTATTCCTCGGCGTGAGGACTTAGGCCGGCCGGCCTGCGAGGACCCCGGAGGCGGGGTCCGGTGGCTCGGTGGACTCTAGGCAGTCACTGGGACGCCGGACGCACCAACCGCCTGCTTCAGGGCATCGACGTGATCGAGGTCTTCCCAGGTGAAACCGTCGTCGGAGCGGCCGAAGTGGCCGTAGGCAGCGGTCTGCTGGAAGACCGGGCGTCGCAGCTGGAGGTGATCGATGATGCCCTTGGGAGTCAGCGGGAAAAGTTCCCGCGTCAGCGACTCGAGCTGCCTGTCGTCGATCTTGCCGGTGCCATAGGAATCGACGTGAATCGAGACCGGATCGGCCACGCCGATCGCGTAGGCTAACTGCACCAGCAGGCGGTCCGCGAGGCCAGCGGCCACCAGATTCTTGGCGACGTGCCGTGCCATGTAGCTGGCGGAACGATCGACCTTGGTCGAGTCCTTGCCCGAGAAGGCTCCCCCGCCGTGTCCACCCCAGCCACCGTAGGTATCAACGATGATCTTACGCCCCGTCAAGCCGCAGTCACCCTGGGGACCACCGGTGACGAACCGTCCGGTCGGGTTGACGTGGAAGATCGTGTCGCTGTCCATCATCTCGGCGGGGATCGTCGGAAGGATGATCTTGTCGATCACCTCGCGCCGAATCTCATCTTGCTCCACCTCGGCAGCGTGCTGGGTCGAGATGACCACCGTGTGCACCCGCCGCGGCTTGTTGCCCTCGTACTCGACGGTCACCTGACTCTTGCCGTCCGGCCGCAGCCAGCCGAGACCGCCGGCCTTGCGCACCGCCGCCAGCTTCTGGGTTAGCTGCTGGGCGAGGGTAATGGTCAGGGGCATGAGCTGTTCGGTCTCGCGGCAGGCATAGCCGAACATCAGGCCTTGATCGCCCGCACCGCCCGGGTCGACACCCATGGCGATGTCGGGTGACTGGGGATCAATGGCCGAAATCACCGAGCAGCTCGAGGCATCGAAACCGAGGTCGCTACTGGTGTATCCGATCTCCTCCACCGTCTTGCGAGCGATGCCCGCCAGGTCGAGATAAGCCTTGGTAGTGATCTCGCCGGCGAGCAGCACCATTCCCGTCGTGACAAGGGTCTCGCAGGCGACGCGGCTCCCCGCGTCTTGTCGTACGGCTTCGTCGAGCACCGCGTCGGAGATCTGGTCGGCCATCTTGTCCGGGTGACCCTCGGTGACCGACTCGGAAGTGAACAGGAAGGTGCGGGGCTCAGTCATCTGCGGCACTCCTTACGTCGAGAGCGGCACCGGCGGCTCTCACGTCGATTGAGTTGAAGCGTCCTCGGCGAGGATGCTGGACGAGACATCTTGTCGTTGGATCCGGGAATCTCGCGCGGGCGGTTCCGTTCGTGGCCCTCGAATGCCTAGAAAGCGGACACCGGTCGGAGACGAGGCATCGTAACAGGGTGGGCATAGCCGGTCAATGACCCGACCGGGATGCTGGCTGTCCCGACATCGGCGCCAGGGACGTCGAGAAGATGGCCGCATACAGAAATCTACACAGAGCTACAAAATGGGCATGTTTTGTAGGTCGGTGTAGATTGGTAGTATCTAGGCTTTAAAGTCAGTGTTGTTGCCGGGTTCCCTGAGGTATTACCAGCGTTGCTTCCTGGCTTTTGACTGTTTTCTCTTGTTTTGTATCCCGTCTCGTGTTACGGTTTGTTGACTCGAGAGGAGGATCACCAATGAATAGGCAGATGACCGAACGATCCCGCGCCTACCCCGTCCTGTCTCTGGAAGACGGCGGGACGGCCGTAGGTGAGATCCTCGATCGATTGGGCGACGGCTCTTACAGCCGGGAGGTTCTGGCCGAGGTGCTGGGGCACTCGAATGCCCGGGGTGGGCCGGGGGCCCGCAAGATCGCGGCACTCACCCAGTACGGCTTCTTGAATCGGAAGGCCGGCCTGTACTCTCCGACGTCCCTAGCGGCGAGTGTCGTCTGGCCGGCTGACGAATCACAGCGGCAGGGCGCGCTGCTGCGAGCTTTGCGTCATCCCCCACTGTTCGAGGCGCTGCTCGACCGGTACGAGCCTCAGGGCCGGTTGCCTGAACACCTGGACGGTATCTTGTGGCGCGACCACGGTATCACCAGAAAGGCCAGCACGGTGGCCGCGGAGATGTTTCGCCGCTCCGCGCGTTACGCCGGCGTGTTGGACGAGCAGGGGGCTCTGCGCCCCGCGCGAGCCGCTGGCGCTTCACGGCGCGACGGCCTGCATTCGGGGCCGACGGTGGCCGGCCGGGCGTTGCTCGGGGCGGCTCCTGTCCGGCCCGATTCGGGCGCTGGTCGGGCGGGTCGGGCGGAGCAGCGTTTTGAGTTCGCCCTCACCGGGGGCCGGGTCGCAAAGCTGTGCCTGCCTCTGGAACTATGCCGCCGAGACCTGGATATTGTCAGAAAGCAGATCGAGTTTCTTGAGTATCAAGTCGAGGAAAAGGACTGAAGCCATGATCAGAGAGAGCATTGGAGCCGCGCTCGCTGAGCCGCAGATGAGTTTCGACCGTGGATTGTCCGATGCCGGGCTCGCGCCCGGTTGGGACGGGCAGGCGCCGGCGGCCTCGGGCCTTCGAAGTGGCGACTGTCTGGTGTCTAGGCAGGAGTTGGAGATGCTTCTCCGAGAGAGCGAGACCGAGAAGGAGAAAGGGTACCGGAACCTGTTCAGCGGCGTCGCAGCGTGCGGTGTTTTCGGTACGCTCAGCACGGTCGCCGCCCACTACGGCGAGCTGTTCAAGACCGGAATGCACCCCCTCGAATCCGTTTTCCTGATCTTGATGGTCTCCGCCACGATGGCTTCTGCCGCTCTCGCTTTTTTCTTTCACGGGCGGGTGCGCAAGGCGGAGACGGGGAATGCGCGGCGTGTGCTCACCCAAGGGTTCGCGGATCAGTTGGAGCTCTCACCCGATCCGGAAGACCCCCGGCACTGGCCCTGAGTCGATCCGCTCAGCCCAGGCCGCGCCGACGGTGAGGGTAGCTCTCCAGCCTGCCGTACATCAGGGTCGACACGGCGTTGAAGGTCGCCAGCGCCGTGGCGCCGCGCCGTGTTTCTACCCCGCCGGTCAGGGAGCTGACCATGCCGCCGCGGCGGCGGGTTCCCGGAACCGCGAAAGGCAGATCCTCGTGATCCAACCCCTCGAGAAGTCGCTCGGGTAGCTGCACCGAGCCGCTACTCCCCCAGGCTTCTTCTCCCAGGCCCACGATCGTCGTCCAAGTGCGCACGAAGTAACGCCGTTGACTGTCAGCCTCGAATAGCAGCAGGCCAGCCTCACTGCCGGCATAGAAGGCGAATGAGTCGCCGTGGAGTCGGCTCAACTCGCCTGCGCGTCTCCGCGCCAGTGCCAGGATGTCGGCGTCCGAGATCGGCAGCGGGGTCAGGGCCTCGTCCTGAGTCTGCGGCACGACCGAGACCGGCACCGACTTCTCCAGTCCATCCCGAAAGTAGCGCAGGAAGCCATCCCTCACGCCGAGGAGCTTGTCGGGCACGTCTCCTCCCACGGCGACGTCGATGCCCGATTGGAAACGCTGCCAGAAGCCCGTAAGATCTTGCGCCATATGATCACCAGCCGGAAAAACTCACATCTGAAGACTATTCGCCAATTGCGGCGAAGACAAGGCGATCGGGCGCTTCTCGAGGGCCCCCATCTGATCGGTGAGGCACTGGCGGCGGGTCTGGAGCTGCGCTCGGTGCTGGCAACGCGGGATTTCCTCAGCAGCGGTGCCTGGCGCCGGTTGCAGAGCTCCCTACCCTTTGTGCCATACGAGATCGACGCTCGGCTGCTCGCCGAGGTGACCGACAGCGACTCGCCCCGGGGCATCGTGGCGGTGACACGCCTGCCCCGCCTGGGAGCCGCCGAGCTGCCCCTCGAGGGGGGCGGCGTCTACGTCTATGCCGAGGGGCTCCAGGATCCGGGTAACCTCGGCGCCCTGGCGCGGGTCGCCGAGGCCAGTGGTGCCGCCGCCCTATGCCTCAGCCTGGGCTCGGTGCATCCCAACCATCCGAGGGCTCTGCGTGCTTCCGCGGGTAGCCTGCTGCGCTTGCCAGTCGCCGTGGCCGTTTCGGCCGAGGCGCTGGCCGAGAGCTTAGAGCCCCTGGGGCCCCTTTGGGCGGCGCTCACGCCGCACGGCGGCCGCGACCTGTTCGACACCGCCGTCCAAGGCTGCGTGGTGCTGGCCTTGGGCACCGAAGGCAGCGGCCTGTCCGCTCAGACTGCCGAGCGGGCGCAGATCGAGTTGACGATCCCGCTGCTCCCGCCGGTGGAATCCCTCAACGTGGCAGTGGCGGCGGCGATCACTCTCTTCGAGCTCCGCCGCCAGCGTGTGAGTTAGTGGTCCTGGGTGGCTATAGGCCCAGTGTATCCACTCCCTGTTCGAAGACGATGTCCACCGGGATGCCGGCGCTCGACAGTCGTTCGAGATCGGCGGCGAGGATCTCTCCCACTTTGCCGTATCGATCGACGAAGGCTCCCACCGCCTCGTAGTCTCCGTCGCCCTGGAGGCGCAGAATCTTCTCCGACAATGCGTCGGCCGCCGTCTCGAGCTTCGCGAAGTCGACCCGGTAGACGCCGGTCGCCTCGTCGCGGGTGAAGGCGCCCATCTCGGCGAAGAAGTTGAAGCGGATCAGGTTGGCGACGCCGTGGGCGCTCGAGGCGCCGAAGCGGATCGAACGGAAGATGCTGGCCATGAAGGTCGCGTAGTTGTCCTCGATCTCGGTGTCATCGAGATCGCCGCGCTGGTGCAGCGCGTTCACCATGTACAGGCCGAGCACGTCCGCCTTGCCCTCCTCCAGCGCCGAAGCGTGGTTCTGGAGCGCCGAGCGCACCGAGCCCTGGCCGGTGATCGTCTCCTTGATGCCGAGCCCGTGAGCCACCTCGTGGAACATGGTGTTCTCGAAGAAGGCGTCGAATCGGATCAGCCCTCGCTGCTCGGCGTGGATCAGCTCGCCGGCGATCGGCATCAGGATGCGGTCGAACTTGGCGCGCATGGCGTTCTTGAGCTGCAGGCGTCGGCTGCCCTTCTGTAGCTGCACGCGCTCGTCGTTCGGCAGGTTGATGGCGATCGTCTTGGAGCCGGCGTTGCAGTCGCCGGCGTAGTAGACGACGTCGTAGGCATTGAGGTCCGAGTTGGTTCCGGGCTCCTCGCGCTTGTACTCCTCGGGTACCGGCAGGCCCCGTTGGAGGTCCGGCAGCATCGCGGCGTACTTGGCCAGGCGCTCGCTCCACGCCCGGTCCTTGATCAGCACGTAGGCCTCGTTCGACGCCTTGGCGCCGAACATCTGATCCTCGTAGGTCTCAATCGGACCAATGACGATATCGACGGCATTGGTCTTCATGTCCATCCAGGCGAGGTCCGATTCGTAGTACTCGTCGGACAGCAGCGCCGCGGCGCGCAGCTCGAGGTAGCTCTTGAAGCCGGCGTCTTCGGCCAGCTCGGCGGCAGCGCGCAGTTTCTCGGCGGCAACCTGATACAGGTCGTCGTAGATCTCGCTGTAGGGCCTGGTGGTGAGAGCGCCGCCCAGGTCGCGTTCGACGACCGTGTACAGGCCGCGCAGCTTCTCGGCCGCCTCTTCGGAGGCCGCGGTCGCCTCTTCGAGCTCTTCCTTGGTCATGTCGGAGGGATAGAAGGTGGCGCCCTTGGGCTTGTCTCCGATCCCTTCGACGAATGGCTCGTTGTTCGCCAGACGGTCCCACGGCCCGTAGTTGATCTCGGCGAAGCGGCGGGTGGCGTCATCGTCGATCGACGCCATCAGCGCTTCCTTGTCGCCGTAGGCCTGGCGCCAGAAGCCGGCGTCCATGGCCTCCGCCGCCTCGATCAGCAGCGGGATCATGCGTCGCTGATTGTCGGACAGCACTGAGAGATCGCTGGTGAGCTTCACCGTCGTGTACTTGGCGAGCCGCTTCTCGGTCTCGGTCATGGTCGTCGATGCCTCCTCTCGCGTCCCCGGACTCGGTGTTTCGGTGGGCTGGCAAGCCGCCAAGGCGGCGAGAGACAGAACCAGACAGGGGATCGTTCTTGCGCTCATCGGCTTCCTCTCGGATGGTTTGGTGGGCGCTGCTGAACCAGCGCGGGGAGCGTCCGAAACGATGTTCTCATCCGGACGCAGCCTCTTCCTCTTGCTTCACCAGTGGCTCGAATCGCAACTTGTCCTGCGCCTTGGCATAGGCCGCCTTGGCGCTGATCTTGCGCTTCTCCACTTTCTCGAACAACGAGTCGTCCATCATGCACATGCCCATGCCCCGGTGACCCTGGATGATCGACTGCAGCATCGGCGTGTTGCCCTCGCGGATGACGTTGGCCAGCCCGCCGGTCTTGAGCAGGATCTCGTGCACGGCGCACCTTCCCTTGCCGTCCCGGGTCGGCAGCAGCAGCTGCGAGACGATGCCGACCACCGACTCCGAGAGCGTGGTGCGGATCTGGTTCTGCTCCTCGGCGGGGAAGGCGTCGATCAGGCGGTCGATGGTTTTGGCGGCGCTGTTGGTATGCAGGGTGCCGAACACCAGAGCGCCCATCTCCGCGGCGGTGATCGCCAGCGAGATGGTCTCGAGATCGCGCATCTCCCCCACCAGGATGACGTCGGCGTCCTGGCGCACTGCGACTTTGAGCGCAGCCGCGAAGCTCGGCGTATCGGCGCCGACCTCGCGCTGCGACAGCACGCACTTTTTGTTCGGATGCACGAACTCCACCGGATCTTCGATGGTGACGATATGCTTGCCGTAGGTGTCGTTGATGCGGTCAATGATCGCGGCCAGGGTGGTTGACTTGCCCGAGCCGGTGGGCCCGGTGACCAGCACCAGACCCTGTCGGGTGTGAGCCAGTTTCTCGATCGCCTCGGGCAATCCGAGCTTCTCGAGGGTCAAGATCTCTTCCGGGATGATGCGAAACACGGCCGCGGCGCCGTTCTCCTGGCGCAGGAAGTTGGCGCGGAAACGCGCGACCCCTTCGAGGCCGTAGGCGAAGTCGAGGTCACCGAAGCTTTCGTAGTCATTCCACTGATCGTCGGTGGTGATCTCGCGCAGTAGAGCCCGCAGCTCCTCGTGTGACAGCGGCTCCCAGCCCTCGACGTCGGCGAGCTCACCGTGAACGCGGATCCGCGGTCGCAGCGGCGCCGCCAGGTGCAGATCCGAACCCCCGATCTCTTTCAGGGTGCGGAACAGATCATGGATTCTCGCCATGTCTCAGCTCCCGCCGGCGCTCGTTCGATGCTTCATTTGATGCTCTCCGGCTTCTCCGCTTCCATCCGGGCGTCTTCCTTGGTGACGATCCGCCGCTTGGCCAGAAAGGTCAGCGCATGATCGAGCAGCCACATGCCGTGTTGACTACCGGTTTGCATCAGCGAATGCAGCTGGAAGGTCTTCTGCTCGCGAATCAGGTTACCGGCCGCCTTGGTGTTGATCAGGATCTCGGTGGCTGCCACCCGGCCGGTGCCGTCGGCCCGTGGCAGCAGGCGCTGGGAGACGACGGCGCGCAGCGACTCGGAGAACATCATCCGGATTTGCGCCTGCTGGTCCGGCGGAAACACGCCGAGCACACGATTGATGGTACGGATGGCGTTCGAGGTGTGTAGCGTGGCGAGCACCAGATGGCCGGTCTCCGCCGCGGTGAGGGCGAGGCTGATGGTCTCGAGATCGCGCAGCTCGCCGATCACGATGACATCCGGATCCTCGCGCAACGCCGCCCGCAGCGCCCGAGCGAAGGACTCGGTGTGCGGGCCCACTTCCCGCTGATTCACCACGCAGCGAGCCGAAGGATGCACGTACTCGATCGGATCCTCGACGGTGATGATGTGGTCCGGCCGCTGCTCGTTGATCAGCCGCACCAGGGCCGCCATGGTCGAGGACTTGCCGCACCCAGCCGGCCCGGTGAGCAGCACCATGCCCTGGTGGTACGACACCAGCTCGGCCAGGGAGTCCGGCAGCCCGAGCTGCGCCAGCGTCGGCGGCTCGGGCGGGATGGCGCGGAACACCGCGTCTAGCCCCCGCTGCTGCTGGTAGACGTTGGCGCGGAAGCGCCCGACGCCGGCGATCGAGTGCGCGAAGTCGACCTGCATGAATTCGTCGAGCAGTAGCTGTTGCGAGTCGTTGAGCAAGCCTTCGATCAACTCTTTAGCACGTGTTCGGTCGAGCACCGCCGAGGCGTCCTCGAGCCGGCCGTTGAGGCGCAGCTTGATCGGCGCTCCGCTGTGTACGTGCAAGTCCGAGGCATGCAGCTCCTGGGCCTGCCGCAACAGATCTTCGAGGCTGGCGTCGGCGTCGAAGCGCAGCTTCCAGTCTACGTCCTGTTGGGGAATCGCCTGCGTTTCCGCCGTTGCCGGAGCAGCCTCCTCGGCTGGCTTTGCCGTGGCGGACGGTGACCCTACCCGCTCGACCACCATCTCGGCCGCCGCGGCCGCCGCGGGAGCGGCCGGAGCGGAGGGCACGGCCGGAGCAGCAGGTGCGGCGGTCGGCACCGTGCCGGCGCCGGAGCGGACCTGCTCACGCCGAAGCACCTGGGCTTTGGCCGCCTCCAGCTTCTGCAGCACATCGGTACCGAAGTAGCCCTTCTCCGCCATGAAGGCCCCGAGGTCCTGCTCCGAGGGCTCGGCGCGCCAGTGCTTCACGGCATCGCCGACCTGTTCCTTCGACAGGATCTTGTAATGGATGGCCAGTTGGCCGATCAGCAGCTCCGGGTCCGGCATAACGCGGACGATTGTATGTCAATGCGGCGTCAGGGGCAGCTGGCGAAGGCTTCAGTATCGGTGACTGCGGCGGCGGCTGTGCCCAGGGGGTTGCGGTACTCCCGTGCCTCGCCGGTCTGCGTGTCGGTGACTCGCAGCGTGTACTCGACGTTGGTGGTGGCGGCAGAGAAGACCCAGTAGCGGTCGTTGAGGGCGCAGCCGTCGAGTACTTTGAGCAGTAGCTCCCAGTTGTTGGACGAGAAGAACCAGTAGAGGCCGGAGTCGTCGGTGCTGGTCACCACCGTGCCGGAGCCGGTGCGATCTTCGAAGTCGCGCCAGGTGACCTCGGCGCGGAAGCGGCCGTCGTTCAAGCACAGGCGGTTGCCGTCGGCGACGCAGTCTTCTTCTTGCTCGGTGGCGGCAACCGCCAGCTCGGTCGCCGTCACGCCGGGAGCCTGGAAGATTGATCTCCGGGGATCGGTATCGGCGGCGTAGTCGATCGTGATGACGCAGTCTTCGAACGCTTCGGTGTCGGTGATCGCGGGCGCGGAGGTGCCGAGCTCGTTGAGGTATTCGCGGACGTTGCCGGTGTGGGTGTCAGTAACGCGCAGGATGTAGCCGACGTCGGTGGTGGTGGCGGCGAATACCCACACATGCGAGTTGAAGTCGCAGCCGTCGAGCACCTTGACCAGCATCTCCCAGTTGTTGCCGTCGAAGAACCAGAACACGCCCGAGTCGTCCGAGACCAGCGGCACCGCCGTGGCGGTCCCGGTCTGGTCGAGGAAGTCGATCCACTCGACCTCGGCGTGGTATCGATCCCGGTTCAGACACAGGCCCTCCGTCTCGTTGGCGCAGGTGCGCTCCGCCACCTCGAGGTCGACGCTAAGCGTGTCGATGGTGGCGTCGCGGGTCACGGTTAGGCTGACGGTGTAGGTCCCCGACGCGTCATAGACGTGCGACGGATTGATCTCGGCCGAGGTGGCGCCATCGCCGAAGTCCCAGCTCCAGGCGGTCGGCGAGCCGGTGGAGGCGTCGAGGAAGCGGGTCGGAATCTCAATGCGAGGCGAGTCTGGGGTGATCATGAAACCGGCGGCGACGTCTTCCACCACCACCTCGACGGTCACGGTATCGCTGGCTCCGCCGCGGCTGACCGTCAAGCGCGCGGTGTAGGCGCCGGGCAGGGCGTAGGTGTGAGACGGGTTCTGACTGCTCGAGGACCCGCCGTCGCCGAAGGACCAGCTCCACGAATCGGGATCGCCGGTCGAAAGGTCGGTGAACTGGACCGGCAGGTCGAAGGCCGGCCGCGCCGGCGAGAAGCTGAAGGCGGCGTCGATATTGGCGACCGACGGCCGGAAGCCGGCGCCCACCGGGCCGGTGACGTTGAGCACCTTACGGTTGTTGCGCTCGTTCGGGATGCCTGTCGCGTGGCCGGAGTAGGAGATCCCCGGATGCGAGAAATGGGGAATCCGAGGGCAGAACTGTCCCGTGCACTGATTGGAATAGGACATGACCGTCCGGAACACCTGGTCGACGTAGTGGCCGAAGGCCCAGGGGAACGCCGGCGGGTCCGGGGAGCTGCGGTTGGCGGGATCGTGGTTGAGGCTCAGGTTGTGACCCACCTCGTGGGCGAAGACCAGGGTCGAGCATTCGATGTCCGTGATCGAGTAGGCCCAGGGCGCGAAACTCGGGCCGACGTCGTCCATCAGGTAGGCGATGCCGCACCAGTTGGACGCATCGTTGATGAAGGCTGCCACCAGATCGGCGCCGACCGCGTTGCGCAGGGTGTTGGTCGCGGCATGCATGCGCAGGAAATCGAGCTTCTGGAACGCCGACTGCGAGACCGCCATCTCCTGTGAGTGGCGCAGCGCAACCCGCACCGCCGCCGAGCTGTTGACGAAGGCCGAGTTGGTGGCGTCGATGGCGTGTTGGATCACAGCCCGGATCTGGCTATGCCCGCCAGCGTAGCTCCGGGCGCCCGCGCTGTAGATCGCCAGCACGTCGATCCGCGCCGTAGCCTTGTTCTCGCTATCCAGCTCGCTGCTCTCGATCGGAGCGGCGTCCATCCCGGAGTCCTTTGGTTGAGACTCCACTACCAGCTCCGGGGGCGCGACCGCTCCACCACAGTCAGGTTGACTCGTGCGGTCGACCTTCCTCAGGACATGGGAGCGGTCAGCGCGCGGACGAACCTCGTAGTTGCCGGCGGGGGTGGTGATCGACGCCACCAGCAGGCCGTCATGGACGGTGAGGGTGACACTCGCCGGCATCTCGAGCTCCGCGACCGGGATCGAGCCCCACCAGGTCACGCCACCGTCCGACCGCTGCTCGAAGCCGGTTCGGCCGGCCCGGTAGTGGTCCCCGTCCGGCAGGGAGAGCTCCAGCGACTCGACGTTCCGCCGCAGGAGCGACAGATCGACTCCGACCTCCGTCTCGATGATCGCCGTCGGATCGGCCGCTACGGCAAGAGTCTTCTGAGCGAAGAACAGCTCCTGCGCCGTCGAGGGCGAAGCGGCGAGAAGGAGGGCGGAGGCGAAAAGGATCAGCGTCCTGGCCACGATGATTACCTCTCGATCTAGGCAACTGTCATTCTTCCATACAGTCTGGGTCGCTATACAGTGTGTCGAGAATGGCCGCCTCATCTCACCGCCGATTGAGGGGCTGGTACATACGAGGTACGGACGGCGTTCGAACAGGGACGAAGTCCAGGATCTCGCCTCTGGTAGCATGATTCCACCAAGAGGCGGACCTTTCACCGATCGAAAGTACACGGACACGCCATGGAGCTCAGGGGCAAGCTCGAGAAGTTCGACTTTTCCGACATCCTGCAGATGCTCGCCAGCAGTGGCAAGAGCGGCAAGCTCTCGGTCACCCAGCGTGCTGGCCAGGGAGTGCTCGTTCTTCGCGAGGGCCGGATCATCTACGCCGCCAGCAGCTCGGTGAGAGAGACCCTTGGAAGCATCCTTCTGTGCCGAGGTCTGATCACCGAGGACGAGCTCAGGAGGAGTCTCGATCTACAGCTCGAGGCCAACAAAGAACGTCGCCTCGGGGCCATCCTGCTCGAGCAGGGCCTGGTGTCGAAGCAGGACCTGAGTCAGGTCGTCAAAGAGCAATTCGGGAAGGTGGTTTTTGAATTGCTCAAGTGGCACAGCGGCTATTTTCGGTTCGAGGAGCTGCAACTGGCGGATTGCGGGGAGGTCGAGATCGATGCTCTGGAGTTCCTGTATTCCGATGGGCTTCCCGCCGACGAGGTTCTGTTGGAGCTGTCGGTCAAGATGGACGAGGCGCAGCGCGACGTCTCACCGCCCGAGGCGGTAGCCAAGAGCGAGAGCTCGCCGCTCGAGACGGTAGCCCGGTCAGGTTCGATGCCGGAACAACCTGGAGCCACACAACCAGCGACCAGCGACCGCCCGACTCCTCTGAGCAACATCATGACGGAGTCGCACACCCCCGAGTTCACCGGCGAGATCATTCTGGCGATCCTCGAGCACGCCCAACGGATCGCGCGCCGCGGCGTCCTTTTCAGATGCAGTCCGTTGGGTTTTGCGGGCATGGGACAGTTCGGCGTCGAGCCACCCTCCGGCCTGACCGCCGATTTCGTCAGAAAGGTGAACCTTCCCCTCGCCCTGCCGTCGATTCTCACCGAAGCTGTCGCGCGCAAGACGAACTTCAGTGGCCCTTTGGAGGAGAATGCCGTCAACCGATACCTCATCCGCAGGCTCGGTGGTGGATGGCCTACCGAGGTCGTTGCGGCGCCGCTCATTGTCAGCGGCCGGGTATCGCTCATCTTCTACGGTGACAACCTGCCCGGCCTCCATCCGCTCGGACCGCTCGAGGATCTCGAAGTGGCGATGATCGAGGCCGGCCTGGCGATGGAGAAGAGCTCGCTGGCAAAGAGGGAAAAGCACCTGAGAGAGTTTCAGCGGACCCATTGAACGCTCACAGACGCGACGCTGTTGCCATGCAAGAGCCGCAACTACCCGACGACGAATCCGAACGGTTGGAGGCTCTACGCCCGCTGAGGGTGCTGAGCTCCACGGCGGTACGATCACCGTCACCGGCCGGTTGGACGAGGGCTCGGTGTTCACCTTCTCACTGATGGGCCACGAAATCTGATGCAATACAGACTGGGTGTCGTCTGCTCCGGCGGCGGTGCGCGCGCCATCGCCCAGGCGGGGGTGCTTCACGCCCTCGAGGAGCGAGGCATCAAGGCCGAGTGCCTGGGCGGCACCAGCGCCGGCGCCATCGTCGGCGCGCTCTATGCCGCGGGTCATTCCGGGCTCGAGATCCGCGACTTCTTCGCCACTCGCAACCCCTTCAAGCTGACCAGGCTCTCCTTCGGCAAGCCCGGCATCATCGACACCGCCAAGGTGCGCGCCGAGTTCCTGGAGTACTTCCCCGAAGACTCCTTCGAGTCGCTGCGCCACCGGCTATTCGTCGCCGCCACCGACCTGCTCAACGCCAAACTGGTGATTTTCGAGTCCGGGCCCCTGATCTCGGCCATCCTGGCGTCTTCGTCGGTACCGATCGTGTTCACGCCGATCGAGATCGAAGGCCGCTGGTTCGCCGACGGCGGCATCGTCAACAACTTTCCGGTCGAGCCGCTCAAGGGCCTGTGCGACGTCATCGTCGGGATCTACGTCAGCCCGCTGAAGTCTGTCCACGCCGGGGATCTCAAGAGCACGCTGGCGGTGTCCCAGCGGGCGCTCGAGGTGGCGCGCTACTTCAACTCAAAGCCGAAGTTCCACGAGTGCGACGTCATGCTCTGGCCGCCGGGCCTCGAGCGCTTCGGCGCCTTCAACACCAAACACGTCCAGGAGATCTTCGACATCGGCTACCGGGAAGCAGTGGCCCACATGGGTGAGATCGAGGCTGCGCTCGAGGCGATCGTAGGCTGACCACCCTCTCGGGTAGGTGACGCACCACCCGTCCGGATCGTTCTGGCGTCTTCCGGCGCTTGATATTCTGCGATGTGCCTCGAAAAAGGCACAGCCGGGAAAACCCGGTGCCGCAAAGCTGCGGGTCCTCGCTTTCCCGCGATCCTCGCGTGGAACCCCAAGATCGCCGAGCTGCCGAAGGCCGTTGACGGGCTTCGAATGCCCGAAAAGGAGGTTCCCACCATGAGGAGAGTTGTTCCGCTGCTGGCTTTGACGTGTCTCCTGGCGCTAGGAGGCCAGTCGTTCGCCGAGCTCTGTACGATCGACGCGGTCCCCGCGGCGACTCTGTTGCTGCCGTACTTCGAGTGCGGCTTGACTCCAACCGAGGACGATCCCGTGGCGTCGGCGAGGTCCGTCGACACGTTCTTCTCGGTCAACAACGCCTCGGCCGCCCCGGCCGTGGTCCACGTGGTGTTGTGGGGCGACTGGTCACAGCCGTCGATCGACTTCAACATCTTCCTGACGGGATACGACGTGGAGACGCTGAGTCTGTGCGACATGTTCAACAACGGCAATCTGCCGATCACCTCGCACGCGTGGAACGATCCCACCGACCAGATCAGCCCGCACGGCCGGCGACTCGACGACAACGAAGGCACGCTCTGGGAGCAGAGCGGCCCGCATCCCGGGTTGAGCGAGAACCCCCAGTGGGACTCGGCCTCCGAGGTGGTGACCCCGGAAGGTGGCATCGCCGGCTGCGGTCCCGAAGGCGTCGACTGCCCCCGCTTCCCGGGCTGTGACACCAACCTGCCCCTGGGTGTCAACCCGGTGCTCGTGGGGACGTTCGCCGAGCGCGTCCGCTGCGGCCACACTGGACGAGGTCTAGCCTGCGACCAGGTCTCGTGCATCGGCCAGGTGCACGACGAGACCGGCGCCGGCGGCAACGACTTCATCGCCCGCGGCTACATCACGATCGACAACGTCACCGACTGCAACCTGCTGTTCCCGGGCCAGGCAGGCTACTTCGGAAGCGGTTTGACCAGCGAGGTCAACCAGCTCTGGGGTGACTGGTTCATCGTCCAGGACGGGCGCGCGTGGGGCGACAACCTGGTGGCGATCGAGGCTTCCGAAAGCGGAGCTTTCCTGCCGGGAGACCACACTTTCTATGGCCGTTACGTGGATGGCCTGGCCACCGATCAGCGCGAGCCCCTGGCTTCGACCTGGGCCACCCGCTACTTCCAGCCGAATGCGCTGTTCCCGGGCGGCACCGACCTGCTCGTGTGGAGGGACTCGAAATGTCGGGTCAGCACCAGCGGGTTCGACAACGACTGCACGCCCACCTCGGGCACGCCGCCGTGGTGGCCGCTGGACGAGACGCAGGTGGTCGCCTTCGACACCCAGGAAGACGCCTATGAGCTGTGCACGGACACTCCGGGCGTACCGGGCGGTGGAGGGATCTCGCCGCCGCTGCCGGATCAGCCGGGGGAGGGCATCCAGTGCTTCCCGCTCGAAACCGGGCGGTACGAAGTCGGTGCCGGCGATCTCGCTCCTCCGTACGACTTCGGCTGGATGTACCTGAACCTGAACTTCACGCTCGGTGACACCTCGGGGTCCCCGACCCCCTGCTCCACCGACGGGCTCTTCGGCGACATCGCGCAGAGCTGGGTCACCACCGAGCTCGAATCGGAGGGTGGCATCGAGGGCACGCTGAGCGTCGGCTTCGCGGCGACGCAGCTGACCAGCGCCTGCTCCACCGCCAACCCGATCATCACGGGAGACCTGGGCGACGGCGAGTAGCTCGCATCGGGCGTCGATCCCGCCGATCGCGGGCGATGCGTGACCGTACCGAAGTCTCCCGGCCCGGCATGGGTCGTCCGCATGCCGGGCCTGGCGTCGGAGTTCCGTGGCCGGTATCCTGGGTGGGAGGGGGTCTGGGTTCCGATGAGATCGGCCATCGTCAACACGCTGCTGTGCGCCGGCGCCGTCTGGCTCGCCAGCGTGTCACTCGGCGATGCCGTGACGGCCGGCGTTCTGGCCGCCGGCGAGTCGCCCACGGCAGAGGTCTACGTCATCCGCGGCCAGGTGGTGACCCGCGCGGGGGCGCTCGAAAGCGCGGAGGCACGGTTGAGCCAACGGCCGACGGCCGACGCGTCGCAGCCGAAGGAGGAGACAGAATCGCTCCGGGCCGCCTCCGGGGGAGACGGTCGCTTCGAGATCGCCGTCGATCTCACCGGGATCGCCCGCGATCAGCGGCGCTGGATGCTCGAGATCTCGGCGCCGGGGCTGGCGCGGCGCGCTCTCGAAATCCCGCCGTACGGCTACACGGCGCGGCCCGGAGGGGTCTGCGAGCTGGGCGGGATTCTATTGGCTCCGGGAGCCGTGGTGCGGGGCCGTGCCACCGGCGACGGCGCCGAGCCGTTGGCAGGCGTGCGGGTGGCTTTGTGGCGCGCCGGCGACGACGGAGCACGGCCGTGGACGACGACCAGCGGGGAGGACGGCGTTTTCGAAATGGTCGGGGTGCCGCACGGCGACTATGCCGCGGTGCTCGACGTCGACGGCTACTTCCCGACCGGGATCGAGGGGCTACGGGTCCGACCGGTGGTCGCGGGCAGTGAGACCGCGCCGCCGGCGACCGATCTCGGCGCCATCCGTCTGCGGCGGCCGGCGATCCTGAGCGGCCGGGTGGTGGACGCCGAAGAGCAGCCGCTGGCCGGCGTCGCCATCGAGTACCACCGGAAGCTGCCGGCCGCCATGTCGCGCGACTGGCTGCCATCGCCCGGCGGCGAGAGCGACTCGCGGGGCGGGTTCCGGCTCGAGGTCCCGCCGGAGCTCGACCCCGGCTTCTTCTTCCGCTTCCGCAAGGAAGGCTACCGGCTGCGGCTGGTCGAGCCCGACCTCGAGCCCGGCGAGGGCGGCAAGAAGCTGAAGGCGCCCGTCGTCCTGGAAGCGACGCTGACTGTCGCCGGCCGGGTGAGCGACCCTGACGGTACACCGGTAGCCGACGCCAACGTCGTCCTGGATCCTGATGAGCAGACCCACGTCGGCACCCACGTCCGGACCACCGCTACCGAGGGCCGATTCCGCTTCGCTGACGTCGAGCCGGGGCGCCATCGCCTGGAGGTCACGGCGCAGGGCTTCCTCCTGGCCAGCGCCGAGGCCGAAGTGGCCGCAACCTCCCACGGCCGGGAACCGGGAGAGGTGTCGATCACGCTCGAGCCGGCCGAGACCCGCGATCTGGTGCTCACCGTGCGCGACGCCGAAGGGCGACCCGTGGCCGGCGCGGAGGTCGACTTCCACCTCCAGGACATCGAGCTGTCGCAGTACTACGCGTCGCTGTCGACCGTCGGCGAGGGCACCGGCGTGCTCGACCGCGTGCCGGTCGGCGGTCCGTACTCGCTGGAGGTCCACCACCTCGAGCACCCGCGCTGGTGGCGCGCCGATCTCCGGGTCCGCCCCGACCAGGCGACGATCCGGGTCGATCTCGACCCGGCTCCCTGGAAGCTCGTCGCCGTCCGCGGACGGGTGATCGGTCCGGGCGGCGAGCCGGTCCCCGGGGCCGAGATCGGCCTCGTACCGCCCCGGTCGACCCTGCCGGAATACGGCGCCCGCGCCGATGCCGCCGGCCGTTTCGAGCTGCGCCGGGTCAAGGAGGGCGGCTACCGGCTGACCGCGGTGTCGCCCGGCTGGGCGATGACGGCCCTGCCGCTGGTGGTGGACGCCGGTCTCGAACCGGTGGAGCTGGTGCTCGATCCCGGCGCCACCCTGAGCGGCGAGATCGTGGGTCTCCGAGACGAGGATCTGGCCCGCCTGAAGATCCACGCTCAACGCCACCATGTCTTCGACTTCCATGAAGCCGTCCTCGACGGCGACAGCTACCGGTTCGAGGGCCTGGGGGCCGGCACCTGGATGGTCGTCGCCTGGGCCGAGACGCGGCTCGAGGCCGAGATCGAGATCGAGCCGGGCCAGACGAAGGCCCGGCACGATTTCGAGCTCCCCCGTTCCTACCGCGTATGGGGTCAGGTGCTGATCGACGGCCGGACGCCCGCCCGCCACACCTCCGTCACCCTCAGGACGGAAGGCGAGGGCGTCACCGTCCAGAGCTACGACGGCAGCAGTCATGATTCCGGACGTTTCGACTTTGCCACTGTCCCTGCCGGAAACTACGAGCTGACCGTCCTGGGGCCGCTGGGCTCGACGCGGCGCACGCTGAGCGTCGACGCCGACATCGAGCTCCCGGTGGAGTTGCGCACCACGCGGCTGCGTGGCCGGGCGGTCGACGCGGAGACCGGCACGGGCGTCGGCGAGGCGAAGGTTTCGGCTTTCCCCGTGGTGATCCGTACCCATGGCGAAAAATTCGAGGCCGTGTCCGACCTCGCCGGCTGGTTCGAGATCGGGCCGGTCCTCGAGGGCCGCTGGTCGCTCATGGCGGTTGCGTCGGGATACCTCGACGCGCACGCGTCGGTCTCGGTCGCTGCGGCTGCCGAGCCGGCCGTGATCGAGCTGACCCCGAGCTCGGGTCTCCACTTCCGCGTCGAGACCTCGAGCGGCCGGCTCCCCTACTCCGTCACCCTCGAGCTGCGCGACGCCGCCGGCAACCGGGTGGCCATGGACTCGATCGCGCTCGACGGCGTCGCCTCCGGCCACTGGCCCGGCGCCCCGCCCGGCCGCTTCCGGTTGCGGGCGCACGACGACTTCACCTGGATCGAGACCGACGCTGAGGTCCCCGGCCCGGAGGTCCTCCTGCCGTTTCCGGCGGCGGGCTCGCTGCGGCTCCACGTCGGAGAGCTGGCGCTCGAGTCGGACTGGGGCACCAGCGTCCCGATCCTGGTGGAGGCGGCCCTCGAGGTGCCGGACGACCCCGCCTACGCCGGGCCGCGCACCCGGCGCTCACGCTCTATCTTTTTGCAGGGCCTGACGCCCGGCTCGTGGCGGATCGAGGTACGCGCCGCGGACGGCCGGACGTGGAGCGGCACTGCCCGGGTGTTCGACGGCCGGTTGAGCGAAGCGATCCTGGCCCTGGAGTAAAGCCAGGATCGTTCGTTCGCGCAAATCAGTGCTTCGACTGGTAGCGCAGCGGGCCGTTGCCCTCGGCCGCCAGGTCGCTCACGGCGATTTCTCGCCGATCGGCGCCACCAGCTATACGATCCAGGTCTACGACGGCGACATTCTGGTGGCCCGCTACTACAACTCCAAGCCGAAGTTCCACGAGTGCGACGTCCTGCTCTGTCCTCCGGGCCTCGAGCGCTTCGGCGCCTTCAACACCCGGCACGTACAGGAGATCTTCGACATCGGCTACCGCGAAGCGTCGGCCCACCTGGGCGCGATCGAAGCGGCGCTCGAGGCGATCGTGAGTTGAGGCCGAGCAGCGACATCGGCACCGAAAGCTCTGAAACTCAAAACCGGTGCAGCGCGCGGGAATTGATCCCGCGATCTGCACCGGCGACGTAGACTGGGTAGCGCCCAGAATCGCGCGAATTTATACGCTAAGCACCGGGCGACCGTTGGACCCGCACGAGTCCGCGGTTGAGCTGGTACTCACCATACAGAAGGACGTTGAACCGGCCGGCCTGGGGGACGGTCCCGATTCCTACAGACCCCCAGCGGCAACCCCCTTGGGGTTGCCCAACGGTGCCGTCGTCGTCCAGGCGCCAGTCGTCCCCGATTCGAAGCCATCGGAGAAGATGTCCATGTCCTGATGAAACGCCAGCATACTGGCGCGCACGTCAGAGAGGGTGCCGACTGCGAGAAAGACCGTAGCACTGTGTCGGCCGGCGGTGATGCCTGGGATGCCGTCGCGTTCGAGCACGCTCCACTTGGTGGTGTCAGCGTCGTAGACCCCGTTGCCTGCACCGTTGTGGAACTTGCACAGCGCGAAGTGATTCCGGGTGGTCTTGCGGCGGTAGGCGCCGAGTGCGTATTGCCCGTTAGCCGTGGCGAGGATGACACCGCCCGAGGTGGGTGCCAGGTTGGGATCTAGTCCACCTTCCAAGCAGCCGTTGTTGGGCACGTCGGCGCTCCGGTCGACCAGGGTGTCCGCGGTTGCGTCGAAGGCATATAGGCGGTCGAGATCGGCCGTCAGGTAAGCGGTGACCGCCTCCCAGTCAAATTGGGCGCGGTCGACAGGCACGTCGAGCGTCGTGGTCCACTTGATGTGCCGGGGATGGCCTTGGTAATCCAACTCGATGCGCTTCTCGATGGCGCCGTTCCACATCACTGGATGGTCAGCGTCGCCACCGTGATTCTCCGGGTTCCATTGCAAGGGACGTGAGCGCGTGGTCAAAACACTGCCCTGCACCGCGATCTGCTCGACGGGGGATCCTTGGGCGCGCATTGCGGCGACCACCCCCGGGCAGCCGTAGCGGCTTCCGGCCTCCGTAGGGTTGTCTTCTTCGCCGACGTTGGTGAAGTTAAACGCCGTCTGGATCTGCCGCCCGTAGTCGAAATTGTTGACCAGCTGCTTGCCGTTCCAGGTGAGACCCGAGATGGCGGCTCCTGCAACGCGGTTGGCGGTCAGCCGCACTTCGGCGCCGTCGAGATGGACGGATAACTCGCAGCTTGGGCCGAAGCGCGGGTAGCCGAAGCCGAGGGTACCTTCTAGCACGTAGCCCAAGGGCGAAGGGTCCTCAGTGTAGGAAGCGACGAGGTGGTCAAAGTCCACGCCGGTTTTGAACCAGCGGTTCATCGGCTCCATTCCGGGTCCGGGCGAGACAAAGGCATGGCCGAGCGAACCATCGAGGGCATAGCCGCCCTCATTGGTCAATACTGAGGTCATGTGATCGTTCTGGACGAGGGAGAACAGCCTGAACAGTTCTCGCGTTCCCGGTTGTGACGAGCGCGAGATGTAGAAACTCTGGCCTTCGAGCACGCCATTGGTCTCACCCGAGTAGACGGAGAGCATATGGTTGGTCGCGCTCGCGTTCCACCAGCGCGTGACTTGATTGAGGACCGTATTCTGTGACGAGGCCGGGGCAGTCAAGAAGAGGGGCGTGAACAAGATCGTGATGGCGTAGGTACGGCGCATAATATTCTCCCTAGTCTAAGTATCTCCACGCAGAAGACGTGTTCTGCGTTCAGTTCGACCTGCACTCGACGCAGAATACGGGTTGCATTAGCTCGCTATCCTACGAAAAACTCGTCGCAGAATCATGGCACACCCTCTGCCCGACCCGCTACCCGCGTACGCTGCCTTCTTCGAGGAGCGTGAACGAAGCCCACTATCGATCGAGACCTACCTCCTCGATCTGCGGCATTTTGCCCGCTGGTTCGACGAAGCGAACGGCGAACCATGGACGCCCGGGCGCACAACGACGACGGATCTGCGAGAGTTCAAGCAGCATCTCCGAGTCGCGCGGAAGAGGCGGCCAGCGACAATCAATCGCAAGCTCGCGAGCCTCCGTAGCTTCCTCCAGTGGGCTCACAGCTCAGGACGGCTCGGAGATCGCCGACTACCGCGAGTTCCCCGCACGGTCCGCCGCGAGCGGCTCGGTCCTCGATGGCTTGAGCGTCGCGAGCGGCTCGCCCTCTTGCGAGCCGTCGAACGAAGGGGGAGTGAGCGGGATATCGCCATCCTCCGGCTTCTACTGCACACAGGTGGCCGGGTCCAAGAGCTTTGCGACCTCGCCTGGAGTGACGTCCGCCTCTCAAGCCGAAAAGGCCGGGTACTCGTCCGTCACGGCAAGGGAGCGAAGCAACGCGAGATCCCGCTCAACAATTTCGGGGCCGGGGGCGGCGTCCCGCCACCTCGCCACCCACGCCTCCTCATCCGCGCTGATCGGGGGCCGGGAGGAGCGATCTACGAGACTCGGATCGCCAGAATGCCGAGATTTCACACTCTCAGTGAAGTACATCTCGTGAGAGCCGTGGGCTTTCTCACGATCTGACAAAGCCATTGAGTGAGAACGGCGAGGAATCTCACTCTTTGCAACTTGCATAGAGTGAGAACGGTGGCCGATCTCACTCTATGAAAAATGCATATCGTGAGAACGGCGGCCGATCTCATGCTCTGCAAAATGCATATCGTGAGAACGGCGGTCGATCTCACGCTCTGTAAAATGCATATCGTGAGAACGGTGGCCGATCTCACTCTCTGCAAAGTGCATTGCGTGAGAAAAAGCGAGGTTGTCTCGAAACGATCCGTTCGATTCATGATCAAGCCGGGTACTTTCTCCGCTTCGGAGAACCGGACGGCGACGAGTCCGCCGCGTGATAGATGTTCTCGTTGATGCCGAACTCGACCTCCCAAGAATCGGCGAGGAGCTTCCTCTGAAAAATGGCGCGTACTGGCTCGTCAGTGCTTCGATTGGTAGCGTAGCGGTCCGTTGCCCTCGGCCTCCAGGCGGTAGATGTCCCACTTGCGGTCGGCGCCGCGCGGCTCTTCGAGCTTCTGGGCGATCACCACCTTGTGGCCGTCGGTGACCACGTTGATGGCGCCGAAGACCGCGACGCTGCGATCGATGACGTCATCCATCTCCTCCTTGAACGCCGCGACTTTCTTGTCACGGGCCTTCTTCTCCGCCTCGGTGTCCGCGGGCGCCGAGGTGATCTCGTCGAGCTGCCGCTCCAGCTCGCGCTGCAGGATGTTGGGGTGCTTGATCGCTTCCGGCGCCGAGCGGGCGAGCTCGGTCGAGAAGATCAGCGGCCGCGTGCCCCGCGAGTGCAGGCCGATGGAGCCCAGGGTATCGGCCCGGGGGTGCGAGTGGGGTTCGGCGTCGCCGCTCGAGATGACAGTGGCGATCGGGTTGGTGGCGCGCATGTAGGTTGGCGCGAAGTCGCTCGACCCGTGATGGCACGACTTGGCGACGTCGACCTGGAAGGTCTTGCGCGCCGCTTCCACCAGCGCTGCCTCGTCTTCCGAGTTGTCGGCCGGAGACTCGAGGCCGGTGTGGTGCGACAGCAGCAGGTGCTCCGAGGGAATGTTCAGGTCGCCGCCGAGCAGCAGGCTGACGTTGCGGTACTGGTAGCGCAGCACCACCGAATGGCCGTTCTTGGTCTTGCCCTTGTCGGTGATCCAGCGCAGCTTGGGCGGCTTGGCGTCCGCCGGCTCCACCACCGGGCCGAGAACCTGGATCGACAGCTCTTCGTCCGGCCCATAGCCGGGCATGTAGCCGTCCTGGATCGACAGCATCTTGAAGCCTCCGAAGCTCTTGCCGTCCAGCGCGTTCTTGAGCATCGTCGGAAACTGCTTCCTCTTCCAGCGGCTCTCGTCCTTGAAGAAGTTCTTGAGCTGCGTCTTGTTGGTGATCAGACCGGTGAGGTAGCTCCGGCCGCCGATCTTCTCCTTCGGGCCCAGGGGGGTCTTGCCCTTTTCCTCCATGATGCCGTTGTGGTAGATCGTCTCGAAGAAGACGTTCTCGTCTCCGAACAGGTGCTCGAAGCCCTTGTAGTGATCGGAGTCGGGGTGGGAGATGATGCCCGCCTTGAGCTCGAACTTCTTGTCGAAGCGGCCGAAGCGCCAGCGCAGGAAGCGGTACATGTTGTCTTGCTGACCGGCGTCGATCACCATCTTGTCGTCGTCCGGGGTGATCACCAGGCAGCCGTCGCCCTGGCCGATGTCGACGAAGATCACCTCCAGGCAGCGCTCGTCCTGGATCTCGTGCTCGCGGATCCAGGAGGCCTCCTTGCGCCCGCGGATGTGGCAGCGCACGTACTTGCCCGTGCGCACCTCGCGGTGCACGTCCTTCACCGAGTAGGTGCCCTTCTTCTCACCCTGGTCACCGACGAAATCCCCCCACAGGAGGTGCTGCACGGCCTTCTTGCCGTCGGGCTTGTCGTAGGCGACGGCGGCGGGGTAACCGGCGAATCTTCTCTTCATGGCATCCTCCTGACCTGATTCCATACGCCCTGTAAATCAGTATACACGGCCACCCAGGTCGGGGCGGATCGGTTACGATACCCCCGTGCTGCACGAGCTCCACACCCGGCGGCGGATCGAGTTCGCCGACACCGACATGGCCGGCATCGTCCACTTCGCGCGTTTCTTCGTGTTCATGGAGACGGCGGAGCACGAGTTCCTGCGCGCCCTGGGCAGGCCGGTACACTTCGACCACGAGGGTTTCGAGGTCGGCTGGCCGCGGGTGGCGGCGTCGTGCGAGTACAAGAGCCCGGCGCGGCTCGGCGACGAGCTCGACATCCACCTGCGGGTCAAGCGCAAGGGCACTCGGGCCATGACCTATTCGGTGCGCTTCAGCTGCGAGGGGCGGCTGGTGGCCCGGGGCGAGATTTCGAGTATCTTCTGCGCGCTGCCCTGGAAACCCGCCGATGACGGCTCGGTGCCGCGGCGCCCCCGGCCGTTGCCGATCCCGCCGTTCCTGGCCGACAAGATCGAAGAGGCGCCCGCCAGAGCCGATACCGTGCCCGCGAGCGCTGGTTGATCACACCTCATGGAGGACAGAAGACCTTGGCCGACGTCTCCCTGAGAATCGACGACGTCCACAAGCACTACTCCACCGTCCACGCCCGGGTGGAGGTGCTGCGCGGCATCTCCTTCGAGCTCGCGGATGGTGACTCGTTGGCGATCACCGGCCCCTCGGGCTCGGGCAAGAGCACCCTGCTGCAGATCATCGGCACTCTGGACGAGCCGTCCTCGGGCGCGATCCGGATCAACGGCCGCGAGCCCTTCGCGCTGCCCGAGCCCGAGCTGGCGCGCTTCCGCAACTCAGAGATCGGTTTCGTGTTCCAGGACCACCATTTGCTGCCCCAGTACTCGGTGCTCGAGAATGTGCTGATCCCGACCCTCGCCTACCCCGCCGGCGACATCGAAGCGCCGCGACGGCGGGCGCTCGAGCTGCTCGAGCGGGTGGAGCTCGACCATCGGCTCGAGCACCGGCCGGCCGAGCTCTCGGGCGGCGAACGCCAGCGCGTGGCGGTGGCCCGGGCGCTGGTCAACGGCCCGAGCCTGCTTTTGTGCGACGAACCCACCGGCAGCCTCGACCAGGCCACGGCCGGTGCCGTGGGAGACCTGCTGAGCGATCTCCACGGCGACGACTCCATCCTGATCGTGGTCACGCACAGCCTGGAGCTCGCGGGACGGTTCGAGCGCCGCTGCGAGCTGCGGGAGGGGCTGTGCGCCGAGCTCTGACTCACTACTGGCGAACCAACCTGGCGGTCATGGCCGGTGCCGCGGTGGCGACCGCGGTGCTCACCGGGGCCCTGCTGGTGGGCGATTCGGTTCGCGGCAGCCTGACCGCGCTGACCCTCGAACGTTTGGGCGGTATTGACCACGCGCTGGCCGGTCAGCGCTTCTTCCGTCAGGAGGTAGCCGTCGAGCTGGCCGCCCGGGAGGGCTTCGCCGCCCGCTTCGCCGCCGCCGCGCCGGCGATCCTGCTCCAGGGCAGCGCGCAGCACGCCGACAGCCGGCGACGAGCCTCGGGAGTGGGTCTCCAGGGCGTCGACGACGCCTTCCTGCGCCTTTTCCATGGCAGCGACGGTGAGGCGCCGGCCACGGCTGACTTCTTCGGTGAGGCCGGCGGCATCTTTCCGCCGGCGGTGATCAACCGGTCCCTGGCAACCGCGCTCGACGCGGAGGTCGGTGACCAGGTCCTGATCTACCTGAAACGCTGGAGTGAGGTGCCCCGCGGCTCGCTGCTCGGGCGCAAGGATACCGCCAGCGTCGTCGGCACGGTGCGGCTGCAGGTCGCACGGGTACTGCCCGACCGGGGGATCGGACGCTTCGGCCTGGCGGCTCACCAGTCCTCGCCCTACAACCTCTTCGTGCCGCTGGCGGCGCTGCAGAAGGCTCTCGACCAGGAGGGTACGGTCAACGCCGTGGTGGTTGCGGAGAGGCAGTCCGTGGAGCCTCATCCGAGATTCGAGGAGGGCGACGCCGACTCGGCTCTGGAGCGGCTGCTGCGCGAGGTGCTCGGCCCCGCGGACCTGGGGCTGCTGATCGAGGCGCGCGACCGGGTGGTGTCGATCGAGAGCGAGGAGTTCATTCTCAAACCGTCGGTGATCGCGGCAATCGAATCCCTGGCGCGGGAGCAGGGCGTCGCGACCCTGCCGGTGCTCACCTACCTCGCCAACGGCATCCGCTCCGCGGATCGCGGCGTCCCCTACTCAACCGTCACCGCCACCGACGTCAGTGCCGCCGGCTTGTTCGGCGAGTTGCGGCTGACCGATGGTTCGCCGGCGCCCGACCTCGATGACGGCGAGATCCTGCTCAACGCCTGGGCCGCCGAGGAGCTCGAAGCCGTGGCCGGCGACCGGATCGAGCTCGACTACTTCGCGGTCGGTCCGCGCGAGGAGCTCGACGAACGGGCCGAGTCCTTCACCGTCCGCGGGGTGGTGGCGATCGAGGGGCTGGGGGCCGACCCGACCCTCTCCCAGGAATACCCGGGCATCGCCGGCAACGAAAACATGGCCGATTGGGACCCGCCCTTCCCCATCGACCTGGGCGCGATCCGCACCGCGGACGAGGGCTACTGGGACGAGTATCGCGGTACCCCCAAGGCCTTCGTCGCCACGGGTGCCGGCAAGCGCATGTGGCGCAACCGCTGGGGTGAGCTGACCGCGATACGCGTGGCGCCCGCAGCGGACGGCGATCCCATGGAACTGGCGGCGAGCCTGGGCAGCGGCCTGGTCGCAGCGTTGCCCCTGGACGCCTTCGGCCTCGCCTTCCAGCCGGTCAAAGAGCTCGGTCTCGAAGCGTCCTCCGGCTCCAGCGACTATGCGATGTACTTTCTCGGCTTCAGCATGTTCCTGATCGCCTCGGCCGCGATGCTGGTGGGGCTGTTGTTCGGCCTCGGAGTCGAGCAGCGAGCGGCAGAGGTGGGCCTGCTGCAAGCCGTGGGCTACCGTTCCGCGTTGGTGCGCAAGAGGCTGCTGGCCGAGGGCGGTCTGATCGCTGCCCTCGGGGCCCTGATCGGGCTGGCCCTGGCGGTGGGCTACGCAGGGCTGATGATGAAAGCGCTCAAGACCTGGTGGCGCCCCGCTTTCGGCACTTCCGAGCTGTACCTGCACGTGACGCCGGCGAGCCTGGCAATCGGCTACCTGAGCTCGGTGCTCATCGTGCTGCTCGCCGTCTGGCTGCGGGTGCGGCGCCTCCGCAAGGTGCCGACCCCGGCCCTTCTCAAACGGGTGAGCGAGCCGGTCGATACCCGCGCCGGCCGCGGCGCCCGCCGCACCGCGCTGATCGGCATCGCTCTGGCGGTGGTGCTGCTGGCGTTCGCCACCGGCACGGGACAGACCCGCAACGCCGCGATCTTCGGCATCGCCGGGCCGGCCCTGTTGGTCGGCCTGCTGGCGGCGTTCTCGCTCCGCCTCGGCGGCTTCGGCGGCAAGCTGGAGCGGCCTGGCGCCGGCGCCCTGGTGCGCATGGCGGCGGCCAACGGCGGCCGCCACCGCAGCCGCAGCATCCTGTCGGCGACACTGGTAGCCGCCGCCAGCTTCATGATCGTCACCGTCGCCGCGTTTCACGAGGACTATACCCGTGCCGAGCTGGGTCGAGCCTCAGGGACCGGCGGCTATGCCCTGATGGCCGAGGCCGACCTGCCCCTGCTGCGCGATCTCGCGTCGAGCGACGGGCGCTTCGAGCTCGGCCTGGGCGATGCCGAGGAGCAGGCTCTCGAGGGAGCCTCGATCACGCCCCTGAAGCTGTTGCCAGGTGACGACACCAGTTGTCTGAACCTCTACCAGCCGCGCCAGCCGCGGATCCTCGGCGTGCCGGAAGAGCTCATCGCGCGCGGCGGCTTCGTGTTCGGAAACACGATCCGTAAGGTCGACGAGCCCTGGACCCTGCTGGAGGGCAAGATCGAGCCTATGTCCGGAGAGCGGAGTCCCACCGGAGGTGGGCAAATGGAACACGTCATACCGGCATTCGGCGACATCAACTCTACCCAGTACATCCTCAAGCTCAAGCTGGGGCAGGACCTGACGATCGAGAACGGGCGCGGTGAGCCGATCCGCTTGAGGCTGGTCGGCAATCTCAAGACCAGCATCTTCCAGAGCGAGCTGTTGATCTCGCGAACAAACTTCGAGCGGCACTTTCCGGATCAGGAGGGCGCCGCGGTGTTCCTGATCGACGCCCCTGCGGACACGGTGCCGGGGGTGACGCAGGCGCTCGAGGGCTCGCTTGCCGCCTACGGTTTCGACGCCGTGCCGACGCCCGAGAAGCTGGCCGCCTTCCACGCGGTACAGAACACCTTCCTCTCGACCTTCCGCACCCTGGGTGGGCTGGGGCTGCTGCTCGGCACCGTGGGGCTGGCAATCGTGCTCCTGCGCAACGTCATCGAACGGCGGGGTGAGCTGGCAGCGCTGCGGGCCTTCGGCTATCGGCGCTCCACGCTCACCTGGATGGTGCTGGTCGAGAACGGCCTGCTCCTGCTTGCCGGGCTGGCGATCGGCACCGTTGCGGCTCTGGTCACCGCGGGGCCGCACTTGCTCTCGGCCGGCGCCCACGTGCCCTGGCTTCAGATCTTCGGTACTCTCGGCGGCATCCTGCTGTTCGGCATCGTCGCTTGTACCGTCGCCTCACTGGCGGCGCTCAGGATCCCGCTGCTCGGGGCGCTCAAGGCTGAGCACTGAGATCCGCAGCGAGACAGCATCCGAACGAGAACGGCTTTCGAAACTCGACGGGAATCCCCTCGCGCCAAAAGCGCGTCCATCTGAGAAAGGAAACAAGATGAAGATGTGGCTCCTTTTCGTCCTCGGAGCGATCCTTTTCTGGGGCTCTTATGTCCCGATGATGCACCACGGACAGGTTCTGCTCAAAGGAGGCGCACTTCGCGCCTTCCTGTGCGTCGGCCTGGCCTACTTCCTGACCGCGGTCCTGATTCCCCTGGGACTGATGGGCGCCAAGGTCGAGCCCTGGGAGCTCAACCGGGCGGGCGCCACCTTCGCGTTCGTCGCCGGCGTGCTCGGTGCTGGCGGCGCGTTGTGCATCATCATGGCGCTGAAGAGCGGCGGCACGCCGCTCTACGTGGCGCCGCTGGTGTTCGCGGGTGCACCGATCGTCAACGTCATCATCAGCATGGCCTGGCACAAGCCGAAGACGGCCCCGGAGATCTGGTTCTACCTCGGCCTGGCGTTGGCGGCGGTCGGAGCGGGGCTGGTGCTGAGGTTCAAACCCGTCTAACGCGGCGCTACTTTTGGGCGGCGACGGCGGACTCGACGTCTTCGTAGGTCGGAAACAGCTTGTCGAGCTGGGCGATCGCCAGGAGCTTGCGGATCCGATCCGAGGGATTGACCAGGATCATCTTGCGGTCGAGATCGCTGAAACGGCCAAGGTACCCGACCAGCTCGCCGATGCCCGTGGAGTCGATGTAGTTGATCTTCGACAGGTCGATCAGAACGTGGCCCTGGTCTTTCTCCAGGGTGCGCTTCAGGTTCTCGGCCAGGAACTCGGCGCTCTCACCGAGCTTGATGATCCCCTCGACCCTGATCAGGCTCATACCGTCGATGCGGCTCTTGTCCACGAACATCGTCTACCGGCTCCCGTGGCGCCATGAACCGTAGCGCCATCAAATAGTGCTGCAAGCTGTGCCCCGAGTGTATCACCCGGAGTAGGCCGCCGCCATGGTCCGGCTCGCCGTCCTCTTTATGAGAACATGCCCGGCCGGTACGACGTGATGTGGCCGGTGAAGGCTGACGCCGCCACCGACAGCGGCGAAGCGAGATAGAGTCGGCCCGGGCCGGAGCGCCCCTTGTAATTGCGATTGATGGCGCTGATGGTCACCTGCTCGGCGGTCTCGGATACTCCCGGCCCGCAACCGATACAGGCACCGCAGCCCGGCTGGATCAACCGTACCCCGGCTTTCTCGAAGCTCTCCACGAAACCCTTGTCGCGCGCGTAGCGCTCGACCGTCCGCGAGCCGAATTGGATGAAGAACGACACCCGGGGATGGACCCGGCGGCCGGCTTCGACCGCCTCCCGTACCACCCGGTGGTAGAACTCGAGGTCGTCGATCTTGCCGGCGGTACAACTGCCGCCGTAGGCGATGTCGACCTCCACCCGGCCGAGCTGATCGATCCATTCGCCGTTGGTCGGGTCCGACGGTATGCCACGATCGGGATCGCCGGGATGGGCCACCATGGGGCGCAGCTGGGAGAGATCGATCTCGTGCACGCCGCCGGCGTATTCCGCTCCGGCGTCGGGCCGGACAGCGCTCGCCGCCAGCGTCTCGACGTCGGAGCCGGGGCGATGGGCCGCGATCCATCGGTGGGTCTTGTCGTCGGCAATCACCACCGCGCCCCGCGCCGAGCACTCGGTGGCCATGTTGGCCAGCGTCGCGCGCTCGTCCATCGACAGGCTGAGCACGCCCGGGCCGGTGAACTCCATCACCCGGTTGAGGGTTTTCTGCTCGCGCGCGTAGCGCAGCAGGATCAGCAGCATCACGTCTTTCGCGGTGACGTCGTCGGGGAGCTCCCCGACCAGCTCGAAGCGGATCGACTCCGGCACCTCGACCTGGGTGAAGCCGCTGTAGATCAGATTGGCGTACTCGGTCGAGCCGACGCCCCAGGCGAGCGCGTTGTTGGCGCCTCCCATGCAGGTATGGCTGTCGGTGGCCTGGATGAAATCACCCGGCGCGACCATCTGCTCGCGCGCCACTTCGTGACAGATGCCGGGCGAGACACCGTCCTCGGAGAGGTAGTCGGCAACTCCCGCGTGGGCCTGGAACTGGCGTTGCAGATCGCGCATGGTGTTGACGTGCATCAGGTGCGGCCGCATCTGCTCGACCTCGTCGGCATAGACGAGGTGATCCTCGAACGCGGCGAAGCGCTCCGGATCGCGGATTCGGTAGCCCTCACCGTACTCCTGTTGCAGGAAGTGATGCACCTGTGCCGAGGTGAAATCGTGAGAATAGCCGCCGTCGACCTCGACCAGCACCGCGTCCCCGGGTTTGACGTAGCGCCGGCCGTCGCCCAGCAGGTGGCGGGCCAGGATCTTCTCGCTCATCGTCATCGACCGCTCGGTCGTGCCGTGCGGGGGAACCTCGATCTCGCCAGCCTCGAGCGCGCGGGCGAAGGCGAACAGACCGCCGTGGCGCACGATCTCACGGGTGATCGGATCGACGTCGTCGCAGAACTCGTCGAGCGCGATGCCCTCCCCCGCCTCCAGCCGCCGCAGCATCGCGTGGTCTCCCATGAGCACGCCCTGGTTGACGTTGTTGCGGGCGTGGATCGGGGCGAAGGAGGCGGCGATCGCCAACCGGATGCCGCACCACTTCTCGGCCTGAACCGCTGTCTCGCGCGAGCTGCCGACGCCCTTGCGATACCCGGACACGATGACCTCGAAGCCGCCGTTCGCCAGGGCGTCGCGCTCGAACACCCGGTGGCCGTCCACCACCAGGCCGGCGTAGGCTTCTCGGGCGATATCCTCGGGCCGGTGATGGAAACACACCCAGGCCGGGGTCATGACGTCGGTGTTGATGTCATCGAGCAGATCGTCGACCGTCAGGTCCGCCATGCGCAGATCCAGCTCTCCGGCCAGCTGCTTGCGGATCAGCTCGGCGTCCCGGGTCAGGTAGAGGATCCGCTTGCCGGGGGGCAGAGCAAAGGTCTCGGGAGGTTTCATCGCTGTTCTCGTGCCAGGCGCTTCATCGACTCATTGTAGCGGTTCGAGCAACTCGCGTAGCTTGTCCATGAGGTCCTGGGGCCGGAAGGGCTTGTGAAGAAACCCGCCGAGCCCTTGCTCGAACAGCAGCTGGGAGACTTTCTTGCGGCTGTACCCGCTCATCAGCAGGATGCGCGCTTCGGGATCCATCCGGCGGAGCTCCTGGAAGACCTCCTCGCCGTCCATCTCGGGCATGGTCATGTCCAGCACCACCGCCGCGATCTGGTCGCGATGCTCGTCGAAGATCGCGACCGCCTGCTTGCCGTTCGATGCGCTCAGCACTTCGAAGCCCCGGCTGGCCAGGATCTCGCGCGCGACCTCCAGGACCAGCTCCTCGTCGTCGACCACCAGGACCGTGCCGGCGGGGCGCCAATCGGTCTCCGTCTGCGGTTTGATCACCGTCTCCGGCCGGGTCGAAGCCGGGAAAAGGACCTCGATCGTGGTGCCTCGATCGGGTTGGGAGTAGACCTTGATGGCGCCGTGGTGAGCTCCGACGATACCCAGGGCGGTGGCCAGTCCGAGGCCGCGTCCTTCTGGCTTGGTGCTGAAAAAGGGCTCGAACATCCGCGCCCGGGCGTCCTCGTCGATGCCGATTCCCGAGTCCGAGACTTCGAAGAAGACGTACTCGCTGGCCGGCAGGTCCTCACTCGGCTGCGCGCCGTGAAAATAGCCGCGCTCCGCCTCGACCCGGCTGGTGCGCAGCGTCAGGACTCCCTCCGCCGAACCGATGGCGTCCGTAGCGTTGGCCACCAGACACAGGACGACTCGGCGTAGCTGGGCGGGGTCGACGTCGACCAGCGGCAGGCCGCGTTTGAGCTGATACTGCAGTACTGTCCGTTCGGAGATGCGCTCGCGCAGCTGCGGTTCCATCTCCTTCAACAGGTCGCCGAGCCGCGCGGTCTCGACTTCCGGCTCGTCCTCGCCGGCGTATGCCAGAAGTTGATCCGAGAGGTCGGCGGCGCGCTCGGCGGTGGCCGCGATCTGGCGAATCTTCTCGGCCGCTGGAGACGTCGGATCGAGCTCGCGCAGGCCGAGGTCGGCATGGGCCATCATGCCGGTCAGCAGGTTGTTGTAGTCGTGGGCGATGCCGGCCGCCAGATCGCCCAGGCTCTCGAGCTTGGCGGCTTGTTGCAGCTTGATCTCCAGCTTGTGCTGGCCCTCCTCGGCCTGCCGCCGTTCGGTGATGTCGCGGGCGATGGCGACGACGCCCACCGGCTCGTCCTCCGGATCGAGCAGGAGGTTGACTGTCATCCAAGTGGGAAACTCCGAGCCGTCCTTGTGGCGATGCCCCACCTCGCCGTCGAAGCTGCCCTCCTCGCGCACCTGGTTCAGCAGCGGATAGACCTCATCCTGCATCTGCTCCCGCGTGTGGAAGAGATTCAAGTCATAGCCAAGGACCTCGGGCACCTCGTAACCGTGCATGAGGGCCCATGCTTCGTTCAGGAACTCGGTGGCGCCCGCCAGGTCGGAGACCACCATGCCATCGATCGACTGCTCCACCGCGCGCTCCAGCATGCGCATGGATTCCTCCGCCAGCTGGCGTTCGGCGTTCTCGGCCCTGAGCCGGCGGTTGGCCGCCGACAGCTCGGCCGTGGCGTCCTCGACCTCCGCCTCCAGGTGATGGCGCATCTGGTCCAGCTCCAGGTGCAGCCGGCTGTAGCGATTCGACAGCGAGATCGCCATCGACAGAGCGAAGAGACCGAAGGCCCAAGCCGGCAACGGGTAGGAGGTGCCGCGTCCCATGATCTGCAGCAGCAGCTCGACGGTGCCGGCCGCGGCCACGGTGAGAACGCCGAGGCCGATCGTGCGCGCGTCCGGATCGCCCACCCACGACTTTTCGGTGAGCAGTTTCCCGAGCCCCACCAGCAGCGGCAGGATCCAGAGCCAGCGCAAACCGTTGGAGCGCACCACCCACTCGACGGGCAGGATCACCATGGCGGCGGCGATCGCCAGATGAGAGAGTTGATATCGCCGCAACCAGGGGCCGATGGCGTGTTGCAGATACGGCCACAACAGCTGGATCAGCAGCGCCGCCACCAGGTGGACGGTCAGGCCGCTCAATCGGCGACCCACCGCGTATGAGT
The DNA here is from genome assembly GCA_024226315.1 of bacterium. Classification (GTDB taxonomy): domain Bacteria; phylum Acidobacteriota; class Thermoanaerobaculia; order Multivoradales; family J023; genus JAAELT01. Next base: position 25,441 of record JAAELT010000476.1, on the reverse strand, counting down.
CAGTAAGGCTGTAGCTCAAACGAACGGCGAAGATCACCGCCGCGAAACCGATCGCCGTCAAGCCGAACCACAGGTATTCGACTCGCTCTCGCCGCCGGCTGAACAGTTGGAGGTGATAGAGGCCGACCGCGGCGAGCAATGCAGCGATCAGAATCGAGTGCAGGGCCTTACGCCGGTCGCGCTGCCGGTCCAGCTCGGCAAGGAATCTCATGGTCTCGAGATCGCCCAGGAGCAGTCGCTCCCCGGTCGGTCCGGAATTGCTCGCCAGGTCGCTCGCCCAGCCGACGCGGTGAAAACGCAGCTCGAGGCTCAGCCGGTCGCCGGGGCCGATGGCATCGACCGGAATCGCGAACAACTGTGGCGTCGGCGCCGGCAGCTTCGCTCTCCCGCCGCCGTAACCTCCGAGCCTCGAGTCACCGGCCCACAGACTGAAAGCGCCGAATTTGGCCTCGCCGACCATCACCGCGAGGCCGCTCGGCGCGACCTCCTCGCGCCACCCACGAGGCAACGCAACCACCCGCCGGAATCGAACTTCGCCGTCGTGGCCGAGCAGATCGAGGGCCTTCCAGGAGGCCGGGAGAGTCACCTCGGACCAGGCGCCGCCGTTTCCTCCCGCCTCTCCCCCGATGTCCGAGCTCGAGAGCCACGGCCCGGCGAGATCTATGATCCCGGGTGCCGGCCCGTCGGCAGCCGCGACAGCCGCGGCCAGGAACAGGCATATCGCCAGGCAGAACGCCCGTGCTGTGTAGGAATCCGTCATCGATACCCAGGTGAATCCCGGTGGCGAAGAGGCTGGGATCTTACCAGGATTCCTGGTCCGCGAATCTGTGGTTGGTCTCGTCGAGGATTCATGCCGCGGTCGCCTGACGCGATCTTCCGTCCTTAATCCGAGACGTAATCTCTGTCGGCGATCATGTCTCTCGACGGAGGATGAGACCACGAAACGAGGAGGAAGTCATGCAGCAATCGAACCATTCCCAGATCGGCCGCCTGGACCTCGAGCTCTGGACTCGTGACGATGCCGATGCCTGGAACGAGGCACAGCTGTTCCCGGATTCCGAAACCGGGCTCGACGAAGATCCGCTTCTCGACAATGACCTGTGGATGAGCACCGACGTCGGCGGCTACACCGTCTCGATCGGCGGCGGCGGCCGTCTGCAGCTCCGCCTCTAGGGCGATCACGAGGTGATGTCGCTGCGCGGCCTCGGTCGCCTCGGTATCCAAGTGGCCTGAAACGGCCAGCCACTGCTCGCGTTGGCCGAGATATGATCGAGAGTCACGAGCTCTCAAATCACCGGTTTGTGGCCGATGCAAGCAGTCCACCCTTCCCAGGTCTCCAACAGACACCCGCGCTGCCGCCGGAGCACGCTGCCCACCGGGGCGTTTCTAGCCCTGTCGGCGATCCTTCTCTCCGGGAGCGCGGGGGCCCAGACCCCGAATATCAGATTCAGCCGGGTCTCGATCGAACAGGGTCTGTCCCAGAGTACGGTTTCGTGCATGCTCCAGGACCGGGTCGGTTTCATGTGGATGGGGACTCACGACGGCCTCAACCGCTACGATGGCAACCGGTTCGTGGTCTACCATCACGATTCCAAGGACCCCGCTTCCCTGTCCCACGATTTCATTCTCGATCTGGTGGAGGACGAGGCCGGTGATCTCTGGGTCGGCACCGAGGGCGGTGGCCTGAGCCAGTGGCGCCGCGAGTCGGATTCGTTCGTCAACTACCGGCACGACCCGGAGGATCCTCACAGCCTGTCCGGCAACTGGGTGCGGACGATCCTGCGCGACCGCACGGCGATCCTGTGGGTCGGCACGCTGGAGTCCGGCCTGAATCGCTTCGATCCCGCTGCTGGCGTGTTCGAGAGATACCGCCATGATCCCGCCGACAGCACCAGCCTGAGCGACGACCGGATCCGGGCGGTCTACGAAGACCGCGTCGGTAACCTGTGGGTCGGTACCCTGGGCGGGTTGAGCCTCTTCGATCGAGGGTCGGGCACCTTCGTACGCTATCGACATGATCCCGCCGATCCCCACAGCCTTTCGGACAACCGTGTACGGTCGATTCTCGAGGACAGCTCCGGAAATCTGTGGGTCGGCACCTTCAAGGGCCTCAATCGCCTCAATCGTGCGACGCTCACCTTCGATCGCTATCTCAACGATTCCGCCGATCCCGGCAGCCTGAGCGAAGATCTGGTCCGCGCCCTGTTCGAGGATACCGAGGGCCGTTTGTGGGTCGGGACCGACGAAGGCCTCAACGTCTTCCAGCCTCAGAGCGAGACCTTCGCTCGCTACCTGCACCGCGCGGGTGACCCCACCAGCCTGAGCACCAACCAGGTAATGTCGATCTACCAGGATCGGGGCGGGGTGCTCTGGGTCGGCACCCTGGCCGGCGGCGCCAACAAGTGGAACCCGATGACCTGGTCGCTCGCCCACTACCGGCGGGATCCGTCCAATCCCTCGAGCTTGAGCTCGAATCGAGTGCTGGCCTTTTCCGAGGACTCCGAGGGTACCTTGTGGATCGGCACCCTCGGCGGCGGCCTCAACGCCTGGGATCGCGACAGCGGCACCTTCTCTCAGTACTGGCACGATCCCGACGACCCGGGCAGCCTGGGCGACGATGACGTGACCTCACTGGTCCACGACAGCGCCGGCCGCTTGTGGGTCGGCACGGTCGGCGCCGGTCTCGACCGGCTCGACCCGGGCGCCGGCCGCTTTCGCCACTACCGGCACGATCCCACCCAGCCGGGAAGCCTCAGCAACCGCGGCGTCATGTCTCTGTTCGAGGATCGCGCCGGTGTGCTCTGGGTCGGAACCTATGGCGGTGGCCTCAACCGTTTCGACCACGACACCGAGACGTTCGAAGCCTTCCGGCAGGTCGAATCCGATCCCTCGAGCCTGAGCAGCAACCGGGTCACCGTGATCGCGCAGTCGAGCGACGGTGCCCTGTGGGTCGGCACCGGCGGTGGCGGCCTCGACCGGTTCGAACCCGCGACCGGCGAGTTTCGACACTTCAGGCACGATCCAGAGAACCCCCGGAGCCTCGGCAACGACGCGGTCAACGCCCTGCACTTCGACGACCAGGGAGTCTTGTGGATCGGCACCCAGGGCGGCGGACTCGATCGCCTGGTCGAGCTCGATCCGGTCACCGGCGTGGCCGAGTTCGAGAACTTCTCCAAGAGCCGGGGATTGCGCAACGCCGACGTGGTGGGCATCCACTCCGACGCCGAGGGCGAGCTGTGGCTGTCGACCTATGCCGGGCTCGCCCGCTTCGACCCCCAGGCCGAGACCTTCACGAGCATCGACGTCAGCCACGGCGTGCAGTCCGAGGAGTTCTTCTTCGGCGCCCACTACGAGAGCCCGGGAGGCGAGATGTTTTTCGGCGGCATCAACGGCTTCAACGCCTTCTACCCGGAGCGCGTCGAGACCAACACGCACGTGCCGCCGGTCGTGTTGACCTCGTTCTTGAAGCTCAACCAGGAGGTGCCCCTGGGGCCGATCTACGAACGCAACGAGCTGTCGCTCGGCTATCGCGACTACGTGGTCTCGTTCGAGTTCGCGGCGCTCGATTACACGGCGCCGGAGAAGAACCGCTACGCCTACAAGCTCGAGGGCCTGACCCGCGACTGGATCGAGCTCGGCACCGTCCAGCGCGCGGATTTCACCAACCTCGATCCGGGCCGCTACGTGTTGCGGATCAAAGGGTCGAACAACGACGGTCTGTGGAACGAGGAGGGCATCGCGCTGGCCATCGACGTGGTGCCGCCGCCGTGGCTCAGCACCTGGGCCTACTCCCTCTACGCTCTCGCCGGGGCCTGTCTGATCTTTCTCTTCGTTCGCGGCCAACGGCAGAAAGCCCAGCGCCAGGAGGACATGCGGCGGGCCAAGGAGACGGCGGAAGCGGCCAACAACGCCAAGGACGAGTTCCTGGCCAACATGAGTCACGAGATCCGCACGCCGATGAGCGGCGTGATCGGCATGACCAGTCTCCTGTTTCACACCGAGCTCACCGCCAAGCAGCGCCATTACCTCGAGACCATCCGGTCGAGCGGCGACGCGCTGATGAAGATCATCAACGACATCCTCGACTTCTCGAAGATCGAGTCACGCAAGCTGGAAGTCGAGCGCAATCCTTTCGATCTGCGCGCCTGCGTCGAGGAGAGCCTCGACCTGATCGCTCCCACCGCCGCCAACAAGGGCCTGGACCTGGCATACTGGATCGACGAGGGCACTCCGGAAATGATCATCGGTGACGGCGCGCGGGTTCGCCAGATCCTGGTCAACCTGCTGTCGAACGGCGTCAAGTTCACCGAATCCGGGCAGGTCTTCGTCCAGATCTCGGTCAAAAAGCGGCTGCGCGATCGGCACGAGATTCATTTCGCCGTGAGCGACAGCGGTATCGGCATGGCGCAGGAAGGCATCGACGCGCTCTTCCAGCCTTTCAGTCAGGGCGATGCCTCGATGACGCGCCGCTACGGCGGCACCGGTCTGGGGCTGGCGATCAGCAAGCGACTGACCGAGATCATGGGCGGCAGGATCGGGCTCGAGTCGACCGAAGGCGAGGGCTCGACCTTTCACTTCACCATCCTGGCCAAGGAGGCACCCGGAGAGGATCGTTCCTTCCTCTACCAGGTCCACTCGGAGCTCGCCGGCAAGCGGCTGCGGATCATCGACGACAACGAGGTAATGCGCGATTGGCTCGCCCGCCAGACCCAGAGATGGGGCATGGAGGCGACAGCTACCGCTTCGGTCTCCGAGAGCCTGAACCGTCTGCGAGCGAGCGAGCGCGTGGATCTCGTGGTCGTCGACCGGGAGACCGCCGATCTCGCCGGAGCACCGTGGGGCGAACAGCTCGAGCAACAATGCCGGAGCCTTGGCTTGCCACTGCTGCTTCTGACCTCCCTCGGCGGTCCCGAGCAGGAGGACGAGCCCGGCTCGAGGGTCCTGCTGACCAAACCTGTCAAACCGGGGCTGCTGTACGAAGCGATCCTCGGGCTGCTCTCGGCACGGACTTCCGAGCCCAGCGCGGCGAACCGGGACGGGATCGTCGAGAGCTTCATGACTCCGGTCCGGGATCCTTCGCTCAAAATCCTGCTGGCCGAGGACAACGCTGTCAGTCAGAACGTCTTCATGCTGCTGCTCGAGCGGCTCGGTTACGACGCCGACCTGGCGGCAAACGGCTTGGAGGTGGTCGAGGCCTGCAGCAACGAGCCCTACGACGTGGTGCTGATGGATCTCCAGATGCCCGAGATGGACGGCTTCGAGGCGACGCAGAAGATCTGTACCGAAACGACCGGTGATCGACCGTTCATCATCGCCATGACCGCTCACGCCCTGCGAGGTGACCGGGAACGTTGTCTGGCTGCGGGTATGGACGACTATCTCAGCAAGCCGGTGCAGATCGAGCAGCTGAAATCGGTCCTCGATCGGGTTACGGGCAGCCGGCCCGGCGACCAGCCTCGACACCCGGAGGCTGCTCTGTAAGACTCGGGCGCCCGCGGACCTGTCCCCCGCGGATCTCGAGAAATGCTGAGATCGAACGACCTCCTGCGACCGTGCCTGCAGGCCCTGAGGCGCCTTACCGGTGCCCGCGCGATCTCCCTCTATCTCCCCGCGTCCGCCTCGGCGACCGCCCCCAGCGAGGTGCTGGTCCACGACGGCGATCCGCCGATCGACGAGCTCGCGGATCTGACGGCGGCGCGCCGGCTGGCGGAGAGATCCGAAGATCGAGATCCGTCGGTGGACGGCGTCGGAGGCGCCGTGCTCCTGAGCCGCGGCGCGGCAGGCGGACGGATCGTCCGGCTGGCCACCCCACCGGCGTTGCTCGAGCTGCTGCGCGAGCGGGAGCTGGGAGACCCGTCTCCGGCCCGGCGCCGCAGTGATCTCTCGCAGGTCGACGGCTCCTCGCCCGCCATCTGGGTCGGCCTCCAGATGAGCGACGAGGTCGTTCCCGACTGGCCTCCGAGGTTCGATCAGACGGCGGATCCCGCTGCCTTGTGGACCTGGATGTTGGGGCTCTCCGCGGCGCTCGCCTGGCATGCCCAGCAGGTCGGCACGGTGCTCGACGATCCGGTCAGCAAGCTGCCGGGACGAGCCCGGTTCCAGGCCAGCCTCGCCCAGGCGATGGAACGCTCGAAAGCGAAGCGGCAAAACCTGGTGCTGGTCCTGATCAACCCAAATGACTTCGTGGTGGTGAACGAGAACTTCGGCCGCGAAGCGGGAGACGCGGTGATCCGTGAGGTCGGGGCGCGACTCAAGTCGTCGATGCGCAGCAGCGACCTGATCGGGCGCTACGGCGGAGCGGTGTTCTCCCTCGCTCTGCTCGACACGGAGGAAGGGGTCGGTGAGGCGGTGGCCGAGAAGCTGCGCCGGAAGCTGGTCGAGGGCGCCTACCTGCGCGGCTCCGTCCGCTTGGGATTCGCCGCCGGGCTGGCCGCCTTCGATCCCGCTGACGACCAGCAGCAGGCAGCTTCACCACTCGAGCTGTTCCGCCGCGCCGACCGCGCCCTGAACCTGGCGAAGCAGTCTCCCGAGGGAGGCATCGTGGTCTGGCGGGGGGAGGCCGGAACGGCGCAGGTCGGAACCCTGGACCGGCTGAGCGGTATCTTCACCGCCAACCTGGCGAAGGATTACCGCAACATGCTGTTCCTCTGGGACACGGTCAACATCGTCTCCAGGACCTCGGACTTCGACGCCCTGGCCGCGCGAGTTGTCGAGCGGCTGCACGCCACCTTCAAGACCGAGCGGGTGGCCCTCTTCAGCTGGTCAGAGAGCGACGGACTCCGGCTGGTCGGGGGCAAGGCCAAGACCGATCCGGCGGCTGCGCCCGGTACGGACTCCGGGGCGCTCCGCCTGGGCGACGAGCAGCGGCGGCTACTGCGCACCGCTCGACGCGGTGGCGAGGCCGTCGAAGCCACACTGGGCGGCGGCGATCACGGCCAGCGCTTCTGCTGCGCGGTGCCGCTCATTGCCCGGGAGCGATGCCTGGGCTGCCTCTACGTCGAGGGCCGAGACGACTCCAAGACATTCGAACGGTCGGACCTGATCTTCCTCCAGGCTCTCGCCGGTCAGCTGGCGGTCACTCTCGACCGGTCCCTGCTCGCGGCCGACGAGCGGGCGCGCCAGGAACAGGAGCGTCGCCGCCTGCGCAACGAGCTCAAGGAGCTGCGCCAGGCACTACAGGAAACGCGGCTGATCTATCGCTCCGCCGAGATGGAGGCGGTGGTGTCGTTGCTGCGCCGACTGGCGCCGACCGACGCGACGCTCTTGATCACCGGCGAGAGCGGTACTGGAAAAGAGCTGCTCGCGCGCACGGCGCACGAGCTCAGTCCGCGCAACGACAAGCCATGGATCGTGGTGGACTGCGGCGCCATCGCCGCGCCGTTGATCGAGAGCGAGCTCTTCGGGCGCGAGAAGGGGGCCTACACCGGCGCCGAGAAGAGTGCCCCGGGCCGCCTTGTCGAAGCCGATGGCGGCACCGTGATCCTCGACGAGATCGGTGAGCTGCCGCTGGAGGTTCAAACCCGATTCCTGCGCTTTACCCAGGAGAAGCAGCTAACGCCTGTCGGCGGGACCCGGGCCCGGAAAGTCGACATCCGGTTGATCGCGGTGACCAATCGTGACCTGGAGGAAGAGGTCGCGGCTGGCCGTTTTCGGGCCGACCTCTACTACCGGCTCAACGTCGCCCGCCTGGTTGTGCCACCGCTGCGCGAGCGACCCGACGACATCCTCTTCCTGGCGCGTCACTTTCTCAAGAAGTTCTCGCTTCAGTACCAGAAAGGCGTCCATCAGATCGGCGCCGAGGCGGAGGCGCGGCTCCTGGAGCATCGGTGGCCTGGCAACGTGCGCGAGCTCCAGAACCGCATCATGCGCGCCGTGATCCTGTGTGAGGGACCGGAGATCGGAATGACGGAGCTCGAGCTCGTGCGGCGGGCCTCGCCGGCCGCCGGTGTCGAACCGGAGCCGCGGCCGGGCACCGGCGCCCGAGCCCCCTACCCGCCCCCGACTGCTACCCCGGAATCGATGCCGGCGGCATCGATCGAAGCAGCGTGGGAAACCCTGCGGCAGGCCCTGGATCGGCAGGTCGACGCCGTCTCGGACGGTGAAGCCCGGTTGCCACTGGGCCGGTGGCTGGATGAGGACCTGATCCTGGAGGCCTACGATCTCTCCCGGGGCGTACTGAAGCAGGGCGCCCTCCTGATCGGCATCCCTGAGACCACTTTCCGCCGCAAGCTGCGCAAGGCGCAGACTCAGCAAGAAGCAGGCACATCGCCGCGCCCGCCCGCCCGTGAACGGATCAGGCCGCTGATCGTCAGCCTGGTCCGCTCACGGGCTTCGGCGGACATCGAGGCCGAGTCCAGCGACGTCCTCCGGCTTGCTCGCGACCTATTGCTCGAGCAGGTGCTGCGACGTCTTCCCGGCGACGCCGCCGCGGGCTCGGCCCTGATGGGCGTCACGGTACCGACCTTTCGCCGCTGGGCCGCGGAACAGTCGGCAGCCGGCGACACTGGTGTGCTCGGGCAAGACTAAGCGCCACTTTTTCGGCAGTGAGCCGCTTTTCCGGCGCCGTCTATCTCTTTGGGGCCACTTTCGGCGCCACTATCTTCAGACCCGCGTCGCGCGAGATCAGCCAAACGCCATTTCCAAGTTTTCGCAGGGCGATCGATCGCCCTGGATCGGCCTCTTCGGGACGTTTCCGACGCATAGATCCATCATTTCTCTGGACAAGGTGACCGAGAGTCGCCAAGAAGGTCCGAACGACGGCAAACTTGGAAAGCTGGCACGCTCTATGCTTTACCTACGCACAGTGACAGCAGCTGTACCGCCATGCAGCAGTTCAAACTTTGGGGAGTGCAGGCAGCGGCATGGGGCGACAAGAGCAAAGAGTCACACCGGGTCAACACAACGCTCGGTACAGCTGCTCAGCTTCCTTCTTCGCCGCCGGTGGGTTTCGGCCCACCGGCGGTTCTGTTCTTGATACGGACACAGTGATCCCTGTGCTGCTCTTGAGTTCTCGTCATCAGCTCTGTACGATTTGCTACTGAGCTCGAACTTCAGGGTGCCGGCGACCCCATTGGCGGTTCGCGATGAAGAGGCCATTCTCCGCGCAGTTCACCTTTCCGAGAGCCCGCGGCGTCAGCAGCGGACTGGCCGTGTTGGTATTCCTGATGCCGACCCTGGCCGGGGCTCGAACGCCCAGCATCTCGTTCGAGCGCCTGTCGATCGAGCAGGGCTTGTCTCAGAGCACGGTCAACTGCATCGTGCAGGACGAGACCGGTTTCATCTGGTTGGGCACCCAGGACGGACTCAACCGTTTCGACGGTCACGACTTTCGTGTCTACAAACACGACCCTGGTTTGCCGACGTCGTTGTCGAGCAACTGGATCCGGACCCTGTTCACGGACGAGGCCGGCAACCTCTGGATCGGCACCGGCGGCGGCGGGCTGAACCTCTGGGATCGCACTAACGATTCCTTCATTCGCTATCTCCATGATCCAGCGGATTCGAAGAGCCTGTCAGGCAACCGGGTGCAGGTGATCTACACGGATCGCGTCAGCGACTTCTGGATCGGCACCTCCGAATCTGGTCTCAATCGCTTCGATCGTGAAAACGGAGAGTTCGAACGCTTTCGCCACGATCCGTCAGATCCCATGAGCCTGAGCGACGACCGCATCCGAGCTGTCTTCGAAGATCGGATCGGCAACATCTGGGTCGGGACCCTCGGTGGCCTCAACCTATTCGACCGGCGTTCCGGCGACTTCATCCGCCTGCGTCACGACCCCGCCAACCCCGATAGCCTGTCTAGCGATCGGGTGCTTTCGATCCGAGAGGACAGCACTGGCTCGTTGTGGGTCGGTACCGGCGAGGGCCTGAATCGCCTGGAGCGCACCACCCTGAGCTTCGAGCGATTCGTTCACAGCTCGGATCCTTCGAGCCTCGCCCAGGACACTGTGAGAGTCTTGTTCGAGGACCGCGACGAGCGCCTCTGGATCGGCACCGACGGAGGGCTCAGTCTGCTCGAGGATCCAAGCGGGGCGTTCGTCAATTACCGCCACCATCCTGCCAAGGTTTCCAGCTTGAGCGCCGATCGGGTGGTGTCGATCTTCCAGGACCGCGGCGGCGTCCTGTGGGTCGGCACCAACGACGCGGGGGTGAGCAAGTGGAATCCCGTCACCTGGGCCTTCGCGCACTACGAGCGCGATCCGGCCGACCCCGACGGGCTCTCCAACAACTCGGTCTTCGCGTTCGCCGAGATTCCCGACGGCTCGCTCTGGATCGGCACCCTCGGCGGCGGCCTCGATCACCTCGATCGTGAGACCGGCGTCTTCAGGCACCTCCGTCATGATCCCGAAGATGGCTCCAGCTTGAGCGAAGACCGGGTCACCTCGTTGCTCGCTGCCCGCGACGGCACGTTGTGGGTCGGTACCGCGACCCGCGGACTCAACCGACTTGCGCCGCGAGCCGAGTCCTTCACGCGCTATATGGAAGACATCGGAGTGATGTCTCTACACCAGGACCAGCGAGATACGCTGTGGGTGGGGACCTACGGTGCCGGGCTCGGACGCCGAGACCGCACCGGAGCCTTCACCTACTACATGAAGGGGGACTCCGAGACCTCTGGGTTGGGCAGCGACCGGGTCATGTCCTTCGCCGAGGAGCCGAGTGGAATCCTGTGGATCGGCACCAGCGGCGGCCTGAACCGGCTGGACCCACGGGCCGATACCGTTGCCGCCGGGCTCGACTTGTTCCGCCACGATCCCGCCGATCCCGAGACCCTGAGCAACGACGAGATCAACGTGCTCCACATCGACCCGTCGGGTGTGCTGTGGGCCGGCACCCAGAGCGGATTGAATCGACTAGAGGTGCCTGACGCGTCAGACGGCGTGGTGCGCTTCCGACGCTACTCCGCTCGCGACGGACTGATCAATGACGTCATCTACGGCATCCTCTCGGAAAGCGACGGCACCCTGTGGATCAGCACCACCAAGGGGCTGGCGCGGCTCGACCCCGTCACCGGGGAGCTCAGAAGCTTCGACGTCAGCCACGGCCTACAATCGAACGAGTTCAACCTGCGGGCATATCTCCGCGGTGCCTCCGGCGAGATGTTCTTCGGCGGCGTCAACGGGTTCAACGTCTTCTTGCCCGAGGATGTCGAGAGCAATGCCGCGGTGCCGCCGGTCGTGCTAACGTCCTTTCTCAAGTTCTCGAAGCCGGTCGATCTGGGCCGCCCTCTCCACGAGGTGCCCGAGATCACGCTCGACTACCGCGACTATGTCTTCTCCCTCGAGTTCGCGGCGCTCGACTACACCGCCCCGGGGAGGAACCGCTACGCCTACCGACTCCAGGGCCTGGACGACGACTGGATCGACCTGGGCAATTTCCGGCGCGTGACCTTCACCAACCTCGATCCGGGGAGCTACACGCTGCACGTCCGAGGCTCAAACAACGACGGCATCTGGAACGACGGCGGCATCTCCGTGCCGGTCACGATCGTGCCGCCGCCCTGGCGCAGTACCTGGGCCTACAGCCTCTACACCCTGGCCCTGGCCGCTCTCTTCGGCGCCGTCTGGCGCGCTCGTCACAAGAAGCGTCAGCGCGCCGATGCCTTGCGCCAGGCCCGAGAGCAGGCCGAGGCCGCCAACCGGGCCCAGGAAGCGGCGGAGGCCACCAGCCGCGCCAAAGGGCAGTTCCTGGCCAACATGAGCCACGAGATTCGGACCCCGATGAACGGCGTGATCGGCATGACCAGCCTGTTGCTCGATACCGAGCTGAGCGAAGAGCAGCAGGAGTACCTGGAGACCATCCGGATCAGCGGCGAGTCCCTGCTCGGCATCCTCAACGACATCCTCGACTTCTCGAAGATCGAGTCCATGAAGCTCGAGCTCGAGCACGCACCCTTCGATCTGCGCTCGTCGATCGAAGAGACCCTCGACGTACTGGCTCCGACCGCGGCCAGCAAAGGCATCGACCTGGGTTACTGGATCGAGGACGGAACCCCCGAGACACTGGTCGGCGACTCGGTACGGGTGCGCCAGATCCTGGTCAACCTGCTCTCTAACGGCATCAAGTTCACTCACCGGGGAGGCGTCTTCGTGCGGGTTTCGTCACGCCCGATGTCGGAGGATCGCTGGGAGTTTCACCTCGAGGTCGAGGACACCGGAATCGGCATCGCCGGCGACAAGCTCGAGGCGCTGTTTCAGCCGTTCAACCAACTCGACGCCTCGACCACCCGGCAGTACGGCGGCACCGGCCTGGGCCTCGCCATCTGTAAGCGCCTGAGCGAGCTCATGGCAGGGCGGATCTGGGCTCAGAGCGCACCGGGTCAGGGCTCGGTCTTCCATTTCACCTTCTCGGCCGACGCCAAGCCGCGCCCGGACCGAGCGTACCTCTTTCGCACCGCCCCGCTCTTGGTCGGAGAGCGGGTGCTGATCGTCGACGACAACGAGACAATGCGGCAGTTTCTGTGCCGTCATACCGAGAACTGGGGTATGCGCCCGGTGGCGGTCTCCTCGGCCGTCGAGGCCTACGAGCGGCTGCGATCGAAGAGTCCGTTCGACATGGCGATCATGGACCTGGAGGTCATGCGGCAGGACGAAGTGAACTGGATCAAGGCCCTGGGCAAGGACGGCTGGTGCCGTGACCTGCCGCTGGTGCTCCTCTCGCTGCTCGGCCACGACGAGGACCGGGAGGGCGCCGACCCCGCTTTCCGCGAGCACCTCACCAAGCCGGTGAAGCCGGCACATCTGTTCTCGACCTTGACCGATTTCGTGTCCCCCGAAGCGAAGCGCGAACGCGTGGCGCGCGCGCGCCACCGGCAACAGCCGACGCCGGTACCGACCAGCTCGCGGCGCGTGCTCCTGGCCGAGGACAACCTGGTCAACCAGAAAGTGGCACTGCTGTTCCTCAAACGCCTGGGGTACCGTCCCGACCTGGTAACCAACGGTGTCGAGGCGGTGAGAGCGATCAATCGGCAGTACTACGACGTGGTGCTGATGGACCTGCAGATGCCCGAGATGGACGGCTTCGAAGCGGCGAGGCGTATCCGCAGCGTGTTCCCTGAAGACCGCCAGCCGGCGATCATCGCGATGACAGCCCACGCGCTCCTGGGGTACCGCGAGCGCTGCCTGGAGGCGGGGATGGACGACTACCTCACCAAGCCGATTCAGTTCGAGCAGTTGCAGACTGCCCTAGCGCGCCTGGAGCGTGCGCCGGCGGACAGCGAAGGCACGCCCGCGATTGCCGGCCAGGAAGATGAAGCCGGTGATCCGAGCAAGGCCGAGGCGGTCGATCTCGAGAGCGGTGCGGAGGGTTGAGCCTCAGCTCTGCCCTACCGAGTCTCGGACGACGTCCAGGAGCTCCCCGGGCCGGAAGGGCTTGGGCAGGAAGTCGGTGAGGTCGCCGGAGGTCAGCTCGCGTACCGCCGCGTCAGGCTTGTAGCCGCTCATCAGCACCACCTTTGCCCGCGGGTTCAAGGCACGGATCTCGGTCAGTACCTCGAGACCCGACATCGTGGGCATCGTTCGATCGAGCAGCACCAACCGAATCTCCTCCATGTGCTGCCGGTAGATCTCCAGAGCCTGCTGCCCTTCGCCGGTGGTGAGGACGTCGAAGCCGCTCTGCTCGAGGATGCTGCGGGAGACCTCGCGCATGATGTGCTCGTCGTCGATCACCAGCACGGTACCGCTTCCCCGCCACTTCGCCCGAGTCTTGTCGGCCGTCGCCGCCACTCCTTCGACGGGATCGGAAGCGGCCGGGAACAGGAGCTCGAACGTCGCGCCCTCGAGTGGTCTGCTCGATACCTTGATCGCGCCGCCATGGGCACGAACGATGGAAAGGGCGGTGGCCAGGCCGAGACCGCGCGACGACTTCTTGGTGGAGAAGAAAGGGTCGAAGATGCGGCTCTGGCCTTCCGGATCGATCCCTTTGCCGGTGTCCGCGATGCGCAGAAAGACATAGTCGCCCGGCGGCCGATCCTCGTCCGGATACGAATCGGAGAAGTAGGCGGGATCGGCCGCCACCATGCCGGTCTCGAGCCGAATCTCACCGCCTCCGACCTGGGCCACAGCGTCCGCGGCGTTGGCGATCAGGTTCGAGATCACCTGACGCACCTGGGCCGGGTCGGCGTCGACCTCCGGCAGGCCGTTGGCCAACTCGACCTCGAGATCCGTGGTGCCGGCCGTGCGGGCAAGGTCGCGACGGGCGTTGTCAACCAGAATGCTCAGGTCGAGCTGCTTGGTGACGATCGCTTCGTCGCCGGCGTAGGCCAGCAGCTGGGAGGTCAGGTCCGCGGCTCTCTCCGCGGCGCTGGTAATTTGTATGAGCTTCTCTCCAGCGGGTGAGTCCGACGGCAGCTCCTCGATCGCCAGGCTCGAGTTGCCCAAAACGGCGGTCAGCAGGTTGTTGTAGTCGTGGGCGATGCCACCCGCCAGGTTGCCGAGACTGCGGAGCTTCTCCGCTTGCTGGATACGGGCCTCGATTCTCTGTCTTTCCTCCGACGCCCGGCGGCGTTCGGTGAGATCGCGCGCGACCATGACGAAACCCACCGGTTCGCGTTCCGGGTCGCGCAGCAGGGTCACGCTCATCCAGGTAGGAAAGATCGAGCCGTCCTTGCGGCAGTGGCTGATCTCCCCTTCCCAGGCTCCTTCTTCCTTGACCCGCTGCAGAGCCGGCCGGACATGCCGCTCGATCTGCTCCGGCGTGTGAAACAGGTCGAGGCCACGACCGAAGGTGGCGAAGGCCTCTTGTTCGTGCAGGCGCGCCCAGGCTTCGTTGATGAACAGGGTATCGCCCTCCAGATCGGAGACCAGGATGCCGTCGATCGATTGCTCGACTGCCCGCTCGAGCATGCGCATCGCTTCCTGCGCCAGCTCTCGTTCCGCGATCTCGGACTTGAGGCGTTCGTTGGCTCCCGACAGCTCGTCGGCGCGGTCTTCGACCATGTCCTCGAGCTGAAGGCGTAGCGTGTCGAGATCGCGGTGAACGCGGCTGAAGCGGTTCGAGAGGGAGAACGCCATCGCCAGGGCAAACACCGTGAAGGCAAAGACTTGAAGCGGAAAAGTCGTTCCCCAGCCGACGAGCTGCGCCATCGTATCGGAGGTTCCGGCCGCCACCAACGCGAAGCCACCGAGCGCAATGGTGCGGGCCTCGGCGTTGCCGCGCCGGATCTCCTGCACCAGCAGGACCGCGACGGCGGCCAGGAAGGGGATGTTCCAGGCTTTGCAGAAGGTTTCCACGGACGGCAGCCAGAAGCGTTCGGGCAGCACCGCGATCAAGCCGGCGAGGCCCAGGAAGGAGAGCTGATAGGCACGGAGCGCACGGCCGATGCCACGCGACAGGAAAGGCCACAGGAACTGGATGGACGAAGCGATCATCAAGCTGCCGGTGATGTCGTACGCCCGGCGGATCAAGCCGTGGTGGCCGCCGAGCGACGACAGCCAGTGAGTCAGCAGCAGGGTATGGCAGGCGACGATGAGCGCCGTCACTCCGAACCACAGGTACTCGGTGCAGCGCCGGTCGCGACGAAACAGCTGCAAATGATAGAGCCCGATGGCGGCATATAGCATCACCAGGATGATCAGCGGCAGCTCTGCATTGAGCTCGTTGAGCTCCACCAGCTCGGCTTCGGCGCGCAGGCGTTCGAGGTCGCCCAACAGCCAGCCTTCCCCGATCCTCCGCTCCTGGCGCAGGGCGCGGCCACGAGACCATCCGGGCCACCGCCAACGCAGAGTCAGCTCGAGGCGCCCCCGCGAGTCGAGCGCCCGAGATGGGATCTCGTAGATGCGGGGTCCTGGCTCGCTCATCCCGGGAGGCGGATGGTGCCAGAAGCCGACGCTCTGGCCGTCGGCGAAGACTTCGTAGTCGCCGTGGATCGAGTTGCCGATCAGGACTCCCAGGCCGGAAGGCGCCAGGCTGGAGTCCCAGTCCTCGCCGAGCTCGACCCGCCGCTTCAGCCAGAGCGTCTCGGCGCTGTTCGTGAGCCCGACAGCGGCAACGGTCGCGGGCAGCGAGACCTCGTCCCAACTGTCATCGGGCTCCGGCAAGGTGGCGTCGGACTGCTGATCGCCGAGGGCACTCCAGGCCCCGGCGAGGTCGAGCATGCCGGGCCGGCGCGACTCGGCCGGCACCGCCGTGGTCGAGATGACCTGGGCTAGGCAGAGAAGGATCGCGAGCGGCAACCGACGGATCAGCATGGACTTCGTGATCATGATTCGGGGCCGGAATTCTACCCCACCGGGCGCCCGTTCCGAACACGTCAGTCCGGCTGTCGATCCGGCGCCGCGTCGATATAATCCCGGTCATCACCGACCCCTGAAGCCCCAAGGAGCTGAAGCATGGAATTCTTCGAAGCGACGTTCTACGGCAATACGGTCATCGACTGGCTGAAGGCCCTGGCCATCATCGTCGGAGTGATCATCGTCGGCAAGACCGTCTACTGGCTGTTTCAGAAGATCGTCCGCAAGCTGACCGCCAAGACCAAAACCAAGCTCGACGACATCGTCCTCGACATGGTCGAGGAGCCGATCGTGGTCATCCTCACCGTCCTCGGCTTCTGGTACGCGCTCAACACCCTCAACTTCGAGGACTACCAGGCCGTCGGGGACTACATCGGCAAGGTCATGCAGGCGGCGATCACTCTCACCGTCACCTGGCTCTTCGCCCGGTTGGTCAACTCGCTGATCGAGGAGTACATCGTTCCGCTGGCCGACAAGACCGAGACCGATCTCGACGACCAGCTGATGCCGATCCTGCGGAAGGGCGCCAAGCTCACGATCTGGATCCTGGGTATCATCGTCGCCCTCAACAACGCCGGCCAGGACGTGGGCGCGCTGCTCGCCGGCCTCGGCGTCGGCGGTCTGGCACTGGCCATAGCGGCCCAGGACACGGTGGCCAACATCTTCGGCGGCGCCACCATTTTCGCCGATCGGCCCTTCGTCCTTGGCGACCGGGTCAGGGTCGAGGGCTACGACGGCGTCATTCGCGATATCGGCATCCGGAGCTCGCGCCTCGAAACCCGCAACGGCGCCATGGTGACGATCCCCAACTCGACCTTCTCCAGCTCGCCGGTCGAGAACGTCTCGGCCGGGCCGGCGGGGCGCAGGATCGTGCTCAACATCGGCCTGATCTACGAAACCACGGCCGAGCAGATGGAGCGAGCCATCGAGATCCTGGGCGAGATCGCGGCCGCCAACGAGAGCATCGGCGAGGACGTGAAGATCAATTTCGCCGAGTACGGCGACTTCGCCATGATCATCCGCTCTGCCTACTTCGTCAATCCGGGGGCGCACTTCAGGAACACCCAGTCGGCGGTCAACCTGGAGGTCCTCAGGAGATTCGGCACCGAAGGTCTCGAGATGGCCTTCCCGACCCAGACCCTCTACAACATCAATGCCGGTGGGAGCGTTTCCTAGCGCAGCATCCCCCACACCACAGGTTCTCGAGCAGCAGACTCAGCGCACCGGTCCGCGACTACGAGCCCTGTTCGGTCTGGGGCGCCTCGGTCTCTTGGTCGGCCGGGTAGACCCCGGCGCCGACCACCACGTGCTGGTCGCCCAGCTTCACTTTTCGTACGTAGGCCTCCTTACGGGAGGGCTTCTTGTCCCCGGGTTTCGGCCACAGGTATTTCACCCAGCCCTCGTCTTGCCTGGCCAGCAGGTCGATCATCACCCGCGCCGGCCGGACGCCGTCGGTATCGACGTATTCAAGGATGTTGCCGCCCTCCATGTCGGGGAAGCCCGCGTTGACCAGCTCGGTGCCGTCCATGGCCATCACGAAGACGTAGGCGTCGAGGAAAACGAAGCCGCCGGCCTTGTCACGCAGAACGTCGAACGCCTTCTTGCCGTCGGCCTCGATCAGCTCGGCCGCCTCGGTCACGCGGTCGACGACGAAGGCCCTCTCCATCTCCAGGTTGTAGGCCCCGGCGCCGACCACCATGGCCGTGCCGTCGGGGTTCGCGGCCTCGCGCACGTAGGTGCTCTTCCAGGTCAGCACCGGTTTGCCGGGCCGCGGCCACAGGTAGTGGACCCAACCGTCGCTGGCGCCGCGTTCGATCTGACGCAGCATGAGCTTCATGATCGGCTTGCCGTCGGGATCGCGGACCTCCGACAGGTCGCGTCCCTGGAGACTCCGGTTCGGGTGGCAGATCGCTGTGCCCTTCATATCGAGCACGAAGACGTAGATCTCACCCCGCCGCCACTCCCCGCCCTCGGCATTGAAGGCCTCGCAGGCAGCGGCCCCTTTCTCTGTCACCAGGTTCGCCGCACGGGTCACGAGATCCACCAGGTCGCGAGACTCCTGGTGCTCGAGCTCGAAGGCAGACGCCTGCGGCAGGAAGAGGGCGAGCGCGGCGAGGGTCGGGAACAGCTTGCGGAAGTAGGGTTTCATGGTCGGCTCCTGGAAGTTTCGACGATTCTACCCCGCCGGGTCGCTGAACGGGATCCTCAGCGAATAGACGTTGCTGTCGAGCTGGCTCTGCACCGCGAAACCGCATTGGTGAAAGACCCTGAGCATGCTCTTGTTGTCGGCCAGGACGTCGGCGGTGAAGCCTGCCAGGCCGTGGAGCTGAGCCGCTTCGACCAGGGCGTTCATCAGCCGGGTGCCGATGCCCCGGCCCTGCCAGTCGTCGCGCACCAGGAACGCGGTCTCGGCGAAATTGCTGCGCGGGTCTTTCAGATAGTGGGCGATGGCGATCATGCGAGCGTCTTCCTCGGTGGCGCTCGAGAGCACCACGAGCGCCATGTCGGCCTCGTAGTCGACGCGCAGAAACTCCTGCAGCTTCTCGTGGGGCAGGGCCTTGAGCTGCTGGAAAAACCGGTAGTGGATCGATTCCGGCGACAGTCGGTAGAAGAGATCCCGCAGGGGCGGCTCATCGGTGAGCTTGAGCGGCCTCAAGAAAACGTTGGTGCCGTCCTTCAGCTCGATCCAGCGCTCGAGCTCTTCCGGGTACATCGAGGGGCGGCTCGGCAGCTCGATCTGGTCGGAGTAGACCATGTTCCGAGCCTTGGCCTCGGCCATCAGCCAGGGCCTGAACTTGGGATGCGCGATGTTGATCAGGGCCACGGCTCGCTCGCGCACGGTCTTGCCGTGCAGATAGGCCACGCCATACTCGGTGACCACGTAGTGGGCATCGCCGCGGCTGGTGACGACACCCGCGCCGGGCTTCAGGATTGGCACGATGCGCGAGATGGTGCCGCGATTGACGGTCGAGGGCAGGGCGATGATCGGCCGCCCGCCCTTCGAGCGCGCCGCGCCGCGCGTGAAGTCGACCTGGCCGCCGATGCCGCTGTAGAACATCTCGCCCAGGGAATCCGAGCAGATCTGGCCGGTGAGGTCGACCTCGATCGCCGAGTTGATCGAGAGCATCTTGTCGTTCTGGGCGATGATGAACGGGTCGTTGACGTACTCGGTGGGATGGAACTCGACCAGCGGGTTGTTGTCGACGAAGTCGTAGAGCCGCTTCGAGCCCATGATGAAGCTGGCGACGATCTTGCCCCTGTGCAGGGTCTTCCTTGAGTTGTTGACCACTCCCTTCTCCACCAGCGGGATCAGGCCGTCGGAGAACATTTCGGTGTGCACGCCCAGATCCCGAAAATCGCCCAGATAGTGCAGCACTGCGTCGGGGATGGTGCCGATGCCGAGCTGCAGCGTGGCGCCGTCGACCACCAGGTTGGCGATGTGGCGGGCGATCTTCTTCGACAGCTCGTCGGGCTCGCCCTGGACCGCCTCGAGGATCGGCCGGTCGCTCGGCACCATCAGGTCGAGGTCTCGGGCGTGGATGAAGCAATCTCCCAGCGCCCGGGGCATGCGTTCGTTGACCTCCGCGATCACGAAGCGCGCTGACTCGGCCGCAGCTTTGACGATATCGGTGGAGACGCCGAAGCTACAGTAGCCGTGTTGGTCGGGAGCTGAGACCTCGATCATGGCGACGTCGATCACCACTCGGCCGGAGCGGAACAGGCGGGGGATCTCGGAGAGAAAGATCGGCGTGTAGTCGGCGCGCCCCTCGTTGACCGCCTCGCGCACGTTGTGGCCGATGAAGTAGGCGTTGTGGCGGAAGCGTTTACCAAAGCGCGGCTCGGCGTAGGTGGCCACGCCGAGGGTCAGGATGTGCACGATCTCGGTGTCGGTCAGCCCCTCCTGGGCTGACAGCGCTTCGACCAGGGTTTGCGGCTCGCCGGCGCCCGAGCCGATGAACACCCGCTGGCCCGGCCGCACCACCGCCGCAGCCTTGTCGGCGTCGACCACTTTGTCCTCGTATCGCTGTTGCCAACCTTCTGATTCCGGCATGGCGTTCCTCACCCTTCGAGGTCGAAGCTATCTCCGCTTGCACCCCGCGTCGACCTTTCCGCGGGTAGTCCATGCCCCACACTCGAGGGTGGGTCAGTCGTACCGGAAGTCTCTGAAGCTGACGCGGAAGAACAGCGAGTAGAGGATCGGCACGACGCCGAGGGTCAGCATGGTGGCGAAGGCGAGGCCGAAGATGATTGCGATCGACATCGGTTCCCACATGGCGCCGCCGCCGAACCACAGGGGCAGCATGCCGCCGATGGTGGTGCAGGTGGTGAGCAGGATCGGCCGTAGACGCTTTTGTGCCGACTCCAGGATCGCCCGCTGCGGCTCCAGGCCGTTGTCGTCGATCTCGATGCGGATGCGGTCGAGCAGCACGATGGCGTTGTTGATCACGATACCGGCCAGGGAGATGATTCCCAGGAGCGTCATGAAGCCGAAGTACGAGCGCGCCACCAGTAGCCCAATGACCACGCCGATGACACCCAGCGGGATAGCGATCAGGATGATCAGCGGCCGTCTCAGAGAGTTGAACTGGGTGACCAGGAGGAGCACGATGATCAGTCCGGCGATCGGCAGTTTGGCGCCGATCGAGGCGTTGGCCTCGTTGGACGACTCGTTCTCGCCGCCGATCTCGAAGCTGTAACCCGGCGGCCAGCTCGCCGCCTGTTCCTCGAGCCAGGGCAGCAGCACGGCGTCCACCGCGGCTGCCGTCGTCCCCGGCTCCACCCCGCATTCGACGGCGACCGTGCGCAGACGGTTGCGGCGCTTGACCTGGGCCGGCTCCCAGGCGATCTCGACGTCGGCCACCTGTTTGAGCGGCACCGAGGAGCCGGTGGACTGCGAATAGATGTTGAGCGTCTCGATCTTGTCGATGTCCTGGCGCTCGGCGGCCACCGAGCGCAGGGTTACCGGGATCAGCTGATCGCCCTCGCGGAACTCGGTGGTCTCGAGACCCTCGAGGAAGGTCTGCAGTGAGATGGCTACGTCCTGATTCGACACTCCTGCACGCCGGGCCCGAGGCCCGTCCACCTGCACCACCAGTTTCTTCGAGCGTGCCCCCCAATCGTCGTCGATCAGCTTGGTGCCCGGGATCTCGCGCATCTTCGCCTTCACCTGGTCGACCAGGTCGAACAGCACGTCGGTGTCGCGGCCCGACAGTCGCACCTCGACCGGTGGCCAGGCCGGCGGGCCGTTGGCCAGCGGCCGCACGGTGGTCTTGGCGTCGGGGTAGCGCCCGTTGGCGAAGGCCTCGATGTGGGGGATGATCTCGTCGACCGCCGGCCGCGACACGGTGTTGACCAGCAGGATGCCGTACTCCGGGCTCTGCAACCCTGGGTTGTAGCCGAGGGTGAACTTCGGCCCGCCGTTGCCGATGAAGGTCCCCCAGTTGACGATGCCGTCCTCGCTCGCCTCCTTGCCGGTCAGCCGGCCCCACCAGCCGATCGGTTCCTTCCTACCCCAGGCGCCGACCACCAACTCCTCGCGGATGAAGTCTTCGATCTCGGCCACCACCGTCTCGGTGCGCTCGATCGGCGTGCCCACCGGCAGCTCCACCTCGGTGGTGAAGGTCGGCCGGTCGTTGGGCGGGAAGAAGATGTTCGGCACCAGACCAAGGCCCATGATCGCCAGGAAGAAGGCGGCGGCCACCGACAGTAGGGACAGGGCGCGACGCTTCAGACCGGCGGTCAGCAACCCCCGGTACAAGCGGTAGAACCGCGAATCGTAGGCATCTCCGGTGCTCGGCGTAACGCGCAGGAAGACGGCGCACAGCATCGGGATCATGGTCAGCGACAGCACCCACGAGCACAGTAGGGTGATGGTCACCACCTTGAACAGCGGCGCGGTGTACTCCCCCACCGCCGACTCCGCCAGGAAGATCGGCAGGAACGCCGCGGCAGTGGTGAGCGAAGAGGTCAGGAGCGGAATGCGCAGCTCCGCCGCGGATTCCACCGCCGCCTGAACAGGTTTCTTGCCCTCGGACATCGACACCATGATCGACTCCGACATGACGATGGCGTTGTCGACCAGCATCCCCAGGGCGATGATCATCGAGGCGATCGACATCTGGTCGAGCCCGATCGAGAAAACGCTCATCATCAGCAGGGTCGAGAGCATCGCCATCGGGATCAGCGACGCCACCACCAGGCCGGTGCGCAGGCCGAGGGAGAACAACATCACCAGGGTGACGATGGCGATCGCCTGGTAGAGGTTGACCACGAAGCCGTCGACCAGCTCGGTGACCGTGTCGGGGGCGAACTGTACCCAGTCGAAGTCGACGCCGATCGGATAGAAGGCCTCCAGCCGCTCGAGCGCCGGCCGCACCACCTCGCCGAGCTCGACGATGTTGCCGCCCTCGCGCATCGAGATGGCGAGCGCCAGGCAGGAGCCGCCTGACCCTCGGGCCATCGACTCCGGCGGATCGATGTAACCGCGGCGGATCTCGGCCAGGTCCTGTAGGTACACCAGGTCCGACGATGTTGCACCGGCGCCCCTTCGGGGCGACGCCGGGAGCTGGATCACCGTGCGCAGGATGCCTTCGAGCGACTCGAAGTTGCCCGACGGCTCGAGCACGATCTTCTCGTACTCGGTGGTGATCGAGCCCCCGGGGATGATGATGTTCTGGGCCTCCAGCAGCTGCTGCAGCTGGATCGGCGAGTGCCCATACTCTGCCAGCCGGGCGTTGTTGTACTCGACGAAGATGCGCTCTTCCTGGGCGCCGAAGATCTCTACCTTGGCGACGTCTTCGAGCAGCAGCAGCTCGTCGCGCACCTCGTCGGCGATTTCCTTGATCTCGGCGTAGTCGAAGCCGTCGCCGGTGATCGTCACCACGATGCCGAACACGTCGCCGAATTCGTCATTGACGAACGGCCCGCGCACGTCGTCGGGCAGGTCGCCGCGGGCGTCGTCGATCTTGCGCCGCAGGTTGTCCCAGATCGGCCGCAGGTCGGTGTACTCCTCCCGGATGTTGACGTTGATGATCGACACCCCGGTCTTCGACTGACTGGCGACGAAATCCAGCTCCGGGATCTCCTGGATCACCTTCTCCAGCTTGTCGGTCACCAGCTGCTCGACCCGCTCCGGGCTGGCGCCGGGAAAGATCGTCTGCACCACCGCCACCCGGATCAGGAAGCCCGGGTCCTCGCTCTGCGGCAGGCCGAGGAACGAATTGATGCCCATGACCGCGACCACCAGCAGGGCCGCGGCGGTCACCCGGTTCTTCTCGATCGCCGCCTGGGTGATATTCATCGGGGCGGATCATACCCCGAAGCCAGCCGTCATCGAGTCGAGGCCCGACCCTTCGTGCCAACGCTCCCGACAACAGGCTGCTCGGCTTACCGCCCATGGGTACGGATTCCCGGTGCGGCGCCTTGTTCTTCGGCCGGATGGCGGAATTGTTGTTCCAGCGGCAGGCCGCCTGGGCGTTGCACCTCAGGGGAGGGCGGACAGGGGCTCGCTCTCGATCCACGGCGCCCCGGCCTCGATGAGCTCACGCACCAGAGATGACAGGTCGCTCTGAGTGCTCTCCAGCTGCTGGCGCAGCCCGGCCATCTCGGCGGTGGCGATCTTCAGGCTCTCGAGGTGGGTGACGGTCGGGCCGTAAGTGGAGTGATCGACGCCCAGGGCCACCGATTCGAGCCGCTGACCGATCGTTGGCTGGTGCTTCTCTCCCGGCTCCTGCTTCGAGCGATGACCGCCGAACCGGCCGTCGAGCTCGAGGATCCGTCGGCGCAGCTGGTGGAAGCGCGGATCCAGGGCCAACACGTCGCCCCGCGAGCTCTCGATCACCTTCGCCAGGCGCCCGACCTTGGTGACCATGCGCTCGAGGCTCACCCGGATGGCGCTGTGGGTGCGAACCGCGGACTCGTACTGCCGCCAGAAACCGGCCACCTCCTCGGGGCTGGCGCCGTCCAGGGATCCCTGCCGGAGCGCCGCGACCGTGAAGCTCCGGGGCCCGGCCAGCAGACGAGCCTCGCCCTGGACCTGGCGGACCAGCGCCACCTGGTACTCGCCCGGGGCGACCATCAGCCCCCGCGGCGGCCCGCCCCACAGCGGCGGTGGCGGCTCCTCGAGCTCGACGGCGTCAGGCGTCGGATAGCGCAGGTCCCAGGCGACGCGATGGAAGCCCGCGTCGGTCGGGCCGGAGATCCGCCGTACGATCTCGCCTTCGCTGTCGGTCACCACCAGCCAGACGCGGGCCTCGGGCTCGATGCGCTCCGCCTCCAGCGCATCCCAGCCCGGAAAGATGACGGCCTCGCCCTTCTCCCGAGCGGCCTTCTCGGTCTCCTGTCGAGCCTCCTTGCGGGTCTTCAGGTCCTCCTCGAGGTAGTAGGTGAAGACCGACCCGAACGGCGGATTGGGCGCCACGAAGTGATCCGCTCCCTGGTCGCCCCGCCCGGGCTCGAACGACAGGTGGGGACGCGGGAAGTACCACCAGGCCTGGCGCGTGGGGAAGAGCACGGCTTCCTTGCCGAGCTGCTCGGTGGAGATCTCGCGCAGGGCGCTGTAATCGTCGAGGATGAAGAAACCGCGCCCGAAGGAGGCTGCCACCAGATCGTTCTCTCGGCGCTGGATGGCCAGGTCCCGGAACGAGATGGTGGGAACACCGCCCTTCAGCTGGATCCAGAGCTCGCCGCCATCGACGGTGAAATAGATGCCGAGCTCGGTGGCGGCGAAGAAGAGCTCGGGACGGACATGGTCCTGCACCAGCCGCCAGACGAGGGTGCGCTCGGGCAGGTTGCCCCGCATCGACGTCCAGGTCCGCCCGCGGTCTCGGCTGCGCAACAGGTGAGGCCCGAGCTCTCCGAGCTTGTGGTTGTCCAGGGCCGCGTAGACGGTGTCGGCGTCGAAGAGATCCGCCTTGATGTCGTTGACGAAGGCGGTGCCGGGAGTCCCGGGCAACGAGCCGACTTCGATCTCACGCCAGCTTCCGCCGCCGTCCTCGGTCACCTGGATCAGGCCGTCGTCGGTACCGGCGTAGATCAGGCCCTCCTGCAGGGGCGACTCGGCCAGCGAGGTGATCGTGTTGTAGGTGGACATGGCAGCCAGATCGCAGGCGTTGTCCCAGCTCTGGGTCTGCCCCATGATCGGTAGGGCGAGGCGTTCCTGGTCGCGGGTCAGGTCTCCCGACATGGCCCGCCAGCTGTCGCCCCGGTCGTCG
>JAAELT010000475.1 GCA_024226315.1 bacterium | reverse complement strand
GAGGTAGATCTTCGCCCTCTCCAGGTTGCCCGTCTTGGTACCGTCGTAGACCACCGCGATGTGCATCCAGGTATCGGTCTGCAGGGTTCCGGGGCTCGTATGGACCCCCACGTTGGCATCGTTCATCGGGTTGAAATCGATCCTCCCCTGATAGGTCAAAAGGTCGAAGCCGTTCTTGTTGTCGGTCATGACTTTCGAGAACACGCGCTGAAAATCAGCGCCGCTGTCGAACTTGACCCACGCCTCGCCGGTGAAGACCTCGAGGCCGTCCAGGGCGTCAACGTCACCGACCAGGACCTTGCCCGTGCCGTCGAAGTGCATCGTGCCAGCTTGGCCTTCTGGCCCGCCGCCGCCCGCGCCGAGGAACCCGACGTTGATGCCGCCACCCTGGGCGTGATCGACGCATTCGAAGGATCTGTTGCCGAGATTCGTGCACACCCGCACGCCGCTGGGCGAGTTGCCGAGGCCGTACATGACGTCCGGGTAGTCGTCACCGTCGATGTCGGCGACCGTGGCCTGCGACAGCACCGGCCCGCGCATCTGCGCGGACACGGAGCCGTCCAGGAATCTGCAGTCCAACGTGCCGCCGGCGTGGTACTGGTTCCAGCACACGATAGGGTCGGCGCGCGAGGCGGTCACCAGGTCCTCGTTCCCGTCCAGGTCCATGTCGATGGCGTGGAGGTCGCTGGTGCCCACCCCCCAGGGCGAGCCCTGGATGTGGATGTCGGGCAGGGTCGTCGGGGTGCAGGTGAAGTTGGCGTTGCCGTCGTTGAGGCACACCCCGGAGACGTCGCGGGCGCCGTAGATCGGGTTGGCCTCGATGTAGAGATCCATGTGCGGGTCGTCGTTGGCGTAGAACGCCTGGGCGTCCGTGTTGTAGCTCCTGGCGGCCGGATCCAGGCCGGTGAAGTTCGCGCAGTTGAAGCCGCCGCCGGTGCCGAGGCACAGCTTGCTGGTACCGGTCTGCCAGGGCTTGTTGTAGGACACGTAGACGTCGAGGTTGCCGTCGCCGTTGTAGTCGGCCCAGGCCAGACCCGTGTAGCTGGGATGGTTGATCACGTGACCGCCCGGGATCGGGATACACTGTGCGGGCCACGTGTTGCCGCGGCAGTATTGCGGCCCGGCCTGCCACTTGTAGAAGACCAAGTCGTCGAAGCCGTCCTGGTCGTAATCGAACACGTCGGTCTTGAAGACCTGGTTGGCCGGGGCGAACTCGTGGCAGCTCCAGCTCCCCGAAATCCGCTCGCAGAAGTAGTTGTATTTCCCCCAGGCAACGAAGCCGCTGTCTCCGTCCTGATTCGCATCCCAGCCCATGAAGCGGGTCTGGTGCCCGCGGATCGTTCTCGGGGCCACCCCGGGCAGGGCTTCCTCGGAGCAGGTCCAGGAACCGCTGGCGTCCGAACAGATGTTCACCTTGTCCGAATACAGTTCCGATCCGGCGGCGACGATCTCGAGTCCCGCCACCGTCGCCGGCGCCAGGGCCACCAGCGTCACGAGAATGATCCAGGGCAGCACGCGGGCCCTCTCGAGTGAACAGTTATGACGTTTCATCTTCCTCTCCTTTCAGAGATCGGTGACGATCGCTCCCTCAGTTCAAACGCTAGCCGTCACCCCTGGAAATCACGTGCCCGTATGTCGGCTCTTTTTGTCCGTATGTCGGGAATTAGCCCCCGGGAAGGGGCAAGCTCGGCCGAACGGGTAGGTTCGACCTACCCGCCGGGGTGGGGAGACCCCTCTTCGGGCCGCGAGCTCAAGGGATGCGGCTGGATCGAGAACCGATCCGAGCCGCCCAGGTCAAGGCGAGGACTTCACGAACGCCGCGCCGAACCCGAAGCCACCGGGCGACTGGGTGCAGTTGAAGGCCTGCACAGGAAGCACAGGACTCTGGAGCCGCGCGGCATGGCTCTCCCCCTCTTGTTCGATGGATCTCGGGTCGGCGCGACGATCTCAGGGCCCGCATCTAAAGCCCGCCAAACACAGAGCGGCCCGCCTCGCGGCGGGCCTCGAAACCGGCCGGGTCGGCCCGGCCGTCAGCATGGTGCGCACGGTCGCGTGACCGGCGCGAGGTGACCTATTGCCGGTGACCGTGGTGGGTGGCACTCCGGTCTGCTCCCCGGTCTGCTGTCACCGGTGGCAGCGCGGATCTGCAGCCGCGACGCGCACGCTGCCACCAGCGTGACCGGGGTGCCACCCACACCGGTCACCGGGCCGACGGCGAACCTCGGCCGCACCCCGGTGGTATCCTCCGAGCCAGAGGATGAACCTTGGACTTCTACCGAGTTTTGCAGACGCTGGGGCGGTTTCTTGACCAGCGCGAGACCCGATACGGGGTGATCGGCGGCGTCGCGCTCGGCGTCTACGGCATCGCCCGGCTCACGGTCGATCTCGACCTCGTGATCGACCGTGAGGCGCAGGCGGACCTCGTGACCTTCTTCGAATCTCTCGGCTACGAGACCTTGCACTGCTCCGACGCCTACTCCAACCACCTCCATCCCGACTCGGCGATGGGTGGCGTCGACGTCGTCTATGTTCGGGGAGAGACCGAGCGCCGGATCTTCGAAGCAGCACGGTCTCTCGAAGGGCCGAACCGCCTCGAGATCCTCGTTCCGTGCCCCGAGCATCTGGCGGCGATGAAAGTCGCGGCGATGAAGAACGACCCGGATCGAACGTTGCAGGACCTGGCGGACATCCGGAACCTGATGCGGCTTCCCGGCGTCGATCGCGAGGCGATCCGGGAGGCCTTCGAAAAGCACGGCCTGAGGGAGCGCTACCTTGAGCTCGAGAACGACCCCTAGGCCGCTCGATCTGGATCGCGACCTGCCGACGACCGACGAGGACGTCCGCCGGTTGCGCGAGCTGAAACGGCGCCCGAAGCCCGATTTCGCCGCCTACTTGGAGATCTTGAGTCGCACCGATCTGTCATGGATCCCGCACCGGCGCAAGCCATTGCGATGCCCGGAGCTGTTCGAGCTGTGAGAGATTCACGACGGTAGAGGATCGGCAGAACCAACGAGGCTCACAGCAAAGCGGCCCGCCTCTCGATCCGGCCGCGGATACAGGGTCACTCGACAAACGCCTGAAGGCCGTGGCCGGAGAGCTCGGTGTAGAGATTCTGGAGTAACGAATGAAAGTGTACACATACTCTCAAGCAAGGCAGCGTTTGTCGGAAGTCCTTGACACCGCCTTGCGCGAAGAAGTCCTCATTCGGCGACGAGGTCGGGAGACGTTCTCCCTCGTCTACAAGACCGCAGCGAAGTCCCCATTCGACGTGCCTGGCATCAAGACCAAAGCCACGACTCGGGACATCGTCGACGCGGTGCGCGAGTCCAGATCTGGGAGCGACGGTCCGGCCTCCTCGAACCCGACTTCTGCCATCTCTTGAGTCAGCCTTTGCCTTCATAGAGACACGGCATCAAATCACCGAGCCGACGGCGCGCGCCATCAGCCGCCCGAGCTTCAGCTCTGATCGACCACCCGCAGGCGGTCGACCTCGACGCCGTCGACCGTCTGCTCGGAGCCGTCCGGCCACACGACCCGGAGCGAGTCGACACTGGCCGCGTCTCCCAGGCCGAAAGTGACGGTGCGCTCGACCTGGCTCAGGTAGCTGCGGGTGGGCATCACCTGGCGGCGCTGGGTGACGCCTCCGGCGGTGAGCTCGATCCAGGCGCCGACGGCGTCGGTGTTGGGAGCCCGGCCGACCAGGCGCACCCGCAGCCAATGATGGCCGAGGTCCTGCTCGTTGCGCAGCATCATGGCCGGGCCATTGATCTGCGTCAGCACGACGTCGAGGTCGCCGTCGGTGTCGACGTCGGCGTAGGCGGCGCCACGACCGACGATCTCGCTCGCCAGGTCGCCGGTGACGGCGGGCTCGACCGGCACGAAGCCCTCGTCGCCGCCGTTCCAGAACAGCTGCGCCGCCTGGCGGTAGCTCTGTGACGAATCCACCTTCTGAATCTCGTCTTCGATGTGACCGTTGGCCTGCAGCATGTCGAGGCGGCCGTCGAGGTCATAGTCGAAGAGGAACAGGCCGAAAGTCAGCATCAGGCGGCTGGGGGCGCCGATGCCCTCGCCGATCGCCTCGTCGACGAAGAAGGCGGGGTCGTCCTGGGCGACGTAGACCGAGCTCATCTCGTTGGCGAAGTTACCGATCATGAAACCCAGGTTGTGGTCGTTGCGGTAGTAGGCGGAGTCGATGCCCATGGCGCCGGTGGCGTTGCCGTTGCGGTCGTAGGCGAACCCGAACTCCTCCCCCACCTCCTCGAAGCTTCCATCGCCCAGGTTACGGAAGAAGAAGTTGCGGACGGTGTCGTTGGCCACCAACACGTCGATCCTGCCGTCGCCGTCGACGTCGACCGGGGCGAGCGCCAGGGACTTGGCCATCGGCGCGCCGGTGGCGGGATTCTCGACGCGGATTCCGCTCTCGGCGGAGACGTCCGCGAACCGTCCGTTGCCCTCGTTGCGGTAGAGGTACGGGTAGGTGCCCTGGTAGCTCTGCGGCGGGCCGAAGGAGCGGCCGACGCCGGTGAGGCGGAAGTCGAGCTCGAAGTCGATCTCCTTGGACCAGCGCACGTAGTTGCACACGAAGAGGTCCAGGTCGCCGTCGTTGTCGGCGTCGAAGAAGCCGGCACTGGTCGACCACTCGCCGTCGGCGCCGGCGACGCCGGCTGAGGCGGTCACGTCGGTGAAGCGGACCTTGCCGCCACCGGCATCGCTGTCGTTGCGGAACAGGCGGTTCTCCCCCACCGCGGTGAAGAACAGGTCGGTGTCGCCGTCGGCGTCGACGTCGGCGGCGGCCACGCCCATGCCGTAGAAGCTGACGTCGAGCCCGGCCTCGCGGGTGGCGTCGGTGAACGTTCCGCCACCGTCGTTGAGGTAGAAGGCCATGGTGGGATCGGCACCGGCGGAGCCCCGATGGGGCCAGCTCGAGGAGTTGACGAACACCAGATCCTCGTCGCCATCGCCGTCGGCGTCGAAGAAGGCGACGCCGCCGCCCATGGTTTCGGGCAGCAGCTTGTCGCCATAGCCACCGTTGTGGTGGACGAAGTCGATGCCCGCGGCGGCGGTGACGTCGGCGAAGCGGACGTCCGGCGCTGCTGCCGCGGTGACCTCCTCGGGTGCGGCGGTCTCGATCGCCTGCTCCGGCGCTTCTTCCTTGGCGCGTGTTGAGAGGAGGTAGACGGCGCCGCCGGCCACCGCCAAGAACGCGACGGCGATCAGCGACCGCCGGACCCAGACGCCGATGATGGTGTCATCTTCCGGAACGTAATCGTCGGGGACGTATTCGTCGCCGTCGAGTCGTTCTTGCCCGCGCTCACTCATCGCGGCGCGCCCCCCGCGATGGGTCCCGCCATAGCGGTGCCCGTACCAGCACCGAGGCTGGCCACGGACTCCTCGCCTTCGGCCGTCTCGGCCGGAGCCTTCAGCTCGAAGGCGGCGGCCAGGCGCTCGCCGGGCGCCATCTCGAAGGCGCCGTCGCGCTGAAGGTCGTAGATCACGATCGCCTCGGCGGCGTGGTTGGCCGCCGGGTCGTTGGCGCGGGCAATGGCCACCGCCCGGTCGCGGGCGTTGTCGTCGGCCTTGTACTTGCGGTAGAGCTCGAAATGCCCGGCGGCCCGCTCTTTGTCGCCGAGCTGCTTGAAGATCAGGTCGAGGTTGTAGTGGGTGGTGGTGTTCTCCGGGTCGAGCTCGAGCACTTTCTCGAAATGCCCCAGAGCTTCCCGCAGCAGCTCCTCGCGTCGTGCCCGGCGACGGTCGCCGCGCTCCTGCTTGGCGCGCTCGAAAATGGTCTGGCCGAGCTCGTTGAGCAGGCGGTAGTCCTGGCTGAAGTCGAAGCCGCGCTCGCGGGTCTGCGCGTCGTCGATGTCGACGATGCTCTGGAAGTTGGCGATCGCCTCGTCGAGGTAGCCGTTCTGCTTGTTGACCAGGCCGGTGAACCAGGCCACCGACCAGGGATAGGCCGGTGGGTCGAAGGCGGCGGCGCGCTCGAGCGCACGGATGGCCTTGTCCTGCACCGTACCCTGGGCCAGGTAGACGCGTGCCAGGTTGAGCGGCCCGTCGGGCCGGCCCAGCTCCTCCACCCGCGCGAACGCCTCCTCGGCCTGGCGCAGCTCGCCCTTGGTCTTGCCGCCCTTGCGCAGCAGACCGATGCCGTAGTCGTTCCAGCGCTGCCATTCGTCGGCCGGGGGCTCGCCGTTCTCGACCATGTTGATCTTGCGCCCGTTCCGGGCGACCTCGCCCCCCGCGACTGGGAAGGTCACCCGGTCGACGGCCAGGGTCATGATCGGCAGGTCGTTGACGGTGTCCTGGCCGTAGACGTGCTGCATCAAGGTGGTGTCGAACTTGCGGAACTGCAGCCGCGCCTCGACGGTGATCGGCCCCTCCACGTCAAGCGGCACGTCGAGCCGGTAGTGCAGGGAATCCGCGGCGCCCGGCGGGATCTGGTGGTTGTAGAGGGCGATGAAGATGTCCTGGGCGTTGCGCCGGTCGATGCGGTTGCCGTCTTTGTCGAGCACGTAGGAGTTGACGAAGTGCGACCACGGGTCGGCCCGGTTGTCCGGCCCGAGGCCGCCGCTGCGGCCGATTACCCGCTCGCCCCCCTCGCCGTTCGTGCTCACCCGCAGGTCGACCCACACCTGGTTGGAGTCCGAAGTGCCCTGGGTGAAGAGGTGCCCCATCTCGACGGTGCGCACCACGGTCTCGAGCAGGTAGGAGGCGCCGGGATCGAGCGCCGGTACCTGCGGGCGCAGGGGCGCGAGCAGCTCGCCGTCGATGCGGCCGCCCCGGCGCAGGGCGAAGAGGTCGATGCGCATCACGCCCTCGTTGAAGGCGCGGTGCTTGTCGATCGCCTCGGCACCCAGGCCCTCCAGGTGCGGGATGGCGGTGTTGGCGCTGGGGAACTGGTGGTCGTGCACCTTCAGCTCGCCCGAGCCGTCGAAGTCCTGGGCGCCGAACTGATCCGAGGGCGCGAGCGGCATGTGGCAGCCGTTGCAGGTGTGCTCGGCCTTGTCCGGGTAGTAGAAGCTCGACACGCCGTGGCCCGAGACGCCGCTCAGGTGGTAGGAGTCGTAGTGGTTCTGGGCCCGCAGCCACTTGTACTTGTTGAGCTCCTCGGGCAGGTGCACCTTGTGGCAGGCACCGCAGTACTCGGGGGTCCTGTGCAGGGGCTTGAGGAAGACTTTCTTGTGGAACTCGGGCTTGGCCTTGATCAACTGCCGATTGACCCACTTCAGGGTCGCGTTCTCCGAGAAGGCGAAGGGATAGTGCACCGGCTCCTCGATGGTGAAGTCGCTGTTGCCACGCGGCGAGTTGACGTGGGTGATGGCGTGGCACACGGTGCAGGTGATGCCCGCCTGGGCCGAGGGATCGTTCTCGACGAAGTCGGGATCGTTGAACTCGGGCGCGTCGAACTTGCCGGAGAAGAACACCACCGGGTCGTGACAGCCGGCACAGAAGCGCGAAGCGTGCACGTCTCCGTCGCGCTCGAAGGCCACGCGCCGGGTCTCGGTGACCGAGAACAGGTAGACGTCGTTGTTGAACGACGAGAAGCGGTGCATGCTGGCCGCCCAGCTGTCGTGCGAGTCCTCGTGGCACTCTTTGCAGTACTGGTCGTTCATCAGCACGCGCTCGGGGATGAAGTCGCCGGTGGCGGTGCGCGCCAGCGACGGGAAGAAGTATTTCTCGCCCGACGCCGGCCCCTCGACGTTCCAGCCGCGCGGGTCCTGCGCCTGCCAGATCAGCATCACGGCACCGAAGACGCCGGCGGCCAGCGCCCAGCGCCGGCCCAGCTTCCAGTTGATGCGCTTGCCCGCCAGGCGGTGGAGCACGAACAGCCAGGCGGCCACCAGCGGGCTCGCCACGTGCGCCCAGTAGGCGACCGAGCGCACCGCCGGATCCTTGATCACGATCACACCCTCGAGACGGGTGAGCACGATGCCGCTGGCCAGCAGGATCAGCGCGGTGGCGAAGAGCGCGAAGCCCACCTTGACCGCCCGCCGGTTGGGCCGGTTGTAGGCGTTCTTCATGTGGCCGAAGCCGAACACCACCACCGGCACCACGATCAGCGCCCCCTGCACCAGGTGGACGATGAACATGTTCATGTAGAACCAGTTCTGGTAGGTGCGGCCGGTGGACCACTCCATGATCGACACGCCGACCAGGTAGACGGCGTTGATCGCCAGCAGGGCGAACAGGCCGAAGACCACGAGCAGCAGCTTCTCGAGCCGCGGGCCGACGGCGGGGACGTATCTGCGGCGGCGAGGTCGCGGCGCTTCCTGACTCAACGCGGCCTCCGGACCTGGGGTTGAAACCCCAGGCTACTCTCTCTTGCCTTTACAGGGCTGCTCCCCCGCCCGCCCAGGAAGCGGAGACTCTTCATTGGGCGAGACCTTCGGTGAGCGGACGGATCAGCCGCAGGGCCGGACGGGTGTTGTAGTGCTCGCGATAGAGATTATGCGGGCCGTCGTCGGGGAAACGGTGAGGCGCAGCGTAGGGGTACTGTGGCATACCGTGGTAGGGCAGGGGCCCCACGGTCTGGGAGTGGGCGGTGTTGGCGTCGCCGTCCTTGGCCCAGCCGTCGACGAAGAGCAGGAAGTCGCGGCGCCAGCCCTTCGGCAGCGACGGCAAGGCCGTGGCCTCGAAGGTCAGGCGCAGCTCGTCCCCCGAGCCCATGATCACCAACCGGTCGTCGATCTCGTTCAGCAGCGGTCGCACGTCGCCGAAGCGAGTGTACAGGCCGCGGGTCGGATTCCACATCGCGAAGGTCCGGCGTTCGGCGTAGACGAAGTGCTCGGGCTGCTTGCGCTCGGGGTGGATCACGACTTTCGAGAAACCACGGAAGCGCAGCGCGGCTTCCGCGGCGTGTAGGTTCGTCAGCCGTGTCTCGGCCCCCCCCACCTGCTCGCTCAGGAAGATCTCGTCCCAGTAGAGGCACAGGTTGGTGACGATTCGCACCTCGCGCGAGCTCGAGAGGAACTTGTCCGTCAGGTCGACGACGATGGTCTTCGGTTTGCCCGCCGGCATGCCGAGATCCTCGATCACCGTCGTCCACTCGCCCGTGGCGTCCTTGACCTGCAGGTAAGGCATGATCAGACCCGTCGTGCCGGAAACGGCGGATGATTGCGACGCCTGCAGGAAGGTACTGCCATCGGCCCAGTCGACCCAGCCGGAGAGCACCAGCACGGCCGAATTGTCGGCCGCGGCGGTACCGAAGTCGAGGTCGATGTGATGGAGCTCGGCTAGCCCTAAGTAGTCGCGAGCGAAGGCGTCCGGATAAGTGCGGTCGAGCGACGCCACCCGTTCGAGCACGTCGCGCCCGCGATGGTCGTGGGCCGCGATCGGCGACATCCGTTGCTCGACGCCGAAGAGCCGGAACTCGGGGAACGGCGGCCCCTTGAACTTGTCGTTGGTGAAGATCTCGACCGAGCTCGGATGGTCGACGGCGATCAGCCGGATCTCGTCCAGGTAGGCGACCTCGCGCAGCTCCTCGACGATACGGATCTCGTAGCTGCCGTCGACTGGAACCAGCGACTCGCCGGCGATCTGGATGATCTCGTCGTGGTCGACGGGAAAGTACTCGCCGTCGCCGGCGCTGGCGCCCAGGGGCGCCACGCCCAGCACGTCGGTGAGAAAAGCGAACTCCTCGCCGTTCCAGGTGTAGATCATCGGGCACGAGCCCGACAGCCGCTGCGCCTCCTTGAACACCGGCCCCTTGCCGGCCGGCTGCTTCGCCTCGTTCTGGATCAGGCCGTTGGGCCAGGTGATGCGCACGGTGTCGACCTGCTGGTAGGAACCGAGCCCGAAGTGCAGCGGCGTACCCTGGTAGACCTTCTTCTGGTAACGCGAGCCAGCCTTGACTTCGACCTCCGAGCCCGGCGCCAGCTGTAGGTTCTTGATCCCCTCGAGGCCCACTCGCAGCCAGCGGTATGGGCTCTGGGTACGATTCGGCAACGCCAGCAGCTCGCCGCCGGCCGAGACCGCGGCCAGGTCGGTGCGGCCGTCGGCGTCGAAGTCGGCGGCGGCCAAGGCGGTGGGCGCCGACGGCCAACCCGCCGGAGAACGCGGCGCGGCCAGCTCGCCCAGCCCCAGGTTGCGGTGCACGCCGGCCGCCGACACCAGCTCGCTGACGGCACGGTTCTCGAGATCGGCGAAGGTCACCGCCGCGGTGGCGGCCTCGGCCACCGCCCGGCGCTCGAACGACTGCTTTTGGGTGTTGATCAGCAGGCCGATCTTCGACTTGCCGGCGATGGCCAGATCGGTCCAGCCGTCGTGGTTGGCGTCGTGGGCCAGGATACGGCTGGTGCCGACGGGAATCTCCGGCACCAGCTGGGGCTCGTACTTGCCACCCAGGCGGTCGCGGTAGATCACGCCCTTGCGGTCAGCGTAGACCACGGCCAGGTCCATGCCCTGGGTGTCGGCGATCAGGTCGATCCGGGTGGCGTCGAGTGCCTGGCCGTCGACGAAGGGGAAAGATGCAGTCACGTCGCTGAAGCTGGCTTCTGCCGTCGCCCCGGAGGGGCGCCCAGCAGTCGCCCCGGAGGGGCGCCCAGCACCATAGTTGTTGCGAGACAGGGTCGAGGTAGCACCGAGCAGGAAGAGATCGACATCGTAGTCGTGGTCGTAGTCGAGCCAAAGCGCCCGAGAATACTTGCCCGCGGGCAACGAGACCGCGTGCGTGGCGTAGCTGCCGCCGGTGTTGCGATAGAGCGAGGCGCCGTTATCGGTCACGACGCACAGATCGGCAAGGCCATCGTTGTCGAAGTCTCCCGGCGCGATCGCGACGACACCCTGGACCTCCTCCAACCCACTCTTCGCCTTCGTCTTGCCGCCGAGCAGCAGGTGGACTCCGGCCTTTGAGTAAGCGATCAGGTCGGGCTTGCCGTCGCCGTCGGCGTCGGTCACCACCAGGCCGGCAGTGGCGGCGTCGAGCCCGCTGGCGAGGCTCCGCGGCTCGAGCTTCAGATCAGCCGGCGGCGCCGTGTCGCGGGCCTTCTCTGGCTCGATGGTCTCGTAGATCTCGGAGTAGAAGCTCCACTCCAGATCCTCGGGCACGGCCGCCGAGGCGTCGCGTTTCTTGAGCTCGCGGAACAGCGTCATCTCGCGCTTGGCGTCGTCGGCGCGCTTGGCCTGGCGATAGGCGGTGGCGAGCTGGAAACGCGGACCGGCCAGGCCCGGATCGAGCCGCGCGGACTCCTCGAAGTGGTGGAGCGCCTTGTCGGCGTCGCCGCTGAGCTTGTGCAGCACTCCCAGGTTGTAGTGGGTGATCGCCTCGTCCGGCACCAGGCGCAGCATGCCCTCGAGCTGGATGATCGCCTCGGGGTATTTCGACTCGCGCTTGTAGGCGATGCCGAGGTTGAACCAGGTGTGCGGGATCGACGGATCCTTTTTCTGGGCGGCGACGAGCTCGGCGATGCCCTCCTCCACCTGGCCGGTGCGCACCAGGGCGAGGCCGTAGTTCACCCGCTCGCGGGTCGAGTCGGGCGCCAGCTTCAGCGCCTTCTCGAACTCACCGACCGCCTCGTATTGAGTGGCGGCGTTCTCGTAGAACGCCTTGCCGAGGTTGCGGTGGTGGAAGATCTGCTCTTCGGGGTCCGAGGCCGCGGCGACAGAGGCGAGAAGGCCCACGAAAAGCATCAGAAGCAGACTTCCCCCCTTTGGAAAAGGGGGGATCGAGGGGGGATTTCCCGCCCCCGCGGCAAGCCAGTTACGGGCCGAACGACCCTGCCGGAGCAGAAAATCCCCCTCCAGCTCCCCCTTTTTCAAAGGGGGAGAGCCCGAGGGCTTCATTCCTTTCATCGCACCACCCCCTCACCTTCCCGGATCCGCGAAATCGCGTTGATCGGCAATGGCGGCTGGCCTTCCTTTGCCACCAGCTTCTCCACCAGGCCGCTCGGCCAGCGGATCTCCACCGCGTCGACGCGGTTGGCGTCGCCGAGACCGAAATGCAGGCGGGTGGTGCTCTGGCTGGCGTAGGCGTTGCCGCAGTTGACTTCACGCATGATCTCTTCGTCTCCGGCGCTCACCGTGACGCGGGCTCCGACGGCGTCGCGGTTGGAATCGGTTCCGGTGAGCCGCAGCTCGATCCAGGAGCCGGCGTTTTCGGTGCGGTTGTGGTG
This sequence comes from bacterium, assembly GCA_024226315.1. Taxonomy (GTDB): domain Bacteria; phylum Acidobacteriota; class Thermoanaerobaculia; order Multivoradales; family J023; genus JAAELT01. The sequence goes on along the minus strand of JAAELT010000475.1, from coordinate 370 downwards.
CAACAGCGCCGGCTGGTTGGCATTGGTCTGGTAGAGGTCGAGCAGGCCGTCGTTGTCGAAGTCGCTCATGCCGATGCCGCGGCCGTCGAGGTCGTTGTCGAGGCCGACGTCGGCGGCGGATTCCTTGAAGGTGCCGTCACCCAGGTTGTGGAAGAAGCGCTGTTTCTGGTAGCCGCTCCAAGTCATCTCGCCGATGTCGGGATAGTTGTTGACGTCGGAGAAGTCGACGCCCGGGGTGATGATCATCTCGAGCAGGATCGGGATGTAGTTCGCCTCGCCGCGCGAGCGCAGGCCGTCGACCGCGAAGATGTCTTCCCAACCGTCGTTGTCGAAGTCGCCGCACTTGCCGCCCCAGCCCCAGTCGGTATCG
>JAAELT010000474.1 GCA_024226315.1 bacterium | reverse complement strand
GGAGCCGACGCCGGACATGTACAATCCCTCTCAGTCGAGCCAGAACAGCGTCGTCACCCACATCGGAATCCGCACCCATTCCCTGGATCCGGGCAAGCGATACCTGTTCGACGCGCTGAAGATCGGCAGCTCGTGGTCCGAGGTGGTGCCGGCGCAATGACGATGTTGGCACTGAAGATGCCTCTCAGGTCGTAGACGAGGCGTCTGGTGCGATCGACGGTGCCCCTCACCTCGGTGAGGGGCGCTTCGTGTTTACCTCGTCGAATTGGCCGGGGTGTTGGAGCAGCGCCGCCTCGCAAAGCTGCCGTGACCGCCCGATCTCTCGATGAGACGGTTTCCGCGCCGATTGCGTTGTACATAGTAGAGGGACCACCCTACCCGGATAGGTGTTGTTCGCAACCCGACCCGGATCCTAAATTGAGCGGGCTGTTGGCCACAGGAGGCAGCCCCGAAGGAGAAGCGGAATCCATGAAGGTGCACGAGCGGCCGGCCTCGACGGTCCGGCCGCTGGCCTTCCTCGTGGCGATCTTGGCGCTCGCCGGCGCGCCGGTAGTCGACGCCGGACCGGACGCCTACGACGCGGCCGGTGACGACGGCCCGACGGGCTTCGTCCACCGGCAGTGGACGGTGGCCGACGGTCTGCCGGTGAACGCGTTGACCGACGTCGCCCAGACTTCGGACGGCTGGCTGTGGATCGGCAGCTTCGACGGCCTGGTGCGCTTCGACGGCTCGAGCTTCACCCGCTACGACACCGTGGCGGCGCCGGCCCTGCGCTCGAACCGCATCGTGCACCTGATCGCGGACGACGAGGGTGGTCTGTGGATCCTTACCGAGCAGGGCCACGTGACGCGCTACGCCGGTGGTGTGTTCCAGGCGATCGAGGTCGGGCAGGGCGACTCGCCGCGGGTCGTGCAGATGGCGCTCGACGGTTGCGGCGTCCTCTGGCTGGCGACGCCGGACGGCCTGTTCCGCGAGCGGGGCGGCTGGCTGGTCGCCGCGCCCGAGGAGCTGGCGGGCCAGGCGATCCACGCCGTCGGCGCGGGCGCCGAGGGCCGTCTGTGGCTGGCCACCGGTGGCAACCGGCTGGCTTCCGTCGAGGCCGGCGAGGTGCGTTGGACCGGTGCCGGGCTGGACGACCATCCCCGGCACTTCGTTCAGTACCTGACGGAGGGCGATGACGGCGTGGTCTGGATCGGCACCGACAACGGTTTGTTCCAGTGGCGGGAGGGGGCGCTCGCGGTGGAGCGGGTGGTCGACCTCGAGTCGGCCCGCGGCGTGCTCTCCGCCGGCATGGTGCTGCCGCCGGCGGCGGCCGGCGGCGGCCGGCCGGCCGTCACCTGGGAGGCCGACCGGTCGATGCTGTTCCTGCGGCACGGCTCGCGCGGCGGGCTCTGGGAGTCCACCGGCAACGCCCTGCTGCACGACGGCCGGCACGTGCTCTTCCTGCCGTCGGACGGCGGTCCCGGTATCCGGGCGCTGGCCTTCGACCAGGAGGGCACGGCGTGGATCGCCACCGGCAGCCAGGGGCTGCACGCGCTGAGGCTCGCCCGGGTGACGAACCTGAGCGAGGCCGAGGGTCTCTCACACCGCAACGTCTATTCGATCCACGAGGGCCGCGGCGGCACCATCTGGATCGGCGACGCGGTGGGCGGTCTGACCGCCGTCCGTCCGGAAGACGCGAGCGGCGACCGGGAGATCGAGACGATCCCTGTCGATGTTCCGTCGGCCGGCAACGCGGCGCTCGCGATCCTCGACGATCCGATCAGCGGCCTGCTGCTGGTCGGCACCTCCGACGGGCTCTACCGCGTCGACGGCCAGCGGCGCCTGCCGCTGGCGGACGTGGCGACGGATCCCGCTCGCCCGGCCCTCACCAACGGCCCGATCCGGGCCATGGTCCGCAGCCGCGACGGCCGCCTGATCTTGGGCCACGACTTGGGGCTCTGGGCGTCCCGCCCGGGCGACCCGGGGGAGGACGGTTGGCTCTTCACCCGGCTCCCGGAGTCCGCTGGCTGGCGGGTGCGCGCGTTGCTCGAAGACTCAGAAGGCAATCTGTGGCTGGGCACCAACGGCGACGGCGTGATCCGCTGGCGCGACGGCGGCTTCACGCAATGGACAACCGACGACGGTCTGCCGAGCGATCTCGTCCGCGCCCTCCACCGGGACGACGACGGAATCCTGTGGATCGCCACCGAGGATCGCGGGCTGGCGCGGATCGACCCTGCCACTCTCGACTCGATGCCCGAGATCGCGGTGATCCAGAAGCGCGACGGCCTGTGGGAAGACGGCCTGCACCGGATCCTCGAAGACGGCGGCGGCTGGTTCTGGATCTCCACCAACCGCGGCGTCTTCCGGGTACGCCGCTCGCAGCTCGAGGACTTCGTCGCCGGGCGTGTCGCGCGGGTCGACTCGGTCGCCTACACGGACGATGACGGCATGCGCAACCGCGAGGCCAACGGCGGCGTTCAGGACGCCGGCATCCGCGCGCGCGACGGCAGCCTCTGGTTCCCGACCCAGGACGGCGTCGCCATCTTCCGGCCGCCGGCCCTGCTGCGCATCGGCGTGCCGCCGCCGGTCCACGTCGGGCGCGTGCGCGCCGGCGAGCAAGAGATCGGAGCGATCGACGGCACGGTGACCCTCGGAGCGGATCAGCGCAGCTTCGAGATCGGCTACACGGCCCTCACCTTCCGCGCGCCGGAGCGGACCCGTTTCCGTTACCGGCTGGAGGGCTTCCAGCGGGATTGGACCGAGGCCGACGACCGGCGTCGGGCGGTCTTCACCCGGGTGCCGCCGGGCCGCTACGACTTCCACGTCCAGGCACGCTCCGGCGACGGCGTCTGGAACCGGGAAGGCGCCCGGCTGGTGGTGGTGGTGCGACCCTTCTTCTGGGAGACCTGGTGGGCCCGGGGCACGGGCTTCCTGGCCCTGTTGGGGTTCGCGGCCGGTGGTTTCCGGCTCTACGACCACCGCCAGCGTGTGCGGCAGCATGAGCTCGAGGCAGAAGTGGCGCGGCTGATGGCGGAGTGCGACGGCTGCCGGCTCACCGTGGCGCTGTCGCAGCAGCGGGACACCGCCGAGCAACAGGCCGAGAAGCTGGCCGAGCTCGAGCGCCTCAAGTCGGACCTCTTCGCCGACGTCTCCCACGAGCTGCGCACCCCGCTGACCCTCACCCTAGGCCCGCTGCGCGACCTGCGCGACGGCAGGTGCGGCGAGCTGCCGCCGGCGGCGCTCGAGGAGGTGAAGGTGGCGAGCAGCAACGCCGAGCGGCTGCTGTACTACGTCAACGAGATCCTCGACACCGCCAAGATGGAGTCGGGGCGGTTCGAGCTGCGGGTGCGGCCGGGAGACCTGACGGCCTTCCTCGCCGACCTGGTCGAACGTTTCGAGTCCCTGGCCGAGCGCCACGGGCTGCGCTACCGGTTCGTGCCGCCGCCCGTGCCGATCCCGATCTGGGGCGATCCTGGTCAGCTCGACAAGGTGTTCTCCAACCTGCTGTCCAACGCCATGCGTTACACCCCCGAGGGCGGCCTGGTGGAGGTGACGGTCGAGGAGCCGGAGGGCGCTGCACCGGGCGAGGGCTCCGTGGCGGTGACGGTGCGCGACGAGGGCCCCGGCATCGCGCCGGAAGACCAGGAGCGGATCTTCGACCGCTTCGCCCGGGTGACGGGTCAGCCGACCCGGGACGGGAGCGGCACCGGCCTGGGCCTGCCCCTGGCGCGCCGGCTGGCGGAGCTCCACGGCGGCAGCCTGACGGTCGAGAGCGCGCCCGGTGAGGGCAGCGCCTTCCGCGTCGAGCTGCGCCTCGGCCACGAGCACTTCGTGCCGGAGCAGGTCTTCGAGGACGAGCCGTGGCGGACGGCCGACGCGTCGTCCGGGCCGCCGCTCTCCGGCCTGTGGGCGAGCGACGGCCAGCCGGCCTCGGGCGACCGGGAGGACCGCACCACCGTGCTGGTGGTCGACGACCACCCCGGAATCCGCACCTTCGTGCGCCGCCACCTGGAGTCGTCGTACCGAGTGGCGGAGGCCGCCGACGGCGCCGAGGGCCTGGCGCTGGCCCGTGAGCTGCTGCCCGACCTGGTGGTGGCCGACGTCATGATGCCCGAGCTCGACGGCTTCGAGCTGTGTCGCACCCTCAAGCGGGATCCGGAGCTCGACTGGGTGCCGGTGGTGCTGCTCACCGCCCGGGCCGCGGCCGACGACAAGCTCGCCGGCCTCGGCGAGGGCGCCGACGACTACATGACCAAGCCCTTCGACGCCCGCGAGCTGAAGGCCCGGGTCGACAACCTGATCGCCTCGCGTCGCCGTCTGCGCGAGCGCTTTGCGGGCGGCAACGGCAACGGCAACGGCATGCCGCGCCCGCGCCTGCCGCTCGCCCCCGGGGTGCGCGCCACGCCCGACGACCTGGAGTGGCTGAAACGGGTGCGTGAGGCGGTCGAGGTGAGCTTCGAAGACGAGAGCCTCTCCGTGGACACTCTGTCCGTCGATACCCTGGCCGCCCGCCTTGCCGTCCACCGCAGCCGGCTGCACGAGCGCCTGCGCCTGCTCACCGGCTCGTCGCCGCAGAAGTTGATCACCGAGCTGCGCCTGAAGCGCGCCGCGGACCTGCTCGGCCGGGAGACCGTCTCGGTGTCCGAGGCCGCCTACGCCGTCGGCTACGAGAGCGTGTCGAGCTTCTCGCGTCGCTTCAAGGAGCGCTTCGGCAAGTCGCCGTCCGTCTGGCGGCGCCAGGCCGTTGCCTGAGGCTCTTCGCCGCCGCTCACAGGCCGTGGCGTGGGCCGCTCCCGACCCGGTGGGCAGGGCCGGCCGGCCCGTTTAGGGCGATTCCCGACATCCGGACAAGAAGAGCCGACATACGGACACGTGCTTTTGGAGGCCTGCCGGTTACTGTTTCGGCGGACGGGGCGAACCCGCACCAACGAAACCGAGGGAGAACGAAGATGAGACAGGAGGACATCATGAGAAGAAGAAGAGTGCGATCGACCAACCCCACACTCGCCAGGACGTCACAATCGCCGTCTCTGATCACCGACCGCCGGGGAACGACCCTGGTGTTGCTCACCGTTCTGGCAGTGCTGTTGGCATCGGCCGGAGCGGTGGCGGCGGAAGAGATCATCCAATCGATGGTCAACCCGGCCAAGTGCATGCTCAAGCAGGGCGGCGGCAACAACTGGGCCAACGGCACGCCGATCCACCTTTTCGACTGTGACGCCGGCTCGCCGAAAAACCGGACCTGGGTCTGGGACCCCGAGACCGGCTACATCAGCTCGCCGATCAACCCGGACAAGTGCTTCCACAAGCAGGGCGGCGGCAACAACTGGGCCAACGGCACGTTGATCCATCTCTATGATTGCGAAGCCGGCTCGATCAACAACAAGACCTGGGACTACGATCCGAACACCGGGTACGTCATGGCCCGGCAGAACAACGCCAAGTGCCTCCACAAGCAGGGCGGCCGCAACAACTGGGCCAACGGTACCCCGATCCATCTGTACGACTGTTCCGCCGGCTCGCCGAACAACAAGACCTGGAACGTCTCCACGGCGGCCGCGTCCGGCACGATGCGGTTCAACGGCACGGGCAAGGTGCTGATCGGCGACGTCGACGCGCTGGACGGCCTGCAGGTCTTCACCGGCGAGGCGTGGGTCAAGTTCGATAGCGGCGCTGATTTCCAGCGCGTGTTCTCGAAGGTCATGACCGACAACAAGAACGGCTTCGACGTCTTGACCTACCAGGGGAGAATCGATTTCAACCCGATGAACGATGCCAACGTGGGGGTCCATACGAGCCCCGGAACCCTGCAGACCGATACCTGGATGCACATCGCGGTGGTCTACGACGGTACCAAGACGGGCAACCTGGAGAGGGCGAAGATCTACCTC
>JAAELT010000473.1 GCA_024226315.1 bacterium | reverse complement strand
GTCTCTTTCAGACCGTCGGCGTTGCTGCCCATCCCGCGGACCGTCGTGAAACCGTCCATCAGCCAATCCCGTGCGTGCCCCGCCGCGACCGAGGCGATCCGATCCCATCGCGCAGCTTCGATTGCGTTGAGATTGGACTCGTTCATGTTGAAATGGACATGCGTGTCGATCAGCCCCGGCATCAGGATACCCCCGCCGCCGTCGACGACCGTGGCTCCCGCGCCGCCCCTCACCGAGGAACCGACGGCCTTGATGAGATTGCCTTCGACCAGCACGTTGGTCTTGGCCGTCAGCTTCTCGCTGGTGCCGTCGAAGACGCGGACGTTCTCGAAGAGGATCTGCGTAGGAGCCTCGTCCTGGGCCAGAAGCCCGGTCGACGCGAGCAGCATGCTCATCGCGACCAGCGTGGGGGTGAGTCTCGTTCTCTTCATCGGATTCTCCTTTCTCGGATTCCAGGACCGCCAAGCGGGATCACGGTCGGTTGATCGCTGGCCCGTTCACGCGGACATCCCCTTCGGGATCATGGCCCGATCCTGGAGATCGATGCCCAGATGTGCATGTACCCCCGGGTACAATCGGGGGTACAACCTCAGCCGCGAGATGAACGGGCCGACCCGGTCCGGTCGCAACCCGGTACTGCCCACTCGCTTGTACAGCTCTGTCCTGGTATCCTCTAGGGCGGTCGAGGATCCATCCGAATCATGCGCGCCCAGAACATCACTATCCGAGTCAGTCCGGAGGCGGCCCGTGCCTACAAAGGGGCGCCAGCCGAAGAGCGCCGGAAGCTCGACGCTCTGCTCAGTCTCAAGCTCAGTGAGGTCGCCCGCAAGCCCCGACCGCTGGAGAAGGTCATGGGTGAGATCAGTCGCAAGGCTCAGGAACGCGGCATGACTCCCGAGATCTTGGACGAGCTACTGAATGAGAGCTGAGGCGCGGTTCGCCTTCGACACGAACGTCCTCGTCAGCGCACTACTCTTCAAGCAGGGAAAACCGGCCCGAGCGCTTCGGCGAGCGCAGCGGCGCGGCACGGTGCTGGTATCGGTACCGGCTCTCGAAGAGCTCAGCGAGGTGCTTCAGCGCAGGAAACTCCAACGCTACTTGACGGCCGAGGAACGCGAAGAGTTCCTTCGTGCCTTGATCGCCGAGACCACCCTGGTCGAGCCCGATCTGGCCATCGAGGCGTGCCGGGATCCGAAGGACGACAAGTTCCTGGAGCTCGCCGTCAACGGCAAGGCTCGATATCTGATTACGGGAGACCAAGACCTTCTGGTGCTCAATCCCTTCCGAGACGTGGCGATCGTGACGCCGGACCAGTTCCTCGTCCTGACGGACGAGGAGGATTGACCATGAACGCTGCGACACCGCTACTTTCCCTGGACAGTGGTGTCCCCCTCGATCAGCTTCTTCGAGCGCTTCAATGCCTCGCTCATCTGCTCGGCGCCGGCACCGGAGCCGATCGCCTTGATCAGGTTGTTCTCGACCAGCACGCTGGTGGGCTTTGTGAGCTCGTCGCTGGTACCGTCGAATACGCGGACATTTTCGAAGAGAATCTGGGGCGGCGGCACTTCGGCTTCCTGCGCGGACGCGATGGGCGCCAGGACCAGGAGCAGCGTGGCGAGCAGCGGATGGAATCGGTGCTTCTTCATCGTTCGTTCTCCTTCTCAGGTCTTCAGTCCTCGCCCTCGAGCTTTTCTTCGAGCTTCTCCTGGAGGGTGTCTCTCAATCCTTCCTTCAGCTCTTCCTTCTTCTCCTCGACCTTCTCCTCCACCGCCGCACGGAGCGCCGCGCTCACCGCGTCGCGGACGTGGGCCAGGCACTGGTCGAGCACCTGCCGGGCGATCTGCTCGCCGGTGCCCTCGAGGCCGGTGAACACCAGCTCACTGACCGTAAGCTCGAGCGGCTCCTCCCGGTCGTCGCCGGTGACCACCGCGCGCGCCGCCTCGATCTCGACGCGGTCGATGCGCAGCGAGAGCGGCTCGCCGGCCTCGGTCTCGACCTCGGACTCCGCCGGCGGCGCGTCGCTCGACAGGCCGGCGAGCAGCGTCTCGATGTTGTTGCTCTCGCCCTTGGTCTCCACCAGGATCTCGGGCGCCGCGGCGCGCACCAGGACGACGGCGCCCGATGCCTTGTCGATCTCGAGGGTGAGCTCGCCGAAGGACAGCGCGTTGCCCGCGCTGTAGCCGGCGGGATTGGCCACCTCGACCCCGCGGATCGAGCCGCGGCCCTCCTCCAGCTTCAGCTCGACGGCGCCGACCGCGACTTCGACCCCCAGGGCCTTGGTGCCGATCTTCTCGATCGCGCCTTCGACGATGGCGTCGAGGTTCTTCCCTACGTAGGAGATGGCGACGGCGATCAGCACGGCTAGCACGACGACAGCGATCAGCAGTTTCTTCATGGCAACCTCGCGAGGTGGGAGTTGATGGCGGTCAGCCCGATTCCAAGCACTCCACCGAGATCACCGGCAGGTGCAGCTCATAGAGGCCGTTGAGCAGCCCCGCGAGCGCCGCCTGGTCGGCGAGCCGGCCGACCAGGACCGTCCGCGTGGCGCTGTCCGGCCCGTCGGTGGTGGTGATCTCCATGCCGCCCAGGCGGCTCGACCACTCGGGGCTCAAGGGCCCACGGACGCAGATCCGGTAGATCGCCGGCCCGTCCATCTCGGGCATCGCGTTCGGGAGCATGACGCTATCCTGCGCACTGATGCACCGACATGCATGTACCCCCGGGTACAATCGGGGGTACAACCTGAACCGAGACCTCCGGATGCCAACGGATCCGATTTCCACAGACCGGAGGTGGAGCTCGAAGCTCTACTTCCTGCCAGCCGCGATCGGCCTCGCGGTCGGGCCGGGGAACGTCTGGCGGTTCCCCTACCTGGCCGGCGACCACGGCGGCGGCGCCTTCGTGCTGCTCTACCTGCTGGCCGTGGCTGTGGTGGCGGTGCCGATCCTGATCGCCGAGCTGATGGTCGGCCGCCGTGCCGGCAGGACCGTATTCGAGCTGCTCGATTTCCTGACTCTCTCGGTCAGCGTGCCGCTGGGCGCCCTGCTGCTGGCACTGTTCGTGGCCTGGCGGGTCTCCCCCGCCACCTCGGAGAGCGAGCTGGGGATGAAGCGCCCCCTCGCCTACCTCGGCTGGTTGTGGACCCTGCGCATCGTGGTACCCCTCGCCCTGGCAGCGATCCTGATCTCGAACCTGTGGTGAGCGGGATCGCTCAGGCGAGCACACCCAGACCGCGGGCCTTGTCCACCGCGCTCCAGCGGTCGTGGACGCCGAGCTTGCCGTAGATGCCGTGGGTGTGCCGCTTGACGGTGCCGGGGGCGATGTGCAGACGGGCGCCGATCTCGCGGTTGCTGAGCCGGTGGGCGACCAGCTCGAGGATCTCGATCTCGCGGGCGGTCAGGGGCTCGATCAGCGGCGGCGCGGCGGACGCTTCCAGGAACGCCGCCAGGATCCGGCCCACGTAGCGCGCCTTCTCCGGATCCACCTCGACCGCGTGGAGCAGCGGCGCGATGCAGGCCCCGAGGTCGACGAACAGCCGGACGTAGCCGCCGGGCTGGGCAAGCTCCAGGGCGCGGCCGAGGTCGGCGTGCGCCGCCTCGCGTGCGCCGCTCGCCTGCCGGCAAAGCGCCCGTAATGCAAGGGCCTCGATCAGGAAGCGCGTGGAGTGCATCGACTCGAGCGTCCGTACCTGCCGTTCGACGCCCTCCGCGGCGCGCGCCAGCGTCGCCGCCGAGCCGGCGGCGAGCCACGCCTTGACGGCGGTCAGCTCGGGCAGGAAGAAGGAATAGCCCGCGGTGGCGAACGCCGGCTCGAACCCCTCGGCCCAGCGCAGCGCCTCGGCGAGGCGCCCCTGCCGCAGGTCGAGCTCGGCGCGGAACGCCTCGATCTCGGGCTGGAACGTGGTGTTGCCGATCTGGTGCAGCCGCTCGCCGGCGGCATCGAGCAGCCGGCGAGCGGACTCCCCCTCGCCGCCGGCGAAACGGACGGACGCCAGGGCGTAGACCGCGCGCAGCTGGTTGGCGATGTTGGGTGAAGCCGGATCCGTGGCGACCGGCTCGAGGAACGAGGCCGCCTTCCCCAGGTTACCGGCCTGATAGAGCGCGGTGCCGAGGAAATACCTGCCCATGGCCACGGTCTCCGGCAGCTCGCGCTGCCAGCGACAGGCGAGGATCGCGCGCCCGGTTCGTTCCAGGCCGGCACGGTCTGCCGCGATCCAGTGGAGAAAGCACCGTGAGGTCAGCAGGTGTCCGCGCACCATTTCGCTCACCGGCTGGCCGGATTCGAGCGCATCGTCGATGGTCGCGAAGGCGCCGGCAGCGTCGCCGACCATCTGCAGGGTCACGGCCAGGACCTTGGTGGCGTAGGCCCAGACCCACTCGGACTCCCACGAGATCCGTTCCAGGGCGCGGCGGGATTTGGTGAGCGCCGATTCGAAGTCCCCGGCCTGATAGTCACGCCCCGCCTCCATCACCTCGATCTCGGCGGACAGGCGGTCGCGCCGGTCCTGGTCGGCTATCGCCGGCAGGAGCTGCCCGACGCGCTCGGCCAGGCGGATGAAATCGCCGTAGCGCCCGCGGTGCTCGAGGGACCAGGCCGCGAGCAGCAGGAGCTCGGGATCGTCATCGGCCACCGCTCGCGGCAGCAGGGAGAGCAGGCGATCGAGCCGGTGCCAACGCTCGCCGTCCAGCAGCGCTCCCCGATGGCGGAGCATCAGCGCCGCCGCCGCCTGGTCCTCGCCGGCCGCCACCAGGTGTCTCAGCGCCTCTTCCAGCAGGCCGGCACCCTCGAACCACTCCGCCGCTCGGGTGGAGAGATCGGCGAGGGCGTTGGCGTCGAGGCCTCTTTCGAGCTCGTGCCGCAGCAGGTCCCCGACCAGGTGATGGTAGCGGTGCCAATCGCCGCCCTCGTCGAGGGTCACGGTCGGCAGCCCGCTGTGCTCAAGGCGGTCGAGGAAGCTCTCGCCGTTGAGATCGCCCTCGGTCGGGTCGGCGCACACCGCCTCAACCAGCGGAGCGCAGAAGCGATCGAGGATCGCCGTCCTGCGCAGCCAGTCACGCATCGGCGGCGGCTGGTGCCGGAGGATCTCGACGAGGAGGAACTCCTGGGTATGCCGGAGGTCGCCGCGGACGCCCGCCACCAACCCGTCGAGCTCTGTATGGCGGTCGAGCGCACCGGCGGCCAGACGCACCGCCACCGGCCAACCCTCGGTGGCCAGGTGAAGACGCTCGATGTCCGCCTCCTCCGGCGTCTCACCGCGAGCCGCGGCGAAGAGCGCGGCCGACTCCGCGGCCGTGAACCGAAGGTCCGGCAGGCGAATCTCGGTCATCAGCTGCCGCGCACGAAAACGGACGAGCGACAGCAGCGGATCGCGGCGTGCCACGATCACCAGGTGCAACGAGCGTGGCGCCTGGTTGATCACGAAGTCGACGATCTCCTGGACGCCCAGGTCGGTGACCGTGTGGTAGTCGTCCAGGGCGAGCACGAAGCGGCCGGCGATGGCGTCTGTCGCGACCCGATCGAGGTCGTTGACCAGCCGGCCCGCGACCGCGGCCGGGGCGGGCAAGTCCCCGGCCCCGAGCAGCGCCCGCAGGTCCGCGCAAGCTTCGGGGAAGAGACCGCGTACCGCGGCGATGAAGTACTCCAGGAAGGCCCGCGTCTCGTTCTCGGTGGCGTCGAGCGAGATCCAGGCGCTCGGCGTCTCGGAAGTGGCGAGCCAATGGCTGACCAGCGTGCTCTTGCCGTACCCGGCCGGCGCCGAGACCAGCGTCAGCGGCCGGGCGCTCCCCTCCTCCAGCCGGGCCACCAGGCGATCCCGGGGCACCAGGTCCGCCGCCACCGGCGGGCGGTACAGCTTGGTGCGGAGGATGGGGAGATCCGAGACGTCGTGCTGGGTGGACATCGGCGTGGGTCGTCAGATTGTTCGGATGACCGGACGGCCAGATTCTATCGAATCTTCGCCATATCGAGGAATTCCGATCTACGGCCGTCGCCACGGTCGCGCGAGACGCCGATTCGCGGACACCCGCCGACCGCGGCCGGGCCTCCAGGGCGGCCTAGTTCCAGGCCGCAAGATCGCTCGATTCGAAGCCGTCGGCGAACACGGCGTCGTCGAGACGGAGCACCTGGAGGGCGTTGAGCGCCGCGCCCAGGGCCTGGTTGGCGGCCGGGACGATGCCGGAGTGCAGGTTGAGCTCGCCGTTGGCGGTGACCATCGCCAGGTGCCGGGAGTAGGACACCAGCTCCTGGTGTTGCCCGGGCCAGACGCCGCCCACCGTGGAATGCGGATTGCCCTCCTCCTGGTCGACGTCGGAGTAGCTGTCGACCGCCGAGTCGGGCATGCGGGCGTAGACCAGCACCTCGTAGGCACCGGGCTCGAGGTGGTCGAGGAAGATGCACGATTCGAGGCCGGCGTCGTAGGTGACCAGGAAGTCGTCCATCAGCAGCGCGTCGGCGCCGCTGACGGCCGGATCGTTCTCGCTCAGCAGCTCCAAGCCACCGATCTGCCGCAGGGTGACCGGGGTGGCGTTGCCCTGGAGGTCCACCAGGCCGCCTTCGGTGGTGCCGTGAGCCGCGACCATCGAGTTCCAGACTCCGCTCCGGCCGGCAGCGGCATAGGTCGACGGCGGGCCGGAGCCCGACTCGCCGACGTCGATGTTGAGGGACTGGGCGCCGGCCGCGGCGGCGGCGAGCAGCAGGCCCGCCAGGCTGATGGCCGGCGGCAGTGAGATTGTCTTGGTCATGAAGCGAGGACTCTATCAGACCGACCGGCTGGCCCTTTGACGCGCTATATACTCGCCGTGCCTCCGGAGGAACCGGATCCATGCAAGCGGCCCTGATCTCGATCGGTAACTGCCCGTCCCTGGCGTCGCGGAACATCCGCCGCTTCTGCCTCGCCCACGACGACGTGCGCGAGGAAGTCGAGCTCCACATCTTCGACTACGACCTGACGGATTTTCGCACCGCCCGGCCGCAGTCGGCGCTGCGCTGGTCGTTCGTCAGCCAGTTCGACGAGACGGTGCGCGACCTGCTGCGGATCAGGCCGGCCCTGATCGGGTTCTCCTGCTACCTGTGGAGCACCGAGACGTCCCTGCACGTCGCCCACTTGATCAAGCAGGTCCTGCCCGAGACCCTGACCGTGTTCGGCGGCCCGGACGCCGGTCCGCGGGCGACGGAGCTGCTCGAGCGCCATCCCCAGGTGGACGTCGTGGTCGAGGGAGACGGCGAGATACCGGTCCTGGGCCTGCTCCGATCGCTGCTCACGGGTTCCCCGGCGCTGGCGGACATCCCGCAGCTCCGCTACCGCGACGGCGACCTCATCGCGCGGAATGCCGCCAGCGACGAGCTCCTCGACATGTCGCGGCTGGTCGAAGTCTGGGATCCGCCCCCCGCGCGCTCCGAGATGGGGCGCTGGGGCTGGCCCTACCTGCTGTACGAGACGCTGCGCGGTTGCCCGTACGCCTGCTCCTATTGCATGTACGGCAAGACGCCGATGAACGCCAAAGACCCGGAACTGGTGGTCGAAGAGCTGGTGGGGTTGCTGCGCACCGGCCAGGCGGTGGAGCTCATCGACCCGACCTTCACCACCTACGTCAAACGAGCCAAGCGGATCCTCCGCGACCTGGTGCGGCACGAATACAGCGGCACCCTGACTTTCGAGGCCTACCCCGACTCCCTGGACGAGGAGATGGTGGACCTGATCTCACGGGCGCGCGTCAGCTGCATCGGGATCGGCTTCCAGACCCTCTCCGCTGAAGGCCTGAAGGCCGTCAAACGGCCCAAGAACCTGCCGCGTTTCGAGCGCGCCATCCGCCTCTTGCGCGAGCACGGCATCAACTACTACGTCGATCTGATCTACGGTCTGCCGAAGACCAGCAAGGAAGATTTCTTCGCCACCGTCGACTACCTCTACACGCTCGAGGTCGAGAACCTGATGATCTACCGGCTGCTCGGTTTGCCGGGCTCGCCGATGATGGACGACGCCGAGGAGCACGCCCTGGTGTTCAGTGAGATCCCACCATACGAGATGCTGTCGAGCGCCACGTTCACTCTCGACGACGTCGTCGAATGCGAAGAGTTCCAGTACGCGTACAACGAGGTGCTGGGAGCCCTGCCATCGCGCACGACGCGCCGGCTGGCACAGGCTGCGGGTGGGGTCTCGAACTTGATCCTGCGCTACGTCGAGGGTGGCTACGAATCACCTGCGGCCTTTCGCGAGACCTTGACCCGTGCCGGCCAGTGGCCCGCGGATCCGGTCCTGACCGTTGCCTGAGAAGGGCTTCGCTCGCCCTCAGGGCGCGGCGCCGTCGCGGTCCCAGGGCAGTTGCTCGTGGATCCAGCGCCACTCCCGCGGCCAACAGCCGTGCCACTCGCAAACCGGCCGGTAACGCTCCTCCAGCACCTCCATGTCGGTGAGCGCTTCCGGTGCTTGCGGGTTGGGCCAGATGTCGTGCCACACCACCGTGTAGCGTGCGCCCTCCGGTGGCTGCCAGGCAAAGACGTCGGCTTCGAGGATCTCGAGGCGCCCCGGGTAGCGCGCCAGGACGTGCGGCGCCACCAGCTCGATCACCTCCGGTGACAGCTCCAGAACGGTGATCCGCTCGACGGTGGAGCTTGGGGCTCGCAAGATCGACTCGACGATCATCCCCAGGCCCAGGCCGCTGATCAGCACATGGCCGCCGCGCCGGCATGCCTGGTCGATGGCGATCTTCTGCGTGTACCACTCGTCATAGAGATCGGTCATGAACACCGTGTCGCCGCGCTTCAGCCGGCTGTAGCTGCCCGGGCGTGGCCGCGAGCAGGCCGGGGCGTCTGGCGAGCGTGGGCCGGAAACGGGTGCCTCACGGACCTCGAAGCATTCCAACAGCCACTCGCCGCAACGCCCGGTCGGGATCTCAGACTTGAAGTACGTAGAGTCCATCGAGTCTCCGCCACGAGTTGGCGAGCCGCTGCGATCACAAGCGCGGCGCCCCTCGGGACGCCGCGCAACACAGATTGAACGACGTTGCCGGCGTCAGCTCCGGCTCGGGTACAAGCCCTGCAAGGCAATGATGAAATTCATCGCGATGAACGGCTGCAGGTTGTTGTGGGGCTGAGAGCCGCCGGTATTCTGGAGCTTGTTGAAGGTCCCGAGGCTACTGGCGGCGGCGTAGAGGTTGGTGCCGCGGCCGCCGCCGGTGGCCGGCATGTGGTTGCTGGGACTGCGCTGATTGGCGCTGTCGCCGGTACCGTACGCGGTGTGGGTATGGTTCGGCATCTGGGCTTCGGACACGGTGATCATCTCGCTGCCGCCCCGCTGGCCGAGCCGCTTCGACGTCAGGCCCGGGCCGCGGCCAGGATGCATCGGCGCCCGGCCCTTGAGATTGGGCAGGGCGGTGGTGGTCCGGCCGTCGCCGCCGTAGGTGGTGCCGATGAGCGAGAACAGCGCCGTGTTCTGGGATACCGGCAGCAGCTGGCCGTTGCAGAAAGCCCAGCTGCGGGGGGCGAAATTGCCGGCAAAGATACGGATTTCAGCGATGAAGGGTTCAGACATGTCTGGCTCCTTGCAGCTCAGTTTCGGGACGGGTAGATCCCGAACAGCGCGATGATGAAGTGGATGCAGAGGAACGGCATGTAGTTCGAATGCGACCGCGAGCCACCGACTTTCGACACGGCACTGCTGTTGAAGCCTTGCAGATTCCCCGGCGTGCCGTCGCGATAGACGGTCGAGATGATCGGCTCGGCGTAGGCGAACGGGTTCGGCGAGCCCACCGGCGAGCGATTGCTGGCGGGAGTGGTGGTGGCCTGCCAACCGTGACGGTGCGAAGGCAGCTGGTTGACGGTGATCGTCTCCTTCTCGGTGCCGAGCTTGGCCCCCAGTCTGCGTGGCGACAGCCCCGGGCCCGAGCCGGCATGGATCGGGATACGGCCGCGCATGTCGGGCAGGCCGAAGGTGGTGCGGCCGTCGCCGCCGTAGATGGTGCCGAGGAGCGAGAACAGGGCGTCGTTCTGGGATACCGCCAGCAGCTGACCGTCGCAGAAGGCCCAGCCGCGGGGAGCGAAGTTTCCGGCGAACATGCGGATCTCGCCGACGAAGGGTTCCGACATCGTGGCCTCCTTTCTCAGTTGCGTGACGGGAACAGGCCCCGCAGCGCGATGCAGAAGTTGACGGCGATCGTGGGCTGCATGTTGTTGTGGGCCTGACCGCCGCCGACGTTGGCGATCGAGGCCGAATTCAAATTGGCGTTGAGGTTGTCGCTGGCTGAGCTGTAGACGAAGTCGACCCCCGCGGACACCTGGGCCGGTACATGGCCCAGCGGCGAAGGTTGATTCGCGCTGTTGTTGGTGGCCTCGAGGACGTGGTCGTGCTGGGGCATCTCCCCCGCTGAGAGGGTGTGGGTTTCCTCGCCGCTCTTCTGCCCTTGCTGATGGCTCTGGCCGTTGCTGGAGCCGACGTGCATCGGCGTCCGGCCGCGCATGTCGGGCAGCGCGAAGGAGGTGCGGCCGTCGCCGCCGTAGGTGGTTCCCAGCAGGGAGTAGAGGCTCTGGTTCTGGTTGATCGGCAGGATCTGCCCGTCGCAGAACGCCCAACCTCGCGGCGCGAAGTTGAAGCCCACGATGCGGACTTCCGCCAAGAAAGGCTCTGACATGCTGTGTCTCCTCCGGTTGTTGTTAGTCCTTCGGATGCTGCGCGATCATGGAATCACGATCACCGGCAGGGTCGGTGCCGTGCCGGTGGCACTGATGGCTCCTCCGCCGAGCACCACGGTCGGCGGGTCGGTGGTGTCGACGCTGAGGCCGCCGCGGTTGCCGTTGTCGCGGATGATGGTGGCGGGGACCGCCGAAGCCGAGACGCCCATGAAGAGCTCGAACGAGCCGGCGAACTCCTTGAGGTGGTAGCCCTCCGGCGCCTCGTTGTCGACCAGATGCAGATCGAGATCGTTGGCGGCGCTGTCGGCCTGGACCTCGAGCTCGATCGAGTGCTTGCGGTCCGCGGGGGTGAACACGGTGTCGTGCGCCGGGAAGGTCTCCCGGCGCATGGTCAGATCGAGCGAGCCACCGGCGAGCACGTTGACCAGCACCGGGTTGAACGGCGACGTAGTGGCGAAGCCGACGTCGTCGGTGGCACTGCCGACCATGCCGTCGACGTAGGTGTTGTCCTCGAACAGCACCGCCGCCGAGCTGGTGCCCTCGGCCCGGATCTGGACCGAGCCGTCCCACGGCAGGCGGAAGGTGTTGTCGTGGACGTGGGCCTGGACGTCGCCGCCGTTGAGTCCGAGGGTCAGCTGACCCAGGCCGCCGGCGGCGTGCATCACCTCGTCGAACGTATTGTGCGACACGATGGCGTCGTAGGTGCCGCCCGACGGCACGAGCGCCACCCCGCCCTGCGGGAAGTCGAAGGTCAGGTTGCCGAACGGTAGCTGGGCGGTGGTGTGGTCGGTGATGGTGAACGTGTTGCGCGAGATCACCGTGTCGATGTCGCCGCTATGCGGCGACCCTCCCAATACCACGACCGAGGCGGTGAAATTGTCGGTGAAGGCGTTGCCGAGGGCCGGATTGGTCTGTGCGGGATCGCCGACGCGCACCACCATGTCGTGGCTGCCGCGGGCCTCGAAGCTGATTCCGCGGCCGCCGACGTTGCGGGTGCCGCCCGCGGCGAACTCCTTGTAGAGGTCGGTAAAGGCGTTGCGCTGGATGGTGGCGTCGAGGGTGCCCGCTCCCAACGGGGTGTAGAAATCGAGCCCGCGGCCGCCCAGGCGCACGGTGCAGTTGTCCACGACGACCGTACCGGTGAGGCCGCGAACGCGGATCACGCCTTCGTCGGCGTCGTCGCCGCGGGCGGCGACGTGAAAGCGGTTGGCGTTCTCGAACACGCTGTCGCGCAGCTCGAGCCCGTCCCAGGTGGTGAAGCTGGTGCCGTCCGAGAACAGCGCGCCGAGGATCGCGTGGTCGCTGAACCGGCGCATGGTGACGCTCTGCAGCCGCAGGCCGCCGTCGACGTTCTCGCCGTGAATGCCGTCGTGGAACCGCCGGGTCTGGATGGCGTCGGCCCCGTCGTTGGCGTTGGCGATGTCCTCGATGATCATGTTCTGGAAGCTCACCAGGCCGTCGGTGTTGTCGAGGGTGATGGCGTCGGCTCCAGTGATGTTCTCGATCGTGCCGCCCGAGGCGTTGCCGCCCACCGTGGTCGTGCCGTCGCCGGTGACGATGAAGTCGCCAGCGCCGGAGTCGTCGAGGACGATCCCCGGGCTGCTGCCGGTGCCGCCGGCGTCGACGTCGATCGACCGGAAAGTGGCGTCGTTGGCGCCGATCGTGGTGTCCGTGATGTCGACCGCGGTGCCGGTGGTGGAGCTGACGGTGTTGTTCGAGCCCTGCACCGTCACCGTGCCGCCACCGGTGGCGCTGAAGCCTGTGGCGGTGGTGGTGGTGACGGCGAGCCCGCCGCCGGTGAAGTCGATCGTGTGGCCGGTGTTGCTCGACAGGGTGACGGCGGTGTTCGTCCCCGTGTTGATCGTCTTCGTGCCGGCGCTGAAAGTCGTCGTGCCGCCGCTGTTGCTGGCGACGTTGATGCCGGTGCAGCCGCTGGAGCACGCGAGGCTGCCCGAGACGGTCACCCCGCCGCCGGCGCGGTCGGTCACTTCGACGACCCTGCCGGCGGTGGTCTTGGTGATGCCCGCCGCGACCGTGACATTGCCGCCACCGCCGCCGGTGCCGTCGACGTCGACGGCGTTGCCGGTCGGGTCGTTGCTGGCGCCGATGGTGCCGCCGTTGACGTTGACGGCGTTGGAGTTGTTGGTGACCTGGATACCGGCGCCGGTGGTGTTGTCGACGTCGACGGTGGTGAAGGTCACAATCCCGTTGGCACCGCTGAGGTTGATCCCGGCACCGGCGGTCGCGTCGATGGTCGCGCTGGCGAAGTTGAAAGCGGCCGACGAGCCGCTGATGTCGATCCCGGCGGCACCGCTGCCGTTGACCGTCACCGCGCCGCCGTTGAAGATGCCGGCGTTCGAAACGGTGTCGGCGTCGATCGCCTCCGCCGTGGTGCCGGTGGCGTTGATGGTGTCGAAGGTGACGTCGCCCGTGCCGATGGTGACACCGTTGAGATCGACCGCGTGTGGGGCGGCGCCGACGTCGACGGTGGTCGTCGAAGTCGAGCTGACGACGTTGATCGTGCCGCCGCCGGTGGCGACGAAGCCGCTGCCGGTGGTGGTGTCGATGTCCAGGTCATCCAGGAAACTGATCGTCGCGCCGGTGTTGCTGGTCAGACTGACGGCGTCGCTGGTGCCGGTCGCCAGCGTCACCGGGCCGTTGAAGTCGACGGTGCCGCCGACGTTGCTGAGGACCAGTATTCTGCCTCCCCCGCCGCTGGCGGTGATCGAGCTGGCGCTGTCGAAGTCCACCGAGGCACCGGTGTTGAGCCCGGCGACTATAACTGTAGTATTGCTGGCGCTGGCGATGGTCTTGTGAGCGTCGACGTTGTTCAAGTCGATCGTGCCGGTGATCTGATCCGAGCCGTTGGCGTCACCGTTGATGTTCACCGCGGGCCCCGCGGTGGGGTTGGTGATCGTCGCGTTGTCGATCCGGACGTTGCCGGTCACCGCCTCGAAGATCCGGATCCCGGAGCCGCTCACCTCATCGAGCGTCGTCGTTGCAGCTACGATGGCAACGTCACCGGCAGTATCGATGATGATGATGCCATTCCCATCGTTCGGGCCGACACCTGAGCTGCTCAGCGTTCCACCGTCGAACAGAACAGTACCGGAGTTCGTGCTCTGAACGCTGAGCAGGACGGCATCGGTACTCGTGATGTCGCCGCTGAAGGTGATGTCCGCGGAGCCGCCGAACACGGCAAATGTCGTGCTCGACGCCCCGGCGAGCGTACCGCCCTGGATATCGATCCCGTTGGCGGTACCGGTTCCTCCCAGATTCACCAGTGAGACTGCCTCATTCACCAAGCTGCCGCTGGTAGTCACGGTGGCGAGGGTCACGTCGACCGTCGCCCCATCGATGTTGAGGGCGGCGGCGTTCTGGGTGTTCACCGTTCCATCGTCGATGGTGAGCAAGAAGTCACCCACGGCCTGGGCCAAGTTGTCCAGCACGATCCCCTTGCCGCCGGAGTTGAAGACGTCCACCGAGTCGAAGTCGAGGTCGCCGCGCAAGTCGGCCAGCACCAGGCCCGAGCTCATCGCCCGGGTGACGCCGGTGTCGCCGATCACTAGCGCGCCGGCCATCACCGTGTCGCGGGTGCCGCCGCTGAAGATGGTGCCGTTGCTGGTATCGGCGTCGAACACCACGGTATCGAAGCTCATGCCGGTCTCGACCGCGGTCGCGGTATTGCCCACCGCGTTGTCGGCGAAGCTGGAGAGGGTCAGGGTGCCCGAGGTGCCGGTGAAGCTCGAGCCGGCGAAGCGCGCGCCGAAGAACGCGGTGCCCGTGCCGTCGTCGTCGCCGGAGTCGACGACGTTGTCGTCGAAGATCACCTCGAGGTTGGCGGTGCCGCTCGACGACACGTCGACGCCGTGACCGCCGGTCGAGCCCGCGACGTCGTTGCCGGCGACAGTGACCCTGGTAAAGGTACCCATCGCCCCCGTGCCGGCGCTGATCGCGATGCCCGAGGTCGAGCCGCTGATGTCGAGATCGCGGATCTCGACGCCGTCGCGGTCGGTCACCGTGACGCCCGGGCCACCGCCGTTGGCGATCTCCGGCTTGGTGTCGTGGTCGGCGCCGGTGGGCTCGACCACTTCGATCGGCACGCCACCGATCATCAGCGTTTCGTTGCCGATGATGGTGTCGGTATCGAGCGGCTGGCCGCGCAGGATCTGGCCGTCGGTGAGCTCGATGCCCGCCGTGTGCCCGCTGGTGCCGCCGTCGCCGACGAACACCAGGATGGTCTCGTCGACCGCCGAGCCGCCGGCGCCGAAGCCGGCCTGGGCCAGGGTGTCGTATGGGTCAGCCGAGCGGCCCTCGTTGCCGCCGCCGTCGGTCGGGTTCAGCGCCTCGCCCGCCGGGTCGTTGTGCACGTAGCGCACCAGCGCGTCGACGATGGTGATCGACACCGTCGCGGTGTCCTGGCCGCCACCCGTGTTCTGGATGGTGTAGGTGAAGGTGTCCACCATGTTGCGCACGCCGAGCGGCGGCACGTAGGTGAAGTTACCGCCGGCATCCATCGCCACGTCGCCGCCCAGGTCGGACGCGGCCGCCAGGGGCGGCGTCATGTCGGCCTGCAGCGCGACGACGGTGATGGCGCCCATCTCGATCGGATCGCTGTCGGCGGTGCCCTTGGTGAGCACGCCGTCGGCGTCGCGCACGCGCGCCAGGCTGGTGGGAGTGGCACCGCCGGCGGTCAGCTCGGTATGGCCGACCGTCGTGTAGGCATCGTCCTCCGCCATCGGCGGATCGGGCGTGCCGGTGACCGTGACGGTCGAAGTCGCGGTGTTGGAGGCCAGCGCGCCGTCGTTGACCACCAGGGTGATCGAGCGATCCGGCGATTCGGTCGGCGCCTGCGAGGTGTTGTTGTAAGTCACCGACTGCAGACAGGTCTGGTAGGTGGCGGGCGTCGCCGCGCCGCTGATGTTGAGCGTCGCGGTGCCGGCGCCCATCACGGTCAGGCCACCGCAGGTGGTCGCGCCGAGCTGCTCGGCGGCGCCGTCCTGGGCGTTTGTGAGGGTCACCGTGGCGGTGGTCAGATTGGCGCTGTCCGGGTCGGTGACGGTGATCGAGCCGGCGATCGCCACCGCGCCCAGATCCTCGGTGAAGGCCGCCATGTGTGGCGTGGAGAGCGCCGGCGCGTCGTTGGTGGCGGTGACGGTGACCGTGGAGGTCGCCGCGGCGCTCGGATCGGTGCCGTCGTTGGCGACGACCTGAATCGAGCGGTCCGGCGCCTCGGTGGGATCCTCACCGGTGTGGTTGTAGGTGACGCTCTGCAGCACCGCCTGGAAGTCCGCCAGCGGCGCACCGCCACCCGGCGCGATGGTCAAGACTGGCGCCACATAGTTGATGTCGCCACCGGCGATACCGCCCGAAGCGGTCGCCGCCAGCACTTCCTCACCGGCGTCGGTGAGATTGGTGATCGTCACGACCACGCTGACCAGGTTGGCGTCGTCGGCGTCGGTGATCGTCGCCGTGGAGGCGATCGCCACCGCCCCCGAGACGTCCTCGGTGAAGGCCGCGGCGAACGGGCCGCCGGCGATCACCGGCGGATCGTTGACGGCGCTCACGGTGACCGTCGAGGTCGCCGCGGAGCTCGGATCGGTGCCGTCATCGACGACGATTGACAGCGAGCGGTCGGGTGACTCGCTGGGGTCCGCACCGGTGTGCTCGTAGGTCAGGCTCTGCAATACGGCCTGGAAGTCCGCGGGCGAGGCGCCGCCTCCGGGCGCGATGGTCAGGGTCGGCGCCGCGTAGGAAATGTCGCCGCCGCCGATGCCGCCGGAGGCGGTCGCAGCCAGCACTTCCTCGCCGGCGTCGGTGAGGTTCGTGATCGTCACCGTCGCCGAGGCCAGCAGGGCGCTGTCCGGATCCGTGACCGTGATCGTCGACGCCGCGGCCACCGCGCCGCCGCCCTCGGTGAAGGCAGCGCCGAGCGGCCCGCCGCCCAGGGTCGGCGCGTCGTTCACGCAGGTCACCGTCACCCGCACGGTGGCGGTCGAGCCGCCCGGCGCGAGCGTGTAGGTGAAATCGTCGGTCGGCGTGCCGTCGTTGCAGAAGTCGGCGTTGGGCTGGTAGGTGACGTCGGTGCCGTTGTTGACCACCGTGCCGCCCGCCGGCTGGGTGACCGAGGCCACCGAGATCGGGCCGGCGTCGACGTCGGTGTCGTTCAGCAGCACGTCGGTGGCGGTCGCCGGGTCGTCCTCGGTCACCGTCGCCACGTCGTCGACCGCCAGCGGCGCGTCGTCGACAGGGTTGATGACGATCGACACCGTCGCCGTGTCGCACAATGACGGCGCGCCGTCGTCGCAGACCTCGTAGACGAAGCTGTCCGAGGTCGTCTCGCTGCCGTCGTGGGTGTAGCTGAAGGTGCCGTCGGCGGCCAGGGTCAAGGTGCCGTTGGTCACCGTCGGCAGCGGCACGGTGGTCACCGTCAGGTTGTCCATCTCCGGATCGGAGTCGTTGTCGAGCACGCTGGCGTCGGTCGAATCCAGCACCGTCACGGTGCCGCCCTCGTCCACCGTCGCCGAGTCGTCCACCGCCATCGGCGCGTTGTTGCCGGTGACGCACAGCGGCCGGGTGCACAGCAGCACCGCCTTGCCGGCGTCGAGCGACGTGATGGTGCCGTCGCCGTCCAGGTCCTTGGGGTCCATCGGGCCGCCGGCCGGCGTGTTGACGTCGGCCAGGATGATCGCGATGTCGTCGACGTCGACGTCGGTGTCGCCGTCCTGGTCGCCGGGGATGCCGGCCAAGGCCGGCAGGGCGCACAGTACGAGGACGGCTGCAAGCGCAACACGGCGTGCCGGGCCGGTCATCGCCGTGCCCTTCGCAAGCGGGTGAGGCCGAAGCCGAGCAGCAGAGAGATCAGCAGGCCGAGCCCCCAGGGCCCGAGGACCGGGATGTCGAGTGGAGTACCGGCCGAAACCACCGTGTCGATGATCTCGTCGAGGGTGAGCGGATCGGCCAGCTCGTCCCCGAGATCGGCGTTGAGCGACAGGGTGAAGGCACCGTCGCCGGCGCCGGTGGCGTCGAAGCTGGCGGTGAACAAGGTGAAGGTTCCCGGTTGCTGAGCGATCAGCGTCGGCGGGTCGAACAGCGACACCTGCAACACGTTGACGTCGCCGGCGCCGGTCATCACGGTGACGACCGACTCGGGCACCATCGCCATGTCGTCGCCCAGAAACGGCCCGATCGCCTCGCCGGTGAAGGTGAACACCGCCGGGTCGTAGGCGAGCACCAGATCGTAGGTGCGCAGCGCCGGCGCGGCGAGGTCGCCGAGGCCGGAGATCACCACGTCGACGTCGACCGAGCCGCCAGGCTCGACCATCGGCACGCTCGGTACGAGCTCCAGGGTGACGCCGCCGGCGTGGGCCGCCGGCGCGAAAAAGGCTGCAGTCAAGAGCAGCGCCGCAGCGGCGCTGCCCGTTGGCCGATGCATCATGGGGGAAACCTCCTGTCGCCGAACCGTAGCTTTCGCCATTGCCCGCCCACGGAGCTCACTTGGTGACCTTCCACAGGTTTGTGGCGCGGATTGTAGCAGACTCGATCGAGAGCGTCGGGCGAGCTTCGTGAACCAATCCTCCGAGCCGCGCGATCGGTTCACCGACCATCCGGACCCGCCGAAGCAGACCACGCGGCGGCGTCGCCGGACTCCAGGCCGTCGGCAAAAACGTCGGGTTCCAGGGTGATCGAGAACACGCCGGCGCCGAAGGTGCCGGCATGGACGGTGCGGAGTCTTCCGGGCGCCGGCTCGCGCGGATCGATCGCCAGGGAGTAGACCTCCAGCGAACCGGTCAGGCCCTGATTGTGCGCCACCCATCGGTCGCCGCCGTCGACGCTGATCCAGACGCCCGCGCCCAGGGTGGCGGCGTAGATCACGTTCGGCGCGCCGGCCTCGACCGCCAGCGCGCTCACCCGGCTGCCGGCCACGTCATCGGCCAGGATCCATGGGCCACCGCCGTACCTGGCGTAGACGCCCGTGTCGGTGCCTGCGAAAACCACAGACGGTGCCGACGGGTTGATCGCCAGGGCTCGCACCGCGAGGCTCGAGAGGCCGGCGCTGACGCCGGCCCAGATCTGGCCGCCGTCGGTGCTTCGGAATACTCCCTCGTCGAACGTCCCGGCGTAGATCACCGAGCTGTCGGGAGCGATCGCCAGAGACCGGACGTCGCGGCCGTCGAGCCCGGCCTGGAACCAGTTGAGAGCACCGTCGACAGTCTTGAAGACACCGTCGTTGGTGCCGGCGTAGAGGGCCGAGAGATCCTGCGGATCGACGATGAGGGCGCGCACGAAGTCGGCGGTCAACCCGTTGTCGATCGACAGCCAGTCGGAGCCCGGACCGGGGCTCAGGAAGGTGCCGCCGCCGCTGGTGCCGGCGTAGACGATCGGTCCCGGATCCGGCGCCGTGGCAACGGTGGCGACGAAGCGGTTGGTCAACCCCCCGTCGAGTGTCTGCCACGAGCCGCCCTCCGGGCGCTGCGCCACTCCCCCACCGTTGGTGCCGGCATAGAGGCGCGGTACCGGGCTGGGGTCGAACGCCAGCGCCAGCACAAAGCTGGCCACCAGCCCCTGGTTGACGCTCTGCCAGGAGCCGGCCTGGCGCGACAGCACGCCGCTGCCGGCGGTGGCGGCGAGCAGCGCCGAGCTCCCCGAGGCGCTCACCGAGCGCACCAGCTCATCGTCCGCGCCCGAGGCCGCGGACTGCCAGGAGCTGCCGAGGCTGGCGCTCTCGAATACCCCCTCCCGGGTGCCCACGAAGACTCCTCCGGCGCTCTCCAGGTCGAGCGCCACCGCCCGGATGTCGGTGGCGTCGAGGCCGTTGTCGAGCCGCGACCAGTTGAGGCCGCCGTTCAGGCTGCGGTACAACCCGGAGCTCGAGGTGCCCGCGAAGACGGTGCCCGGGAGTCTGGGATCGACCGCCACCACACGCACGAACGAGCTGGGCAGGCCGGCGGACGCCGACTGCCAGCTGGCGCCACCGTCGGTCGACTTGTCGACCCCTCCGGTCGAAGTGCCGGCATACAGAGTCGAGGGTACCGCGGGATCGATCGTCAGCGACAGCACGAACAAGCCGTTCAGGCCACCCGAGGCAATCGCCCAGGTGGCACCGGCGTCTACGCTCCGGTAGACGCCGCCGCCGCCGGTGCCGGCATAGACGCGTGCCGCGTTCGTCGGATCGACCGCCAGGGCCTGCACGGCTAGACCGCCGAGGCCAACGGCGGCGCGCGTCCAGCCGCTCGCCGCGTCGTCACTGCGGAATACCTCGCCGCTCTGGGTACCGGCGTAGAGTACCGCGGAGTCGTCCGGCGCCAATGCCAGCGCGAGGACGACACCGTCGGCCAGGCCTGTCCCGGCCGGAGCCCAGGTGCCGCCCCGGTCGGTGCTCTTGAACACGCCGCCGCCGTTGGTACCGGCGTAGACCACCTCCGGCGATTCCGGATCGCTCAGGAGCACCCGCACGTCACCGCCGGACGGTCCGCCTCCCGTCCAGACGTTCACACCTGCGGCGGCCGGGTGCCATGGCCAGACCGCGAGAGCGAACAGGATGACCGCCAGGAGCCTGTTGCGATCCACGACGGGCTCTCTAGCCGTCGTCGGCTCTCGTCATGTCGCCGAACGGCGTCGGCCCTGCTTCGAGCAGGTCCTCCACGGCTCCCGGAGACAACGGCCGGGCGAACAGGAACCCCTGGGCGTAGGCGCAGCCCAGGGCCTTGAGCTGAGTCAACTGCTCCCGCGTCTCGACACCTTCCGCCATCACCGACAGGCGCAGACCGTGGGCCAGGGAGACGATGGTGCGCACGATCTCGAGGTCCTCGTCCTCGGCGCTCATCCGGCTGACGAAGGAACGGTCGATCTTGAGCCGGTCGACCGGGTAGCGGTGCAGTTGCGAGAGCGAGGAGTAGCCGGTGCCGAAATCGTCGATGTGGAGCCGGATGCCGTGCTCGCGCAATCGCCCGAGGATCGAGCGCGTGAGGTCGGGGTTCTCGATGATCATTGCCTCGGTGATCTCGAGCTGCAGACAGCGCGGGTCGAGATCGGTGGCGGCGAGCTCGCTCTCGACCCGATCCACCAGCTCGGCCGACGACAGCTGTTTGGCGTCGAGGTTGACCGAAACCGCAAGCTCCGACGCCCACTGGAACCGCTGCTGCCAGGCCTTCATCCGACGGCTCGCCTCGGCCAGCACCCACCAGCCGATGCGTGACGACACTCCGGTCTCGAGTGCCGTGGGCAGAAACTCGGTCGGCCCCAGCACTCCCTTCTCGGGATGGCGCCAGCGCACCAGCGCCTCGAATCCCTCCAGACGCCCGTCACTGAGAGACACCAGGGGCTGGAAGTAGACCATGAATTCCTGGCGGTCGACCGCTCGCCGCAGATCGTTCTCCAGGTGCAACCGGGCCATGGCGTGCGCGTGCATGTCCGGGTCGAAGACCACCCGTCGGACGCGGCGCGTCTGCGACTTGGCGCGGTACATGGCGGTGTCGGCGTCGCGCAGTACGTCCTCGGGCCGCTCGTAGCCGGTCGAGCTCAACGCGATCCCCAGGCTGGCGCCGGTGAAGAACTCGTGGCCGTGAACGTTGAAGGGCTTCTCCAGCTCCTGGTCGATCCGCTCCGCCACCTTGTCGACCTCGCCGCCGTCGGTCAGCTCTTCGAGCAGAATGGCAAACTCGTCGCCACCGAAACGGGCGACGGTGTCGCCCAGACGGAGGCACGATTCGAGACGGCGGGCAATCGACCGCAGAACTTTGTCGCCCGCCAGGTGGCCGAGGCTGTCGTTGATCACCTTGAAGCGGTCGAGGTCGAGAAATACGACGCCGAAGTTGTACTCGGGCCGGCGCTTCAGACGGTTGACCGCGCTGCCCAGGCGATCCATGAACAGAGCGCGATTCGGCAATCCGGTGAGCGAGTCGTGCAGCGCCGCGTGGGTCAGCTGCTCCTCGGCCTGCTTGCGGTCGGTGACGTCGCGCTGCGAACCGGCCGCGCGGTAGGCCTTGCCGTCCTCGTCGCGCACCGCCAGCCCGCGTGACAGGACCCAGACATACTCTCCCTCGTTGGTCAGGATCCGGTGCTCGTGCTCGAAATGCGGCGTGCGGCCGGCGAGATGGGCGTCGATGTGGGTCCTGAGCCCCTCGCGGTCCTCGGGGTGTACCAGGTCGAACCAACTTTCGGGCTCGCTGCCCAGGTCACCCTCGGAGTACCCCAGGATCGATTTCCAGCGCGGCGACAGGTAGATCCGGCCGCTGTTCAGGTCCCAGTCCCAAAGGCCGTCGTTGGAGCCGGCGGCGGCCAGCGCGTAGCGTTCCTGGCTGACCTTGAGCTCCACCTCCGAGGCGTGACGGCGCAGCGCGTTGTCGATGGTCACCGTCATCATCTTCAAGTACCGCCGCTCGGCGTCCTTGATCAGATAGTCGTAGGCCCCCGCCCGCATCGCCGCCACGGCGGTCTCCTCGTCCCCCGCGCCGGTGATGACGATCACCGGGATACCCGGCTCGAGCTCCAGCACCTCGACGCCGGTGCCGTCGCCGAGGTGGTAATCGGTGAGGACGATGTCGAAGCTCTCGCGATCGAGCAGCTCTCGCGCCTCGTCGGCCGAGCGGGCGACCGTCACGTCGTAGTCCAGCCCCCGGCGCTTGACGAAGCGCTCGAAGGCCATGCGGTCGACTGTGTCATCCTCGACCAGCAGCAGCCGTAGCATGCCGTCGCGCGGCTGATCCTCGACGTCCGCGTCGCCTGCCGACACGGCAGCCGCCTCGTGAACCCCCGACCTCACGCCAGATTCGCCTCAGGCAGGCAGCTCACTCAGGGTCCAATACTGGTCGATCGCCTTCATGACCTCCAGGAACTGGCGATAGTCGACCGGCTTGACCATGTAGCCGGCAACGTTGTAATCGAAGCCCTGAACGATGTCCTGGTCCTGCCGCGAGGTGGTCAGCACGACGATCGGTATACCTCGCGCGCACCCGTCCTCACGCGCCTGCCGCAGAAACTCCAGGCCGCTCATGCGCGGCATGTTGAGGTCCAGAAGGATCAGCGCCGGCCGCGTCGCACCGTTCTGGTTCAGTACGGACAGCGCCTCCTCGCCGTTGGCGGCCACCGCGAGCTGATTGCTGATCTCCAGCTCCTTCAGGGCCCGCCGCACGGTGAGCACGTCGACCTCGTCGTCTTCGACCAGCAGAATCGGCTTCTTGGTTCTCATCACGGTCGTTCGACTACCCGGAATCGGGAATTCGATCACCTTGGATCTGGCGATCTCACGGCTTGACCCGGCGCCGCCCCACCCGCCCTCGTGATCGGCCAGGTGAAACGAAACGTGGCCCCTGCCCCGACTTCCGACTCCAGGTGAATCTTTCCTCCTTCCTCTTCGACCAGCTTCTTGACCAGGGCCAGGCCCAGACCGGTGCTCTCGACCTCGTCTCGCGGCTGTAGCGTCTGGAACATTTTGAAAATCCGCTCGTGATGCTGGGCCGCGATTCCCGGCCCGTCGTCCTCGACGGTGAATTCGTAGAAGCGGTCACGCCGCTCGGCACGAATTTCGACCCGACCTTCGGAACGATCATGATACTTGATGGCGTTGTTGATCAGGTTGGCGAATACCTGCCCGAGTCGCAGAGGGTTGGTGGAAAAGGTAGGCATACCGGGCGACACCACGACCTCGAATCCCGCTGGCGGCGACTGCAGCTCGATCACCTGCCCGAGCAATTCGCCGACGTCGACCACTCCCGAGTCGGTCTCGGTACGTCCTGCGCGCGAGTATTGCAGCACGCCCTCGATCAGGGCGTCCATCCGCGCGACGCGGCTGCGCAGCAGACCCATTTGCTCTTTCGCCTCTCCTTCCAACCGCTCCGCCAGATCCTCTTCGATCCAACCCGCGAGGGTGGCGATCGCCCGCAGCGGCGCCTTGAGATCGTGCGACGCCACGTAGGCGAACTGATCGAGGTCCTGGTTCGAACGCTCCAGCTCCTCTTGCCGCAGCTGGACCTGGGCCAACATGTCGTTGAACCCATCATAGAGCATGCCGATCTCGTCGTTGCTCGGCTTCTCCACCCGGATCGAATAATCGTGATCGGTAGAGATTCTCTGTGCCTGCTCTGCCAGATGCAGGATCGGCTTCGAGACGAAGCCCTGGAGCGAGTAGGCCAGGATCACCGCCACCACCACCAGCGCCGCCATCAGCGCGACCATGATCAACAGGTGTTGGCGCTGACGCTCGGCGAGGGCCTCCGCGGTACCGCGCACGTAGATCGTGCCGTAGCGCTCTTCCTCGAAGGTCACCGGAGCGGAGAAGTGCACGTAGCCGTCGCGGATCTCGGACAACGAATCCGACACCTGAGGCGGCGGCTGGTAGCTGTCGTTGCGCCTGAAAGAAGCGAACAGCTGGCCATCGTTGTCGTAGAGGTGGGCGTCGGTGATGTAGGCGAACTCCTGCAGTTGGGCAAGTGACTCCTCGGCTACCTCACGCTCGTCGAAACTGAGGTAGATCGAGTTGTAGTCGCCCGTCGCATGGGCGATCAATGCGGTCGTGCGCAGCAGATCCTGCTCGAACAGGCGCAGGTTGCTGACCACGACCAGCGTGAAGCCGGTGCCGAGGGACAGCAGCGTCGCGACCAGGATGACTCCGGTGACTTTGGTACGAACCGACAAATGGGAGAGAAAGCTCAAGCACACCTCTTCGAGCCGCCGGCCCATGGTCCGAGTGCCCGGACCTACGCTCCGACGGCCAGACCCTGGTGGTGGCCCCCGCTGCCTCTGAGCCGGTACCAGGAGTCTACGTCTTGACGGTTTGGCTGGATATACCAAATCGGCCGCGGCGACGCAACCACCCGAGGCGCTGCCGCGGGGCCTCGAATCGGCTACAATGACCGCTCACCTTCGCCGTCGACCGCGCCGGGCAAGGCTAATGGGCAGCCGACCCGTGCCATCGCCCGTCAGCCCGCGTCCGCTGAATCCGCCGATAGGATCCTTACCGTTTGAGCAAGATCAAGCGCTTCGGGCGATTCGAAGTCCAGAAAGTGCTCGGCCGCGGCGGGATGGGCGTCGTCCACCTGGCGGTCGATCCGTTGATCGAGCGAAAAGTCGCGATCAAGGAGATCCGCGTCGACCAGATCGACGATGTGAATGAGCGTACCGAGCTCGAGGCGCGGTTCAAGCTCGAGTTCAGATCGGCGGGCACTCTCTCCCACCCCAACATCGTCACCATCTACGACGTCGGACAGGGCGGCGGCTCGTACTTCATCGCCATGGAGTACGTCGAGGGCATGAGCCTCAGCGAAAAACTCAAAGAGGAGCCGAGACCATCTTTCGCGGTGGTGTGCGACCTGGCGACCCAGATCGCCGCGGGGCTCGACTACGCCCATGGTCACGGCATCGTGCATCGCGACATCAAGCCGGCCAACGTCTTGCTCACCAAGGACGGACGCCCGAAGATCACCGACTTCGGACTGGTGAAATCAGTGAAGTCCCTCGCCTCGAACCTCACCATGACCGGTACGGTTCTCGGCACTCCCGCCTTCATGTCGCCCGAGCAGGTCAAGAGCGACGAGGTCGGCTTCAAGTCCGATCAGTTCTCTTTCGCCGTCATCCTCTACTTGATGCTGACCGGCGACCAGCCATTCCCGGCCGATCACCCGTCGTCGATCCTGTACAAGATCGTCCACGAGGATCCGCCGCGGCCACAGAAGCTCAACGAACTGGTGCCGGCGGCGGTGGATCGTATCATCCTGCGCGGCCTGGCCAAGAATCCGGACGATCGGTACCCCACTTGCTCGGCGCTGGCGGCCGACCTGCGTTCGGTGCTGTCGTCGGAGCCCACGACGCCGCTGCCGACCCGGGCCGTGGCCACCGGGCCGCCAGCGGCAGAGCTCGAGCACGAGCCTTCCGCGGCCAGCGAGTCGCCGAAACCCGGAGACTACGATCTCGGGGCAGGCCCGCCGACTCCCACCCCGCGACGGCAGCGGACCGGTATGACGGCACTCAAATGGCTCGGCGCGGTCGCGTTCCTCGTCGCGATGGCGGTGGCCGGCTACCTGGCGAGCACTTACCAGAAGCGCGCGCGCACGGGCGAAACACCGGTCGTCGAGGCCCCACTGCCGCCCGAGGAGTCCGTGGAGGCGCCGGCCGGAATCGCCCACACGCTGCGCGTCGAGGCCGGGGTCGACGGCGCGGCGATCCACGTCGCGGGGCAGGATACGGGCCTCACCGTGCCCGCAGACCTGCCGCTGGAGGGTGCCGAGGGCGAGACGCTCGCGATCGATCTGGTCGCGGGCGGCGAGACGATCGCCAGCCGCGAGATCGTGCTCGGCGGCGAGCCGCCGGTACGCTGGGAGCGCGCGGAGCCACAACCGCCGTCCAGGCTGACCATCAACAGCGTGCCGCAGGGAGCGGAGATCCGCGTCGACGGCCAGGACACCGGACTCCTGACTCCGGCGGCGGTCGAGCTCGCGCCCGGCCGCAAGCACGCCCTGCAGCTCACTCTCGCCGGCTACGAATCGGCCGGCTGGACTTTCGAGCTCGGCCAGCTCAGCGCCAGTCAGCGCGATTGCGCCTGTCTCGACTTCCCCCTCGCCTCGAGCGAGCCTCCCGGCTTCGTCACCGTGGCCGCCGCCTACCCCGTATCGGTGATCGTCGACGGCAGACCCTACGGCCCGTTCACCGAGGGCGAAGTGCCGGTCGCGCCGGGCCGTCGCGAGGTGGTGCTGGTTGCAGACGAGGTCTTCTTGAGGCACACTAAGAGGATCGACGTGGGCAGCGGCGAACGCCGCTCCCTGCGGGTTCCCCGGGCGTTCGGGGTACGGATCACGGCGATTCCAGCCAACTGCGAGGTCTCGATCGACGGTAAGTTTGTCGACGCGACCCCGATCAACAACCGCCGGGTAGCAGCCGGCTCGCACGAGATCTCGTTCTACTGGCCCGCGCTGGACATCCGCAAGTCGAAGAAAGTGACCGTCTCGCGCGAACGGCAGAGGATCTCCGAAACCGCCAACTGACTTCCGGACCCGACGGCCTGACCCGGTGCCACCACGGCGCGAGGCCCCCCTTCCAGGCCTGGATCATTCATGGTTCGAACCACTCTCAACTGCTGCCTTGCATTCCTGCTGCTGGCGATCTCGGCGCCGCTGCCCACGGCTGGCCAGGACCCGGCCGCCGAGCGCCTGTTCGCCGACGCGCGTCGCATCTTGCGCTCGGGAGACTCGCAGGCCGCTCTCGAGAGCTTCCAGCTCCTGGTCCAGCAATTTCCGAAGGATCGTCTGGCGCCCAAGGCGCTGCTGCGCGTGGCCGAGATCCACCGTTCCCGTGGTGATCTGCCCAAGACCCGGACGGCTCTCGATCGGCTGCGCTCGGAGTATGGCCGCTCGCTGGAATCGGCGGCGGCTTTCGTGATGCAGGCCGAGATCCAGACCGAGCAGGCGCGCCGCACCTCCGACCTCGAGGATGCCCGCGACACCTTCCGGCGCGTGCCCCTGCTGTACGGCCGCGAGAGCTACCCCGATCTCGACGACCGGGTGCGGGCGCGTATCCGGACGGGCGAGCTGAGCCTGCAGCTGGGCGACTACGAGAGCGCCGTGGGCGAATTCCTGACAGCGATCGAAGACGAGCCTCCCGGCCGCTGGACCGGCGAGGCGCGCCTGCTGCTGGCGCGTGCCCTGAGCCGCCGCGGCGACTGGCTGGCGGCGGCCGAGGTGCTGCAGCGCCTGGCTTCGGAGAACGGCTCCGCTGCCGGCACGCGGACCTCGACGGCCGACGAGCGGGCGAGTGCCGTTCGCCTGCTGAGCCTGATCCATCGCCGGGTGGTGCGCGCGCGCTCAGGTCTCGCGCCCTGGCTCACTACCGCCCGCTATCCGGCCTCGGGCCTGCAACTCAAAGAACCCGGCGCTGTCGCCGCGTCCGAGGACGGGCGGCTGGTGATCGTCGACCCGCGCCTCAAGCAGGCGATCCTCATCGACATCGACGGCGCAGTGGCCGGCCGCGCCACGGTCAACGACGCCAACCGGGCGGGGTGGAGCGCCGGCTTTCCCTTCGTGGTCACCGAGACCAACATCGTGGTGCCTTTCGGAGGCCATGCTTCGCCCCGTTTCCTCGAACCCATTCCAGGCAAGGAAAAGTACCTGAAGGACTTGTTGGCCGCCGAGCGGGGCCCGTTCGGCGACTGGTTCGTGGTCGCCAAGGGCTGGCGCAGCTTGCTGAGCTTCGAGAGCCCGCGCCAGGGTCAGGAGCTGCTGGCCACCGCCAAGCCGGACCTCGTCGACGTGGCGCAGGATCAGCTCGGCCGCCTCTACGCGCTCGACGCCAAGGCGAAGAAGGTACTGCGCCTGGGCCTGGACCGGCGACAGGCGTCGACAGTTCTCCAGGGCAGCTGGAAGCGACCGGTGGCGCTCGACCTGGATCCCTTCGGCAATCTCTACGTGCTCGATCGGGGCAACCGCACGATCGAAATGTACGATGTTTCCGGCACCCGCCAGGCAAAGATCGGGCCGACCCTCGGCGGCGGCGTCGAGCTGCGTAACCCGGTCGACCTGGCAGTCGACGGCAGTGGGCGACTGTTCATCGCCGACAGCAAGCTGCCGTTCGTGGTACTGCTCGATTGAGGATCCGGGTGATGTGGCGCCGACTCTTTTTGCTCATGGCTCTCTCCTCCGCGCTTGTGCTCGTGGCGGCGGGGGCCAACGCCCAGGTCGAGGAGGAAGACCTCGCCGACGTCGGGCTCGAGGCACTGCCACCCAGCCTGCCGCCGATCGACGACGCCGAGATCCGAACGCTCTTCGACGAGGCCGAGGGGTTGTTCAACAGCACCGACCAGGACGCTTCCCTACCCCTCTTCGGCCAGATCGTCGAACTACTCGGACCTCAGCACGACGCCGGCCAGCTGAGCGAGGAGTCGCTCGGCCTGTTGATCCGCAGCCTGGCCTACCGGGCCCGGCTCCACTTCAACTACGAGGAGACCGAGCTGGTCGATTCGGGGCTGCGCAGGATGCTCGAGATCCAGCCTCAGGCGGATCTCGATCGCACCCAGGCGTCGCCCAAGCTGGTTGACCAGTTCGACGCCCTGCGCCGGCGGATCGTCGGCGAGATCGACTTCGTGCTCGAGCCGGCCGACGCCGAGGTGCGTATCGACGGCCACCGGGTCGATTCGCTCGCCGGGCCGGTCGCGGCGCTCGCCGGCCCCCGGCAGATCGACGTCACCCTGCCGGGCTACCTGCCGATCAACCGGCCGATGGAGATCGAGTCCGACACCCTGATCACGATCGAGCTGACGCTCGAGCGCACCAGCGCCGTCATCCGCCTCAACACGCGGCCGGCCGGCGCCGCCGTGTCGGTCGGCGGCGTGGCGAGAGGCGTCACCGAGGGCATCGCCCCAGAGGGCTTCCTGCCGCAAGGTCCGGCGGCTGTCTATCGGCGCGAGGAGTTCTCGGCCGAGCTGGTGATCGAAGGCATCCAGCCCGGTCTGGTGAATCTCGAGGTCACCAAGGACGGTTACCGCTCGCAGCGCTTCGAGCTGCCGATCTACGAGCTGCTCGACTACCCGATGCCGCCGATCGTGCTCGAGGAAGAGAGCGGCAGCCTGGTGTTCAACGACTTCCCCACGGGCGCCGTGATCCGCATCGACGGTACGCCTCGGCGGCCCGACAACCCGGGATCGAGTCGTCCACGGTTGAAGCTGCCGCCGGGCACCTACCACGTTACGGTGGCGAGCGGATCGTCGAAGATGTTCTCGACCCAGCTGAGGCTCGCCGACGGCCAGACATCGGAGATCAACGTCCGGCTGCGCCCCGGCCTGGCGTATCTCGGCGTGCTCGGGGGCGACGAGGCGACCGCCCGCGACCTTGATCAGTCGTTGCGCCTGGCGCTGGCCGACTCCGGCAAATGGACGCTGATCAACCACTCGGCGCGGGCGCCGGAAGTGCTCCGGGAGGTCGGCGTCACCGCCGACTCCCTGCGCTCGGTGGAGGCCGACGCGGCCGGCGGCGCACGCTCGGCGATCGACTGGAAGAAGGTCCAGTCGGCGGTCGACGCCGACGTTGCGGGTCTGGTCTACGCCGTCGCGGTGCCGTCCACGGACCTGCTGCCGACCCACGCCAGCATCTGGATCTGGCCCCGCTCGCCCGGCCCGGCCAGCCCGAACCGGGTGCGGTTGCCCCTGGGAGATCCCGAAGCGCTGGCGGCGCTCAACGCCTCGTTCAATCGCACCATCGGACTGCGGCGTGCCTGGGTGGGGGCGCTCTTGATCGACACCAACGGCGCACCTCACCCCCTGGTGGTCGACGTCACCCCCGCCAGCCCGGCGGAGGCAGCCGGACTGGCGGTCGGCGACCTGGTGGTGGGGGTCGCCGGGGTACCGGTGACCACCGGCGCCGCGTTCGCCGAACGGATCGCGGCCGCCGAGATCGGCGAGACCCTGGATCTGGCGGTCCAGTCCAGCA
Source organism: bacterium (assembly GCA_024226315.1). GTDB lineage: Bacteria > Acidobacteriota > Thermoanaerobaculia > Multivoradales > J023 > JAAELT01. The sequence goes on along the minus strand of JAAELT010000473.1, from coordinate 85,907 downwards.
GCGGGCCGCGCCAGGCGAAGCTGAAGGTGGGCGCCAGCCCGGACGTGCTGGCGAGCAGCCGCGCGGACCTGCTGGACTCGGTGGCGTTCACCGAGCTGGTTCTGTTGGCGGAGACCGCGCCGCGCGAGCTGGCCTGGGTGGTGGAGCTGGATCAGGTGATGGTCTTGATGCGCGCGCGCGAGTGGGCCGAGGCGGCACGCCGCCTGGGTGCGATCCGGGCCCCACAGACCTCCCACGGCGTCGGTCAGGCGACGGTCGACTACCTGCTGGGCGTTGCATTGGCGGCGGCCGGTCCGGAATACCTGGAGGCGGCCCGCAAGAGCTTCGAGAAGGCCGCCCAGGTCGAGGGTGCCCGCCTGTTCCACCATGACGGCCCCTGGGTGGCGCCGCGGGCACGGGCGCGGCTGGTGACCCTGGGGCGCTAGCGTTCGTGGAGCTGCTGGAGCTCCAGCAGCCGGGCTTCCATCTCGCGGCGCAGTGACGGCTCCGTGGTGGTTTCGATCGCCCGGTCGAAGTAGTCGAGGCCGGCATCGACGTCGTTCTTGTCGAAGGCCTCCTCGGAGGCGCGCAGCCAGCGGGCGCGCTCGACCAGGTCGCGAACCTTTACGACCGTTGCCTCGGGAGCCAGGCTCGCCAACACGCTCTCGACCAGGTTGTCGGCCTGATCGATCCGGCCCAGCCGCAGGAGCAGCTGGATCTCGCCCGTCACCAGGTCCGCGCGATCGGGCAGCAGCTCGCGCGCGCGGGCGAACACCTGGGCGCCAGCGGCGGCATCCGCGTCCCCATGGAGATGGGCGTGGCCGAGCAGCGCCCAGCACTCGCCGAAATTGCGGTCGATCTCCACCGCCTTGCGGAGGACCTCGCGGGCCGACGCGTACTGTTCCGCGCGCGCTTGCTTCTCGGCCGTCAGCCGTGCCCGGGTCAACAGGTGGCGGCCGTAGAGTAGATAGGTCAACGGGTTGGAGCTGCCGAGCTCGACCGCGTCCCGATGAAAGAACGCCGCCTCTTCGTAGCGCTTGGAGATGTCACGCACCAGCGCCAGGCCGGTGTGAGTCTCGGGGTGGTCCCACTGCTCGTCGAGCGCCAGCTGGAAATGCCGTTCCGCCGCGTCGGTGCGGCCCATGTGGGCCAGCAGGTCGCCGAGGTGGAAGAGCGCGTCCTGGGGCGCCAGGGGTCGCACTTCGATCCGCGGCGACGGCAGGCGCGCCAGCGGCACCTCGGCGCGCGGCAGCTCGCCCTCCGCCACGTACCGCGCCAGGCGCTCCTCGAGCTGGCGCAGCCGTAGATCGAAAGCTTCTTCGAAGGCCTCGCGGGGGTCTTCGCCGTCGCGAAGGCGCACGAAGAAGTCCGCCGTTCGGTCGAGGTTCTCGGAGTCGCCCGAGAGCAGGTAGTGGACCAGCGCCCACGAGACCGCGTAGAAGCGGCCGGCGGCGCCGTCACCGTGCCCCTTGCGGGAGCGTGGCGTCACCGCCAGCACATCGTCCAGGCCGAGCTCGGCGCGGCGGCGCAGCCACTGCACGTGCCGCTCCACCGCTTGGCCGACCAGCGCATACTCGCCATCGGTCTCGAAGGTGCTGTAGTACTCTGCCAGCCCTTCGTGGAACCACAGCGGCACGCCGGTGAAGTTGTGGCGCACGAGGTAGTGCACGTACTCGTGGTAGATGACGTTGAACGAGCCCACCAGTCGGGTACCGGCGTCGAGGGTGATGTAGTTGCCGTCGGCGTGGCTGACGAACTGGCCGAGCACCCGTGAGGACTCCCCGTCGGCGACCGTCTTGTACGGCGCGTAGGACTCGGCGTCGCGGAAAGCCAGGATCCTGGTCGGCGCCGGCGAATTGAGCTCGAGCTGCGGCGACAGCTGTGCGAACACCGCGCGGAAACGCTCCAGGCTGACGGCGATCTCCTCCCCGCGCGCCGGCTCGGCATTCGTGTAGAGGGTGAAATGCGGCGAGACGACCGCCGTCCACGTCTCCCGGTGGGCCGTCTGCGCCGCCGCCATGCTGGCGACGGCCATCAGCGTCAGGACCGCCGCGACTCGGAGAAAAGCTTGGAAGGAGATGCGTCTCATGAGATCATTCGAGAAAGGCGAGACACCCGGACGCCGAGGCCGCCCTCGGCCGCGCTATTGTAGCGTCTTCAGAAGAGCGCACTCACCCAACTCGGAATTCACAGAGGAGAGATCACCTTGAGCAACGGAGCTCCCCCCCCAGTCCCAGGAAACGCCCCGGCCAAAAAGGGAATGTCGCCCTGGGCCTGGGTCGGCATCGGTTGTGCCGGCATCGTCGTGATCACCGTCGTCGGCTTCATGGCCCTGGGCTTCTTCGCGGTCAAAAAGGGCAAGGAGATGGTCGAGGAGACCACCGGCTCCGGGTCGTTCGAAGAGTTCGTCCAGGACATGCAGGACAATCCGGCCAAGACCGCCGCCGAGACCATGATCCGGCTGAACCCCGAGCTTGAGCTGGTCTCGACCGATGATGATGCCGGCACCATCACTTTCACCAACACCAAGACCGGCGAGGAGGCCACCCTCAACTTCGAAGACATCGCCGAGGGCCGTTTCAGCATGACCACCGACGAGGGCGAGTACTCGATCGATGCCTCGAACACCGTCGATGGTGGCGAGGGCGGCGTCACCTTCAGCGGTCCCGAGGGTGAGACCCGCTTCGGGGCCAGCGCCGACTTAAAGGACGTGCCCAACTGGGTGCCGGCCTATCCCGGCGCCACCGACACCCAGAGCACCCTGCACTCCACTACCGCGGACGCAGTCATGGGCGCCTTCACCTCCAAGAGCACCGACGACGCCCAGACGGTATTCGACCATTTCAAGAAGTACTTCCAGGACGAAGGCTACACCATCGGCTCCGAGTCGATGACCAAGACCGGAGACGGATCCTTCGGCAACATCAACGGCGACCTGGGCGACGGGCGAACGGTCAATGTCGTGATCATCGAGAACAGCGGCGAGAGCCAGGTCACAATCAACTACAACCAGAAGAAGCAGTAGCCGCCCGGCGAGAGGGTGAGCTCAGCTCCCGGCTGCTCGCCGGTGAAAACGGCGAGTGGCCAGCGCCTCCTCGCCCTACGGGTACCAGTCCACCGGATTGCTCTGGTGCAGCAGCAGGTAGGGGCTGATCTCGCCGGCGAGGTGGTTCGTCGGCCCTCCCGAAGCCTCACTCATCGCAGTCTCTACTCATCATCGTCCTGCCAGATGCCCACCTCGAAGCGGCCGTTCGAGTCGGCGGCGCCGCGGAACATGCCACTCGAGTTGAATACCATCGCGATCTCGCCGCCGGCACCGACGGCGATCAGGCCGCCGTCACCCTCGTCGAGCTTGCCGTGGATGACCTCCTCGGCTGCCTGCCGCACTCCGAGGCCCTTGTACTCGATCCGCGCCGAGACGTCGTGGGCAACGTTGTTGCGGATGAACTTCTCACCCCAGCCGGTACAGGAGACCGCCACCGTCGCGTTGTTGGCGTAGGTGCCGGCGCCGATCACCGGCACGTCGCCGACCCTACCGAAGCGCTTGTTGGTCATTCCGCCGGTGGAGGTGCCGGCGGCCAGGTTGCCGGCGCGGTCGAGCACCACGCAGCCCACGGTGCCGTGCTTCTCGGCCTCCTCCTGCTTCTCTTTGTCGAGCGCCTTCTGCAGGGCGTCCCAGCGCCGCTGCACGAAGTAGTACTCCGGATCGACCTTCTCCACTCCCATTTCCTCGGCGAAGCGCTCCGCGCCCTCGCGCACGAAGAAGACGTGGCGCGACTCGGTCATCACCAGGCGCGCCAGCGAGATCGGGTTCTTGACCCGGGTGACCCCGGAGATCGCGCCGCAGTTCAAGTCACGGCCGTCCATGATCGCCGCGTCGAGCTCGTTCTTGCCGTCGTGGGTGAAAACCGAGCCCTTGCCGGCGTTGAACAGCGGCGAGTCCTCGAGCACGCGGATCACCTGCTCCACCACGTCGAGCCCCTCGGCGCCCTCGTCGAGCATGTCCTTCCCCAACGTCAATGCTTCGCTCAAGGCGTCGCGGTGTGCCTGCTTCCACTCCTCGTCGACGTCCCGGGAGATCACGCCAGCGCCGCCGTGGATAGCGATCGCCCACTCGGCGGTCGGCGCCGCCGCCTCGGGGGGTGGCGCGGTTTCCGTCGCTGGCGGTTCCGGCGCGGCGCAAGCAGAGAGGAAGAGCAGGACGGGCAGAGACAGCTTTGTCGTCCACAGCTTGGTCATCAGGATTCTCCGGGTCGATGGGGTCGAAACTGGGCGCAGTCTCGACCAACTGCAGCCCCGGCGTCAAGGATTCGTGATACCTTGCGCTCGCCCGAAACTTTCGAGGAGATCAACCTGCATGGCCGAGCCCACCTTCACCTGCAACACCTGCGGCAAGAGCTTCACCATCAAGGCCGAGACCCTGGCCAAGTACCCCGGTTGGCAGCCGGCCAAGTGCTGGCAGTGCAAGACCGCCGGCAACCAGAAATCCGGCGGAGCCGGAAAGAAGCGCCCGGCAGCGCGGCGCAAGAAGCGCGGCAGCTCCAAGGAGCAGAACCTCCCGCGCGCGAAGGTGCTGGAGAAATACACCGAGGGCCCCTTCGACGGCATCTTCACCGACGGTGCCTGCAGCGGCAATCCCGGTCCCGGCGGCTGGGGGACGGTGTGGGTGAAGGACAACGAAGTCCTCGAGGAGCGCCACGGCCACGATCCCCAGACCACCAACAACCGCATGGAGCTCGCCGCCCTGATCGCCGCCTACGAGATGTTGCCCGAGGACGCCGAGGTGACCATCTGGAGCGACAGCAACCTCTGCGTCCAGACCATCAACCAGTGGGCGGCGGGCTGGAAGCGCATGGGCTGGACGCGCAAGAAGGGGGCGGAAGTCAAGAACCTGGAGCTGGTTCGGAGAGCCTACGAGCTGTCGCTACGCCGCCGCGGCGCGAAGCTGCGTTGGATCAAAGCCCACAACGGCTCGCGCTGGAACGAGTACGCCGACTCGCTGGCGACCGCGTACACACGTGACGAGCTGTAGTCCGGACGGTCGTTGAGGCCTGCCGCAATTTGCGGCGACACTTCACGAGTGTCGTGAATCACTCTCGCAATCTGCGGCAAGGCTTCACGACCTCTTTTTCGGCGATTCGCCGCCGCGCGCGGCGTTCCGGGCGCCGATAACCCTGTCTGCCGACCGTTCAGACCGTTCCCGCGCCGATCCCGCTACATTTCCGCCGCTTGCCGCCTTCCGGGTGGCCACCATTCAGATCTTCTGCCGCACGTCACTTCCCCACGCGCGGTCGGTCGACTCGCCGCCAAATCGTGGTTACAGGTAGCGCTGGAACAGGATCATCGCCCCCAGGGTGACGCTGACCCACAACCCGACCCGGGTCCTGCTTGCCTCGGCATAGGCCTCGGGCAGCAGCTCCAGGAAGACCATCAGCACCATCGCCCCGGCGGCGAATCCCAGGCCGTAGGGCAGCACGGCCCGGAAGTGGTCGACGAACAGGAACGCCGGTACCGCCATCAGCGGCTGCGGTAGCGACGAGAACACGCTCCACCAGGCGCACGACCACACGCTGGCGCCCTTCGGCCGCATGACCGCGCTGATCGCCAGACCCTCGGGCACGTTGTGGACCGCGATCGCCAGGGTGATGAGGGTCGCCAGGCGCTCGCCGCCGCCGAAGGCCACGCCCACCGCCACCCCCTCGGCGAAGGAATGCAGCGTCATCACTGCCAGGATCAACAACGTCTGGCGCGCGCCGGCCCCGCGCAGGTCGCCGAAGGCGACCTCTTCCCGGCCGTCCAGAAACCGCTTCCCGGCGAGGATGAAGACCACGCCGAGGACGGCGCCCGCGACCGTCGGCACGGTGCCGTGGGCCGAGCCCTCGAGGATCAGCCCGAAGCTCGCCCCCAGCATCAGTCCCGCGGCGATCGCCTGGGTGATCGCCACGGTGCGCGCCGAAACCGTGCGCAGGAAGGCAAACGGCAGGGCGCCGAGGCCGGTGGCCAGCGCCGTCACCAGACCGTAGGCGAAGACGCGGGCGACCTGGATCCACATCGCGACTCGTCCTCAGACGAAGACGTGCTCGAGGAACACCACCGCCGCCGCCGCGATGCTCATCAGGGTGGCGACCAGTGTCCGGCTGGCGCGCTCGTAGGAAGCGGGCGCCAGCTCGGTGAGCACCAGGAAGACCAGCGAGCCGGCGGCGAAGCCGAGCGCCGCCGGCAGGAAATGCCCCAGCGCCGGGGACAGCGCGAAGGCGACGATGGCGAACAGCGGCTGGGTGACGTTGGTCACCACGCACAAGCCGGCCGACTCCCCCACCGTCATGCCGCGCTGCCGCAGCACCGCGGTCAGCGCCATGCCCTCACCGACGTTGTGCACCGCCAGGGCGAGCGCCATGAAGATGCCGAGCGACAGGTTCACCACCATCGCGACGCCGATTGCCACGCCTTCGGACGCGGCGTGCAGGGTGCTCTGTAGAATCGTCTTGTAGCCGGTGTCGCGGCCGACCTCGTGATCCGGGCTGGTGTCCAGGCGATCGGTTCCCGGATAGGTCTGGAACCACCAGGTGTAGCCCACCCCGAGACCGCCGCCGAGCACCGCGACCATCGCCTCGGCCTTCAGCCCTTCGCTCATCAGCACGTAGCCGAGGCCGAGCATCGAGCCGCTGGCCAGCGCGTAGGCGGCGCCGATCCACACCTTGCGCGGCCCGTCGCCGAAAGCGAACGGCAACGCCCCCAGCGCCGACGCGCCGGCCGCCATCGCGCCGTAGAATAGGACGGTCAAAACCGGTTCAGCGGTCTCCACCACGAGCCCCTCGATTACCCCAGACATCGCCACCGGAAGCCTACCACCCCTGACACTGCAGGGGCAGATTGCCGCCGAGGCGTAGCCTCAGATCCGCGGGCAAGACTCCCCGAAGTCCGTGGCTCGGCGCTCTACCTCAACCCAGGGCGTGTGCCGCGATCCGCCAGACCTGGGCGACGAAGAAGCAGAGCAGGAAGCCCATGCCGAGCGGCAGCAGGGCGGAGACGGTGGTCCACTTGACGCTTCGGGTCTCTTTCCAGATGGTGTAGATGGTGGTCGAGCAGGGGTTGTGGACCAGGCTGAAGAGCATCAGGTTGATCGCCATCAGCAACGTCCAACCGCTGGCGCGCAAGAGATCTCCGGTGCCGTGGGAGTCGAGCTCGAACATCACCCCGGCGCCTTCGCCGAGGCCGGCGGCTCCCGCCACCAGCACGGTGAGCATCAGGATCGTGGGAATGATGATCTCGTTGGCCGGGATGGCGACGACGTAGGCCAGGAGGATCAGGCCGGAAAGACCGAGCAGGGCGCCGAATGGGTCGAGGCCGCCGATCGCGTGCTCGGCGAGGGTGGCGCCGCCGACCTCCAGGTTCGACAGCAGCCAGATCAGGGCCCCCGCCGGCACCGCGAAGATCACCGCCCGCCACAAGATGATCAGGGTACGGTCGATCAGCGAGGTGTAGAGTGTCTGCAGCAAACGCGGCGGCCGGTAGGGCGGCAGCTCGAGACTGAAGGCCGAGACCTCGCCGCGCAGGAGCGTCCGCGACAGCAGCCACGAGGTGGCGATCGACAGCACCACACCGAGAACCGCCACCGCCACCACCGCCAGGGCCGAGATCAGGCCGGCGAGGTAGGCCGGTACCAGGCCGCCGATGAAGATCGAGGCGATCAGGATCTGGGTCGGCCAGCGGCCGTTGCACAGCGCGAAATTGTTGGTGATGATGGCGATCAGGCGCTCCCGCGGGCTCTCGATAATGCGAGTGGCGACCACCCCGGCGGCGTTGCAGCCGAAACCCATGGCCATCGACAGCGCCTGCTTGCCGTGGGCGCCGGCGCGCTTGAGGATGCCGTCGAGATTGAACGCCACCCGTGGCAGGTAGCCGAAGTCCTCGAGCAGGGTGAACAGCGGAAAGAAGATCGCCATCGGCGGCAGCATGACGCTCACCACCCAGGCGGTGGCGAGGTAGATGCCGTCGATCAACAGACCGTCGAGCCACCACGGCAGGTGGATCGCCGCGGCGACGCCCTTGAGGAACGGGTGCACGGTGTCGATCAGGAAACTGGCCAGCATCGCCGAAGGCACGTTGGCGCCGGCGATGGTCAGCCAGAAGACCACCGTCAAGAGCGCCAGCATCAGGGGGAAGCCCCACACGCGGCTGGTGACCAGGCGGTCCATCGTGCGATCGAGGTCGAAGCGCGGCTTCTCGTCCGCGCGGGTGACCGCGCGGTCGGCGAAGCGCGCCGCCTCGGTGTAGATGCCCTCCATCAACGATTGGTGAAAGTGGGGACCCACCTTCCAGCGCAGCCGGGAGGCCGTGGTGAGGATCTCCCGCCCGGCGGTCGAGGTTTCGGCGGAGACCTCGACCGGCTCTCCATCGGGCTCCTCCTCGGCGGAGAGCTGCTCGCGGTGAACCTCGGCGAGCTCACCGCTGCTGACGGCCTCGGAAATGCGCCGGTCGCCGTCGAGCAGGCGCAGCGCCACCCAGGGCGCGTTCGGTACCTGCGGATAGACCTCTTCGATCTGCCCCGCCAGGGCGCCGACCGCACGCTTCAGCTCCGGCGAGCCGCCGCCGAGGCGACGTGGAACCGGCTTCAGCTCACCGCTCGCCACCTGGCGGATGGTGTCGTTGAGCAGCTCCAGCCCCTCGCCGTAGCGGGCGGAAGTCGGCACCACCGGCACACCGAGATCCCGCGCCAGCCGCCGTTCGTCGACCGTCAAGCCATGACGGCTGGCCTCGTCCATCAGGTTCAGGCACACCACCACCCGGTCGGTGATCTCGAGCACCTGCAGAACCAGGTTGAGGTTGCGTTCCAACCGATTTGCGTCGACCACGATGACCGTCACATCCGGCTGTCCGAAGAGGATGAAATCGCGGGCGATCTCCTCGTCCTGACTCGAGGACAGCAGGGAGTAGGTACCGGGGAGGTCGACCAGCTTGTAGCGGTCGTCGGCGAGCTCGAATCCACCTTCGGCCCGCGACACCGTCTTGCCCGGCCAGTTGCCGGTGTGCTGACGCAGGCCGGTCAGCGCGTTGAAGACGGTGCTCTTGCCGGTGTTCGGATTGCCGGCCAGGGCGACCACGTAGTCCCAGCTCTCCATGTCGACGCCGAGCTTGACCAGGTTGGCCAGGTTGTGCGCCGGGCAGGTGGCACACGCGGCCGGGGTGGGCTGGGCCGGGGCGGCGGCTGAACTCATGGCTGCGCTCCTGCCGCCTCAGCGGCGGTGACATGAATCAGATCAGCTTGTTCCCGGCGCAGGGCGATCAACGCGCCGCGCACCCGGAAAGCGGACGGGTCTCCGCTCGGGCTGCGCAGCTCGGCCGCCACGTGGGTGCCGGGGACGATCCCCAGATCGAGCAGGCGCCGGCGCTCGAGGCCGCGGCACAGCGCGGAGATGCCGGTGACCCGCGCCGACTCGCCGAGCTCCAGTACCGACAGACTGCGCAGAGAGTCTTCTTCGGCCGCCGTGTCCTCTTCGGTCACGATGACGGTGAGATTGGCCGCCAGCACCGGCGCCAGGACGTGCTCTTCGGCGTCGCCCTCGAAACGTACGCGCCGTGGCGTCTTCTCCACCACCCGCACCCGCATGCCCGGGTACAGGCCTTCGGCCACCAGCTGGGCGTAGACCGAGGCCGGCTCGTCCTCGATGTGGACGATTTCCGCAACCTGGCCGGCGGTCAGCTCCGACAGCAGCTGGCCCCGGCGTGGCGCGATGTCGCCCTCGGCGGTGGGGATCGGATCACCGTGAGGATCGTAGCGCGGCTCCCCCATCTGCACCGCCAGGGAGTCGGCTTCCTGCTGCGAGGTCGAATGCTCGCGCAGATCCGCCTCGGCGTGCCACTCGGTGGGATCGAGCCCCGTCTCGTCGGAGAGATAACGCTCCCACAGGCGGTGGATGCGCACCACCCGCAAAGCGTCGCTGCGGCCGTCGGCGGTCAGCCGGTACGATCCGCCCGCCTCCTCGACCAGGCGCAGCTCCTCGAGCCGGGCGATCAGCGCCGCGGCGCGACTGCCGGACAGCGACAGGGCACCGGCCAGACTGTGTAGGGTGCACGGCGTGCGCCGGTATTCACAATCGTGCGCGTGCTTGAGGGCGTCTTCGATGCGCACACGCTCGCTCGACCGCGACAGGCGCAGAAGTCGCCAGAACAGGCCCCTGACCGGCCAAAAAAGGACGACCGCCACCACCAGCGCGGCGCTGACGAGCGTCAGCGCCAGCAGGGATTCAGCCATACTCCAGGTCTCCATCGTCCGATCTTGTCACGGTCGGGTTCAGCGCGGGTGTACAGCCACCCGATCTCCAATTGAGTCTTGCCTTTGGCCACGACCTCCGCGGACTCGGTCTGGTCCGGCCGGTCGGTCACCAGCTCCTCGGCAGCCACGGGACCGAGCCGAAAGATCGGCAGTAGGAGAAAAACGAACACGTAGCGCGGAGCTCTGGTCGTCCAACGTCGTTGACGGTGGTTCATGGTCAGGATCGAGTCCGTTTGGTCATAGTTTCAGGTCGCGCCCCGTGGTTCAATTTTGATTCGTCAAAATTATCATCCACCCAAGCCCAAAAGTCAAGACATGGTTTCCTCTCAGGTCACGTCGCCTTCCCATGGACGCAACTCCGCCTTCGAATCAAAGGCAACGGGTATGCCCACCTGGACCCGGGCCGGTAGCGCCCAGGTCCAGGCTCCGTAACTGTTCCCTCTCCGAGAGGAGCCTACTGCTCGGGTGACCGCAAGCCGACCGGCGGCCCGAGGATCTCTCGCAACACGATCGCGCGCGCCAGGGTGCCTCTGCCGCCGGCGAGATCGGCGTGGATGCGACGCACGAACTTCGATCGTGAACGGCGCCCGGGCATGCTCTTGGGCAGCCGGTGGGTCACGAGGTCGCCCCATTGGTGCTCGCTGGCCGTCAGCTGGTGCTCGGACAGGCCGAAGCTCTGCTCCGACGCGGTGCGCCGGTGGTCGGAGGCCCTGACCCGGTGCTCCGACACGGTCGAGGCAATCTCGATGGCCGAGCGCCGGTGCTCGCTGCCGGTCGGCACGTGCTCAGAAGCCACGGGCGGCTCCGCGGGCGAGGCTTCGGTCTCGAGCCCCATCTGCTCGGCCAGGTCCTGCAGCATCTTCTGCAGCGCCCCCCCGGCGGGCGCCGGCTCCGCCGGGGGGGCGCTGCCGGCCGACTCGGCAGTCTGCTGCTTCTTGCGTACCGACTTGCCGAACTTCGCCACCAGGCTCGACAGCAGCCAGAAGATGACCATCAGGACCCCGATGACGAGTTCGCTGTCCACCGCTCGGCTCCCGTTCTAGGTTCTGGGCTCCGCTTCGCCGCCTTCGCCATCCCGCGTCTGGTCGGAGATCGACTCTCGCATGTCGGTGTCGGCCTGGACGTTGCGCATCCGATAGTAGTCCATGATGCCCATGTTGCCCTGGCGGAAGGCGTCCGCCATGGCCAGGGGGACCTCGGCCTCGGCCTCGATCAGCTTGGCCCGCATCTCCTGGGCCTTGGCGGTCATCTCCTGCTCCGCCGCCACCGCCATGGCGCGCCGGCCCTCGGCCCTGGCCTGTGCCACCCGCTTGTCGGCCTCGGCCTGGTCGGTCTGCAGCTTGGCGCCGATGTTCTCGCCGACATCGACGTCGGCGATGTCGATCGACAGGATCTCGAAGGCGGTGCCCGAATCGAGCCCCTTCTCGAGCACCGTCTTGGAGATGGTGTCCGGGTTCTCGAGCACGTTCTTGTGAGTGTTCGCCGAGCCGATGGTCGACACCACGCCCTCGCCGACGCGCGCCAGGATCGTCTCCTCGCCGGCGCCGCCAACCAGGCGGTCGATGTTGGCGCGCACCGTCACCCGGCTGATGGCCTTGAGCTGAATGCCGTCTTTGGCCACCGCCGCCACCACCGGTGTGGTGATGACCTTGGGGTTGACCGACATTTTGACCGCTTCGAGAACATCGCGGCCGGCCAGGTCGATCGCCGACGCGCGTTTGAAGCCGAGCTCGATGCCGGCCTTGTCGGCGGAGATCAACGCCATCACTACACGGGCGACGTCGCCGCGCGCCAGGTAGTGCGACTCCAGCTCAGGGATGTTGATCTCCAGACCGGCGCGGATGGCGCTGATCCGCGGCTCGACCACCACCTTGGGCGGAATCCGCCGGATGCGCATGCCGATCAGGGAGAACAGGCTCACCCCGGCGCCGCTCGCCATGGCCGCCAGCCACAGCCGGACCGGCACGAAGTAGGAGAACAGAAAGAAGAAGACGATGATGACGACGATGAGGATCAACTGGGCTGCCATGACTGTTTGCCTCGAAAGAAAGTGCCTCGAAAGAAAGTGCTCCGAAAGAACGTGCTCCGAGAGAACGTGCCTCGAAAGATCGCTGGGTTCGTCCGGCTGGTCCGCGTCCTACGCCAGTCCTCCGGTTCTCTTCACGCTATCATGCCTCGGCGGTCGCAGGCGCTTTCGTCACTGCCTCCACCACCACCCGATTGCCTTCGACCTCGCAGACCCGCACCGCGACGCCCGCCGCCAGGAACTCGCTGTCGGCGACCACGTCGATGCGCTGATCGTCGATCTCGGCGAGACCGGCGGGACGCAGCGGCGTGAGCGTCCGTCCGATCTTGCCCTCGAGCTCTACCAGCCCGTCCTCGGTGGCCTTCCATTCCCGCACTCCCGGCACGTCGAGCACCAGCTTCTTCGCCGCGCGGGAGCGCACCAGGACCGCTACCGCGACGACGGTGACGACCAGCGACAGGGCCACCGAGCCCAGGCCCCAGGCGGTGCTCAGCCCGAAGGCCAGGTAGCAGCCGTAGGCGACGCAGATCAGCCCCAGGATGCCGATCACGCCGCCGGGGACGAAGATCTCGATCAGCATCAGCAGGAAACCCAGCGCCAGCATGCCGATGACGGGCAGCAGCTCTTCAGGCATCGGTCCTCCTCATACCGCGTCGCTCTCAGACTGCGTCTCTGTCAGACCTGCGCACCACGACGCGGCCGGGCTCGCTCTTCAGCACCCGCACCCCCTCGCCCTTGTCGACGAAGTCACCCTCGGTCTCGACGTTGAGGCGCCGGCCGTCGATCCGTGCCTTGCCCGAGGGTCGCAGGGCCGTGAGCGCTTCGCCGGTTTTCCCCTCGAGCTCGTCCGCCACAGGCTCGTGGCTCTCGTAGCCCGCAGACGACTCGAGGCCCCGGGCCAGGAACAGCCGCCGGCCAAGCCGCGTGCGTCCGCCCACCGTGGGCAGGAAACGCATCAGCAGCAGAATCGCCAGGATGCCGACCAGGGTGGTCACCAGCACCTGCGTCACCGCCGCCATGCTGAACGGGTTCTCGAACGAGAAATCGCTCCAGTCGCCGGCCATCAGCAACAGTACGAGGCTCGCCATGATGGACAGCGCGCCAGCCAGACCGACCAGCCCGAAGCCGGGAATCGCGAACAGCTCGATCAGCAGGAGGATGACGCCGATGCTGAACAGCAGCAGCTCCTCCGAGCCGGCGAGATTGACCAGATAGTGGCTGAAGTAGAGCAACAGAAAGCAGATCAGCGCACCGATACCGAAGGCCCCGAAGCCAGGCGTCTGGAGCTCCATGTAGCCCAGCACCATCATGCCGAGCACCAGGATCGAGGCGATCGCCTGGCTGGTGAGGAAGGCTACCAGTGCCTCGGACCAGGTACGCTCGAGCTCGTCGGTCGGGCCGTCGAGACCCAGGGCTTCGAGCGCTTCGGAGACGCTGCGTGCCTCGGCGTCGGCGAACGACAGCTCGAGCGCGGTCCTGGTGTTGAGCGTCAGCAGCTTGCCCTTCTCGCTGACGCCCTCGACCTCTTTCTCGGCGTCGACCATCGCCTCGGCGATGTCGCCGTCGCGCCCGCGGGTCTCGGCGGTCGAGCGCATCTCCTGACGGAAGTAGGAGAGGTACTTCTCCTCCACCGCCGCCGGGATCTCCTGGCCCGGGCCGGAGGTGATCGGCGTCGCGGCGCCGATGGTGCCGCCGGGGCTGATGGCGATCGAGTTGCAGGCCAGTGAGATCAGCGCGCCGGCGGAGATCGCGCGCTTGTTGATGAACACCGCGGTGTGCATCGGCGCGTCGATCAGCGCGTCGCGGATCAGCACCGCGGCGTCCACCCGGCCGCCGAAGGTGTTGAGCTCGATCATCAGCACCGCGGCTTCCGACGTCGTCGCCGTGTCCACCAGGCGCTTGACGTAGGCGCTGGCGGCGAGATTGATCTCGCCGTCGATGCGACCGACGAGCACCTTGCCGCCCTCGGGGACGCGACGTTCCGGCTTCTCCGCCTCGGCCTCGATCTCTTCGGAGGGCTCGGCCTCCGGCTCCTGCGCTCTGAAAACCGGCAGCTGAATAGCTGCCAGCAGCAGACAGATCGCCAGTGCCTTCGGCAGAGCCTTCCTCATGCTTAGATCTTACTTCAGATCAGCAGCGGAGCGATGACCAACGCCACCACCGACATCAGCTTGATCAGGATGTTCAAGCTCGGCCCGGAGGTGTCCTTGAAGGGATCGCCGACGGTGTCGCCGACCACCGCCGCCTTGTGGGCGTCGGAGCCCTTGCCGCCGTGGTGGCCTTCTTCGATGTATTTTTTGGCGTTGTCCCACGCGCCACCGGCGTTGGCCTGGAAGATCGCCATCATGACGCCGGTCGCCGTGACGCCGGCGAGCACGCCGCCGAGGGTGGCGCCGGACCGGTCGTAGAAGCCGACGATGACCGGCACGCTGATCGCCAGCACCCCCGGCATCACCATCTGCCGGATCGCGCCCTGGGTGGCGATGTCGACGCAGGTGGCGTAATCGGCCTCGGCGTTCTCATCTCCCTCGAGCAGCCCGGGAATCGTCTTGAACTGGCGCCGCACCTCCTCGATCATGGCCGAAGCCGCCCGGCCTACCGCCTGCATCGCCATCGACGAGAACAGGAACGGCAGCATGGCACCGAGGAAGAGGCCGCCCATCACCTTCGGGTTTGCGACGTCAATCTCTTCCAGACCCATGGTGGTGCGGAAAGCGGCGAACAGCGCCAGGGCGGTGAGCGCCGCGGAGCCGATGGCGAAGCCCTTGCCGATCGCCGCGGTGGTGTTGCCGACCGCGTCGAGCCGGTCGGTACGGCCGCGCACTTCGGGGCCGAGATGGGACATCTCGGCGATGCCACCGGCGTTGTCGGCCACCGGCCCGAAGGCGTCGACCGCCAGCTGGATGCCGGTGGTCGAGAGCATGCCGAGCGCCGCGATGGCGATGCCGTAGAGGCCCGCCTGGCTGTAGGCGACCATCATCGCCGCCACCAGCACGATCACCGGCAGCGCGGTTGACTTCATGCCCAGGGCCAGCCCGGCGATGATGTTGGTCGCCGAGCCGGTGAGGCTCTCCTGGGCGATGCCCTGAGCCGGAGAACGCGACTCGGAGGTGTAGTACTCCGTGATCAGACCGATCGCCACTCCCGCGACCAGGCCGGCTAGGGTGGCCCAGAAGATACCCATGGCGCCGAACTCGCCGCCGGCCGCCAGCGGGTAGGTATCGGTTACCAATGCGCGGGTGACGAAGTAGGTGACGATCAGCATCACCACCGCCGCTGAAAGCGTGCCGGCATGCAGAGCGTGGCTCGGATTGCCTCCTTCCTTGGTGCGAACCAGAAAGGTGCTGGCGAGGGAGACCACGATTCCGAGCCCGGCGAGGACCAACGGCAGCAGGACAAGGGCCGGCGCGCGACCTGTTTCACCGGCGTTCAGGGCGGCCGCCGCGCCCAGCACCAGCGAACCGATGATCGCGCCGACGTAGGACTCGAACAGGTCGGCGCCCATGCCGGCGACGTCGCCGACGTTGTCGCCGACGTTGTCGGCGATGGTCGCCGGATTGCGTGGGTCGTCTTCCGGAATCCCGGCCTCGACCTTACCTACCAGATCGGCGCCGACGTCGGCCGCCTTGGTGAAGATGCCGCCGCCGACGCGGGCAAAGAGCGCAATCGAGCTGGCGCCGAACGAGAAGCCGGTGATCACTTTGATCACCCGGTTGAGATCGGTGACGCCGCCCTCGACGAACATCCCCGAATAGAGCAGGTACAGTGTGGAGAGCCCGAGGATTCCCAGGCCGACGACGCAAAAGCCCATCACGGCACCGCCGGAGAAAGCGACTTTGAGCGCCTGATTCAGGCTGCTGCGCGCCGCCGAAGCAGTGCGCACGTTGGCGGCGGTGGCGACGCGCATGCCAAAGAATCCGGCCGCGCCCGAGCACAACGCGCCGGCGAGTACCGAGACGCCGATGAGCCCCGCGTTGTTGCTGTAGTTGGCCCAGGCCAACAGCGCCGCGACCACCACCACGAAGATGGCCAGGACGCTGTACTCACGGCGCAGGAAAGCCATCGCACCTTCGCGGATGTGCGCGGCGATGGTCTGCATGCGCTCGTTGCCGGCGTCCTGCTTGTTGATCCAGATACCGCGCAAGACGGCGTAGGTCAGCGCCAGAACGCCGCAAAGGGGAACGATGTAAAGAAGTGTCTGACTGTCCACGTTGCTTCTCCTCCTCGAGGAGCCGGCTCCTCGCTTTTGCTTCTCGATCCAAAAAGAACTTGCCGAGCTCGATCGACGGCTCAGCTGGCGGGGGCGGGGCCGTTGAACCGCGACATGGCGGCTTCGGCGCCCTCGGCAGCCCACAGCTCACAGGCGTCGGCCGCGCGCACGATCATCGCTCGCGCCCGTTCGGTCTCCTCTGATTCAAAATCCTCGAGCACGAACTCGACCAGATCTTCGCCCTCCGGCGGCCCTTCGCCGCCGGCGACGCCGAGACGCAGCCGGGGCACCCGGTCGGTGCCGAGACTCTCCAGCACCGACTCCAGGCCGCGGTGCCCGGCGGGGCTGCCGCCCGGACGCAACCGCAGCGTCCCCAACGGCAGATGGATCTCGTCATAGACCACCAGCAGATCCTCGGTCGTGAATCCTCGACGCTCCTGCAGACACCGGGCGGCATGACCGCTACGATTCATGAAGGTCTGGGGGGCCGCCAACGTCAATCGCTCGTCCTCTGCGACCAGGGCATTGCACTCTGACCCTCCAAAGGCGACTCGCCGGCGACGGGCCAGCTCCTCAACCACCCGAAACCCGACATTGTGTCGGGTCCCGGCGTAGCGTGAGCCCGGATTGCCCAGGCCAAGGATGAGACGCCGCGTCGGGCGTTCTGACGTCGCGGTGTCGCCAGCAGCCGTCTCGCCAGGCATGTCGCCAGGCGCCCCGGTGCCTATTCCTCGTCCTCCGCCTTGCCGCGCTGGATGACTTCCGGCTCCTCGGCCTCGGCCTCGATCAGGAGCTCTTCCTCCTCGGCCTCTTCCTCGACCTCGGCAGCCTTGCGCACCGCCACGGACACGATTACCCGATCGGGATCCGCGAGCAGATCGACGCCCGACGGCAGGTCGAGATCCTTGGCCTCAAAGTGCTGGCCAATGTGCAGCGACGAGACGTCCAGGGGCAAGTGCTCCGGAATCTGGCCAGGAAGGCACTCGACCTCTACATCGCGGGTCACGAAATCGAGCAGGCCGCCTTCGGTCTTGACACCTTCGGGCTCTCCGGCCAGTTCGATCGGCACCATGACCTTGACCTTCTGATCCATCAGGATGCGCTGAAAGTCGATGTGGATCATCGCGCCGGTGATCGAATCGGTCTGTAACTCGCGAATCATCGCGTGCCTCTGCTGCTCCGTGCCGTGGAGCTGTAGCAGAAAGACCGCGTTGCCGCCATGGCCGGACTTCAGGATCTCTCCGACCTTGCTCTGCTCCACGCGGATCGACACGGCGTCCTGTTTGGCGCCGTAGACCACCGCCGGAACCTGACCGACGGCGCGCAGGCGGCGGTTGGCGTTTTTGCCGGTCGCGTCCCGCTCGTGTACTTCCAATACTAACTCGCTCATTTTCTAACCTCTCGGTACTCGATAGTCGTCGTTCAGGCTCTCGCGTGGAGCACGATTTCGAATGGAAACCAGCTCACACGAACAAGGAGCTGACCGAACTGTTCTGATGGATTCGACGGATCGCCTCGCCCAGCAGCGGGGCCACCGACAGCGGGCGGAGCTTGGAGCAGCGCTCGAGCTTCTCTTCGAGCGGGGTGGTGTTGGTCACCAGGATCTGTTCGACGGGCGAGCTCTCGAGACGCTCCAGAGCCGGACCCGAGAGTATACCGTGAACACCCGCCGCCAGCACGCGCTCGGCACCGTGCTCGATCAGCGAGGCCACCGTGTGGGTCAGCGTTCCGGCGGTATCGATGATGTCGTCGAGAATCAGCACCGCCTTGCCCTGGACGTCGCCAATCACGTGCATGACCGCGGCCTCGTTGGGTCCCACCCGGCGCTTGTCGACGATCGCCAGGCCAACCTCCAGACGTTTGGCGATTGCCCGGGCCCGCTCGACGCCACCGGCGTCGGGAGACACGATGACCAGATCGGGAATGTCGAGGGCTCGGATCGCCTCGAGCATTACCGGCGCCGCGAACAGGTGATCCACCGGAACGTTGAAGAACCCCTGGATCTGGGTGGCGTGGAGATCCATCGTCAGGATGCGATCGGCGCCCGCCTGGTCGACCAGATCCGCCACCAGCTTGGCGGTGATCGGCACCCGGGGCGCGTCCTTCTTGTCCTGGCGCCCGTAGCCGTAGTAGGGCACCACCGCGGTCACACGGCTCGCCGAGGCGCGCTTGATGGCGTCGAGCATGATCAAGAGCTCGACCAGGTTGGTGTTGACCGGGGAGCAGGTCGGCTGAATCACGAAGGTGTCCGCTCCCCGGACGTTCTCCTGCAGCTGGCAGAAGATCTCGCCATCGGAGAAGTTGAAGCAATCCACTTTACCCAGCGGTACGCCGAGATAGGCGGAGATCTCCATCGCCAGTTCCGGGTGGGCCCGCCCCCCGAAAATCATCAATTCGCCGTACATGGTCGGATGTCGGCCGGCACTCGCGGCGCCGGACTTGGTTACAGCCCTCGATCGGATGTGGTTGGTCTTCGGACCGGGGACGGCGGTTGCGCGACTCTCGAGATCCTCCGCCGCGGGCCGGACGACTCGGGGCCGTCACGAAGCGTCACTGTAGCGGTAGCCGCACCTGTCCCCAGATGGCCTATCTTCCGCTCTTTGGGGGGCCCGCGTCAAGCTCCGCGAGCGCCGGACCCCTTCACCGCTGACGGCGCTTCAGGAAACCGACCAGAAAGAGTCGCGCAGATGCATCTCCTGGACCTCTTCCAGGGTCTTTTCGCCGGGCGATGTGACCGAATCTCCAGCAGCGATCACCACCTCCGACGATGCCACCTCCTGTTGCGGCACGTTCTGCTGCGGCACACCAGCCTGCTGCGGCGCTCCGCCCTGCTGTGCCGCCTCTGGGCGGCTCGCCGCCGGGGCCTGGGCCGCCCCCGCCTGACGATCCGGCCGCCGAGGAGTCGGATCGTCGACCACCTGTCGATACTCCGAGAGCACGCGCTCCTCGAGCATGCGCCGCGTCTCGTTGTTCAGGGGATGGGCAACGTCCTTGAACTCGCCGTTCTTCTTACGGCGGCTCGGCATGCTGAGGAACAGCCCGTCCTTACCCTGAATGACCTTGATGTCGTTGACCATGAAGGCATGGTCGAAGACCACGGAGACGAAGGCTTTGAGCTTCTCTTCGTAGACCGGAAAGACTTTGACTTGCGTGATGTTCATACGGGCATCTCCAAGCCGACACTCGGTCAGACGAATTCATGCCAAACGGAACCTCCGGAAGACTTCACTCCCGGCCGGCCTCCGTGATAATGCTAAAGATGATCCGTCGCCCTGTCAAATACCTCTGGATCAATGCGTTTCCGGCTCAGAGAGCCCGTGGAGCTCGGCGAACGCCAGCAGCGCCTGCTCGAAGATCCCGAGCGGGGGTCGGACTAGTCCAGCCCCCACTTGACCGATGCCTGCCTCCCGGTGGGCGATGCCGGTGTTGACGCGCGGCGTCACACCGAGCTCGATGACCTTGCGCACGTCGATTCCCACCGGTGTACCGCGAAAACCGAGTGCCGGGATGTTGAGCTGAGGATGCTCGCCGGCGGTGATCTCGTACATCTCGAGCGTTGCGTGCATTGCGTCCTTCGGACTGCCGCTGACGAAACTGACGATCGCCGGGGCGGCGGCCATGGCGAAGGCGCCGATGCCGGCTGTCTCGGTGATCGTCGAATCACCGATATCCGGGTTGGCATCCTCGCTGGTGAAGCCGGTGAAGTACAGGCCGTCGGGGGTCTGTGCCGGCGCCGTGAACCAGCGATCGCCGAGACCGCTGACGCGGATACCGAAATCGGTGCCGTTGCGAGCCATGGTGGTCACGATGGTCGAGCCCTCGATACCATGGCCCGCGTCGGCCATCGCCTTGCAAGCCGCCATCACCGGATTGAGCACCGACAACGCGTTGTCGCCCAGGAAAGCGAGTACCCTTTCCGCCGTGGCCCAGTCGCCGGCCACGCGCGCGATCTGTGGCGCGAGGAGCTTCAGGTACAACAACCAGCCGGCTTTGTTGCGGTCTTGCCCCTCGTCTCCCATGTGGAGGGCTTCGGCCAGCAGGGCGCGCAGATCCAGCCCGCCATCCGTGGCCGCCAACGCGGCGGCGAGCAACGATGCCATCTCCCCGTTCATCCAGCGCAGCTTTTCGAGCACTTCCGGGGAGTAAGCGCCGTAGCGCAACACCTTGCCGTAGCCCTCGTTCAGGTTCGAGTAAGAGCGGTTGCCGTGGACCGGGTTCTCCACCACGTAGACTGCCATCGACGGAGAGATCACGCCCGCCATCGGGCCTACCGCACCATGATGGTGGCAAGGCTCGAAGTCGACCTCGCCGCTCTCGGCCATGGCCCTGGCCGAGGCCTCGTCGTCCGCCAGCCCCTCGAGGAGCAGGGCGCCGATCACCGCTCCCTGGAGCGGACCCGACATGCGTGGCCACTCGATCGGCGGCCCAGCATGCAACAGCAACCCCTCGCGCAGGCCCGGCACGACGTCCCGCGCCGGTGCCACCGTGGTTAGCATCGGGCGCGCGGAGGTCATGCGATCGAGGACGGTTGCGTTGGCCTTGTCGATGTCCAGGCTCATGGTGTGCTCTCTCTCCTCATCCAGTCCGTGTCCGTGCCACGCATCTTGTCGAGAATCGCCATCAGTTTCCGGTCACCACCCGCGGGCGGACGCCAGTCGACCTGGACCGCCCTCGCCTCCTGCGCCAGCAGGCTGGCGTGGAACGACTCCAACCCGACATTGATCGCGGCCAGTGGCGCCGCCAGAGCCGCCGGATCGACCCTTGGGAGCTCCTCGCTTGCAGCCTGGTGCCGGCGCAGCGCGTGCGCGACCGCCTCAGAAGTGTCGGAGAACACCCGAGCTCCGGCCTGACTCAAGCGTTCGGTCTGTGCTTCCAGATCCTGGGGGTCCTCCTCGGTGCCGACGACGATAACGACGATCTCGAGTCTTTTTCGCCGCTCCAGGATCTCTTCGATCACCGGTGCCAGCTCGGCCGCTGGATCGGTGTGCGACCCGTGCCCGAGAACCACGTCGAGCAGGATGGTGGAGACTTCGGGGTCCGCGGTCTCCTGCCGGAGCCGGGCGAGGCGCAGCGTCTGGTCCATCATCGGGTGCAACCGGCCGATGGTGAACTCGTCCTCCCCCAGGTCGAGAATCGTATGGCCCCGGCTGCGTGTTGGATCGTCCAGCGGCTCGACACCTTCGATCGCGACGTTGGAGTAGACTCCCGGCAGGAACGCGCGCAAGCCCTGAAGGGCCTCGAAGGCCAGAGTGCCGCCAGCGAACAAGCCGCGCAACAGGCCCCGGGCGCCTGAGCTCTCTGCCGGCGCCTTGCGCCCTTCCGTAGAGCTGTCGAGCAGATCGACGGCCAGCCTCGCGGCATCGCCGAGGCCGGTCGCGAAGTGCAGATTGCCGAGTTGGCGGCCGGGCGGTGGATAGCCGATGAAGTCGACCACTACCGGCTTACCGGTCTCCAGTGCCGCACCCAGCAGCCGCGTCGCCACCGAGGCTGCCGGCGGCTTGGAGACCAGTACGATGACCTCGGTTCGAGAATCGCGGGCGAGCAGATCGAGCCCCTGGAGCGCCGTGACCGCTCCCACCTCCTGTTTCAAGTCGCGCCCACCGGTACCCAACGCGTGCGAGACCCCGGCTCCCAGAGTGTGGATGCCGCTGGTGATCGCCTGCAGCCCCGTGCCCGAGGCGCCGATGAGACCGACGCCGCCGCGGCGCACGCGGTTCGCGAACCCCAGCCCGACGCCACCGACGATCGCGGTGCCGCAGTCTGGTCCCATGACCGTGAGGCCGAGCGAGCGAGCGCGGCGTTTCAGCGCCACCTCGTCGTCGAGATCTACATTGTCGCTGTACAGGAAAACGTTGCGGTCCAGGTCGAGGGCGCGCTTCGCCACGCCGGCAGCGTAGCGCCCAGGCACCGAGATCAGTACCCAGGAAGCCTCCGGCAGCATACGCACCGCGGTCTCCAGGCTGCGTGGACGGTAGTCTTCTTCGTGGCCGGCCGAGGCATCTGCGGCCGAGGCCCGACGACGGTCGAGCAGGGAATCGAGGCGCGCCAGGGCGTCATCTCCCGCCGCCTCGGTATCGGCCCTCACCGCCACCAGCAGATCGTCGGGTACGGTGGCGGCGCCGGCGGGCCGGAGCCCAGTGGATTCGAGCAAGGCCAGGTTGGCCTCGGTGGCCATCACCACCCCAGCGGCGCTCACCCCGGGCTCGGCGGCCAGCGCGCTCTGCAGTTGCATCAGAACGATCGAGTCGTAGTAGGCGCCTGGCCGGCGTTCGCTGCGCAGCACGCTCACACAACCACCTCGGCGATCTCCTTGCCCCAGGACAGCAGATTCTCGTCCGCCCACCAGCGCCCGGCGAGTTGGAGTCCCAGCGGCAATCCGGCCGCGCTACGGCCGGCCGGTACGCTCAGGGCCGGCAGGCCGGCATGCGTCCACGGCACGTTCATCACCGGTTTGCCGGTGCTCGAGAGGCCTCTCGGCGCAGCGCCTGGGGCGGCCGGAGAAATCCACAGATCGAGACCGTGCTCGTCCATCCTCGCCAGCAGATCGTCGCGCAGGCTCCGTCGGCCGGCAAGCGCCGTCCTCAGCGCCTCGGCATCCACCTCCTGGCCACGGCGCACCAGCTCCGCCGTTTTTTCGTGATAAAGCTCCCCGAAGCGCGGGAACCAACGCGCGTGCACGCGAGAGACCTCGGCAGCCAGGATCAACTCGTTGCGGGCGAGAATCTCCTCGAAGTCGGCCAGCGCCGGCACCGATCTCGCCTCATAACCCGCCGACTCCAGGCGCTGCCGGACCGCCTGGAAGTGCTCTCGTCCCTCGGCCGACGCATGCTCCAGGTAAGAACCGTCCGCGATCCCGAGGACCGGCCGTTCGGCCGGCCTCCCGACGCCCCAGCCACGGCACAAGAGGCCCGCGGCCAACTCGGCGCTGGCGACATCGGCGGTGAACAAGCCGACATGGTCGAGCGACGGCGCCAACGGCACCAGACCCGACCGTGAGATCCGATCGTAGCTCGGCTTGAAGCCGACCACACCACAGAACGCGGCTGGACGGCAGACCGAGCCGAGAGTCTGCGTGCCCAGGGTCAGCGGGCTCAGACCGGCGCCGACAGCCGCCGCCGAGCCACTCGACGAGCCGCCGGGAGTGTGGCCCGGGTTGCGCGGATTTCGCGTCGGGCCCGGGGCGAAGTAGGCGAACTCAGTGGAAACGGTCTTGCCGAGCACCAGGGCGCCGGCCGCTTTCAGAGCCGTCACGCACTCGGCTTCGAGGCCGTGGAGCTCTTCGGGCGGCAGGCGACTTCCGGCCCGGGTCAAGAAGCCGTGGACGTGGAAGATGTCCTTGATACCCAGCGGTACCCCGAACAGGGGCGGACGCTCGTTCGGATCGGGATAACGCTCCAGCAACCGCCGCGTCTCGCCGCGCAATCTCTCGAACCGGCCGGGCTCGGCGACGAACGCCTGGATTTCGCTCTCGCGGGCGTGGAAGCGTGCTTCTAGGAGATCGAGGTAGATCGCCAGCTGATCGCCGCTCTGGCGCAGGTCCGACGCCAGCTCGCCCAGCTTGCCGCCGGTCTCCTCAGCCATCCCGAGCTCGCAGAGCAGCGGCCGCCTTCAGCACCGCATCGACGATGTGCTGGTAGCCGGTGCAGCGGCACAGGTTCCCCGACAAGGCGTGCCGGACCTCGCTTTCTGTGGGGTCGGGGTTCTCGTTCAGGAAAGGCACCAGAGTCATCAGGATGCCGGCGGTGCAGAAGCCGCACTGCAGGCCATGAGCCTCCCAGAACGCCTGTTGCAAGGGATGCAAGTGCTCGGGTCCTGGCGCCAATCCCTCCACCGTGAGAATCTCATGCTCGTGGGCTTGGACCGCCAGGGTCAGACAGGCGCGAACCGGCTCGCCGTCGAACAGTACTGTGCAAGCGCCGCACACTCCGTGCTCGCATCCGACGTGGGTACCGGTGAGGCCGAGCTCGTGGCGCAGGAAGTCACTCAGCAGCAAACGAGCTTCCAGGCGGCGCTCGGTGCGCTCCCCATTGATCGTCGTCACCACGGTATGGGTCTGGCTCACCTCGCTCCTCCGTCGGCTGCCCAGGCGCGTTCGGTCGCCCGGCGCAAGGCACGGACCGTGAGCACCCGGGCGAGATGCCTCTTGTATGCCGCGGATGCGTGGATGTCGGAGGTGGGCTCGATCTCGCTGCCGGCGGCCGTCTCCGCCGCCGCCGCGAAGCTCTCCTCGTCGAGGCTCTCCCCCACCAGGGACAGGGCCGCGCGCGAGGCCTCGATCGGCGTCTCGCCGACGCTCAGGTAGACCAGGCGGGCATCGCGGCAAGAACCGCCGTCGCCCAATGTCACCAGGGCCGCGACTCCTACCTGGGCGTAGTCACCCTGTCGCCTGGCAACTTCGGTGAATGCCCAACCGGTGCGCCGTGGCAATGGCGGCACCGCCACCTCGACCAGCATCTCTCGCGGCTCCAGGGTGGTCTCGAGCAGGCCGACGAAAAAATCTTTCGCATCGACCCAGCGCTCGGAGCCGGTGTGCCGAAGGCGCAGCCGAAACCGCCGCGCCAGGGCCACCACGGGCAGCTCCGCGGCCGGATCGGCGTGGGCGAGGCTGCCTCCGAGAGTCCCCCTTGCCCGGATCTGTGGATGGGCGACCCACGGCACGGTTTCGAACAGCAGCGGCGCCGAGCGTTCGACCTTCAGGTCGCGCTCCAGGCTGCGCACCCGGGTCATGGCGCCGATCCGCAAGCCACCGTCGTCGGTCTGTCGAACAAAGTCCAGATCACGGAGGCGGTTGCAGTCGATAATCATCGCCGGCTGCGCCAGGCGGAAGTTCATCATCGGCACCAGGCTCTGACCGCCGGCCAGGAGCTTGGCATCGTCGGCATGCTCCCCCAGCACAGCCAGGGTCTCCTCCAGACTGTCGGGAGCCGTGTAGTCGAATGCTGCCGGTTTCATGGGAGCGCCTCGCTCCGCGGGGTCGCGACAAATCTCAAGATTGCTGGATCTTAGCAGAGAGCTTGATTGGAAACGGGGAGAAACTCCCTGCACGGGAATCTGTCAACGAATCGTCCGGCAGGCAAATCGTCCAGGACAGGCCGGTGTTTCGTAATGTTGTTCGTAAGATTTGTTGCTCAACGTGTAGCCGGACGCCGCCTATTGAGAGAAAGCGCGGTATCGCCGCCCAGATCTCAGGGTCGAATGCGCGACTGATATCGACGATCCTCGATGGCAAGTCCTTTGCTAGATAGGCATTGAATGGCGATGAAGAGCGCGACAACCATGTATTGGTCCGGCAACGAGACACCCGCCCTGGTGGGCCCATCGGGGCAGCCGGTGAACGCCGACACTTCGCCCGCCGAGGTCGTTCCTCTCGAGCGGTCCGAGAGCCAGCCTGTAGTCCTTCTTGCCACGCAGCAGCTCCAGGTGCGGGCGATCGGGACGACGATTCTGCAGAAGGCGGGATTTCGCGTCACCGCGGAGAGCCGGGGGGAGGCCATCCTAGGTTGCATCGACACCCGCCCACCAGACCTGATCCTCACCGACCTGGCCCTGGACGACATGGGGGCCGCCCGGCTTTGCGCGGGGTTGCGCAAGCTGCCGGCAGGCAGGGCGATCCCGATGCTGGTGATCTCCGACTTGTCCGACTCGCACCACATTCAGAAAATCCTCTCCGAGGAGTTCACCGACATCATCGCCGCACCGGTCAACTGGCGGGTAGCGACCTTCCGCATCCACCGCTGGTTGTCGATGGCGAAGAAGTTCAGGTCTCTGAGCGACCAGGAGCTCGACCTCGAGCAGGTAAAGGAAAGCGCGCTGAAAGCCAGCACGGAGCTTCTGCAACTTCGCAATTACGACGCGGTGACGGGTCTACCCAACCGCGAGATGTTCGTCAGCTCCCTGGGGCTGGTCCTAGCGCAGGGCCAGCGCTCCTCGGTCTATTCCGCGGTGCTCTACCTCGACATCGACGACTTCAGGGAAGTCAACGACCTGATCGGCCGTTCGTTGGCCGACGAGTTGCTGCGGATCGTCGCCAAGCGCCTCCAGGGCTGTCTCCGAGACGGCGATCTTGTCTCCCAGATCGGGGACGAGGGCTCCCTGGCGTCGTTCGCCCGCGTCAACGGCGACCAGTTCGCCATCCTGCTGGGAAGCGTCCAGGACCAGAAGGCGGCGCTTATCGTCGCCGAAAGGCTGCTGGCCAGCCTCGCTCGGCCGTTGACCATTCGCGATCGTGAGTTCCGGCTCGGCGCCAAGATTGGTATCGCCGACTCGTTGAATCTCGAGGGCGAAGGCGAAGAGGTGCTGCTGCAGCGCGCCGAAACCGCGATGCGCTACTGCAAGCAACACGAACGGAAGGCCTGTGCCGTCTTCGAGAGCTTTATGAACCAGGTTGTGCTCGAGAAGCTCGAGCTCAAGGCCGAGATTCGCAAGGCCCTCGACGAGCAGCAGCTCTTCCTCTGCTACCAGCTACTGGTAGACAGCCGGACGTCGACCCCCATGGGGGTCGAAGGACTAGTCCGCTGGCAACACCCGGAGCGCGGCCTCGTGTCACCCAACGACTTCCTGCCTGTCGCCGAAGAATCCGATCTGATCGCTGAGATCGATCGTTGGGTATTGCTCAATGGCTGCCAGCAAGGTCGAAAGTGGCTAGACGACGGCTACCCCCCGCTCCTCATGTCGCTCAACGTCTCGATGCGTTTCCTGGCCGAGGAAGACTTCGCCCAGCAGGTTCTGGCGATCATCGAGGAGACCGGCTTTCCGCCTTCGTGGCTGCAACTCGAGCTGAGCGAGCGGGGCAACCTGCCCGACGCTGGCCGGATCATGTCCCAGTTCGAAACGCTGGTGCAGAAGGGCGTGCACCTGGCCCTCGACGACTTCGGCACCGGCCAAACGTCGCTGTCCTATCTCAGGACCCTGCCGATCAGCTGCGTGAAGGTCGATCGTTCCTTCGTCAGTCGGGTCCCGAACGACACGGCGTCGGCGGCCATCGTCACCGCCATCGTCGCCATGTCCCATCACCTGGGACTCAAGGTGGTGGCCGAAGGCGTCGAGACCGTCGACCACCAGCGCTTCCTGGCGGAGAACAACTACGACCAGCTGCAAGGCTACCTGTTCTCCAGACCCGAGCGCGTCGAAGAGGTGGAGACGGGGTTCCGCAACCTCAAGAACTGGAACCGAATCGTCGCCGAGGCGGCAGGGCCCAAGGGAGCGCGGGAACGACAGGCCACGCAGATGGTGCCGCGACCGCTCCGGGCGGCCCAGAGACTTGCCTCGCGCTCCGCCGAGGATGCAGGCCCTGCGCAGGTCGAAGCGGAACGGGACGATCCGACGACTCGCAGCGACTTGCTGCAGCTCGCCCGCAACGACTTCCTCACCAAGCTGTACAACCGCTATTCGTTCGACGAGCGGCTCGAGCACGCCGTGGCCCACGCCGACCGTTTCGGCCACAAGGTCGCATTGCTGCTGATCGACCTGGACGACTTCAAATACGTCAACGACACCTTCGGCCACGGCGTCGGCGACGCTCTTCTGATCAAGGTCGCCAAGCGCCTGAGAAAGCTGGTGCGCAAGATCGACACCCTGGCGCGGATCGGCGGCGACGAGTTCGCTGTCATCCTCTCCGAGTTCAACGACGTCAAGAACGTCATGGAGCTTGCCGGCCGTCTTCTCTCGGTGTTGGCGCAGTCCGTGGACGTGGACGGGCGCGAGTTACGGGTCACGGGTAGCCTGGGGATCTCGGTCTATCCCGCGGGGAGCACTCGCGCCAAAGACCTGCTCCGGCAGGCTGATCTGGCCCTCTACAAGGCCAAGAACAACGGCGGCAACAGCGCTCGGTTCTTCGCTCGCGAGATGGACTGGGAGGTCCAACGGCGCCTGGCACTGGCCCGGGATCTCGAAGGCGCCGCCGATCGCGGCGAGCTGTTCCTGGAGTATCAGCAGCAGGTGGCGCTCGACACGCGTCAGGTGGTCGGCGTCGAAGCGCTGCTCAGATGGGCACATCCGACGAAGGGCGTCATCGGACCAGGGCGGCTGATTCCGATCGCGGAAAGCACCGGAGAGATCCGCGCCATCGGGGACTGGGTAATCCGGTCCGCGTGCGCGCAGGCCAAGCAGTGGCAGCAGACGTTCGACCGCGACGTTCCCGTCTCGGTGAACCTGTCTCCCGTGCAGTGCCGGGATTCCAAATTCGCGGCGACGGTCCAGCAAGCGCTCGAAGAGAAACAGCTGGCGCCCCGGTTGCTGGATCTCGAGCTCAACGAGAAGCTGCTCGAGAACCTACCGCAAGACCTCGAGCAGTCCTTTCGCCAGCTGGGCGAGCTCGGCGTCCGGCTGACGTTGGACAATTTCGGCAGCGGAGCTTCGGCCCTGGAGCATTTTCAGCGCTTCCGCTTCGATCGGTTGAAGATCCACCAGAGCCTTGTGCGGACGATCACTCAACGATCGACGGGCGCCTCGGTGCTGAGCGGCATCGTCGCCCTGGCCCGCAAGATGAAGGTCCAGATCGTCGCCGAGGGCATCGAAGCGCCCGAGGAGGTCGAGAGCTTGTTGGCCGAGGGCTGTGAGGTGGGACAGGGTTTCCTGTTCAGCAAACCTCTCTCCGCCGGAGCGATTTCGGAGCTCCTGGGGCCGGAAGACCCGCGCTGCGGGGGCGCCGAGCGGGCGTTCACCCCGCCGGAGGCGCCGCCGAAGAGCCCCGCGGCTTCCGTGCTCGAAATCGTTCGCGTCCCGGTCGACGAGCCACCAGCAATGCAGGAGGCGCCGAAGGCCTACAATCGGACTCCGACCGAGAAACTGCTCATCGCGCTGCCACGGCCATCGGTGGAAGACCCGCGGCCACCGGAAGTCCGCTCCGGCGCCTACGCCTTGGCAGCTTCGGCCAGGAGGAGCGCGGCTTGGGGAAGCCGTAGGCGTATGACCGTTTCGCTGGCAGTGATGGCGATCCCCTGCTTGCTGCTTCTTCCTGGCGCCGTGACAGAGTCGGTCGTCATCGAGCCCGGCGACCGGTCTTCGACCATAGCGCCGGCACCAATAGTGGCAGTCGACTTACCGGCGTCAGCAGCCGAAGTTTCGGTGCCGGCGACCGAGCCCGCGTCGAGCATCGATGGGCCAGCGGCCCGCCCAGCACCGGTGCCGGAAACGCTCAATCCCGAGGCACGGCAGCTCAGTCTCCAGGAGCAGCAGGTAGTCGATTTGGCGCATAGCTGGGCGCGCGCCTGGTCAGAGCAGCGAGTCGACGATTATCTCGGGTACTACGACGCGGAATTTCGACCGACCTTCGACCTGAGCCGAGCCGACTGGGAGAACCAGCGCACGGAGAGAATCCTGAAGCCTCGACGGATTGAGCTGGAGTTGAGAGCCTTCGAGGTGCAAGAGCTCGGCGATGGCCGGGTTAGTCTGAGTTTCGATCAGCTCTACCGGTCCGACGACTACCACGATCGCGTACGCAAGACCCTGGAGCTGGTGCAAGCGGCCGGCCGCTGGAAGATCCTCGTCGAGCGAGCGGCCAGCTAGCGCCCTGGCTGGAGCTAGTCGGAGGCCTGCGATTCCTCGTCGAGAAATCCGTGCTCGCGCATCCAGTTGTCGTCGACGAACTTGGTCATGTAGTTGCGGATCGAGTCGGGCAAGATCACCAGTGTCTTCTTCGCCTTCGGATACTTCTTGATCGCCTCGAGAGTGCCGTAGATGGCGGCCCCCGAGCTACCGCCCACCAGCAGACCTTCCTCGCGGATCAGGCGCCGCGCATAGTGAAAGCTGACGCGGTCGTTAGAGTAGACCCAATCATCGACTAGCGACTGGTCGAGCACCTCAGGCACGAAGTCGTAGCCGATGCCTTCGACCTGATATGTACCGACGATCTCGCGCCCACCCAGGATCGAGCCCTCGGGATCCACCCCGATGATCAAGATGTCCGGGTTCTTCTCCTTGAGATAACGCGCGATTCCGGTGATGGTGCCGCCGGTGCCGGAGCTGATCACCACCATGTCGAGCGACTCGCCGAAGTCCTTCCAGATCTCCGGGCCGGTGGTGTCGTAGTGCGCCGCCGGGTTGTCCGGGTTGTTGTACTGGTCCGGGATGACGGAGTCCTCGATTTCCTCATGGAGGCGCTTGGCCACTCCAAGGAGGCTCTCGGGCGAGTCGTGGGCAGCCTCGGTCGGCGTGCGGATGATCTCCGAGCCGAGGGCTTCCATCACCACCTGTTTCTCCCGGCTCATCTTCTCCGGCATGGTGATGATCTGGCGATACCCCTTGACCGCCGCCGCCATCGACAGACCAATCCCCGTGTTGCCGCTGGTCGGCTCGATCATGGTCGTGGTCGGCCGCAGGCAACCCGATTTCTCCAGCCCCTCGACCATGCGCACGCCGATCCGGTCTTTGACAGAGCCGCCCGGGTTCAGAAACTCGCACTTGCCGTAGATCTCGGTCTCGAGCTCCGCGCCGATGCGGTTCAGTCTCACCACCGGCGTGTTGCCGACCACCTGCAGTATGTTGTCGTAGATCATGTTGATTTACTTCCTCACTCCTTACGTCCTAACGCCGAGCCCCGCGGGTTCTGGCTGCGGTCATTCGCTTCGCGGCCGAGCGGACGACGGGGTTCGCCGACGGATTGTTGGCCAGTTTCTGGAGCTCCTGCAGGCCCTGTCGAGAGCGCGCCATGGTAGAGATGTAGCGATTGGCGAAGTTCTGTGTGCACTTGGGGTGGTTGAGCGCCGCGATCAGCGGCGCGCTACGGGTGAAGAGCTCCGGCTTCTTGAGCAACGCGCCGAACACAGCCGCGTTGACCTCGCGCAGCCGCAAAACCCTCTCGATGTTCATCAGGCCCACGTGACGCAGAGTCTCCCCTGCGATCCGCGGGTCCGGGTGGGACACGAACCAGTAGACGTAGCGAGCCTCTCCCGCAAGCCTTCGCTGGATCGTCAGCGGAAGCTTCTTGATGCCGGCGGGTGGTTTGCTGGGGCTCTTGTCGGCGGTCTTACGGGCTTCTTCCAGGGTCTTGCGCAGGCTCTCGAAATACTCGACCTTGACCCCCGCCTTCTGGGAGCGTTCCAGGAACTTGCGCAGGATGTCGTCGAAACGCTCGAAGTACCCGGTCTCGACCAGGAACGGAAAGTCGAGGAGCACCATGATCAATTGAGTCAGCATCGAGGCTTCTTCACGGGTGCGGAAGGTCTCGACCACATGCTCGAGGCGAGCGCGGATACAGTCGAAGAAGATCTTCTCCGCGTCCTCGTTGCCGGCTTTGTTGACCCGTTCGCCGATGGCGTAGAGGCTGGCGACCGGCACGTTGGGAAGAGAGACGGCCTGCCACATGGAGTTCGGCGTCAGCTTCATCGCGGCAGCTTTGCGTACCTCGATCTCCCGATGTCCAAGCACCGTGCACCGCCACACGATCTGCAGGTCTGGCTTCTCCGCCTTGCCGCCCGCGTGCTCGAGCTCGGCGAGAATCGCCTTGTCGGTGGGCCCCGCCGCCTGCGACAGCGCCTTGTGAAGGAGGCGGAACCGCCCGTCTTCGACCGGCGCGCTGGTCAAGACTTCGAACACCTTCTGCTCATTGGCCCGCTGGCGGCCACGAATCGAGTAGAGATCGTCGAGCAAGATCAGGTCGGCGGTCTCCCAGAGCTTGTCGAGCAGGTGCTTGTGACGCGCCTCTTTGCTGTAGGAGGCCACGAACTCGAGGAACGCCTGCTTGCGGTTGAGCAGCAGCTCGGTAAGCGCGGTCTCGGAGTCCAGGGCGTCTGCCTTGATCAGCACGTCGACTTTCTTGATCAGATCGTCATCGACGTTCGGCGGCTCGGCCGCCTCCTCCTCCGTGCCGCTGCCGGCGAGCGCCGTGCAGCGCTGCTCAAGCTTGTCGAGAATCACCACGGGCCGGGAGCGGCGGCGCGACGCCGCCTGGACAATGGCCTCGAGTCTGCGCGCCTTGCCAGCGGTCAGCTTGCCCGAGACGTAGCACTTGCGCAGCTTCTTCCAGACGTCGGCTTCCTCGCGCATCATCTTGCGGGTGGTGGCGGCGAGCTGGCGAAAGAACTCCACCGGCCAGTCCCGATCGACGTTCGAAAACGATGAGCAGTACTTGTTGAGGATCGAGTACGTCTCGTCGATGGCGGTGCTCATCGCCTCCAGGCTCGAGATGTCCAAGTCGGAGGTAGGGAGATCCAGAATCTCACGCACCTGTGAGGTTCGTCGTTCGAGCCGGCGGGTGAATTCCTGCAGGTTTGCCTGCTCCGGTTCACGCTCCGCCGCCGGCAAACGACAAGCATAGACCGGCTCGCCCTCGAATCGCCCCTTGAATTTGAAGTGTGGCTTGAGCCGATTGTCGATGCGCTCGAGCAGTCGGCGGGTGATGGACAGCTCCGCCGGCTCCGTGTTGTCGCGCTGCATCTGGACCGCGAAATCGAGATCCTCGGAGGAAATGTCACTCGATGGCAGTTGGAAGATGATCACAGCGTCGTGGGCGGCGGCGCGGGTCTTGACGCCGACCGCGATCGGATTCTGCTTCGGATCCAGGTTGAAGACCGGCAGGCTGTGGAGCACTTTCAGGCCCGTCATGATGGCGTGGTCGTAACTGCGATTCGACCAGAAGATCATCAGCCCGCCGTTGTCCGACCAGGAAAAAACTTCCCCGCCGTAGCTGGCGGCGGTGCCGTCCACCAGCTCACGGAAGGACCGATAGAGTGTCTCGACGCCTTGCGGGTTCTGCTTCGCGAGCTTGGCGATCTGCGGCGTCTCGACGATCTCGATCGACAGGAACGAAACCTCGTACGCCTTGCCCGGTTGCATGCGCTTCTCGAACTCGGCCATGGTGGGCTCGGCCGGAGTTTCGGATGCGGGCTTCTCTGCTGGCGGGGCGGCGGCCGGAGCGGGGGTCTTGGCGGTTTCCGTGGCGCCTATCGGTTCCTCGACGGCCCCGGTGTCGGCCCGAGCTCCTTCGAGGCTCTGCTGAATCGCCGACAAGCGACTCGCCAGCTGCTCCTCGAGATCGGTCGACGAGTTGAACTCGGAGTATGTGGCCGGGTTGTTGTCGCCGAGGTGGAAGCGGGAGAAGTAGCGGGTAATGCGATCGAACGCCTTGCCATTGATGTCGGTTAGCTTCTCGGGCAGCCGCATGCAGCGGTAGAGCAGGCAGCGGGCCGGATCGCGATCTTTCCAGGAGTTGAACGCGAGCTCGAAATTCCGTTCGGTGGATGGCCCGAAATCCGCGGTCGCCGGCGTTGCTTCGCCCAGCAGATTGTCGAAGCTCAACCAGGCGATGCCCAGGAAGAGATCGTTGTCACCGATCTCGACCTCCTCGAGCACGGCGCTCTCCGGCAGACTCATCAGTGGCGCGATATGGGAGTTCCAATCGACCACCTCCAGGAAGAGCTCGGAGCCCAACTTGACCCCGTTCTCCTCGTTGAGGCGATCGGTAACGCGCTTCGTCGCCTGTTTGTAGTTGGCGACGTCGCTCGGTGAGGCGAGAAAAATTTTCACTAGGAAGACCCTGGCACCTGCCGATCGTGGCTCACAAGCGCCTCACGAAAATCCTCAGATATGTAAACACGGTGACCGGACGAATCGGACGAGGGCCGCGACAAGCTGGACATGCCGCAAACCACGATTCGCTCGCGGAATAGTAGCACGACACACGCCAGCATCGTCACCTCAACGCAGCTACTCTTCGATCAGATTCAGGCGAGTAGTGATGTGGATCGACGGGGTCAGCGAACGATAAACCGGACAGAAGCGGGCGTGGAAGCCGTGCACATGCTCGATCACCTCTGGCGCTCGATGCGTACCTGGGAGGTGTAGACGACGTCGGACATGGCTTGTCTCCTGTGGATCTCTGGTGTGCCGGCAGCTGGTCAGCCGACAAGTTACGGACGGCAAGGTCTACAGGCCCTGCGCCTTCCGAGTCTGCCGGCGCGCGATTAGAATGGCGCGGATCTCAGTCCACCAGATTCCTCGAGGAGCACCAACTTGCGACGACTCACACCATTCATCTCGTTGATCCTGCCGCTGCTCGCCGTCTCCTGGGCCGCGCCGCTGGCCGCCCAGGGAGAAGGCTCGGCCATGGAACGCGCTGCTGGCCTGGTCGCAAACGACGATTGGGCCGGCGCCGCCGACGCCTATCAGGCCATCACCGAGTCAGAGCCCGACAACGCCGGGGCATGGTTCGGCCTCGGGCGCTCGCAGTTCGAGTCCCGCCGGGTCGATCGCGCGATCGCCGCCTTCGAGAAAGCACTCGAGCTCGGTTTCGACCCTGCGCGCTCGATGCTGCACCTGGCTCGCTGTCACGCTGCTCAGGGCGGCGACGAGGAAGCGATCGGCTGGATCCGCAAGGCCGCCGAGACCGGCGCCAGCATCCACCAGGCTCTAGAGACGACCGCCGAGTTCAAGCGGCTCGAGGAAAACGCGGAATTCCGCGAGATTCTCGACCAGATCCGCCCTTGCAACACCCCCGCGCACCGGCAGCTCGATTTCTGGATCGGCAGCTGGCGCGTGGTTACCGGCGAGGACGAGCAGCGGGTCGGCACCAACTCCATCCAGAAGATCCTGAACGGCTGCGGCGTGATCGAGAACTGGCGCGGCGCCAACGGTACCGAGGGCAAGAGTCTGTTCTACTACCACGACGTCGAGAAGACCTGGAAGCAGGTGTGGATCACCGACAGCCAGGGGCTGAAGGAGAAGCACCTGATCGCCGTGCTCGACGGCGCCGTCCGCTTCCAGGGCGAGATCCGCCTCGCGGACGGCACCACCGTGCTCGACCGCACCACCCTGCTGCCGGTATCCGAGAACCGCGTCCGCCAGGTGATCCAGCAGAGCGTCGACGGCGGCGAGACCTGGCAAACCGGCTTCGACGCGATGTACGTCCGCGACGGCGCGGAGTAGAGCCGTCGATCTTGACAACGCGGGCCAGCGACTGGCAGCCTTGTTCCCGGCTCTGCCGGCCAATTCGTATCATCCTACGGAGACTACCCGCAATGAAAAATCGTCTGATCCTCCTCTCCCTCGCCATCCTGCTCCTTCAGGCGCCGCTCTATGCCGGCGTCGTCTACGAGATCGAGGTCAAAGACCACGAGCAGTCGCCACCGAAGACCGAGTCGATCCAGGCCGCGGTCGAGGGCCGCCATCTGAAGATGGGCATCGCCTCCGGAGGCAAGGGCAAGCAAGGCGAGATGATCTTTCGCGGCGACCGGCGCGAGATGGTGGTGGTCGATCACGAGAACCGGACCTACCACAAGATCGACGAGGCGACGATCGGCCAGATCGCCGGCCAGCTGAGCGAGGCCGAGCGCATGATGGCGGACGCGCTCAAGAACGTGCCCGAGGACAAGCGGGCGATGATGGAGCAGATGATGAAGCAGAAGATGCCTCCCGGCGCCCAGGCCGCGCCGCAGCGGCCGAAGAACGAGCTCAAGAAAACGAGTGAGCGCGCCGACAGGAACGGCTACCCGTGCGTCAAGTACGAGGTGCAGCGCGATGGCCGCAAGGTCCGCGAGCTGTGGGTCACCGATTGGTCGAACGTAGAGGGCGGCAGCGACGTGGTCGACGCCTTCGAGGACATGGCCGACTTCTTCAGCGAGATGATGGACTCGATTCCCAGCTTCGGCGGGCAGGGCCCCGGCGGCGATCCCGCTTTCGAGCACATGAAGGAGATCGGCGGTTTTCCGGTGGTCACCCGCGAGTTCGACGACGACGGCTCGCTGGAGGGTGAGACCTTTCTGCGCTCCTCCAAGCGCCAGACCATCGACCCCGACGCCTTCGAACCGCCTTCCGGTTACAAGCGGCAGGAGATGTTCCGGCCCGAGTAGCCAGTTTGGAGAATCGATGAAAGTCGCGTTCCTCAAGCCGCACACCGGCGGGGTCCTCGGGCTCGAGATGATCACTTTCGTCGAGCCGCTGGGGCTCGAGTGCGTCGCCGGCGCGATCGAGCCCGACGGACACGAGTGCAAGGTCATCGACCTGCGCATCGACGGCGTCGAGCCTGGGCTCGCCGACTGCAAAGCCTTCGAGCCCGACGTGGTGGGGCTGACCTGCAACTTCACCACCGAGCGCTTCCGTACGCTGGAGCTGGCCCGCAGGCTGGCGCGCGATCTGCCCGACGCCACCGTCGTCGTCGGCGGGCACGACGCTTCGCGCGAGCCCGAGTGGTTCCAGGACGCCGCCATCGACGTCGTCGCCATCGGTGACGGCGAGGAGATCATGCCGCCGCTGGTGGACGCGCTGGAGGGCAAGGGCGATCTGCGCAAGGTGCCGGGCCTGATGCTGAACGCGACCGGGAGGGGTTCCTCGGACCCGATCTTCACCGGCGATGCGCCGGCGCGGAGCGATCTCGACGAGATGCCGCTGCCGGCGCGCCACCTGATCCGGCGCTACCGCCGGGAGTACTACTGGAACTTCCACAAGCCGATGGCGATGATGGAGACCGCCCGCGGCTGCCCGTTCAAGTGCAACTTCTGCTCGGTCTGGAAGTTCCACGAATCGTCGTTCCGCGAGAAGTCACCCGAGCGGGTGGTCGAAGAGCTGCGCCAGATCGAGACGCCGCACGTCTTCTTCACCGACGATATCTTCTGGATGAACGTCAAGCGCGCCAAGGAGTTGGCGCGCCAGATCAAGGCGGCGGGCATCAAGAAGTACTTCAAGCTCCAGACGCGCTCGGACATCATCTGCCGTCACCCCGAGATCATCGAAGCGTGGAAGGAGTGCGGCAAGCTGTCGATCTTCCTCGGCCTCGAGGCGATCGACGACGAAGGACTGACCTCGGTCAACAAGAAGAACAAAGCGGCCAACAACAACCGCGCGATCGAGATCTGCCAGGAGCTCGACGTCGGCTACTCGCCCAACTTCATCGTCGACCCCGACTGGGACCGCGAGCATTTCCGCAAGCTGCGCGATTGGGTGTCGCGCACCGGCGCCTACAACAGCGGCTTCTCGATCCTCACGCCGCTGCCCGGCACCGACCTCTGGGACGAAGTCCGGCGCCGGGTCAACACCCCGGACTGGGAGCTCTTCGACATCGCCCACACCGTGCTCCCCACCCGGCTCTCGCGGGAGGAATTCTATGCCGAGTACGCCGGCCTCTGGCGCCACGCCCTCGACATCCGCCTGCGCAACGAAGGCAAGGTGCGGACCTACGTCGGCATGGGTCTGGCGCTGGCCGCCGGCAAGCTGACTCTCGGGGCACTCAGGAAGGGCATGAACATGAGCAAGCGCTTCTCTACCCCCGAGACCTTCCTCAAGGGGCATCGCGACAGCGAGAAGCGGGTGGCAGCGATCGTGGCGTCCGAGGACGCTCCACGGCTGGCGACCGCGGCGGCCGAGTCGTGACTCGACATTCTCAGACTTGAGACGAGCCCGTTCTCAGGGTTGAGACTCGGCAGCACCGTCCGTCTCGGAGCTGATGCCTGAAATCTCCTCGTCCGCGGGCCTGGCCACACGAATCACGATTTGGTGCAATCCATTCTCCCCTTCCAGTAGACCGCCGTCGCTGGCGTTGCGGGCAGCCCGCTGGCACGGCTCTTGAAGAGTCCAAGGGCATCTAGACCAGCGAAGCGTGGACCGGCATCGCCCGGCCCGCGTGCTTCGGGTCCGTCGCAGCCGCACTCGGCGCGCACCCGGCAGAAACCACACACGACAAGGGGAAGAGATGTCGACCTTGACCAGGAGAAGCCTCGCTCTCGTCCTGAGCCTGCTGGCCTTCGCGGCCGTGGCTCAGTCTCAGGAGATCTTTCAATACAAGGGCGTCGACTCGCGGGTCGACTACTCCTCGCTGACCGAGATCGGCCCTTGGGACGATCGCAACTACCAGCTGACCCAGAAAGACCTGAGCCTGCTGGCGGCCAACGAGAAGGAGCTCAAGGCCCAGATCCCGGCGTTCTTCCGCGTCGAGCTGCGCCGCGGGATCCCCGAGATGCAGAAGACCGGGCCCGTGCAGTACCCACGCAGCGCGCTGCAGATCTTCCGCCTGATGTATGGCGGCTACCTCGTCGACGGCAAGATCTACTCACGCGCCACGATCGAGAACGGCGTCTACCGTGTGCTCACCGAGAAGGGCGGCGTCGACGAGAAGGAATTCTGGCAGCAGAAGTTCTTGAGCGGCGAGGTCAGAGTCACCGACCCCAACGGCGCCGCCGAGTCGGCGATCAAGATCAATCCGGTGAACACCGATCTGGTGATCGCCGGCTCCAACGGCCCCGGCTCCGGACAGATCATGCACTATTCCACCGACGGCGGCGAGAACTGGAGCACCTCCGCGGCCCTGCCGCTGGGCGGCACCTGCTGCGATCCGACGGTCGACTGGTCGTCCGACGGCACCCTCGCCTATACCGCCACCCTCGGTAGCTGTGGCGGCTCCGGCTGTCAGATCTGGTTCTACCGCTCCTCCGACGGCGGCCAAACCTGGACCGACCTGCCCGGCAGTCGCGTCACCCTGTCCGCCGGCAACGCCAACGACAAGGAATACATCCACGTCGACAAGTACGCCACCTCGCCCCACAAGGACAACATCTACGCCACCTGGCACTCATCGAACATCCTGCAGTTCGCCGCCTCCTCGGACAACGGTGAGACCTGGTCGACGATGCCGCACTCCTCGGCGACCGACCAGCGCGGCATCGGCTCGGACATCACCACCGACAAGAGCGGTGCCGTCTACCACTTCTGGCCGGCGTTCAACAGCCAGCGCATCCTCCTGCGCAAGTCCACCGACGGCGGCGCCACCCTCGGCTCGGTGATCGAGGTTTCTCCCACCGAGGGCAGCTTCGCCTTCCCGGTGCCGTCGATGGAGACCCGCGAGGTGTTCATCTACGTTTCCGCCGACACCGACTTCTCGAACGGCCCGTTCGGCGACTCGATCTACGCCGCCTGGTCGGATTCCACCGGCCCGACGGGCGCCGCGTCGTCGAACCACGCCCGCATCCAGGTGGCCTACTCGCGCAACGGCGGCAACACCTGGACCGTGACCACCCCCCACGAGACCGCCGACGCGAACAGCGTCGACCGCTACCACCAGTGGCTGACCGTGGGCGAGGACGGCACGGTGCACGTGATCTTCTACGACACCCGCCGCAGCGGTAGCCGCACCGCCGTCGACATCTTCTACTCGTCCTCTACCGACGGTGCCCAGACCTGGTCGACCCCGACCCGCATCACCGCCCAGCAGTCGCCCAACATCGGCGACAGCTTCGAGTTCGGCGACTACAACGGCATGGACATCGTGATGCAGGACATGGTCGCGATCTACACCGACAACCGCAACGAGGGCGGCGGCGGTGGCGACTCGGTGGACGTCTACGCGGCGGGCATTCCGGTGACCGGCGGCTGCTCGCCGCAGCCGATCGCCGACGCCGGCGCCGACGTGACCATCGAGGAGGGCCAGTCGACCACCATCGGCACCGCGACCCAGGCCGGACACACCTATTCCTGGTCGCCGGGTGGCGCCACCACCGCGCAGGTCAACGTCTCGCCGACGTCGACCACCGTCTACACCGTGACCGCCACCACCAGCTGCGGCAGCGCCCAGGACTCGGTGACCGTCACGGTCATCCCGGCGGGCGGAGGCGGTCCCCAGAACGCCGTCTTCAACGGCACCTACCAGGCGCCCGCCTGCCTCAACGTGGGCAGCTCCTGCGACACCAACGCGCTGGTCGACGGCCGCGCCAACCTGGGACCGGAGTCCAATCAGCCGAACACGATCAACGATTCGTGTGCCGACGGTACCTCGGGTGGCTACCACTCCGACGAGTCGAACGACCGTATCGTGGTCAGGACGCTCGACAGCGGCAACTTCACCGAGGGCGACACGGTCGAGATCGAGGCCACCGTATGGGCCTGGACGACCCCGAGCGCGGACACGCTCGACCTCTACTTCGCGGCCGACGCCAACAGCCCGAGCTGGACGCTGATCACCTCGATCACGCCGCCGGCCGCGGGCGCCAATACGCTGACCGCGCAGTACACGCTGCCAACGGGGAGCTTGCAGGCGGTGCGCGCGCAGTTCCGCTACCAGAGCACCAACGCCGAATGTGCCTCGGGCGCTTACAACGATCGCGACGACCTGGTGTTCGCGGTCGAGCCCGACGCCTGTACGTCGAACGCGCAGTGCGACAACGGCCAGTTCTGCGACGGCGCCGAGACCTGCAACCCCGGCACCGGCCAGTGCGAGTCGGGTACCGCGCCGACCTGCGGCGACGGCATCGGCTGTACCGTGGACTCGTGCAACGAGGGCACCGACTCCTGCGACAACGTGCCCAACAACTCGCTGTGCGACAACGGTCTGTTCTGCGACGGCGCGGAGACCTGCTCGGCGACGCTCGACTGCCAGTCCGGCTCGGCGCCGAACTGTAACGACGGCGTCGGCTGCACGGTCGACTCGTGCAACGAGGGCACCGACTCGTGCGACAACTTAGCCGACGACGCGGCCTGCGACGACGGCCTGTTCTGCAACGGCGCCGAGACGTGCAACGCCACACTCGACTGTCAGGCGGGCTCGGATCCGTGCTCGGGTGGCCAGACCTGCAACGAGACCACCGACATCTGCGAGGGTGGCGGCGGTTGTCCGAGTTGCATCGACTGGACCACGACGCCGACCGTGTCCTACTCCACCCAGGACGTCAGCGCCAACGTGACGGTCGAGAGCGCGGACTCCATCCTGCTCCAGGACAACACCTGGCGCCGCACGACCCAGACGTTCAACGTCACCGCCAACACCGTGATCGAGCTCGACTTCCAGTCGACGTCGCAGGGCGAGATCCACGGCATCGGCTTCGACGAGGACGACGGCCTGTCGAGCGATCGGATCTTCAAGGTCCACGGCACGCAGAACTGGGGCATCACCGACTTCGACAACTACAGTGGGTCGTCGCTGGTGCACTACACCATTCCGGTGGGCCAGTACTTCACCGGCTCGGCGATGTTCCTGGTGCTGGTCAACGACAACGACGCGGGCAGCGGCAACGACAGCCGCTTCCAGAATGTCGAGGTCTACGAGGACGTGCCGGTGGGCTGCTCTACCGACGACGACTTCGAGGGCGGCGCGGCCGGCTGGACGACCAGCGGTACGTGCACGACCGGCACCTTCGTGCTGGGCACGCCGACGCAGCAGACCTCGACGGTGGTCACCCAGGTTGGTGGCGATCACACCACGGGCTCGGGCAGCGCGCTGTTCACCGCCACCAACTCCTCGGCGGGCAACGCCGACGTG
Source organism: bacterium (assembly GCA_024226315.1). Taxonomy (GTDB): domain Bacteria; phylum Acidobacteriota; class Thermoanaerobaculia; order Multivoradales; family J023; genus JAAELT01. The sequence continues at coordinate 44,242 of JAAELT010000473.1, read as the reverse complement.
GACGGTGGCGAGTGTGCGCTGACCTCGCCGGTGTACAACGTCACCGACGCGTCGGACTTGTCGATCTGGTACTTCCACGGCCAGCGCGACACGGGCGATGACGCCGCGGGCGACTACTTCGTGCTCGAGGCGTCGGTGGGCGGCGGCGGGTACTCGCCCTTCGTCTCGATCGGCGACGTGCAGACCGTGGCCTCGTGGACCAACGCCGCGACCAGCGTGCCGGCGGGCTCCACGGTGCAGCTGCGGGTGCGCGTCTCCGACGGCGCCGGCCCGGGCGACATCGTGGAGGGCGGCATCGACGACCTGTCGATCTGCCCGCAGTAGATAGAGACTCTACCGGTCGAGTCTGCAAAGCCCCCGGCACCTGGTGCCGGGGGCTTTTCTTCGTCCGCCTGCACTCGCTGTCGCAACTCCCTCCGCGCCCTGACGTACAATTTGGATAGGAGGGTTCCGCGTCCGGCGGCCCGAGCGCCGGCTCGCGGGCAACCGGCGATGCACTCGAAACGAGGTCAGCGGGAGCTGGTGTTCTGGGCCCTGGCGGGCCTGGCGGCCGCGGCGGTTTGCACCTGGGCCTTTCCTCGTGCCTTCCCGCTCCAACCCGCCGAGTGGCGGCTGCATCGGGGCGAGGCGATCGAGCTCGCGCTGGACACTCTCCGCGACCTCGGTGAAGAGTTGCCGGAGGATCCCTGGATCGCCGCCGGGCTCCACATCGCTCCCCACGTCGAGAACAGGCTCCTGACGAGCGGCGAGGCGGGGAGAGAGACAGAGCTTCGAGACAGCTTGCCCGGACGCCGGATCGTGCACTGGCGGGTCCAGATCTACCCTCCAGGAGGTCGGGCGCGCGGTTGCGACTACCTGGTCAACCTCTCCGCAGCCGGCGAGGTGCTGACGGTAGGGATTCATCTCCCCGAGGAGCTCGAGGGCTACCTCGAAGAAGACATGGCCCGGGAGCGGGCCGGGGAGTTGCTGGGGCGCCTGGGGCTCGCGGCGAAGCGCTTCGAGGAGTCGGAGCTGCGGCGAATCGAGAAGCCCGGCCGCAACGAAGTCGTGGTGCGCTACCGCGACGGCGACGCCGTGCTGGGCGTCGAGTATCCCTACGGAGTGGAAGTGACGTTCGCCGGCGACCGCTTGCTCAGCGTCGGGAACTGGGTCGAGGATCCCGAGAGCGAATACTTCCCGGGCCCGTGGCCCGAAGGACTCCTGTGGCGACTGCGGATCCTCGCGCCTTTCCTCCTGCTCCCCTTCTTTGCCGTGCCTTTTCTGCGCCGCTACCACGAGGGCCAGGCGGGTTTGCGGCGGGGCGCTTCGATCTTCGTCCTGATGATGATCCTGGGCCTGGTCGTCACCTGCCTCGGCGTACGCTGGGCCACGGTGGAATTCGTGAAAGGGCTCGCGGCCCGCCAGGCTGTCTGGATCGGCGGGTTGCAGTCCCTGGTGGTGATCTTCGCCCCGATGGCGTTGGCCACGGCTCTTGCCTGGTGCGCCGGCGAGGCGCGCTGGCGCCGCCGCGGCGGCGAGAAGATCGCCGCCTTCGACGCCGTCCTGCGCGGGCACTTCGGGAGCGCTACGGTCGGCCGGGCGGCGCTGCGCGGGCCGGCGGCGGGGCTGATGATGACGGCGGCGCTGCTAATGGCTCTGCCGGCCCTCGAAGGGCTCGGAGCCCGCCCTCTCTTCGGCTGGACCTTCGAGCTCTTCTCAGCCGGGTCTGCCTGGCCGGCGCTCTCCCAACTCGCCCTCTCCCTCCTCTGCACTCTGTTGATGGTGCTCGCCCTCTTCGCTTTGCTGCCGCTCGCCGTCCGGCGCCTCGGTCGGGTCGGAGCCGGGGCGGCGATCGTCCTGCTGTCCGGCATCTTCTTCTACCAGCCGACGCCCACCTTTCCCCCCGGCTCCGAGGTGCTGCTCGGCAGCGCGTTCGCTGCCATGTTGTTGGCGCTGCTCCTGGCCTACGACCTGTTGACCGCGCTGCTCGCCGGGGTCACCGCCTTCCTGGTACCGCAGGCCCTGCCGTGGCTGCGCGCCGACGACGCATTCCTGAACCTCCAGGGTGCCGTGGCCTTGTCGATCCTGGCCCTGCCCCTGGCACTCTCCTTCCGCGCCTTGCTTGCCGGCCGCGAGATCGCCTACCGCTGGCGCGACGTGCCGCTGCACGCCCGCCGAATTGCCGAACAGGAGCGGGAGCGGATGGAGATGGAGACGGCGCGTGCCGTCCAGCGCTCGATCCTGCCGCGGCTTCCGCACCGTCTCGCCGGCGTCGAGCTGGCTCATGCCTACCTCCCCGCCAGCGAGGTGGGCGGCGATTTCTACGACGTCACGGCGCTCGACGACGGCCGCCTGGCGGTGGCGGTGGGTGACGTCGCCGGACACGGGGTGGGCAGCGGCCTCGTGATGTCGATGGCGCGCTCCGCGCTGGCTGTACAGACGCACTCCGATCCGGAGGTGGCGGCGGTATTCTCGGCGCTGAACCGCACCCTGCACAAAACCGCCGGCCGCAGCCTCACCGCCACCCTGTGCTACGGGCTCCTCGACCCGCGCCTCGGTGAGCTCGTCTTCGCCAGCGCCGGCCACCTGTGTCCCTACCTGGTACGAGATGGCGAGGGCGTCCACGCGCTCGACTCGCCAGCCTACCCGCTGGGAGTGCGGCGGGAGCTCGAGATCCATTCCCAGCGCGTCGATCTCGCCGCCGGCGACCTCCTTTTCCTGTGCAGCGACGGGGTGGTCGAGGCGCGCGGCGCGGTCGACGACGAGCCTTTCGGCTTCGAGCGCCTGGAGCAGAGCCTGAGCCGCCACGCCAATGGCAGCCCCGCGGCACTCCGCGATCGGGTGCTTGAAGACCTGAAACGCTTCACCGGGCCGCGGGCCCAGGACGACGATCGAACGATCCTTGTGCTGCGGCTGCCGCCGGGAGACCCGCCGGCGGCGATGGAGGATGGACCGTGAGCCCCGGCGCGCGGCGCGCGGACCTGGCCCTCTGGACGCTGGCGGCCGCAGCAGCGTCGCTGTCGCTGATCTGGGCCTTTCCCCGCGCTTTCCCATCTCTCACCGACCACTGGCGGGTGCGCGGCAGTGAGGCCGTGGCGATCGCCCGGGGGGCCTTCCGCCAGCTGGGCGAGCCGTTGGACGACCCTTACGTCGTGGCGTCGCTCTCGGACGACAAAGTCCTCGAGCGACGACTCTGGCGTGCCGGCGGCGCGCCAGCTGCGCCGGACCTGGCAGCGAGCCAACTGGGCCGGCGCGTGCGATTCTGGTCCGTGTGGGTCTATCCTCCGGGCGCCGAGCCCGAGGACTGGGCGTACTACGGTGCGGTCTCGCTCGACGGCAGGGTGATCGAGCTGGCGCGTCGCGACGAGCGGCAAGGGGAAGGCGGCGGCATCGATCCGGCCGCGGCACGCCGACAGGCGGACGAGCTGCTCCGCGACCTGGGCCACGATCCGGAGGATTTCTCGGCGGCGGAGCCGCGGCGGGTCGAGAAGCCGGAGCGCACGGACCTGGTGCTGCGCTACCGCGACCGGGAGGCGGTCCTGGGCGACGCTTACGCTTACGGCTTCGACGTCGAGTTCGCCGGTGAGCGCCTGCACCGCTTCCACCGCTGGTTCGAGGACGCGGACCGGGAACAGCTCGTGAGCGAGCTCTCGACCATGCTGGTGACCAGCCAGGCGAGGCTCTGGGCTCCCTATCTGTTGTTCCCGCTGGTCGCGTTGCCGTTTCTGCGCCGCTACCACGCCGGAGCGGTGGCGGTGCGCCGCGGCGTTCAGGTCTTCCTTCTGCTCTCGTCCTGTGGGGCGATTCTGATCGTGCTGGTCGCCCGCGCCGCGTCGGTCGGCAACGACTTCGACATCTCGCGCCGCCAGACCACCTTGATCTGGGGCTTGCAGCTGTTCGTGCTGTGGGTGGCGCCCGTGGCGCTGACGGCGGCGCTGGCGTGGGCCGTTGGCGAGGTCCGCTGCCGCCGGCGCTGGGGCACCAAGCTCGCCGCCTTCGACGCTCTGCTGCGGGGCCGGCCGGGAAACGCCACGGTAGCTCGGGCGGCGCTGCGTGGCCCGGCTGCCGGCCTAGTCGTCGCGGCCGGCATCGTGCTCCTGGTGCCGGTCCTCGAAGGCCTCGGCGTGGGTCTGGTCGGCAGCACCGTCCTCGGCCCGATGTACGTGGGGGACTCCTGGCAAGGTCTGAGCCTGCTGCTCTTCCCTCTCCTCTACAGCCCTCTGGTCGTCTTCTTCGCCGTGCTCTACCTGCTGCCGGCAGCGGCGAGGCGCCTCGGCCTCTGGCCGGGAGCCGCGGTGGCGGCAGCCATCCTGGCGCTCGTCACCTTCCCGCCGTTCTCGTCCCTGCCCGTGGGCTCCGACCTGCTGCTGGCGGCGCTACCCGCGGCGGCGGTGGTGGCCCTGTTCCTGACCTACGACCTGCTGACCGCGCTGTTCGCCGCCGTCACCGCCCGGGTCGCCGTGGCGAGTCTTCCCTTCCTCTTCGCCGACGACGCTGTTCTACAGATTCAGGGGGCGTTACCACTGGTACTGCTCGCCCTGCCGCTGCTCGTGAGCCTACGCGGCCTGGCGCGCGGTGAGGAGGCAGTCTACCGCTGGGAGGAGGTGCCGCCCCACGTGCGCCGTATCGCCTCACGCGAGCGCCAGCGCCTGGAGCTGGAGACGGCGCGGCGTATCCAGAGCTCTATCCTGCCCCAGCTGCCGTCGCGTCTCGACGGCGTCGAGCTGGCCCACGTCTACCTGCCGGCCACCGAGGTGGGGGGCGACTTCTACGAGGCGGCTGAGCTGCCGGACGGACGGCTGGCGCTGGCGGTGGGCGACGTTGCCGGCCACGGCGTCGCCAGCGGTCTGGTGATGGCCATGGCGCGCTCGGCACTGGCGACGCAGCTGCCGATCGACCCCTCGGTGGAGGCGGTGTTCGGCACCTTGAATCGCATCCTCCACGAGACCTCCGAGAACACCTTGATGACCACGCTCTGCTACGGGCTGCTCGACCGGCGCGGCCGCCGTCTCGTCTTCGCCAGTGCCGGGCATCTCTTCCCTTACGTCGTCTCGGAGGACAGAACGGTACGTTGGCTCGAGTCCGTGGCCTATCCTCTGGGCGTGCGCCGCCGCCTCGAGCTGAGCCCCACGGAGGCCGACCTGTCGGCCGGCGATGCCCTGGTCCTGGTCTCGGACGGGGTGGTCGAGGCCCGGCTGGAGGAAACCGACGAGCTGTTCGGTTTCGACCGGCTCGAGGAGTGCCTGCGGCGTCACGCCGGCGCCAGCCCCGCGGGCCTGTGCCACGAAGTGCTGGCCGACGTCGCCCGCTTCACCGGTCCCGCGCCGCGCGAGGACGACCAGACGATCCTGGTCGCGCGCCTCAGTTGACCCGCTACCTTCCGGTAACATCCCGGAATGGCCCGCTCACTGCCATGCCTCCTGCTGCTGGGTTCCCTGGTGAGCGCCTCCGCAATCCACGCGCAGGCGCCACCCTGGGAGACCTGGCAGGACCTGCGGCGACTGAGCGAGCTCCACCCCGGGCACCAGGCGCTGTTGCGCTCCAGCCATTGCCCGGACGGCTGCCGCTTCGACCGCCACTCCGCCGGCGACTGGCGCTACGTCTACGTCGACGGCGAGGAGGGAGTGATCTTCGAAGAGGCCGGGGCCGGGGCGATCACGCGCATCTGGATGACCACCGGGTCGGGCATCAGCGAGCCTCTCGATCCGGCGATCCAGCTGCGCGTCTACGTCGACGGCGCCGCGGAGCCGGTGGTCGACATCCCCCTGCCGGCGCTCTTCGACGGCTCGACGCCGCCCTTCGAGCCGCCGCTGGTCGGCGATCGCCTGACCTCGAGCGGTGGCTTCTTCAGCTACGTGCCGATCCCCTACCGAGAGGGCTGCCGCGTGGTCCTGGTCGGGGCCGACGACAAGAAGCTCTGGTTTCAGATCAACTTTCAACGGCTGAGCGAGGCCGGCGAGGTCCAGACCTTCACCGGCATGGAGGACCTGAGTGCCTTCGCCGACCGGTTGTCGAACCGGGGTCAGGACCCCTGGCCCGCGGGCAGCGGGGGCTGGCGCGAGGACACGGTGACGCTCGATCCAGGGGTCGAGCGTCGGATCTGGGAAACTGAGGGGCTCGGTACGGTGACCGGGCTGGAGATCCGGGCGGATCCGGCCCTCTGGCCCGCGATCGCGGTCGGTCTGACCTTCGACGGCCAGGCGGCCGTGACCATGCCGCTCGCTGACTTCTTCGCCCTCGGCCGGCTGGGGCCGGTGCCGACCTGCTCCCTGCTGCTCGGCTTGGCGGAGTCGGGCTTCGCCTACTCGTACTTCCCGATGCCGTTCTTCGAGGGCGCCGAGCTGTCGCTCGTCCACCATGGTGCTCAGGCCGCGCAGGTCGACGTCCGCGTCCGTCTCGACGGTACGCCGCCGTCGCCGGCGAGTGGTCTGTTCGGGGCCGAGCTCAGCCACGCCGCGGCGACCACGGTCGGGGTCGACTTCCCCGTTGTCACGCTCGAGGGCCGCGGCCGGGTGGCCGGGACCTTCCTCGAGCTGGGCGCCGTAGGCAACCCGTTCCGCGAATACGTGGAAGGCGACGAGCGTATGTTCATCGATCGCTCGCCGCACCCAGCAGTCTACGGCACCGGCGTCGAGGACCAGTTCAACGGCGGCTTCGGCTTCGACCTGGGGCCGTTCGCGCGCGCCCTGCACGGCGCGCCCTACACCGAGTTGGTGGTCGAGGGCGAACCCCACACCGCCGCCTACCGCCTGATGCTCACCGACGGCATCACCTTCGAGAACCATCTGGTGGTTGGACTCGAGGCCGGGCCGACCAACAATATCTCGATGCGGGCGCGCGCGGTGACCTACTTCTACCGCCAGCGCCGGGCCGGTCTGGAGCTCTGGGACCGCCTCGACCTCGGCAACGCCGCCAACCGCGCCCGCCACTCCTACCTGGTGACGGGCGAGCACGACTTCCGCCCGCTCGACGCCCTGTTCGAGGGCGAGCCGCCGGCCGGCGCCAGCGGCACCGGCGTCTACCGGCCGCCGGGGACGGCAAGCTTCGTGTTGCGCGCCCATCCCGAGTCGACGCTCTTCCGCCTGCGGCGACGCCTCGACGCCGGCGTCGCCGGCCAGCGGGCGACCATCCTGGTCGGCGGCGAGCCTGCGGGCCGTTTCCCGGTGGTCGACGTCAACGACGCCCGCCGCTGGCGCGAGATCGACGTCGATCTCGACGTGGACCTCAGACCTGGCGTGACCGCCGGCGACGAACTTGCGCTCACCGTCGTCGCGGAGAGCGGCCCGGGCGACGGTAGCCAACCGGAATTCACGGCCTTCCGCTACGAGCTCTGGGCCGACGGCCCGGCCGCGATCTTCGCCGACGGCTTCGAATCCGGGGACCTGGCGGCCTGGGTTTCACAGAGCGCGGAAACGGCGATCAGCTCTCCCCGAAGATCTCCCGCGCCCGCTCCTTGAGCCGGTCCTGGGCCTCCTGTACCTCGCGCAGGGCATCGCGCAGCTTCTCGAGCTCGTCGGCGCGGACCTTGAGGCCCTCGCGGATGAACAGGGCCGCGGCCTCGGAGCGGCTCTTGACCGCGCCGGTGGCTACCCAGGCGTCGAGGCTCTCGAGCGTCGACTCGTCGACCCGCACCATGACCACCTGATCGCGCTGGGTCTGGCCCATTTCCTCGACGCTCTCCTTGAGATCGGGGGCGACGCAGACCACCTTGACCGCCGGGCCGTCGGCGCAACTGAAGTCGAAGCCTTCGCCGATGTCGACGTCGATGCCCCGCGCCTTGAGCTGGGGTTGGATCTTCTCCCACAGGCCGCTCAGATCGATATTGACGTCCTTGGTCATTCTTTCACCTCGTTCGTAATTCGTATTGACCGTGAGCCCGATTGCTTACGTAATTGAATTACGCGACAAGTGTAACGCTCTTGCCGAGCACCGTCAACTCCGAACGACACGAGACCGCGCCAGCCAGGAGATCTCGAACCAGATCGACGCCGAGTCGCTGATCAGACCGAGCCGGTCGGAGGATAGGTGCCGTCCGCGTCGTGGACCTCGTCGCCGGTCAGCGCGGGGTTGAAGACGCACACCAGGCGCAGCTCCGACTCCGCCGCCAGCAGGTGGCGCTCGTGGCCATCGAGGGCGTAGAGCGTGCCGGGGACAATCTCGGTGACCGCGCCGTCTTCGAGGTTGCGGATGCTGCCCCGGCCCTCGACGCAGTACACCGCCTCGACATGGTGCCGGTACTGCATCTCGATCGATGTGCCCGCCCGGATCAGGGTGTCGTGCAGCGAGAAGCCGAGACCGTCGGCCGCCAACAGCAGCCGGCGGCTGTTCCAGTTGGCGTCGGAGACCTCCCGTTCGGTCCCCAGAACCTCGTCGAGTCGGCGGATGATCATGCTCTCTCCTCTTCCTCGTGACCGCTGCCCGTTCCCTGGATCGGCCCGATGCGCAGCAGCTCCTCGGGCTCGTGACCGCCGCCGGGAAAGTGACGGCGACGGAATCCTTCCGCGACCTCCAGACGGGCGCCGAGCCGCCGTGCCAGGCTGTGGAACAATCTCCAGGAGGCTCCGTTCGAGGGCGTCACCGTCGCCTCCACGAAGCGCACGCCGGCCACGGTCGGGCGCTCGAGCAGCGCCACCAGCATGCCTGTCGCCAGTCCCCCACGGCGGTGCCTCTCGTCGATCCCGACCTGCCACACGAACAGCGCCTCCGGATTCCGAGGCAGGCGGTACGCCGAGACGAAGCCCACGACCCGGCCGGCCCGCTCGGCGACGATCGAGGTCGCGGCGTGGTGCGAGCACACCAGCAGATAGGAATACGACGAGTTCAAATCGAGCACGCCGCTGTCTCGGGTCAGGCGCCAGATCGCCGCGGCGTCCTCGACCGTCGGCTGCCTGAGAGTCGGGCTATCGGCGTCTTCAGGCTGTGACATCGGATCGAGCATCAGCCTACCAGCCGCTCGGCGCTGATGCATCTAACGCCTGGAAACCTTGTAGAGGCGTTGAATGGCGGTGCGTCCAACGCCCTGATTTCTGTCAACACATTAGATGGAAGTCCGTCCGACGCTTGAACTTTTGTCAACACGTTGGATGGGACACCGTCCAACGCGCTGATTGCAGCAGAGGCCGGGGGACGCGGCCGCGGTGGTGACGGGCGCCCCGGTGTTGGCGAACGCCAGCACCAGCGCGCCGGCGCGTTCGAGCTCGCGGGGAATCTCGGCAGCCTTGGCCATCGCGGTCCGATCCTACAAGCTGCCATGATGCAGGGCTATTTCGAGCCTTGCTTACTCATCCAATCGAGGTCGGCCTGCCAGGACCGGCGCTGTTTGGCCTCGCGCTCGAAAAGGGTCCGCGTCTTGTTCAGAACCAGCGTGTAGGGACTGCCCGAGCGCCGGGTCGTGTGGTGTACGGGGAGCTCGTGGGCATCGATCGTGCGGTGCACATGCATTCGCTTTGCCTTGGCGATCGGCCATTCGAGTCGCTGCTGGCTGGGATCGGCGAGGAACGTGGCGAGCGTGGCGCAGAGCTCGCAGTCGCAGTTCCCCGGGGGCTCGATGGACCAGTCGCCGTCGTCACGGGCCGGCTGCCGGAGGCGCTCCTTCATCCGCCGGACGCAATGCCGGCGGATGGTCCCGAGGGCCGGCGAGGCTCGCTTCTTCGACGCCGGTCGCCTGGCGGCGGCCCGCAGAACCCGCACCAGGCCGGGGAGCAACAGTTCGTTCTCCTCGGCGCAGAGGAAGGCCGCCGCCTCGTCCCGCAGGGCTTGCGCGCCGATGATCCCCGCGCTCTCGAGGATGCCGAGAATCGGCCTCGCGAGCTTCGCCACCTCCTTGTCGCGCAGACTCGGCATGCCGAGTCGCAGCGCGCCCTCGATTTCCTCCTTCAAGGATGCCCAGCGGTCCTGCGAAAGCAGCTCCGAGAAGCGCCTTCCCGCATCTTCGTCGGCCGCGCACAGGGCCTGGCACAGGCGCGGCAGCGAGCCGAGCCAGGTGAGCGGATCCCGTTCGTGGGATGGTCGGCGGGAGGTCCACTCCGAGATCAGGGACCGTGTCCAGCCCTCGCCGTAGCGCCTGAAGAGCGCCACCAGCGCCGGCGCCCGGCCCGGAGTGAGCGCCTCCAGGCGGAAGGGCTGGAGCAGGGACGCCGCCAGCGCCGATTCCTCCAGGCCCTCCGCGACGCGCAAGGCCTGATCGAGGAAGCCGCGGCCCTCCTCGTGCGGGGTGACGGCAGCCCAGAACGGCAGCAACGAGGTGGCCATGTCGCGGGCCTCGGACATCCGGCCGGACCGTAGACGTTGCCTGAGCGTCCTCACGGCCCAGGCAGGCGAGGCCTCGGCCCGCACGGCGAACGCCCGCTGGCGCGGCCACAGGACGATGGCCGCGCGGCGGTACCAGCGGTCCATGGTATTGCCCCAGTTGCCCATGTAGCCCTCGTACTCGGAGGCATGGGCCTGGAGGGCCGACGACGGGGTCGTGGAGCACACCTCGTCGTCGTCGACGTGGGTGACGATGGACGCCGCCTTGGCGCCCGAAGAATCGATCCAGCGGGTCAGCGTGATGCCCGAGTCGATGAGATCCTCGAGCTCGTAGGCGTCCGGGTCGTCGACCGGGGGAGCCGGGGGATCGTCGTCGTACCACTCGTCGCCCCCGTCGCGCTGCCAGCTGCGGTGGCGCCCGTACCAGCGGTCGTTCCACCCGGGCTCCATGCAGCTCCAGGTCTCGTGAATCTCGGTGAGCGCCAGCACCAGCTCGCAGTCACAGCGCTCGGCCGCCGCCCGCAGCGCCGCCGAGCGAGCGGCGTCGTTGCCCTTGAGGCGCTGCCAGCCGAGCCCGCGCTCGGAGTATTGATGATCGAGGAGGTAGACGAGCCGGTTCGGCGGCTCTCGAGGTGGTGCGTCCCGCTGCCAACGCGGGGGAAGCGGCGTCTCGAAGTGCTCGCGCAGGCTCTCGGCCAGGGCGTCGACCACCGCCGGTTCCGCCTCGATGCTCCCGGGGTCGGTCGCGGCCCCGCTGGTGTCGAGCATCAGGTTGTAGGTCAGGGAAATCCGGTAGCCCTCCTGGACCGGCCGGACTTCGTGCCGGCAATCGGCGTAGAAGGCGACGAACGAGAGGTACTTCCTGGAGCCGCGGTAGGTGGCGCTCTCGCCCTGGTGCTCGACCACCAGGGCGCCCCCCTTGAACGACGACGGCAACGTCACCACCAGGGTCCCGACCATCTCGTCGGACTTCTCCGAGTCCTGATGCGGCAAGAAGAACTGACCCGGAGCATAGACCAGCATGGCGTGCAGCTCGGCTTTCAGCCGACAGCCGGCGGGCACCCCGAGATCGGCGCCCAGCTGCTCGAGCACCGGCAGCAGGGTCCGCTTCCAGCGCCGCAGGTCGATCTTCACGCGGCTCTTCGGGATCTGCCAGGTGTCCCGCACGCGCCGGTCGAGGAGCGTCCGCTCCCCCTGCCCGTAGCGGGCCGGCCGGCCGATCTGGCAGAGCCGCCGCGCCTGGCCGCGAGAGACCGGAAAGTCGAGCCGCCCGAGCCCCTTCACCTCGAGGTGCAGGTCGTCGACCGGCCGTGTTCGCCGGGTGCTGAAAGTCTCCCGAGCGCCGATTTCGCTCAGCAGCCCGCTGATTTGTTCGAGTGTCGCCGTGGTCATGAGAAGCGATCCGCTACGTCTTCGAGGCGTCGATAGAGCGTACTGACTCCAGTGATCCTACCATTCCTTGAGATGAATCTCTCATCTCTAAATCTTCTTGCCTGGGACCATCGAGGCAGCAAGAACTGGACTTCCGCCCTGTTACCGCATAGCATCGGGACGCCAGATCGATGCTCTGAGCAGCGCCGCAATGCCCAACTCTGAAGACCCCACTTCCCCACCCTCCCGCGACTTCGGCTACAGCCCGGATTGGCTCAAGACCTCGCCCGGCGCGCGCAAGGAGAAGCTGCGCGAGCGGCGGTACCAGCGGCCGCGCGGAAAGCGGCCCCGACGCTATGTCGAGCTCCATGTCTCCTCGGCGTTCTCGTTCCTCGACGGCTCCTCGCAGCCAGAGGACCTGGTCGAACGCGCCGCGGCCCTGGAGCTGCCGGCGGTGGCGTTGGCCGACCGGATGGGGGTCTACGGCTCACCACGCTTTCACAAGGCGGCCGAGGCGGCGGGGATCCAGGCGTTGGTGGGGGCGGAGGTTGTGTTCAAGGATCCGAACGAGAAGAAGATCAGCAAGCGGACCACCCGCCGCGAGTCGAGCCGGCGGGCGGCCGACGGCGAGCGGCTGGTGCTGCTGGTGAAGAACGCCAAGGGCTACCGCAACCTCTGCCGGCTGCTGACCGCCGCCGCCCGCAACCGCCCCAAGGGCGACGCGCGGGTCACCTGGCCGATGCTCAAGGCCCACGCCTCCGGGCTCCACTGCCTGACCGGCGGCTCGGAGGGAGCGCTGGCCAAGGCCCTGGCGGCGAGCGGCCCGGAAGGCGGCAAGCGGCTGCTCGAGCGCCTACTCCACGCCTTCAACGGCCGCGTGCACGTGGAGCTCCAGCGCCATCACCTGCGCGACGAGGAGCACCGCAACCAGGCGCTGCTGGAGCTGGCGCGGCGCCTCAAGCTGCCGGTGGTGGCGACGAACGGGGTGCGCTACGCACGGCCCACCGACAAGCCACTCCACGACGTGCTCACCTGCCTGCGGCACTACACCCACCTCGACGAAGCCGGCCGCCACCTCGACCGCCACCGCGAGCGCCACCTGAAGAGCGCCGCGGAGATGAGCGAGTTGTTCTCCGACCTGCCCGGGGCGATCGAGGAGAGCGTGGAGCTCGCCGAGCAGCTCGATTTCACGCTGGCGGGGCTCGGCTACCGCTTTCCCGACTACCCGCTGCCTCCCGGCGAGACCAACGGCTCCTACCTGCGGCAGCTCACCTGGAACGCGGCGCGGGCGCGCTTCCGGCCCTTCACCGCCCGCGCCCAGGCGCAGATCGAAAAAGAGCTGGCGGTGATCGAGAAGCTCGAGCTGGCCGGCTACTTCCTGATCGTGTGGGACATCGTGCGCTTCTGCCAGCGTCACTCGATCCTCGCCCAGGGGCGGGGCTCGGCGGCCAACAGCGCGGTGTGCTACGCGCTGTCGATCACCGCCGTCGACCCGGTGAAGATGGAGCTGCTGTTCGAGCGTTTCCTGTCCGAGGAGCGCGGCGAATGGCCCGACATCGATCTCGACCTGCCGTCCGGCGACCAGCGGGAGAGGGTCATCCAGTACGTCTACCACCGCTACGGGCCCCACGGTGCGGCCATGACCGCCAACGTCATCACCTATCGCGGCAAACTGGCCGCGCGCGAGGTGGGCAAGGCCCTGGGCTTCTCCACCGAGCAGATCGGCAAGCTGTCGAAGCAGCTTGGGCGCTTCGGCTACGACGTTCCCCCGGAGGGGGACAAGCGAAACACATTGCGGGGCGACGAGAAGTCCCTGCCCGAGGAAGTGCGCTCCGCCGGCTTCGACCCCGACGACCGCCGTGTCGTCCACTTCATGCATCTGTGGCGCAAGATCCAGAACCTGCCGCGGCATCTCGGCCAGCACTCGGGCGGCATGGTGATCGCCGCCGGGCGCCTGGACGAGGTCGTACCGCTCGAGCCCGCCGCCATGCCCGGTCGCGTCGTCGTGCAGTGGGACAAAGACGACTGCGCCGATCTCGGAATCATCAAGATCGACCTGCTGGGCCTCGGTATGCTCAACGCGCTCGAAGAGGTGGTGCCGCTGATCCGCACCCACGAGCGCAAGAACGTGGAGCTCGCCCACCTGCCGCCGGACGACCCCGAAACCTACGCGATGATCCGCCGTGCCGACACCGTGGGCGTGTTCCAGATCGAGAGTCGCGCCCAGATGGCGTCGCTGCCGCGCAACGCGCCGGATCGCTTCTACGACCTGGTGATCCAGGTGGCGATCATCCGGCCCGGGCCGATCGTCGGCGGCATGGTGCACCCGTTCTTCGAGCGCCGCCAGGGGCGCCAGAAGGTGACCTACCTGCACCCTGACCTGGAGCCGATCCTGAAGCGCACCCTGGGGGTGCCGCTGTTCCAGGAGCAGCTGCTGCGCATCGCTATGGTGGCGGCAGGCTTCACCGGCGGCGAGGCCGAGGAGCTGCGCCGGGCGATGGGCTTCAAGCGCTCGATGGAGCGCATGGAATCGATCGAGCGGCGGCTGCGGGCGGGCATGGCGAAGAAAGGCATCACCGGCCAGGTGCGGGATCAGATCGTGCAGTCGATCACCTCCTTCGCGCTGTACGGTTTTCCCGAGTCCCACGCCGCCAGCTTCGCGCTCATCGCCTACGCCAGCGCGTACCTGAAAGCCCACCACCCCACCGCCTTCACCATCGCCCTGCTCAATGCCTGGCCGATGGGCTTCTACCACCCCGCCACCCTGCTCAAGGACGCCCAGCGTCACGGCGTCGGCGTGCACCCGATCGACGTCACCCGCTCGGACTGGCGCTGCACCTGGGAAGACGATCCCGGGACCATAGGTTCCTACCGTGGGCCGCGCTCAGCAGGCTCGATCCGCCTCGGGCTGCGCTACGTGCGCGGCCTGCGGGCCGAGGTCGGCGAGGCGATCGTCGCCGCGCGCCGCGAGAGGCAGTTCGACGGGGTCGACGACCTCGCGGCTCGTTGCCGCCTGAAGGATCGTGACTTCCAGCGGCTGGCCCAGGGCGGCGCGCTGTCGAGCTTCGGCCTCACCCGCCGCCAAGCCCTGTGGCAGGTCGCCCGCCTCGCCCGGCCGGCCGGGCCGCTGTTCGAGAACGAGCCGGCACGCGGAAAGTCGCCCCTGCCCGAGATGAGCCCGCTGGAGGAAACAGTCGCCGACTTCCAGACCAGCGGCATGACCACCGGGCCGCACCCCATCGCCTACGCCCGCGAGCAGCTGAAGGCAAACGGCGTCACCCCCAACGGCGCACTCGAGGCCCTGCCGGCCGGCCGCCGCGTGCGCTTCGCCGGCTCGGTGATCGTGCGCCAGCGTCCAGGCACTGCCGGCGGCATGCTCTTCGTCACCCTCGAGGACGAGACCGGCATGGCCCAGGCACTGGTGACTCCAGATCTGCTGAAAGGGCACCGGCGGGTGATCGTCGGATCGCCGGGGCTGGTGATCGAGGGCATCCTGCAGCGTAAAGACGGCAGCATGTCGATCAAGGCCGAGCGCTTCTGGCCCATCGAGCGACTCCAGGAGACGCCGAGCCACGACTTCCGCTGACTGTAGCGAATCTGCAGACCTGGCGATGCTGATCGTAGCCATTCCCTCGGAAGTGGTCGTGCTCCGCAACCCACGATAGACTCGCTCTCGATTCGGGGGAGCACAACAGAGGAGTCCGCGCTTGGTCGAGGAGCCAGACCAGCCTTGCGCAGGGAGAACGCAATGCCCAATTCCACCGCCGTCGTCACCGCCAAGTCCCTCAACCTGCGCCCCGAGCCGTCGGCCAACAAGAAGCCGATCGGCGTACTCGGTCGCGGCACCGAGCTCGAAATCTTGGAGACCCTGGAGCACTGGTACGAGGTCAAGAGCCCCAAAGGCCAGGGTTACGTTCACAGTAACTACGTCACGGTCTTCGACCACGCGCCCTGCGTCGGATTCCTGCACGAGCGCGACGACCTGAAGTCCATGCCGCTCGAGCCCGCGGCGGCGGAGCGGATCAAGGTCGGCGCCGACTTTTCCGCGTCGCAGAAGGGTATCGCCCGCACCTGGAACCGCCAGGGCGGCATGCTCGGTTTCCTGAGCGAGGTCCTCGAGACCGAACCGGCGTCGAGCATCGCGGTGCTCTACACCGAGTCGGCCGGCCGGGGTTTCGGTGCCGACGGACGCATGATCATCCGCTTCGAGAACCACGTCTTCTGGCGCCGCTGGGGCAAGAAGCATCCGGACGTCTTCAACAAACACTTCAAATACAGCTCCACCAAGTCGTGGCAGGGCCACATGTTCCGCGCCACGCCGAACGGCACCTGGCAGAAATTCCACGGCAAGCAGACCGAGGAATGGAAGGTGCTCGACTTTGCCCGCAAGCTCGACGACGACGCGGCGCTACGCTCGATCAGCATGGGCGGACCGCAGATCATGGGCTTCAACCATTCGGCGATCGGCTACGAGACACCGCGCGAGATGTTCGACAACTTCCAGTCCGACGTGCGCTACCACGTGCTGGGGCTGTTCGACTTCATGAAGGGTGCCGGCTGCACCTCACAGATGCTCGAAGCGCTGCGGCTCAAGAAGTTCGAGGACTTCGCAGCGCGGTACAACGGCCCGGGCCAGGCAAGCGTCTACGGCCACCGGATCGAGCAGTACCACGACATGTTCCAGGCACTGCGCGCATAGCGATCCTCGGTCAATACTCGACCGACAGCTTGTGGTAGGCGACCCTCGGCCAGCCAAAGCGCAGTCGCAGGCCCCGGACCTCGGGACGGGTGAAGCAATAGACCTGCTCGTCGAACAGCGGAATCAGCAGCGCCTCGCGCTCGAAGATCTGCTCGATCTCGCGGTAGGCGGCGTGGCGGAGGGCCGAATCGGACTCGGCCCGGCCCTGCTCGATCAGCCGATCAATCTCCGGATCGTCGATCAACTGGCCGAGGAGCCCGTCGCTGGAATGGAAGAGATTGACGAAGGCGTCGGCGTCGGGGTAGGCCGCGATCCGGCGCGCGGCGGCGAGATGCACGTCGCCGCGCTTGATCCTCTCCAGCAGCTCCGACATCGGACCGCCGATCACGTTCAGTTTGACCCCCGCGGCCCCGATCGCCGAGCGCAATTCACGCCAGACGTGAGCGTATTGACCCGAGTAGACGGAATGCACCGATGTCTCGATCTCGAGGCCGGCGAGGATCCTGGGCGCGGATACCACCGAGGACGACAGCGACGAGGAGAACGACGTCGCGGAGGGTGAGGAGCCGTGCCCACGCTCGCGCGCCTCGTGGCCCAACAGACCCGGGGCGATCAGTCCGTCGGCCGGAATCCCCATGCGGCCCATGGTTGCCTCCACGACGGCTTCGACGTCGATGGCGGCGACGAAGGCATGGCGTAGCGCCGGATCGGCGAATGGACCGCGCCGCGAGTTGAGGGCCAGGAAGTAGGTCGAGAATCCCGGGGCCTCGCGGAAGCCGTGGCTGTGCTCGGCCTCCCGGCGCAGCCGCTCGACGTCCGATGGCCGCAGGCCCGTGGCGATCGACAGGTCACCGGCGCGGAACGCGGCGTCGAGGCGCTCGGGATCGATCCCGAGCTCGAAGGTCAGGCGTCGACATCTGGGCTCGCCCTGGCGCCAGTAGTTGGGATTCGCCTCCAGCTCGATCCGCTCTCCCGGGAAGACCCCGGCGACGCGGAAAGGACCGGTGCCAGCACAACCCGATCGCCATGTACCGGTGAATCCGGTCGATCCCTCCGGGACGATCGCGGTCATCGGGTTCGACAGCATGGCGGGGAAGAAACCGACCGGTCCGGAGAGCTCGATCACGAGCTCCCGTGCCGACTTGATCTCGAGCCCGTAGAGCCCCTCGGAGCGGCCGGCCCGCAGGTCAGGGGCGCCACGGATCGGCAAAAGTGCGGTCTCGACCCCGGCATAGGGGCTGCGCAGCAAACGCTCGAAGGAGTAGCGCACATCGCGGCTGCTGAGCCGGCGGCCGTCGTGGAACCGAACATCCTCGCGCAGCCTCACCCGCAGCCGCCGTCCGCCGTCCTCGAGCCGGGTCTCGGCCGCCAGGCACGGCTCGATCCGCGCCCCCTCGCCGACCCGGGTCAGCGTCTCGAACACGTTCGGCACTACCTCGGCGGGCTCGACGAACAGCGCCAGCGCCGGGTCGAGGCTGTCGAACGTGGTGGGCAGAGGGACCCGCAGATGCGAGCCAGCGAGGCGCTCCTCTCGGCGCTCCTCGCTCGCGGCGGCCTCGAGGCCGAGCTCCGAATAGTTGACGAAGGGCGGGCTGGCCAGGTGCCTCAGGCCTCGCAGACGGGGGCCCGCGATCCGGTACCCGACGTCGTGAAACAGCGGCAACAGCGCATCGTCCTCGGTCAGCCGGGACTCGATCCGGCGGTAGATCACCCGCCGGCGGGAGCGGGCGGGCTCGTGACGCGCCATCTCGAGCAGGTCGTCGAGACTCTCGCCCGCGGCAGCCCTACTCTCGTCGGGAGTCAGATAGCAATGCAACAGCCCCTCGCGCGAATGGAAGGGCACGTAGGTGAGGTTGTCCGGGTCGTCATAGTCCGGCACCCAACGCCCGAACAGCAGGTCGATCTGGCGGCAATCCTTCCAGGCGGCGAGATACGACTCCATCGTCGATGCCTCCACTTGGACGTCCACGCCGAACGCGCGCCATTCGTCCAACAGCGCCTGCAACAGCGAACCGTAGCGATCGGTGAAGAACGGATGCGCCGCCGCCTTGAGCACGATCGGCAGGCTGGCACCCGCCCAGCGCAGCTCGGCCGCCGCCTCCTCGCGCGCCAGCTGCGGGCGCTGGCGCGCCGGGTCGTGGCCGAGAATGCCGGGCGGGATCAGGCAGGTGGCGGGCTGGGCGAAGCGGCCCAGGGTGCGCCACACGAGGTCCTGGGTCCTCACCGAGCGGGCCAATGCCCGACGCACCTGTGGCCGGCGAGCCATCGGGCCGTCGAGGTTGAAGAGCACGAAGTAGACGTTCTTCTTCGGGGCCTCCACCAGGGCGTCGCGGAAGCGCGGCTCCCGCAGTACGGCGTCGAGGTCCTCGGGCGACAAGTCGCGTGCCAGGTCCAGCTCCCCCGAGCGCAGGCCTGCCGCGATCGACGAGGCGTCGTCGAACACCCGCAGCTCGACGCGGTCGAGGCGCGCCGGCGACTTGCGCCAGTCTCGCGGGTTGCGCTCCAGGACGATTCGCTCACTCTGCCACGACTCGATGCGGAAGGGACCGGTTCCCGCCAGGGCGCCCCCGGCGTCGCGGGCCATCGCGGTCCTGATGTCGGTCAGGAGCGCCGGGAACAGCGGCAGCCGCTCGGACAGCCCGAAACGGATCCGTCCATCGTCGAGGCTCTCGATGCCGCGAATCTCGTCCGCTTCGCCGTCGAGAAAAGCCGCCACGCCACGGAGGACGGCGAGCGCCGCCACCGGATGGCCGGCGCCTCGCCGGGCCGCGCCTTCGAGTGATCGCTTCACTTCCAGGGCCGTGAGCGGGGTCCCGTCGGAGAATCGGACGCCGTCGCGCAGGGTCAAGACGAAGGCCTGGCCGTCTTCCGAGCCCTCCCACTCCCGACACAGACGCGGCACCAGATTGCCTTCGGCGTCGGAGCCCAGCAGCGGATCGAAGACGTTGGCCAGCACCTCGGCATCCTCGAGGCTGAAACTGGCGACCGGATCGTCGGTGGTGGGGGCGTTGGACAGCGCGGCGCGCAAGGTGCCGCCGCTCGGGACCGCCTGCCTGCCGGGCCGACTGGCCGCGTCGCCGGGCAGGTTCTCGATTTCTTCGAGGCAGGACCGCGCCTGGCGATGCTCTCCGCGCAGGTTGGCGACCGTGGCGGCGAGCGTCAGCAGTCGCCTCAGGGTGCCTCGTTCGCTGGCCGCGCGTGCCAGCTCCACTCCCCTTCCGAGCCACCGCCGCGTCTCCTCGAGGCGACGGCGCCGCCAGCCGGTCTCGGCGGCCATCAGACAGGCCGACGCCGCTGGCCCCAGCTCGCCTCGCCGCTCGAACACTCGCACCGCCCGCCCGGCCTCTTTGAGGGCAGCGGCAATGTTGCCGACCGTGCGCAAGGCCCTGGCAAGCAGCATCCGCAGCTCGCCCTCCACCTCGCCCGAGTCGTCGAGATCTTCGTCCTCGACGAGCTCAAGTGCGGTGCGGGTGGCGCGGATCGTGTCCGCCGGGCTGAAGACACCGACCGACATCCGCGCCAGCATCAACGCGTAGGTCACTGTCTTGACCGCTTCGTCGCCCTCGAAGTAGTGATGGACGAGCTGGGGGTAGACCCGTTCCAGCCGGCCGGCGTGGCGCTCCTCGAGCTGCGACGCGTGCCGGAGATGAAGCGAGCGGCGGCGACGCCGGGTGAGCGCGCCGTGGAGGACGTCACGCACCACGCCGCTCGAGAAATGCATGACGTCACCGCGGGCCCTGCGATCCTCCTCCAGGATCCCGTCGCGGACCAGCCGGTCGACGGCCTCTTCCGTTCGCTCGCCGTCTCCGACCAGGCCCTCCAGATCCTGGAAGACGAAGCTGCGGCCGAGGACCGACGCCGTCCTCAGCGTACGGAGCAGATCCTCCGGCAGCCGCTCGAGCCGCGCCTCGACGGCTTGCTGGATGGTCTCCGGCAGGGCACCGACGGCGAATGCCGCCTCGCTGGACAGCACCCAACTGCCGGTGTCCTCACGCGTGATGTCGCCGGCGTCGAGTAGCGACCGCACCAGCTCGCCGGTGAAGAAGGGATTGCCCTCGGTCGCCTCGTAGAGCCGGACGGCGAGCTCGTCCTCCAGGCGTGGGCCAACGCCGCCCGAAGCCTCGAGCAGGGACAGAACCAGGTCGCGGTGCTCCTCGGACGTCAACGGCTGGAGTATCAGCAAGCTGAAACGGGGATCGTCGGCGAAATCGCGCAGCAGCCGCGAGACGCCATGGCGGCGCGTGATCTCGGTCTGTCGGTAGGTACCGACCACCAGGGTGGGGGTCGGCCCGAGCCGGCGGACGAGATACCGCAGCGCCTCGATCGAGGTGTCGGCCGCGTGCAGGTTCTCGAGCAGCAGCACCGCCGGCTTGCCCGAGGCCAGGCGTACCAGGGCGCTCGCCAGCAGCTCGAACATCTGTGTCGGGTCGTCGTCAGCCGTGGTCGCGGGAGGACCAGCGGGCGATTCGCCGACGGCGCGCTGCAGGTCGGCGATGCCGGAGAGCACCGGGAACCGCCGCGCCAGCTCCGGTGCCAGGTCCGCCATGTCCGGCAGCCCAGTGCTGCTGCTGCCTTCGGCCTTGGAGCGGTAGAAATCCTGGATCAGCTCACAGAGCCCGTGATGAGGGAACGTACCCTCCTGACCGGAGAATCGCCCGCGTACCACGCGCACCCCTCGGGCGCGGGCCCGCAGCTCGACCTCGAGCAGGAGTCGGGTCTTGCCGATGCCGATTTCGCCGCCGACGAGCACCAGCTGACACTCGTCGGAGAGCGCCAGGTTCAGGCGGCGACCGAGCTCGGCCAGCTCCGCGGCGCGGCCGATCAGCGGTGTCGCCAGACTGCCCCGCGCGTGCGGTAGACGCTGCCCCGCGACCATGGGTGCCCGCTCCCTGGAGGTCTCCGACAGGGTGTCGCGATAGCTCCTCAACTCGGCTGCAAGCTCGTTGCCCCGCGCCGGCCGATCCTTCGGCTCCTTGGCCAGGCAGCGCCGGACGATGCCCGCCAGGGTTTCGTCGACCGCGACCGCCGGCGGCTCCTCGTGGACGATACGAAACAGTACCGATCCCTGGGCGCCCGAGAACGGCGGCTCCCCCACCAGGCACTCGTAGAGGATCGTGCCCAGGGAATACAGGTCGCTACGCCCGTCGAGATCGAGCGACAGGATGTGCTCGGGGCTCAGGTAGGCCAGGGTTCCGGGCACCTGCCCGGTCTTGGTGATCCGGCCGCCGCCGGCATCCAGCGCCAGGCCGAAATCCATGATGCGGGCACGCGGCACAGACTCCTCGCGGGCGACCATGATGTTCTCCGGCTTGACGTCGCGGTGGACGACGCCGCGGCTCGAGGCATAGTCGAGAGCCTCGGCCACCTGAGCGACGACCTCGAGAGTATCGCCCAGCCCCAGGGCACCCTCGCCGATCACGTCGTGCAGCGTCGTCCCGGCAACCACCGGCATCACGAAATAGAGGTCGTCGTCGTGGCGACCGAAATCGAAGATCGGCACGATCGCCGGGTGATCCAGGCTGGCCACCACCTGCGCTTCGCGCCGGAAGCGTTTCTCGTGAGCCTCGGGAGTGTCGCCAAGGGATACCAGCTTGACCGCCACCTCGCGGTCGAGCACCGGATCTCGGGCCCGATAGACGACCCCCATCCCTCCTCGCCCGAGCTCCCCGGTAATCTCGAAGCGATCGGATAGAAGGATGCCGATCATTCCGCTGATTTTGGCGAAATACCTGAACAACTTCAAGAGTTGAGGCTGTTAGCGCCCCGAGAAGCCGTGGCCTCCGGCCTCGGCTTCTCGGCCCATCCCCACCGCTCTAGCAGACCGTCCAAAATCCGGACGGCCTGCTAGACTAAGCCGTCTACCTGTCGTCATGAGCCGAGAGAACTTCAGCGAGGAGCGCTTCCGCAGCCTGGTCGAAGTCGCCCCGGACGGCGTGCTGTTGTACGCCGGCGGCAAGGTGTTGTTCGCCAATCCCGCCGGCGCGCTCCTGCTCGGCGCGTCGACGCCAGAGGAGCTGGTCGGCAAGCCGATCGCGAGCCTCGTCGAGCCGGGCAGCCGGGCGATGCTCGAGGACGAGGCCGGCGATGGCACCGGCGCGGCCCCCGGGCCGAGCGAGGAGAAGATGCTGCGCCTGGACGGCACGGTGATCGACGTCGAGGCCGTGCGCCTGGCGTCCACCTTCGAGGACCAGCTCGCCCAGCAACTGGTGCTCCGCGACATCACTCAGCGCAAGCAGACCGAGGCCGCCCTCCGTGAGTCCGAGCGCCGCTACCGCAGCTTGTTCGAGGGCGTCCCCGTGGGCGTCTACCGGATCTCCAAGCGGGGCGAGCTGGTGCTCTTCAACGGCGCCCTGGTGGAGCTCCTGGGCGCGCCGAACCGCGAGATGCTCGAGGGATTCGACACCGGCAGCCTCTACGTCGAGGAGGAAGACCGCGAGGCCTGGAAGGTGATGATGCAGTACGAGGGTCGGGTGGAAAGCTTCGAAACCCGGATCCGCCGCCTCGACGGCACCAAGATCTGGGTGCGCTCCTACGCCCAGGCACTGCGCGACGCGAAGGGCGCGATCATCGGCTATGAAGCCATCTTCGAGGACGTCACCGACCGCAAACGGGCCGAGGACGCTCTGCGCACCAGCGAGGAACGCTTCCGCTCGCTGGTGCAGAACGCCTCGGACATGATCACCATCCTCGACCGGCAGAGGAGGGTTCTCTATCAGAGTCCGGCGAGCGTCCGGCTGTTGGGCTTCGAGCCCAGCGAGCGGGCCGGCACCGACGGCTTCGAGCAGGTCCATCCCCAGGACAGGCAACGCCTCGACGCCTTGTTCGCCGACTTGCTCGAGAACCCGCGCAAGAGCCAACGCCTGGAGTACCGGATGCGCCACGCCGATGGCTCCTGGCGCGTGCTCGAATCGAAGATCACGAACCTGCTCGAGAACCCCGCCGTGTGCGGCATGGTGATCAATTCCCGAGACGTCAGCGACCGCAAGAGGGCGGAAGATCAACTGTTGCACGACGCCCTGCACGACGCGCTGACCGGCCTGCCCAACCGCAGCCTGTTCATGGACCGCCTCGGGCACTGCGTCGAACGCCGGTCGCGGGAGAAGGACTATCGCTGCGCCGTGCTGTTCCTCGACCTCGACCGTTTCAAGATGGTCAACGACAGTTACGGACACGCGGTGGGTGATCAACTGCTCGTACAAGCCAGCCACCGGCTCAAGGGCTGCCTGCGCCCCAACGACTCCCTGGCGCGCCTCGGCGGCGACGAGTTCGCAGTCCTGCTCGACGACGTCAAGGACGCGTCGAACGCCGTGCGCGTGGCCAAGCGGATCCAGCAGGAGCTCGAGATGGCCTTCCAGCTCGGCGGCCGGGAGCTCTACTCGAGCGCCTCGATCGGCATCGCGCTTTCCGCCGACACCGGACCCGAGGACATCCTGCGCGACGCCGACACCGCGATGTACCGCGCCAAGAGCGACGGTCGCGCCGGCTACGCGATCTTCGACGCCGAGATGCACGCTCAGGTACGCGCCCAACTGCAGCTCGAGACCGACCTGCGGCGCGGCCTGGCCAAGGAGCAGTTCGACGTTTTCTACCAGCCGATCGTCGCCCTGCCAGGTGGAGCTCTGGCGGGATTCGAAGCACTGGCCCGCTGGCATCATCCCGCACGCGGCCTGGTGTCGGCGGGCGAGTTCCTCGAGACCGCCGAGGAAACCGGTCTGATCGACCCGATCGGCAGGCGCGTGCTGCTCGAAGCGTGCCGCCAGACCAAGGTCTGGAACGACCGTCGCGCGCCGCGGGAGCCGATCTTCGTCAGCGTCAACATGTCGAACCGGCAGCTGTCCCAGCCGGATCTCGTCATCCAGGTGCGCCAGGCCCTCGATTCCAGCGGCCTGGCCGGCGACCGCCTCTTCCTGGAGGTCACCGAGGGCGCGGTCTCGGCGGATCCGGAAACCGTGCTCGAGACACTCGTGCGCCTCAAGCGCCTCGGTGTCCGGATCTCGCTCGACGACTTCGGCACCGGCATGTCTTCGCTCTCGGTGCTCCACCGGTTCCCCTTCGACCGCATCAAGATCGACGCCGCGTTCGTGCGCCACATCGGCGTCGACAGCGGCAGCGACGAGCTGATGGAGGGGATCGTCGCTCTATGTCACGGCAAACGCCTGGAGACCATCGCCGAAGGGGTCGAGACCGACGACCAGCACCGCCGCCTCGCCGACCTCGGTTGCTCGTTCGCGCAGGGGTTCCTGTTCTCCGAGCCGGTCGACAAAGGGAAGGCCGAAGAGCTGATGACCGCGGCGCCGTTGGGTTTCAACTGAGCTGAATCGCTGGGTGCCGGGGGCGAGACGATGGCTCGCCCGCTCCGACTTGATGTAACCTAGCGGCTCCCGGCTGGCTGCCAGCCGCGTTTGATCGCCATCCCGCCCCCCCCGTCCCCCGATCCCCGAGGAGGTTCCCCTTGAAGAAAAGCGCAGGACTCGCTCTGCTCCTCTGCTGCCTGATGTCGGCGTTGCCGGCCATGGCCCAGGACGTCGAGCCCCGGATCTTTCCCTACGACACCCACGTCGAAACCCTCGACAACGGCCTCACCGTCATCCTGGTGCCGATGAGCTCCGGAGGGCTGGTGTCCTACTGGACCCTCGTCCGCACCGGCGCCCGCGACGAGTACGAGCCCGGCCGCACCGGCTTCGCGCACTTCTTCGAGCACATGATGTTCCGCGGCACCGAGAAGTACCCGGCCGAGGTCTACAACGAGCTCATCACCAAGATCGGCGCCGACGTCAACGCCTTCACCACCGACGACTTCACCGGCTACCACCTCAACGTCGCCGCCGACGACCTGGAGACGGTGATGGACTTCGAGAGCGACCGTTTTCTGAACCTGAGCTACCCCGAGGGCATGTTCAAGACCGAGGCGGGCGCCGTCTACGGTGAGTACCGCAAGAACCGGACGAACCCCTTCTTCACCATCTACGAGGCGATCCACAAAGAGGCCTTCGAGAAGCACACCTACGGCCACACCGCGATGGGCTACGAGCCGGACATCAAGGCCATGCCGACGCTGTTCGACTACTCGAAGACCTTCTTCTCGCGCTACTACCGTCCCGAGAGCTCGGTGCTCATGATCGTCGGCTCGATCGACGTGCAGCCGACCATGGAGCTGGCGCGCAAATACTACGGCGGCTGGCAGCCCGGCTACGTTGCGCCGCAGATCACCCCCGAGCCGCCGCAGACGGCGGAGAAGCGCATCGACGTGCCGTACGAGGGGCGTTCGCTGCCGATCGTCTGGCTGGCCTACAAATCCTCCGCCTTCGATCCGGAAGACCGCCGGCAGGTGGCGGCCATGCTGCTGTGCGACCTGGCCTTCGGCGAGACCAGCGACATCCACAAGAAGCTGGTGCTCGACGAGCAGGTGCTGGAGTTCATCGACGGGGACTACAACATCAACCGCGATCCCAGCCTGATCGACGTGCTCGCCCGGGTCAAGGATCCGGCGAAAGTCGACTACGTGATCTCGGAGATCGATCGGGTGATCGCCGACGCGCGCGCGGAGCCGCCGGAGGCCAAGCGGCTGGAAGACCTGCAATCGCGTCTCAAGTACAGCTTCCTGATGAACCTCGACACGCCGTCTCACGTGGCGCGCGGCCTCTCCCGCCTGATCGCCGTCACCGGCGGCATCGACGTGGTCGATCGCCTGTACCGGACCTTCGAGCAGGTCACGCCGCAGGACGTCCAGGACGCCGCCAACGAGTATTTCGTCACCGAGCGGCGCACCGTCGCCGTGCTGAGAGGAGAGAGCTGATGTCCACCCCGCGCCTCCTGATCCTGATCGGCTGCCTCCTGGCGGTGACCGCCGCCTGCGCTCCGCCCGCCACCGACGAGGCCGCCGCGCCCGCGAACGCTGTGCTGATGCCGGTGCCCGACGACCCCACCGTCAGCTTCGTGGTCTGGTTCGAGGTCGGCTCGCAGAACGACCCGCCCGGCAAGGAGGGCCTGGCCGCTCTCACCGGCGCGCTGATCTCGGACGGCTCGACCACCGCCAACTCCTACGAGCAGATCCTGGAGAAGCTCTACCCGCTGGCCTCGGGCTACGGCGTGCGGGTCGACAAGGAGATGACCACGGTCACCGGCCGCACCCACCGCGACAACCTGGCGGAGTACGTCGGCCTGTTGCAGGACGCGTACCTGCGACCGGCGTTCATCGAGGAGGACTTCGAGCGGCTGCGCAGCGACCAGCTCAACTTCCTGGAGAAGACTCTGCGCTTCGCGTCCGACGAGGAGCTCGGCAAGGCGGCGCTCATGGAACTGGTGTTCGATGGCACTCCCTACCGCCACCCGATCGTCGGCACGGTCGCGGGGTTGAATTCGATCACCCTGGACGACGTACGCGCCTTCTACGCGGCCCACTACACCCGCGACAACGCGGTGGTCGGCCTGGGTGGCGGCTACGATGACGACCTGGTCGGCACCTTCGCCGGCAGCACCGACCAGTTGCCGGAAGGCGCGCCCGCGGCGGCTGGCGCCGTCAGTCCGGCCGCCTCCACCGGACGGCGGGTGTTGATGGTGAGCAAGCCCGGCGCCGACGCCTCGATCAGCTTCGGCTTCCCCGTCGACGTCAAGCGCGGCTCGCGCGAGTTCTACGCCCTGTGGCTGGCCAACTCCTGGCTCGGCGAACATCGCAACTCTTCGAGCCATTTGTACCAGGTGATCCGCGAGAAGCGCGGCATGAACTACGGTGACTACTCCTACATCGAGGCCTTCCCCAACGGCGGCCGGCGCCAGATGCCGCCCACCGGGATTGGCCGCCAGCAGCAGATCTTCCAGGTCTGGATCCGCACTCTGCCCAACGAGCAGGCGCTGTTCGCCCTGCGCGCGGCGCTGCGCGAGTTGCAGATGTTGGTCGACGAAGGCATGACCGAGGAGGAGCTCGAGCTCACCCGCTCGTTCCTGAGCAAGTACTACCTGCACTTCGCCGAGACCACCCAGGCGCGCCTGGGCTACCGCGTCGACGACCGCTACTACGGTATCGACGGCGACGGCCACCTGGCCCGCTTCGGCGAAATGATGGCGTCACTCACCCGCGAGGAAGTCAACGCCGCAATCACCAAGTACCTGCGCACCGACAACCTCGACATCGCGATGATCACCGGCGAGGCAGAGAAGCTGAAGGCCGCGATGATCGCTGACGAGGCCAGCCCCATGACCTACGCCTCCGAGAAGCCCGAAGAGGTGATGGCCGAAGACAAGGAGATCGAGAGCTTCCCGCTCCAGATCGCCGAGGAAGCGGTGCGGATCGTGCCGGTGGAAGAGATCTTCGGCCAGTAGAACCGTGCCGGAGAGCGAAACCGACGTCCTGCTCTCGAGGCGGGAGATCGAAGAGGCCCACGAGCGCATCCGGGGGCACGCCCACCGCACCCCTGTGCTGCGCTCGAGCACCTTCGATCGCCGCTTCGGCGCCGAGCTGTTCTTCAAGTGCGAGAACTTCCAGAAGGTCGGCGCCTTCAAGTTCCGCGGCGCCTTCAACGCCGTCTCACGGCTGAGCCCGGAACAGCTCGAGCGCGGCGTCACCACCCACTCCTCGGGCAACCACGCCCAGGCCCTGGCCTTGGCGGCGCACATCGCCGGCACTCGGGCGCGCATCGTCATGCCCAAGACCGCACCGGCGGTCAAGCTGGCGGCGGTACGCGGCTACGGCGCGGAGGTCGTGCTCTGCGATCAGACGCTCGAGGCGCGTGAGGCGACGGTGGCGCAGGTGATCGAGGAAACCGGCGCCACCCTCGTCCACCCGTACGACCACCGCGACATTATCGCCGGCCAGGCGACCGCCGCCAAGGAGCTGATCGAAGACGTGCCGTCGCTCGATCTCATCCTGATGCCGGTCGGTGGCGGCGGGCTCGCCAGCGGCACCGCTCTCGCCGCGTACCATTTCTCGCCCGACACCCGCGTCGTCGGCGTCGAGCCAAAGGAAGCCGACGACGCCTTCCGCTCGCTCGAGACCGGCGACCGCCAACCCCCCGTCACGCCACCCCGGACCCTCGCCGACGGCCTGCAGACCGCGCTGTCCGACCTGACCTTCGGCGTCCTGAAAAACCACCTGCACTCGATCGTCACCGTCGACGAGGAGTCCATCGTCGACGCCATGCGACTGATCTGGGAGCGGATGAAGATCGTCGTCGAGCCCTCCGGCGCCGTGCCTTTCGCGGCGGTGCACGCGGGCGCGATCGACGTCGAGGGCCTGAGGGTCGGCATCATCCTGTCGGGCGGCAACGTCGATCTGGGCAAGCTGCCCTGGGCGTCTGGCTGACGGCGCCTCCATCCGGCGCCGCCCAGATCTTGAGCCGCCGGCTCAGAGAGTGAACCGGCTGACACGGCGCGAGTCGGTGCTGTAGACCCTCTCTGATTTCGCTGCCGGGCGGCGCTCGTTCGCTCTCTCGGACCAGAGCTCCGGCTCTGAGACGACAACCAAGCCCCTTCCTATCAGGGACTTGCGTGAAGCCTCCCGCGAGTCGAGGGCTTCCTGCGATTCGCTTGCGGATGGTCGTGGGTGGCGCTGCACGGCACTTGGCACACGGCTTGCCTTTATGGCCATGTCAACCGCCGGCCCCGCACTCGATCCGCCGAGAGAGTCACACCAAGCAGTCACGCGGGCCGGCTCCATACCGGGCGACGTGCGCGCCCGTCATCCGCAAAGGGGAACACATCATGAGACGACATCGATCCATCGCAGCACGGACCTGGACGGCGATTCTGCTCGCAGTCCTGGTCGCGCCCTTCGCCGGCGCACAGAACGACGATCCGCTGGGGGACAACAAGCTCGGCACTCTGCGCGTCACCAGCTTCGACGCGCGCACGGTGTTCAGCGTCGGCGACGTGGACAGCGTGGACCTGCGCACCGGCAACCTGACCTTCGGGGTGCCAATCGGTGGTCCCCAGAAGGTGCGGGGGGCGCTGTCCTACGAGCTCAAGGCAGTCTTCAACAGCTCGCTGTGGAGCCGGCGCAACATGGGCTTGTACCCGGACGAACCCCCACCCACACCATCGCGGCCGCTGGCCGCCGAGTATCCGGACGCAGCGTTCAATCTGGGCTGGGGCTGGGCCTTTCATCTCGGCCGCCTGATCGAGCCGCGCTTCTTCGACGGCGGCCCACCGAGCTGCGACCAGACCGATCCCTTCCTGTTCGAGAAGTGGGTCGATCCTTCGCCCCGCTACGTCTACATCGACGCCAACGGCACCCGCCACGAGTTCTGGCGCGAGCTGCACGGCGACGTGAATCGCAACGACCCGGCGCACGAGGACGCGACCTATCTCTACGCCCGCGACGGCAGCTTCCTGCGGATCCGCAAGGTCGCGGACAACAAACGCTGGGTGGATGCTCCGAACGGCGTCAAGAGCCTGTTCATCCGCTTCTCCTCACCCCACAAGACCATGCCCGACCGCTGGCGGCTGTGGCGAATCGTCGATCCCTACGGCAACAAGCTCCAGATCCGCTACCTCAACCAGGTGACGATCGACGGCCAGACCTTTCAGGGCGGCTGGCGGATCTTCGACCAGGAAGACGGCGGCAACCCGTGGCGCGAGACGCTGGTGGGGTTCGTCGACTGGCCGGGACGCACCGCTGAGCAGCCGATGGTGGCCAAGAAGGTGCGCCTGCCCGGCTTCGGCGGCGGCGAGCGCATCTACGAGCTCTCCTACACCCTCGACCACATGGTGGATAGACCGCCGGTCAGCTCTTGGCACGGCGTGCTCGCCGTCAATTGTCAGATCGACGTGCGTGCAAGCCGGCCGCGGCTCGACTGGATCGAGCAGCCCGACGGCAAGCGCTTCACTTTCGACTACGACACCACCTTGACCGACGACGTGCAGTTGGAAAGCGCGCTGCTTCCCACCGGCGGCACGATCTCCTACGAGTACAACCAGATGTGGGACAGCCCTCCCGATTGCCGGGGTGGCCCGATCAACGCCGGCACCCACGCCGCGGTGTCGGAGCGCACGGTGACCGACGCGGCCGGGACGCTGGCGCGCAAGCGCTTCCTGCGTCAGATCCAGAGAACGCCGGACACTCCCGCGGGCATCTGCCAGGTCCACGAGCCGAACAACTTCTCCCAGGTTCGACCGTGGTCGGAGCAGGTGGTGGCGATCTGGACCGACCACCAGAACTTCAACAACCAGAGCGACCTGTCGTCGGTGGCGGTCCACTACTTCAACATCTATCCGTTCTCGGACAAGTGCGCCGTGGGCATGCCGGGCTGCGACGGCAAAGGTCGCCTCGAGAGCGGCCGCACTCACGCCGAGCGCAACATGATGATCAGCCGCACGCCGAGCGCCATCAATCCGCTGCCCGGGGATCCCAACCTGCACCTCTCGACCGAGCTCTACTCGTGTCCCTGGGACATCGCCTCCGGCCCGGCCGTCGGCTTCGACATGCTCTTCGGCGCCGACCAGGCCGGCGACCGGGTCGAAGACCTGAACCTGGATGCAAGCTGCGAGAAGCGTGAGGAAGCCTATGCCCAGTACGAGGTCGCCCTCGCGGGACAGTGCAAGCCCTATTCGGGCGAGTGTCTGCGCGACAGCCGGCTGAAACGACGGCGCACCATCTACCCCACCGACGGTGACCGTTTTGTTCAACTCGACAACGCCGACTTCGACGGCCTCGGCCACTACCGCTCCACCGTCTCCCGCAGCAACTTCGCGAGCGGCGGCAACGGCTCGATCGTGCAGAACAAGTTCCAGAACTACAACGACGGCGTCGGCACTCTGGAACTGAATCCCGACCATTCCATCAAGCAGAACATCACCGTGCCGACCACCTGGCTGCTCGAGACCTACCGAGAGCTCTGGACCGAGGAAGATGGCGTGTACGCCGGCGGCGAAGCCTGTTTCCACGCCAGTCAGGGCCACAAGACCTTCGATCGCACCTGGGTCACGACTCAGATCAATCCCGGCAATCTGCCGGCGAACCGCGGCTCGCAAGACCTCGTGGTCAAGCACGCGGTCAACGGCCAGGGCGAGCTCGACCTGCAGCGGTTCTTCGGCGCCGACACCTATCCGGGCACCATGCCCATGGACAACGGTTGGTGCAACAACGGTAGCGCCTGGGGGGCCGCGCAGCAGGACTACCTGATGGACTACACCCATGCCTTCGGGTTCCTGAAGGAGAAACGCGTGCTCGGCGCCACCGTCTACGAGGTGCGGCGTGACGTCGACATAGGAACGGGCTGGACAGAGAGCGAGACCCTGGATTCGGGCGAGGTACTCAGCTACCTCTACGACCCGATGGGGCGCACCGAGTGGATCACCAGCGATCAGGCGCTGTCGGCCAGCCGCAGGTTCCAGTACCAGCACGTCGGCGGCCGCTGGCAGTTGACCGAGAACGTCTACACCAGGGGCACCTTGCCCGGCGGCACCCCGCCTGCCCCGATCCGCACCTACACGGCGAAGTACGACGGCCTCGGCCGGCTGCGCGAAGAGATCCTGCCGAAGTACGACAGCACCACCGTGAGCCGCACGGTGAGCTATCACCCGGGCGGCGAGGTCTTAAAGGTGAGCGCGCTCGACAACGCCAACCGCAAGACCACTTTCGAGGTCGACATCCGTGGCCGCGTCGAGAAGCAGACCAACCCGGACAACAGCAAGCTCAACAACATCTACGCCGGGGTGCGCAAGACCAGAGCCCGCACCTGCATCCGCACGACCACGGACAATCCCGGCGCTTCGGGTATCTGCCCAGCTCACCTCGAGCGTGCCGAGACCACCACCATCCGCGACTTTCGTGGGCGGACGACCAGCGTCAAGCGCCCGGTCGACGAGGACACTGGCAAATACATCACCACCACGTTCTTCTACGACCCTCAGGGCAACCGCACCCGCGCCACCCGGAGCAATCCCGAGCCCGGCGGCACCGTCACCCAGGCCCGCAACTGGTTCTACGACGGCCGCAGCTTCATGACTCGGGAGAACCTCCCGGAGCGGAGCCTTTCGGACTTCGAGGACTTCAACACCCGGGGCCAGCCTCGCAAGCGCACGGAGGCGGGCCGGGTCACGCGACCGGCCTACGACTCGCTGGGACGGATGACCGAGATCCGGGTCGACAACCGGCTGGTCAAGAGCTTCGCCTACGGCGCGGCGGGCGGCGCGAATGGGCAGCTCACCATGGCGGTGCGCAACAACTACCGAGGCGCGGCCACCAGCGGCGTCGGCGCCAGCGGCAACTGGCGGGCCAGCTCGACCTTCTTCTACGACGCCGCGGGCAGACGCACCGATCGCACGACCGGCGTACAGTGGATTCCCGACGTGGGCAATCCGAGCGGCCTGACCAACTTCGTCCAAGGCTGGGGCTACGACTTGGACGGCCTGAGCAACGTGACCACCATCACCTACCCGGACTCGGTGGGCCAGAGTCAGCCCTCGCCCTCCCGCGACGTCACCCAACAGTACTCCAAGGGTTTCTACCTGACTCGGGTCGATAGCGAATCGCTCGGCACCACGCTCCGCTACCACGCCAGTGGGCTGGTCTACGAGATTCAGCACCACGGCAGTGCCGGCGGCACCGATCGGTTCAACGTCGCCCAGGGTATGCCACGGATCTCAGCCGTCGATCTCGCCCGCGGCACCACGAGCCGTCTGAACCTGGGGGCCTTGACCTATGACTACGCGGGCAACCTCTACGCCATGGGCGGCGATTCGTTCCGTTACGACGAAAAGGACCGGCTGGTGACCGCCACCGTCCAGGGCAACGCCTACAATTACCAATACGACAACTTCGACAATCACCGTCTGGGCACCGGCACGATCGATCCGACCAGCAATCACCTGATCGGCGACACGACCTACGACGCCTTCGGCAACTGGACGAGCGGCGCCGGGGGCGCCGTCACCGCGGTCTACGACGAGCTCGACAAGATGGCGGCGTTCAACCCGCCCAGCGGCAGCCAGCTCGCCGTCTACGACCACGACGACCTGCGGGTCATGCACCTGGACTCGACCCTTCCGGGAACCGAGCTGATCTGGACCCTACGGGACGGACCTCGTGTGGTGCGCGAGTTCGCCGGCATCAGTCCCTCGATCCAGCTGCGCCGGGAGTACCTCTACGCCGGCGCCCGCCGGATCTCGTCCAAGGAGTGGCCGAGCGGAGTGACTCGTCAGTACCACGAGGACCAGATCGGCAGCGCGCGCCTGATTACCAGCCCCCAGGTGGCCACGAAGCAAGCCCACTACCAGCCGTTCGGGCTGAAGATCACCGCTGGCGGCTCGGGAGAGCGCACCGTGGGGTTCAGCGGTCACGAGGACGACGGCGACACCACCTACATGCGGGCTCGCACCTACTTCCCGCTCAGCGCCAGGTTCCTGCAAGTGGATCCGGTGCGCTCGATGGGCGCCTGGAGCCTGTACGCTTATGCGGAAAACAATCCCGTCCGGCTCGTCGACCCCACCGGTCTGGAGCCCAACGACAAGGACGCCGTCTTGGCGGTGGGTGGCATGAAGCTCGCCGTCGAGGGCAGAGAGCACCTGTTCTCCAGGTTGCCGGGCGCCTCCTCGGACGCGGCGGCCAAGGCCCTGGGGCAGGCCGCTAGAGTCACGGCCGGCGGCCTGGGAGGAGTGCTGGCGGCCGGTCAGCTGGCGCAGGGCGACGTCAAGGGCGGTGCCACTTCGGCTGCCCTTTCGTTCTTGACCTTCATGGGCTCGGGCGCGGCCCTGCCCCTGACCATCGTCAAGGTCGCCGATACCGGGGTCCAGGCCGCCACTGGCGAGAACAGCACCCTGGGCTTTCTGGTGGGCGGGCCGATGCGACTCGCCGAGAACCAGGTCCGGCGGGCGACCAATGAAACCAATCCCGACCGCGAGGCGATGAAGTCGACTCTGCAGAGTCGGCTCGGCAAGAACCAGCTCAAGCTCAACAAGCTGAACCGTCGTCTGTCCGGGTACAACCGCCACAACTTCGACGATCCGAAGGAGTTCGACAAACTCGAGCAGGCGCGCAACGATCTGGCGGATGAGCAGGCACGGATCAGGGAGAAGCTGGCCGCGCTCGAGGAGGACCTCTTCTTGCCTCCGGAGTAGCGATAGAGCGACGATCGATCCTCCGGGAAGTTCGTCCGGAGGATTTCCGACACCATGAGATCCGCCGGAGGTTTCTCCGGTGGATTTCTGGCACCGCAAAAACACAGGAAGTCGTTTCTAGCTGTCCCGAATCAAATCCGCGACCTTCTCCGCGATGGCGATCGTCGGGGCGTTGGTGGCGCCGTTCGTCGCTCAACCGGTTCGCCAGTACGCAGCCGGCCGAGCCGGCTCCGACGATGATGTAGTCGTACCGTGGTGTCGGCCCGTCCACGACACTCATGCCGACCCGAATACCGCGTCGAGCCCCTCTTCGCCCAGCTTCTGCCGCAGCAGCTCGTCCTCGAACGCCACACCGACCTGGGAGGTCGCCAGCTCCAGGATCTTGATGTCCTGGATCTCTTCGTCGAGGGTGCCGTTGTCGGTGTAGATCAGCGCGATGTTGCGCTCGGCGCCCTGCACCGGGAAGATCACCACCTGGCCGGAGGCCGGCCGGCCGAGGAGCGGTTCGAGCTCGGGACCGAGATGAGCGTCGTCGAAGTCGAGAGATTGGGGCTTGGCGATGTCGAGCGCGCGACGGAGCACGGAGCGGGGCTCGGGGCGTAGCCGCAGGCCGCTGGTCAGCCCGGCGAGTCCCTCGCCGGAGCTCGAGAATCCAAAGGCGCCCACCGCCGTCAGATCTTCACCCTGCACCAGGAACAGCACCGCGCGCTCCACCGACTCCGAGATGACGTTCATCAGGTTGAGTGCCATGGTTGCCGAATGCAGCCCCGAGCGGACATCGAAAACCACCCGCCGGAATCGGCTGAAGCCTCCCCCATCGATCCCGAAGGGGCCTGGCGGCTGGGCGTGGCCGGCGGCACGAGCGAGGTTGCGGCAACAGTCGATGACCGCCTCATCGCCGGCCTCGAACACCGCCACCGCGCCGGCTTCGTAAGCGCGCCGGGCCTCGTCACGCGAGCCGGTGACGGCGACGACGCCAGCACCCGGACGGGTGCGGGCCAGCGACGCGATGTCGGTTGGCTCGACGTCGTCCGCACGCAGATCGAACAGCACGATCGGCGAGGTGCCCTCCCCCGGCACCCGGTTGCCGGCCTCGCGGGGACGCACCGGCACGACCCGCGCCAGCTCGCTGGGCAGCTCCTGGCGCAGCATGGTGAGGAGTCCGCGATCCTGACTCACGATCTGGCAGCGCACCGGCTCCGGTGCCTTGCGGCCCGGCGGTGGGCGGTCCCGCTCGGTGCCGCCATCGGCGGTCGACGTGCGGCCGAGGCCAGCGAGCTTCAGCCGGCGATCGAGCGGGTCGAGATCCGTGTCAGCAGCGGCCGGGAGCTCGGCCTTCCGGTGCTGGTCGTCGAACAGGCGCGCGGCGTCGAGCAGCAACATCTGGGTGTTGAGGTCGAGATCGTCGAGCACTTCGCCCGGCACCAGCCCGATGCCGTCGATCGGGTGCAGCTCGTCGATCTCGAAATGGAAGCTGCCGTAGCGCCAGGTCAGCAGATCGAAGATCGTCGCCTGCACCTGCTCCTTGACCACGCGGTGGATGTCGTCGCGGGTGACCACGCCGTCGGCAAGCAGGATCTGCCCCAGGATCCGCCTCCCCTCTTCGTCCTTCTGACGCTGCAGCGCACGCTCGACGGTCACCTCGTCGATGATCCCGCTGGCGGTCAGCAGGTCACCGAGACGGCGGTGGCCGGGCGACCAGGCGCTGACGATGTGGCCATCGTGGAACCCGATCTCGGCACGCCGGTCGTCCTCCCGCCACAGGTAGAGCGTGCCGGTGCGCCGGGAGATGTGGACGAACTGCAAGACGTCGGCCAGCGCCAGGTCTTCGAGCACGCCGTTGATGCTCATCGCTCGACTCGGGTTCTGGAAAGAGAGCTCGGTGATCGGTTCAGGGTCGAAAAAGCCAAATCAGAACATACCATGTTCCGGGCCGGCCTCCGGGTCCCCAGAGTCACTTCTGAGCTCCGCTCATCGAGTGGGCGACGTACAGGCCGACCAGGCGCGCTACCAACACGGCGATGTAGAGCTGGCCGGTGACCGCCTCGAGTGTGGTCAGCCCGCGGGCCACCGAGGAGACGGGCGTGATGTCTCCGTAGCCGAGAGTGGTCAAGGTCACGAAGCTGTAGTAGACGAGCTCGAAATGGCCGTCGGGTGCCGCCAGCGCGCTCGGCTCGCTACCCGCAGGGAAACGAAACGCGCCCGCGTCCAGAGTGTAGAGGATGTCGTAGATCGCCGACCAACAGAGGCCGATCAACAGGTAGACACAGATCGAGCCGAGGATCCGCTCACGCGTCACCTCGCCGTCCGCCAGCACCTCCCGCAGGATGACGAGGCCGATGTAACCGAGAAAGGCCGTGGTCAGCACCGACTTCGCCAGGCCGAGACCCGCCTCTGGGATGAAGTGACTCAGCCAGGTCGACACCAGGCCGAGAGCGCCCAGAGCCAGCGTCCAACTGAGCAGTCGGCGCTCATTGCTGATGGCGTACACGGCGGCCAGGAAGACCGCCGTGAAGGCGATCAGCATCACTCGCCGCAGACCGGGGACGCCCCCGACGGCTGGCCAGAGGAGAAACAGGAATACCACCAAGGTGGCCAGGAGGCCGCTGAAGCCGTAGCTGGGCGGAGAAAACACTCTTCGGAGTTTCATCTTCCCTCGGAGGCTACCAGACCACGGCCCTTCGCTTGCCCCCCTCAGGAGGCATCGCGTAGAGTCCCGGCGGCCATGAGTCGCGACCGCTTCACCTCCTACGCCTGGACCGTGCTCGCCGCCACCCTGGCGGTGATCCTGTGGGGTGCCTACGTGCGCGCCACCGGCTCGGGTGCCGGCTGCGGCAGCAACTGGCCGACCTGCAACGGCGAGATCATCCCCCGCGCGCCGTCGATTGAAACACTGATCGAGTACACCCACCGCCTGACCAGCGGCATCGTGCTGTTGATGGTGGTCGCGATGCTGGTCTGGGCGTGGCGCGCCTATGCTCCTGGTCACCCGGTGAGACGGGGCGCCGCCCTGTCGATGCTCTTCATGCTCGGCGAGGCCGCGGTCGGCGCCGGCCTGGTGCTGTTCGAGCTGGTGGCCGACAACGAATCGATGGCGCGCGCCATGTTCATGGGCGTCCACCTGGGCAACACCTTCCTGCTGCTCGCTGCCCTGACCTTGACCGCCTACTGGGCCGACGGCGGGGCGCCGGTCCAGCTCGCCGGCCAGGGCCGGCGTCTACGACTGGCGGTCGTCGCCCTCGGCGGTGCCTTGCTGGTCGGCATCAGCGGCGCCATCGCGGCGCTCGGCGACACGTTGTTCCCGGCGTCCTCGCTGGCCGAGGCGGTGCGCCAGGATCTATCTCCAACCTCGCACCTGCTGATCCAGCTGCGAGTCTCGCATCCGCTGATCGCGGTCATCGTCAGCCTGCTGCTGCTCTACTACATCGGCAAGGTGCGTCAGGACCGGCGTGCCCAACCGGCCAAGCGCTTCGCCAACCTGCTGAATCTGATGGTCTTCGTCCAGCTCACGGTCGGCGCACTGAACATCGTGTTGCTGGCGCCGGTGTGGATGCAGCTCGTGCACCTGTTGCTCGGCGATGTGCTGTGGATCCTCCTGGTGTTGACCAGCGCCGCCAGCCTGGCACGACCCGACCCGGCGACGACCGAGGCGGTGAGCTAGGGGCCGTCATGGCTCCCCGCGTCGCCTACTTCGTCTCGTCTCACGGTTTCGGCCACGCGGCGCGCGCCTGCGCGGTGATCGAGGCTGTCTGGAGGCGACGGCCGGACATCCGATTCGAGCTGTTCACCCAGACGCCCGCCTGGTTCTTCGAGCATTCCCTGGAGCGGCCGGTGGCCTACCACGAGGCGGTCACTGATCTCGGCCTGGTGCAGCGAAGCTCGCTCGAAGAGGATCTCGAGGAGAGCGTCCGTCGATTGAGTGATTGGATCCCGTTCGATCGCCCCGGGATCGACGCGCTGGCGGCCACCGTCACTGGAGCCGGCTGCCGCCTGGTGATCTGCGACGTCTCGCCGATCGGCCTCGAGGTCGCGCGGCGCGCCAGCCTGCCGTCGATTCTGATCGAGAACTTCACCTGGGACTGGATTTACCGCGCCTATTCAGGCGCCGAGCCGAGGCTGCGGCCGATCGCCGAGTACCTCGCGGAGATCTTCGACGGCGCCGGCCGGCGGATCCAGGCTGAGCCGATCTGTGACGCCGTACCCGGCGCCCTGAGCGTGCCGCCGGTGAGTCGCCGGCCACGCATCGGCCGCCGGGTCACTCGTGAACGATTGGGCGTCCCCGACGACGCCCCGCTGGTGATGGTCACGATGGGCGGCGTCGAGTGGACGTACCGCGGGCTCGAGGACAGGCTGGCCGGTCTCGGCTCGCGAGACCTGTGGCTGGTAATCCCCGGCAGTGTGCCCGAGGCGCGGGTCCTCGGCCGGGCGGTGCTGCTTCCCCACCACTCGGACTTCTACCATCCCGATCTCGTGCACGCATCGGACGCTGTGATCGGCAAGCTCGGCTACAGCACGGTGGCGGAGGTCGATTCTGCCGGGTTGCCCTTCGGCTACGTTCCACGGCCGTCGTTTCCGGAGTCGCCGCCGGTCGAGGCCTGGGTGCAGCGGCACCTCCCCTGCCGGCGGATCGGCGCCGAGGCCTTCGTCTCGTGGCGTTGGCTGGGAGAGATCGAGGCGCTGCTCGACTTGCCTCGCGACCCGGCGAGCCCACCCGGCGGCGGCGACGCCATCGCCGCCGCCATCCTCCAGGGTTTCAGCTAGCGCCCCAAGACCCTCCGCCTTCGGCGGAGGGTCTTGGCCTAGCCCGAAGTCAGGCCCGGGCAGGTCGCTTCGTACTCGCTGCCCTCGGGCAGCAGCTCGTGCCACTCGGCGCGCGTCAGGTTGCGCGATACCAGGCTGCAGATCTCGTCGGCGAGCTGCGCGGCCTGGGTCGGCCAGAGGGTGACGGTGCGGTCGGCGCTGGCGGTGACCACGGCCATGCCGTCATGGTCGAACGCCACCGCCGAAACGTCCGCCCCGTGGGCGTACAGCAGCGGCTCGAGGTCGGGGTTCGACACGTCCCAGAGGCGGGCATTGCCGTCTTCGTGCCCGGAGGCCAGCCTCATCCCGGCCGGGCCGAAGCTCACCGAGCTCACGCCGCCGCCGCGGGCATCGAACCGGGTCGGCTCGACGTCCGGCGACTCCAGGTCCCAGATGGCGATGCCGCCGGCGGCGTGGCCCGCGGCCAGGTAGCGGCCGTCGGCGCTGAAGGCGACGGCGCGCACGTCGACCGCCTCGCCCAGAATCCGAGGCTCGGAGCTCTCTTCGCCTGTCTCGATCAACCATAGGCCGTCCTCGGCGCCCACCGCCAGGGTGGGGCTCGCGCCGCGGAACGCCAGCGAGCG
Source organism: bacterium (assembly GCA_024226315.1). Taxonomy (GTDB): domain Bacteria; phylum Acidobacteriota; class Thermoanaerobaculia; order Multivoradales; family J023; genus JAAELT01. The sequence continues at coordinate 4,510 of JAAELT010000473.1, read as the reverse complement.
GATCGCCGAACCGACCGGCGAGACGTCGACGCTGGTGAGCTGCTCGAGATTCCAGAGCCGCACATCGCCGTCGACACCGCCGGACGCCAGGACGGCCGAGTCACGGCGGGCGGCGAGCGCCTCGACCGCGCCCGCATGCCCCTCGAGCACGCGGCTGGTGGGCTTGCGCTGCTGGAGATCGTAGACCCGGATCGAGCCGTCGCCCAGACCACTGGCCAGCTTCTGGCCCGCGGAGTCGAAGGCCACGGCTCGGACCCCGTCTTTGCTCGCTCGCAGGGACAGCGGCTCGGCCGCCGAGTCGAGATGAAACAGACGCGCCTTCGGATCGTCACCGCCGGCGGCCAGCCACGAGCCGTCGCCCGAGACCGCGACAGTCCGCACCGGCCCGCGGAGCGCGCCGATCACGTCCCAGCGCTTCGAACCCAGTCGCTGGGCGTTGTGGCGCAACACATCGAACACGTGAGGGTCTTCCTCCTGGCTGCCGAGCTGCCGGTAGAAACGCAGGGCCTGGACCGAGACCAGCGCTCCCACCTCCTCGTTCCGGCTGCCGGATTGCAGCGTCTGAAAGACCACCTCGCGGAACTGCGCCAGGCGCCTCAGGCGCTGTGCCTCGGCCTGCGCCTTCTCGGCACTGGCACGGGCGTCGTCCGCTTGCGCCTTCTCGCGCAGCGCAAGCTCGCGCTGGGTCTCGGCCTCGACACGCAGGGCCTCGGCCTGCTCGCGGGCGTGCTGCGCCTCCTCGGCGCTGGCCAGGGCCTGGCGTTCCTTCTCGAGAGCCCGCCGGCGCTGGACCTGCGCGATGCGCTGACTCTCCTCGGCCCTTGTTCGTTGTTCTTGGGCCTCGGCCCGCTCGTCGAGAGCGAGCTCGCGGAGCTCTTCTGCTCTCTCCCGCTGACGCTCGGCCTCAAGCTCCTTCTGCTCGGCTTTCAGCTGCTGTTGCTCGGCGTAGGCCTTCTGAGCCAGGACGATCTCGCTTTGGGTCTCCGCCGCCAGCGACAGGCGCCACATCTTGAAGGCGAAGAACAACACCATCACCGCGACGATCCCCGCCGCCCAGTTCATCTGCCGCGCCAGGCGGAGCCGGCGCTGCCGCCGGTACTCGCGCGCGGCGATGGCGTCGTCCCGCGCCTGCTTGCTGGCGTCGAGGAAGTCCATCGAGCGCTCGAAGTGGGCGTCGTAGCGCTGCGCCCAGGCCTCCGTCGGATGATTCTTCTCGCGCCAGGGCAGGGCCAGGGCGAGCTCCTCCTCACCCCACAACCCGCCCTCGCTCGCTTCGTAGCGTGCCGCCGCGCGCGACAGCCGCCGGTAGAGCTGGGCCGAGCGCCCTTCTTCCTCGAGCCACTCGATCAGGCGGCCCCAGACCCGCATCAGACTCTCGTGCGAGATATCGAGCACCGACGAGCTGTCGAGCTCCACCTCGTCAGGCGGCACGATGAACGAGCGCCCCGCCTTGCGAAAACGATCGGCGACCGCCACGACCTCGGCGGACTCGGCACCGACCTGCTCACAGACTTCTTCCAACCGGCACGGCCGGCGCACGCCGCGAGTGTGAGGGCCCTTGTCGGTCAAAGCCTTGAACAGCTTCTCGGCGATGTCCTGCTCGTGGCTCGACTCGAGCTCGCCGTAGGCTTCCTCGGCGTGACGCGACAGCGCCTCCTTCATGGTGCCGATCGCCTCGTAGTGCTCGAGGTCGACCGCCTCGCCGTCGGAGTGATGGTCTTGCCAGTAATTCCAGGTGCGCATCAAGGCATGCTGGAGGATCGGCAGCTGGTCGGGATTGTCGCCGACCTCGTTGAGCAGCGTGCGAACCAGTCGCGGCGACATCTCGCCGCCAGCGACTGCCGCCGGACCACTGATCGCCATACGCAGCTCGTCGCGGGTCATGCGTGGGATCAGGTACTGGCCGTCGTTGACCGCCTCGGGAAGGTTGGGAAAATCCATGCAGTTGCCGATGAAGTCCGAGCGCATGGTGATCACCACGTAGACGGCGACTTCCGCGGCCTTGCCAGCCTCGAGCAGCAACTTGACGAAGGTCAGGGCATCGCGCCGCGAGCTCTGGACCCTGAGGTTCTGCTTGAACCGGAAAAGCTCCTCGAACTGATCGACCACCACCAGCACGTTGTCGTGCTCGGGGATCCGCGCCTGGCGCACGGCGTCCGTCAGGCCGACGGCGCTGGCGCGCAGAGTGGTCTCGAGGATCGAGCGGTTCATCGGCGCCAGACCAGCGTCTTCCGGGCCCAGGACGTCATAGTCGTTGAGCACGTCGGCAAGGTTGCCGATGGGATCGTCGCCGGGCCGCATGACGGCGATCCGCCAGCTCGAGCCGGCGCGGGTCATCATGCCGCTGTAGAGCGCCGGGATCATCCCCGAACGGATGACCGACGACTTGCCGCTGCCGGAGGTGCCCACCACCGACAGGAAGCGGCTCTTGCGCAACCGCCGGAGCAGGTCGTCGATCTGCTTCTCGCGGCCGAAGAACAGGTGGTCCTCGTCGGGCTCGAAGCTGCGCAGACCCGGGAACGGATTGAAGGACTCGTAGCCGTTCATCAGCTGGCCGCCTTTTCGCGCGCTTGCTCGATCGCTTCGACAAACGGTTCCAGAGTCTGCGGATCGAAGTCCCCACCGCCCTGGATGACCATCGCCTCACGTGTCCGCAGCCGCTTCTTGCGCGGGTTGTCGGGCGGTGCCACGTAGATCGCCCGCGCCAGGATCGGTTTCTTGCGCCCCAGGCCGAAGATCTTCTGGAGCTCGCGCTGCTTGCGCCTCAGCCACATCTCGTTGCCCTCGCCGTAGTAGAACAGCGCCGCGTCGCACTCACGCAGGTTCTCCTCGTGATCCAGGCGCGCCTGGGTCTCGTCTTCGTCGAAGATCGGCACGATCACCTCGAAGCCACGATCGAAGAGCAGGTCTTCCAGGTCGAGCGTCGAGTCGACGTCACGCTGATCGCAGATCAGGTAGATCCGGGTCAGGTCGTCGTCGTCCAGGCCGGCGCTGACGGTGTCGTCGTGCTCTTCTTCCTCTGCCTCTTCTTCGGCTTCCTCCGGCTCGAGCTTGCGGTACATGACGGTCTGGAAATCGACCAGCGGCACCTCCAGCAGATCGCCGCCCTCGTGGATTCGGGAGTCGGTCTGCAGACGCTCGATGAACTCTCTCTGCCGTTCGTCGTCGACCTCCTGACCTGGCGGTAGCCAGACCAGCTGGATGAAGTCCTTGTCGTCCAGCCCGCGCTTGATCGCCAGCTCGGTCTGGATCGCGACCATCGATTCGGTGGCGCCGTCCGGCACCAGGCCGTAGCTCTTGCCGATCATGTGGATCGACAGCCGGCAGCCTTCCAGGTCTTTGCGCACGAACTCCTCGAGCTCGGCGGCGACGAATGGCGGTTGGCTGTCGGGCAGCACGGTGAAGCCTTGCCGCTGCAGGTCGCGCTTGACCTCCTCGCGCTGCTCCTTGAGGTCGAAGCTGGCCTCCGCCAGGTAGATCGTGCCCTTGTCTTTGGCTGCCGGCGCCGAGCCGTCTCCGCCGCCCTCCGCGGTTTCGAGAGCCTTGAGCAGCTCGGCGATGTCGTAGGCAAGGTCGTCGAGCTTGGCCCAGTACTTGCGCTCCTCTTCCGACCCCAGCCCCTGATCGAGCTCCTGTGGCCGGCCGCTCGCCGGGTCGGTGGTGAAGAACTCGTAGCCGAGGGTGCCCTGGATCTCGCTCGGATGCTCCTCCAGCGGCACCGGCGTCTTGATGACCTTCAACACTCGCGACTTGTTGCCCACGCGGGCGCCGCCGCTCTTCTCCGACGCGCGAAAGAACTCCTTGACCTCTTTCGTGCACCACTCCGACTGGGTGTAGCGTGGCGACAGCACTGAAACCACCAGCCCGACCTTCTCGAGGCGGTCGACCAGCTGGTCGCCGAAGAAGTCGTTGCCCTCGAGCTTGGCGTCGCGCCAGATCCTGGGCTGCTTGCCGAGCAGCTGCCCGACCCGGATATCCAGGGCTCGGTGCAGGTTGGAGATCCAGCCCTTCTTGTCTTCGATCAGGGATTGATCGTCGATGTGGGCGTAGCTGATGAAGACATCGTTCTCGAACTTCATTGCGACTTGGTCCGAGATCTACTGGCCGGAGACCTCGCGAGCATCTCCTCCTATCGATAAAGTTCGATGTGCTGATCAGTCAAGTGGTTTTCCCTTCGAAGATTTAGCATACCGCCCGACGTTGCGCAAGCATGGCTCTGACAGGGTCGGAATCAGACTCGACCCCATCACTGCCTGGCAGTGAAAATCAACCCCGCTCATGCCGAATCGCCTCGCGCCGGCTCCCGGTCGGGGACCGGCCCGTCAGGTCTCGGCGTCGGCGCGCAATCGCGCCAGCTCGACGGCGAGGCGCGCGCCGGCACGCGCGTTGTCGACGATCAAGGCCTTGTTCGCTTCCAGGCTCGCACCGCCGGTCAGCGACTCCATCTTCGACAGCAGGAACGGAGTCACGTCCTTGCCGGTGACGCCGGCGTCGGCGGCCTGCGCCAGTG